>JAFTOX010000003.1 GCA_017463585.1 Rikenellaceae bacterium | reverse complement strand
TTGAATTTTGAATTTTGAATTTGCAAAGCCTATCCTACACTACCTTCAAGGCTGATAGCCAATAGCTTTTGTGCCTCGACTGCAAACTCCATCGGCAACTTGCTCAGCACCTCTTTGGCGTAACCATTGACGATCAGCCCCACAGCGTCCTCGGTCGATAGTCCGCGCTGGTTGCAGTAGAAGAGCTGCTCCTCGGAGATTTTCGATGTTGTAGCCTCGTGCTCAACCACCGCCGAGGGGTTCTGCACGTCCATATAGGGGAACGTGTGCGCACCGCAACGATCGCCAATGAGCAACGAGTCGCACTGCGAGTAGTTACGAGCGTTCTCGGCACCCTTTGCCACACGCACCAAACCGCGATAGCTGTTCTGGCTGCGACCTGCCGAGATACCCTTCGAGACGATGCGCGAACGGGTGTTGCGACCGATGTGAATCATCTTCGTACCAGTATCTGCCTGCTGGAAGTTGTTGGTCATCGCCACCGAGTAGAACTCCGCCACGCTGTTGTCGCCTGCGAGGATACAGCTCGGATATTTCCACGTGATAGCCGATCCCGTCTCGACCTGCGTCCACGACAGACGCGCGTTGTCGCCCTTGCAAATGCCGCGCTTGGTTACAAAGTTGTAAATGCCGCCCTTACCCTCCTTATCGCCTGGGTACCAATTCTGTACGGTCGAATATTTCACCTCGGCATCTTTCAGCACGACAATCTCGACTACGGCGGCGTGCAACTGATTTTCGTCGCGTTGCGGAGCGGTACAACCCTCCAAGTAGCTCACATACGATCCTTCGTCGGCCACGATCAGCGTTCGCTCGAACTGACCCGTTCCTGCGGCATTGATACGGAAATAGGTGCTCAACTCCATCGGGCAGCGCACCCCTTTGGGAATGTAGCAGAACGAGCCGTCCGAAAATACCGCTGCGTTCAATGCCGTGAAAAAGTTGTCGGCATAGGGCACCACGCTACCCAGGTACTTGCGCACCAATTCGGGGTAGTCGCGCACAGCCTCGCTGATCGAGCAGAAGATGATTCCCTTCTCGGCCAGCACCTCTTTGAATGTGGTCTTGACCGAAACCGAGTCCATCACCGCGTCGACCGCCACGCCCGACAGCGCCATCTGCTCTTCGAGCGGAATACCCAGCTTGTCGAACGTACGACGCAACTCGGGATCGACCTCGTCCATCGAGTTGAGCTTGGGTTTTGTGCGCGGTGCGGCGTAGTAGATAATATCCTGATAATCGATTTCGGGAATATCGAGGTGTGCCCACGTCGGCATAGTCATCGTGAGCCAATGGCGATAGGCTTTCAGTCGATAGGCTGTGAGCCATTCGGGTTCGCCCTTTTTCTGCGAGATGAGTCGCACGACATCTTCGTTCAGACCGCGCGGAATTGTTTCGGTCTCGATGTCGGTGGTGAAACCATATTTATATTCGTTGCCGAGGTCGGCAATTATCTGATCTCTTTCTTCCATTTATAATGTACTCGTTGTAATCTACAAAGATAGGTATTTACCTCCAAAACTACAAATTTTACGCCCTCTTTCCTTACTCATCAAAAATATTGGGCCTCAGTGGCGCACACTCAGCTCGAAAATCGCTATCTTTGCAACAAACGAACATCAAAGTTATGGCATTGGAGATCGAACGTAAATTCTTGGTCGCGGGCGATTATAAGTCGTCGGCCACCTCGTGCGAACGTATCGCGCAGGGGTATCTCTCGTCGGGCGGTGGTTGCACCGTTCGTGTCCGAGTGCGTGGCGAGCGCGGCTACCTGACTATCAAAGGTCCGAGCGCCGACGGCATTAGCCGCAGCGAGTGGGAGTACGAAGTGCCCGTGCGCGAGGCTCTCGAAATGCTCACGTTGTGCCGTGGCGGTGTGATCGACAAGTGCCGCTACCTCATTCCGTTCGAGGGACACACCTTCGAGGTTGATGAGTTCTATGGCGACAACGAAGGTCTGACCGTTGCCGAGATCGAACTCTCCGCGCCCGACGAACAATTTGCCCGCCCCGAGTGGCTGGGCGAGGAGGTTACGGGCGACCGTCGCTACTACAATTCTCACCTTGTGCGCAACCCCTTCAAAAATTGGTAATCCAAATCTGCCGACATAAAAGAAACGCCCGACCACAGTGGTCGGGCGTTCTCATTTACGAACGAGTCAATCGTCTGAATTACTTAACCTTACCAGCCGAACCCAGAACGTTCTCGCACTTGTGCATATAGAGCTTCTTCAACTCGTCGCGAGCGGGACCCAAGTACTTGCGGGGGTCGAACTCAGCCGGGTTGTCAACGAAGATCTTACGTACAGCAGCGGTCATAGCCAGACGACCGTCCGAGTCGATGTTGATCTTGCAAACTGCGCTCTTAGCAGCCTTGCGCAACTGCTCCTCGGGAATACCTACTGCGTCCTTCAAAGCACCACCGTGGGTGTTGATGATCTTCACGTACTCCTGGGGAACCGACGACGAACCGTGCAGAACGATGGGGAAACCGGGGAGCTGCTTCTCGATCTCCTCCAAGATGTCGAAACGCAGTTCGGGGGGAACGAGGATACCCTCAGCGTTGCGGGTGCACTGCTCGGGCTTGAACTTGTTAGCGCCGTGCGAGGTACCGATCGAGATAGCCAACGAATCAACGCCGGTCTTGGTTACGAAATCAACAACCTCCTCGGGGCGAGTGTAGTGAGCAACCTCCGACGAAACCTCGTCCTCTACACCTGCCAAAACGCCGAGCTCACCCTCTACGGTTACGTCGTGCTGGTGAGCGTACTCAACTACCTGCTTGGTCAGCGCTACGTTCTCGTCGTAGGGGAGGTGGCTACCGTCGATCATCACCGACGAGAAACCCATATCGATACAGCTCTTACAGAGCTCGAACGAGTTACCGTGGTCGAGGTGCAGTACGATAGGAATGTTCTTACCCAACTCCTTAGCGTACTCAACAGCGCCCTGCGCCATATAGCGAAGCAGAGTCTGGTTAGCGTACTTACGTGCACCCGACGAAACCTGCAAGATTACGGGCGACGAGCACTCAACGCAAGCCGAGATGATAGCCTGCATCTGCTCCATATTGTTAAAATTGAAAGCGGGGATAGCGTAACCGCCCTTGATAGCCTCAGCGAACATCTCACGGGTGTTCACCAGACCAAGATCCTTGTAAGATACCATAGTTTTGTTAAATGTTGTATTAAGTTATAACTTGAATTTCAATGGTTTAATATGTTGCTTATCGTGTGTGTGCGTTGGTTGTTGCAGCACATTCGACGTTGCAAGTTATTAAAATCTTTGCAAAAATACTAAATTTTTGAATACTATCGACAATCTTTCGCCAAATAAATGCAACAAAAACACATTTTTTGCCACTTTGTTGAATTAGTAGCCGATCGCTGTAAAATAATTATATTGAGTGACGAAAATATCCTCCATAATGTTAGTCGATTCACAATGTTTTTTGTATATTTGCGGTTAGATTTGTCGTGAAGTGCGACAAGTCGCGCCGTAAACCGAAATTTAACAAGTTAAACAAATACAAAATTCATTTAACACTATGGCTGATTTCATCTATCAGGAGCCGTTCCCCATCGAAAACGATACTACGGAATATCGTCTCCTTACAAAAGACTATGTGAAAGTTGTTGAGTGCGACGGTCGTCGTATTCTGAAAGTTGATCCCAAGGGCTTGGAGCTGTTGGCAAAAGAGGCTTACAACGACGTTTCGTTCTATCTGCGTGCGTCGCACTTGCAGAAGTTGGCTAACATTCTCGAAGATCCCGAAGCTACCGACAACGATAAGTTTGTGGCTTACACGATGTTGCTCAACCAGTGCGTAGCTGCCGAGGGTGAGTTGCCCACCTGTCAGGATACGGGTACCGCAATCTGTATCGGTAAGAAGGGCGAGGACGTTTATACGGGCGCTGACGATGCTGAGTGCATTACTCGCGGTGTTTATGAGACCTACAAGGAGCGTAACCTCCGTTACTCGCAGGTAGTTCCCTTCGATATGCTCAACGAGAAGAACAGCGGCACCAACCTGCCCGCACAGATCGACCTCTATGCAACTCAGGGCAACGAGTATAAGTTCTTGTTCATCACCAAGGGTGGTGGCTCGGCTAACAAGACCTTCTTGTATCAGCAGACCAAGGCGTTGCTGACCGAGGAGAATCTGACCAAGTTCGTTGAGGAGCACATCAAGGATCTGGGTACTTCGGCTTGTCCTCCCTACCATTTGGCACTCTGCATCGGTGGTACTTCGGCTGAGACCAACCTCGCAACCGTTAAGAAGGCTTCGGCTGGTTATCTCGATCACCTGCCCACATCGGGTAACGAGGGTGGCCGCTACTTCCGCGATTTGGAGTGGGAGCAGAAGGTGCTCGATATCTGCCAGAAGAGTGGCGTAGGTGCTCAGTTCGGTGGTAAGTATCTGGTACACGATGTACGTGTTATTCGTGGTCCTCGCCACGCAGCGTCGTGCCCCGTAGGTTTGGGTGTTAGCTGCTCGGCTGACCGTAACATCAAGGCTAAGATCACCGAGGACGGTATCTTCATCGAGCAGTTGGAGAAGAATCCCGCACGTTTCTTGCCTAAGGAGGCTCCCGCAATGTCGCCCGCAGTTGAGATCGACTTGGACGAGGGTATGGACAAGGTGCGCGAGACGCTGACCAAGTATCCCATCAAGACCCGCTTGAATATCAAGGGTACGTTGATCGTGGCACGCGATATCGCTCACGCTCGTATCAAGCAGATGTTGGACGAGGGTAAGCCTATGCCCGAGTATTTCAAGAAGCACCCCGTTTACTATGCAGGTCCCGCGAAGACTCCCGCAGGTATGGCATCGGGTAGCTTTGGTCCCACCACCGCAGGTCGTATGGACCCCTACGTAGATCTGTTCCAGGATCACGGTGGTTCGATGGTTATGGTGGCTAAGGGTAACCGTTCGCAGGCAGTAACCGACGCGTGCCAGAAGCACGGTGGTTTCTACCTCGGTTCGATCGGCGGTCCGGCAGCTATCTTGGCTAAGAACAGCATTAAGAGTGTTGAGGTTGTCGACTTCCCCGAGTTGGGTATGGAGGCAGTTCGCAAGATCTATGTTGAGGACTTCCCCGCATTCATCATTGTGGACGACAAGGGTAACGATTTCTTTGCCGACTTCAAGCACTAAAAGTGTCTAACGTGGCTCTTTTGGCGTTGCGCTTGCTCTGCAAATGCTCACATACGTTTAGTATGCTCCGCTTTGCATAGCGTCGCGCGCCTAAAAATAGCTCACGTTATACGCTTTTGAGAAAAACTATAACCGAGCGAGGGCGCACTCCGTTTGAAAGAGTGGAGTGCGGCTCTTTTCGACCAACCCCTACAACTAACACGAATCTCCGACGGTGGCCGTACGCAAACGAGGCTGACCGTCGGAGTGATCGTGTTTTGAGGGGTTATAGCTTTTGTCGTGAGGATCGACAAAAAATGCGTACCGCGCATAATATTTAGGTGCGCGATACGTTATGATATGAAATATAATATACTGAGTATGTTTAGAAGATTGATGTTGAGCGTGGTGGCTTTGCTGGCGACGGTTGTGTCGTGGGCATCGTCGCCCACGACATTCGAGGCGTCGGCTCCGTTGTTGGTTGCGGCGGGCGAGAATTTCCGCATTGAGTTTACGGTCAATGCCGAGCCTGAACGCAATAGCTTCGAGGCTCCCACGTTCGAGGGTTTTCAACTTGTGGCTGGTCCGGTGACTTCGCACGGCAGCAATATGTACATCGTCAATGGTTCGATGGAGCGCTCGGAGTATCACACCTATACCTACGTCCTGCAAGGTACTGCTAAGGGTAAGTTCACCATCGGTTCGGCGGCTATCGCGGTCGATGGCAAGAGCTACCGCACGCAACCCGTAACGATCGAGGTTGTTGATGAGGGTAACTCGCAGCAGGGTGGTGCGACACAGCAGGGTGGCGGATCGGCCGAGAAGGCGATTGGTGCAAATGATCTACTGATGCGAATGACGGTCAATAAGACCGACGTATTCAAAGGCGAGCCTGTTGTGGCTGCACTCAAATTGTATAAACGCGTTTCGTTGTTGGGCAGCGAGGGTGCTAAGTTCCCGTCGTTCAATGGCTTCTGGACTCAGGAGCTGGATTCGGAGAACAATATGTGGCAACGCGAAACCTACGATGGACGTATCTACGAAACGCTGGTCGTGCGCGAATATCTGCTCTATCCTCAGCAGACGGGCAAACTGCGTATTGATCCTGCCGAGATGACCGTTGTGGCTCAGATTGTTATGCCGAGCAGCTCGCGCGGCTTCGATCCCTTCTTCGATCAGCCTGAGGTGGCGGAGGTGCGTCGCAAGCTGACGACTGCGCCCGTCGAGATCAACGTGAAGGAGTTGCCTGCGGGTGCCCCTGCATCGTTCTCGGGCGCTGTGGGTCGTTTCACGATGGAGGCAACCCCTCCCGCGTCGAACTTTACGGCTAACTCGGCGGCGACCTATACGGTGAAGATTTCGGGTACGGGCAACCTGCCCTTCGTGCAAGCGCCTTCGTTGTCGCTGCCTTCGTCGTTCGAACTGTACGATGTCAAGACCACCGAGAGCTTGAAAAATTCGGTGCAGGGTATCAGTGGCTACCGCCAATTCGAGTACCCCTTCATCGCACGTGCCGAGGGCGAGTATGAGGTGCCTGCGGTTGAATTCACATATTTCGATCCCGCTCAACTGAAATACGAAACTCTCTCGTCGCGCGCTTTGGCACTGACGATCGACCCCGATGCGTCGGGAGGTTTGTCGGGCGCACCCGTGATTGGAGGAGTGTCGAAGGAGGAGGTCAAGCTGCTCGGTCAGGATATCCGCTTCATCAAACTCGGTTCGGCGGGTTTACGTCCCGTGCGCTCGGTTTTTGTGGGTAGCACGGCGTATTGGATTGTGCTGGCACTGCTTGCGGCACTGTTTGTCGGCGTGTCGATCTACCTCCGCAAGCGAATCAAGGAGATGCAGAATGTGACGCTCATTCGAGGCAAGCGTGCTAACCGTGTGGCGTTGCAGCGTTTCCGTGCGGCGGCGAAGTTTATGGAGTTGGATAATCAGCACGGTTTCTACGAGGAGATGTTGCGTGCGCTGTGGGGTTATATGAGCGATAAGCTGAATATCCCCGTGGCCAATCTGACTAAGGAGAATGTCCGCGAGGAGTTGCGCAAGCGTTCGATTTCGACCGATGTGATCCAGCAGTTTATCGATATAATCGTGTCGTGCGACGAGGCTCAGTACTCCCCGATGGCGTCGGCTCAGATGAACGAGGTCTATGCCGAGGGAGTGCAGATCATCTCGAAACTCGAATCAACGCTCAAAAAATAGGAGGAACGAACGATGATTAAAAAGATATTTATGCTCATCATTGCGCTGACTACTACGGTGTTGGCGCTGGCTCAGGAGGCGAACACGGCAGAGGCTGCGACTCCCGCAACGATCGGCAACGAGCAGATGTGGGACGATGCCAATACGGCCTATGTCAATGCCAACTATCCTCGTGCGTTGGAACTCTATCATGCCATTGAGGAGCGTGGTTTGGCGTCGGCGAAGCTCTACTACAATATGGGCAATGCCTATTTCAAGACCGACGATATGGGTCACGCAATTTTATATTATAATAAGGCGTTGCGTCTGGCACCGGGTGATGCCGATATTCGTTACAATCTCGATGTAGCAAATAGCTACACGAAGGATCGTATTCAGGTTGTGCCCGAACTGTTCCTCACTCGTTGGGTACGCACCGTGCGCCAAACGATTAGCGGAAATGCGTGGGCGGTGTTGTCGTTGCTGTTTTTTGCGATGATGTTGTTCTCGGTGATGGTCTACCTATTGGTGCAGAGTCTGTTGTTTCGCAAGATCGGATTCTTTGCGTCGATAGTGGGCTTGTTGTTGTTCGTGGTGACAACGGCATTTGCAGTGACCGAGCGTCGTGAGGCAACCTCGCCGAGCGAGGCGATTGTGATGAATGCGTCGGTGTCGGTCAAGGCTGCTCCCGAGAAGAATGCAACCGATATGTTCGTGCTGCACGAGGGTACGAAGGTGCGTGTGGGCGACCGTGTCGAGAATTGGATCGAGGTGACCATTGCCGATGGCAATAAGGGCTGGCTCGAAGAGCGTGCAATCGAGATGATCGACTAAAAACGGAATCGACTATGTCACGACTTTTGGAAGATGTAACGGCCGAGTTGTCGAAGTTGCCTGGAATTGGACGTCGCACGGCGTTGCGCTTGGCTATGCACCTGCTGCGTATGGAGGTGGCGAGTGTGCAGGATATGACGTCGAGTATCGATCGTTTCCGCACGCAGATTCGCCATTGCCGCTTGTGTAACAACTTGTCTGATACCGATGTGTGTCCTATTTGCGCCGACGAACGCCGCGACCATACGACCGTCTGCGTCGTGGAGCAGGTGTCGGACGTGCTGTCGATCGAGAATACGCGCCAATATCGAGGTATCTATCACGTTTTGGGAGGTGTGATTTCGCCAATGCAGGGCATTGCACCGTCCGATTTGAAGATCGATCTGCTGATCGACAACGTGGCACGAGGCGAGATCCGCGAGGTGATTTTGGCACTCAATACATCGGTCGAGGGCGAAACGACGCTCTTCTATATCCTCAATCGCTTGCGCGCCTACCCATCGGTGAAGGTTACGACCATTGCTCGCGGTTTGGGCTTTGGCGACGAGTTGGAGTATGTCGATGAGATGACTATTACTCAGGCGCTGATCAATCGCCGTGAGGTCGAACGATAGCGAACGCGAAAACGAAAATGGGTGGGGTTGTACCGATCGGGTGCGACCCCGCTTTTGTTTTCGTGCGGCACTGTTTTTGAGAGTCCGAGCCGTGAACTCTTAAACAAATCAACTATGAAAAAGTATCAATGTCCATCGTGTCCCTACATCTATGATCCTGCGGTTGGTGATCCCGATAATGGTATTCCGGCCGGAACGCCCTTTGAGGAGTTGCCCTACGATTGGGTCTGCCCGCTTTGTGGCGAGGCGAAAGAGGCCTTTGTGCCTATCGAGGAGTAGAATGCTCAAAAACGCAACAGGCCTATGTTTACACTATTGTTAATCTGCAACTTACTATTTATGACAACACCCACTGAAACACCCGCGGCGACCTTCACGCTGATCGAATTGCCTTATGAGATGTCGGCTCTCGCACCGAACATTAGCGAGGAGACGCTGCGCTACCACCACGGCAAACATCTTCAAACATACGTAAATAATGTCAATAACTTGATTGCCGATACTCGTTTTGTGACAATGACGTTGGAGGATATTGAGCGCCAGGCCGACGGACCGCTCTATAACAATGCGGCTCAGGTGCTCAACCACAATCTCTATTTCCTTACGCTTGCACCTGCTGCGGTCGCCAAGCACGCTCCCGAAGGGCCGTTAGCGGCAGCTATCAAGCGCGATTTCGGATCGTTCGATGCGATGAAGGTGCAGTTGGCTAAAGCTGCCACGTCGCTATTTGGCTCGGGTTGGGTTTGGCTGGCTGAGAATCGGAATGGTAACCTTGTGATCCTCTCCGAGTCGAATGCGGGCAACCCTTTGCGCCACGGATTGACGCCTTTGCTCGGTATCGACGTTTGGGAGCACGCCTACTATATTGATTATCGCAACGACCGCGCCCGCTCGATCGACCAACTTTGGGACGTGATCGATTGGCAAGTAGTTGAAGATCGCTACGGCAAACATTGATTTGAATTGGTTGCCACCTCGTGTGCCGATTTCAAAGAAATCGACATTACTCTCAAACGACAAAACCGAACCCCACACGTGGGATTCGGTTTTGTACCATATTGAGAATTAAGTATTTCGCTCCGAATTACTTGATCTCCCAAGTTGCGCCGCTACGCAGCAGATCGTCCATACACTTGATCTTGCTGTCAGCCTTTATCTGCTCAACCTGCTCTGCTACCTTCTTGTCATAGACTGCGTCGTCCTCTACCGAACGAATCACACCCAGAGCAACGGGGTAGTCGGGATACTTCATTGCAGCCAACATCACGTGCAACGTGGTATCCTTCTCGTGAGCGTCGTGAGTCAGAATGTCGTCCTCAGTAACGCCATTCTCACCAACGGTTACGACCTTCAACTTCATACCGTCCAACATCAGACCCTTGTTCTTCTGCGAGCCGAACAACATCTTCTCGCCGTGTTTCAAGGTGATGGTGTTCTCGGCACGAGTAGCCTTGTCGCCTGCAAACAGAGCGTGGGTCTTATCGTTGAAGATCACGCAGTTCTGCAATACCTCGACAATCGAGAAACCTTCGTGAGCTGCACCCTCTACGAGGCAGTTCTTCGTCAGCTCCATCTCCGCGTCGATCGAACGAGCAAAGAAAGTACCCTTAGCACCGATTACCAGCTCACCGGGGTTGAACGGCTTCTCAACCGTACCATAGGGCGAGGTCTTGGTGATCTTACCCAGCTTCGAGGTGGGCGAGTACTGACCCTTGGTCAAACCGTAGATCTCATTGTTGAACAGAACAACGTTGAGATTCACGTTACGACGGATAGCGTGAATAAAGTGGTTACCACCGATTGCGAGCGAGTCGCCATCACCGGTTGCTACCCAAACGCTCAGGTCGGGGTTAGCAGTCTTAACACCGGTAGCGATAGCGTTAGCACGACCGTGAATGGTGTGCATACCGTAGCTACGCACGTAGTAGGGGAAACGCGACGAGCAACCGATACCCGAGATTACGGTGAACATTTTGTGAGGAATGTTCTGTTTTTCGGCCACTTCGGGCAGTGCTTTAAGCACCGAGTTGAGGATAGCGTGGTCGCCACAGCCTGCGCACCATTTAACCTCCTGGTCGCTCTTGAAATCTGCCGCTGTATATTTATATGTACACATAACTATTTGGCTAATAATTCGTTAAACTTATCTTTCAACTCAATCACAGTGAAGGGCTGACCCTCGCACTTGTTGAACTGCTCGAAGGTGAACTCCTGGAAGTTCTGACGCAGATAACCTGCGAACTGACCAGCGTTCAACTCGCAAACAACCAGACGGCGATAGCGCTTGAAGATGTCGCGCACGTTTGCGGGCAGCGGGTTGATGTAATTGAAGTGGCAGAGAGCAATGCTCTTACCCTCAGCCTGCAACTCTTCGACAGCAGTCTGCAAGTGGCCGAGAGTACCGCCCCAACCGATAACCAGCACGTCAGCCTCGTCAGCACCCATAACGGTCTGCTCGGGGATTACATTCACTACGCGAGCAACCTTCTCAGCGCGGGTGTTGGTCATAATCTGGTGGTTAGCGGGGTCGTGCGAAACGCTACCCTTCAACTTATCTTTCTCCAAGCCACCGATGCGGTGCTCCAAACCCTCGGTGCCGGGGAATGCCCAACGGCGAGCCAGAGTTTCGGGGTTACGCTTGTAGGGCATATACTGAGCCTCGTCCTCGTCCAATGCGGTGCAAACGGGAGGAACGATAGCGGGGTAGTCGCTCATCGAGGGGATACGCCAGGGCTGGCTACCGTTAGCGATGAAGCCGTCGGTCAGCAGGATTACGGGAGTCATATGCTCCATTGCGATCTTACCTGCCTGGAAAGCGTAGTGGAAGCAGTCGCTCGGGGTACTTGCTGCCAGAACGACAACGGGGCACTCGCCGTTACGACCGTAGAGAGCCTGAACCAGGTCGCTCTGCTCGGTCTTGGTCGGCAGACCGGTCGAAGGACCACCGCGCTGAACATCTACAACTACCAGAGGCAGCTCAGCCATTACAGCCAGACCCAAAGCCTCGCTCTTCAACGACAGACCGGGACCCGAGGTGGTGGTAACTGCGAAGTTGCCGGCGAAAGCTGCACCGATCGAGGTACAGATACCTGCGATCTCGTCCTCAGCCTGAACGGTCTTAGCGCCTAACGACTTGTGCTTAGCCAGCTCTTCGAGGATTACGGTTGCGGGGGTGATGGGGTACGAGCCGCAGAACAGCGGACGACCACTCTTCTCCGAAGCAGCCAACAGACCCCAAGCCGTTGCAACGTTACCACTGATCGAGCGATAAACGCCCTTTTCGAGCGGCGAGGGAGCTACGTCGTAGGTGTTAGCGAATGCGTGAGTATTAGCGGCATAGTTGTAACCTGCGTCCATTGCGAGCTTGTTAGCCTCGGCAACTGCGGGGTTCTTTTTGAGGAACTTGCCGTCGATATATTTCTTAGCGTGGTCGAAGGGGCGGTTGTAGATATAGAAGCAGATACCGAGTGCAAACATATTCTTACACTTCACGATGCTCTTGTTATCCAAACCGGTTTCAGCCAGCGCCTCTTTGGTCATCGAGGTAATGTTGGGAACTACTACATTGTGGTTCTCCAAACCGAGCTCCTTGATGGGGTCGAGGGTTGCGAAACCTGCCTTCTGCACCGATTTTTCGGTCAGCGTATCGCCGTCGATAATCACGGTAGCATCGGGCTTCAACCACTTAGCATTAGCTTTGAGGGCCGCGGGGTTCATAGCAACGAGCACGTCGCAGTAGTCGCCCGGGTTAGTTACGTTACCGCTACCGAAATGAAGCTGGAAGCCCGAAACACCTGCTACGGTGCCCTGCGGTGCGCGGATTTCGGCGGGGTAGTCGGGGAATGTCGAGATTCCGTTACCCATCAGTGCCGAGGTGTCGGAGAAGAGTGTTCCGGTAAGCTGCATACCGTCGCCCGAGTCGCCCGAGAAACGGATAACAACGTCCTTCAACTCCTTAACATTTTGTTTGTCCATAAGTAGTTTTAATTAATCGGAGTCGAGCCTTGCCGACCCCAGAAATTATACTTAAAAAATTGTTGTTTGAATTCGCTCTTCGTTTTAGGTTTTCCGTATGCGCACGTAACACTCGGCATCGAGCGTTCGACACCGAGCAGTGCGGGCACATCGTGACCATTCAGCATTACAAATGTACATAAAGTTTCGATATGTTGTTCCTCTTAACGTCGATTAAATTGCGCCAAGTTGTGATTTTTTTAACAAAAGAGAGTTGATTCTGCTTTTCGGGGCTTGGAAATTGACCGAAAATTTGTATTTTTGTAAGGTGCAACACTGCGCGAGAGTGCCTTTTCGACGCGCTTTGGTGGTGCATACGGAGAACTTAATTATTAAAATAACGAAAAATGAAACAACTACTTTCTCGATTGATCTTATGTGCGGCTATGTTTTTTATGGCGTGCAATCCGCAGCCCGCGACGCCTCCCACACCGCCCACTCCTGAGGCTGTCACCTTCCGCACCTTCTCGATCAACAAAGCTCAGAACCCCGCACTGACTGAGGATTTGACCTTCACTATCGATGGCGATGGCGTGTTCAGTTGCAAGGTTCCCTATTATGTTGATCGTGCGGCGCTGATTCCGACCTTCACCGTTCCCGAAGGCTGCCGTGTGGTGGCACAGGCAAAGACGCAAATTAGTGGCAAAACTGCTGTTAATCTCTCGCAACCCCTTGTATATAGTATCACTTTGAATGGCAAGACAACGCCCGTAACTGTAAAGTTCGACATTGGTTATAAGGGCCTGTCGGGTCTGCCCGTTGTGGTGATCAATACCGAGAAGAATCAGGCAATCAAGGATAAAGATACGTGGATTCCTGCCAAGATGATGATCGACGACGGCAATGGTAATGCACTCTTTGCGGAGGCTGACGCCGAGGTCAAGGGTCGTGGCAATACCACGTGGAGCTACGCCAAGAAACCCTACGCAATCAAGCTCGGCGAGAAGGCCGAAGTGCTCGGTATGCCCAAGCATAAGCGTTGGGTGCTGCTGGCAAGTTGGAATGATAAGGCGATGATGCGTACCGATTTGACCTTCTTTATGGCGCAGCAGTACACCACCTTCCGCTGGAAGCAGCGTGGTGAGGCGGTTGAGCTGGTGCTCAATGGCGAGCATTTGGGTCACTACTACCTCTGCGAGCAGATCAAGGTCGATAAGAATCGCGTGCCCGACGGCTATGTGCTCGAAATCGACTACCGTGCCAAGGAGACCAATGGCGACATCTTCTTCGTTAGCAATATCTCGCAGCTCAATTTCGTGCTGAAAGATCCCGAGCCCGAGAAGGGTACTGCCGAGTACAACTACGTGAAGGACTACATCAACAAGGCCGAGAAGGATCTCAGCGAGGGTAATGCTGAAGAGTATCGTTCGTATATGCATATGGAGAGTTTCGTGGATTGGTACCTCAATCAGGAGTTCTCGATGAATATGGACGCTTGCTTCTTCCTCAGTGTCTATATGAACATTGGCGAGGACGGCAAACTTTATATGGGTCCGCTGTGGGACTTCGATATTGCGTTTGGTAACGACGTATTCGCCGAGGGCGAGGATAATCACATTCCCGAGGGCTTCTATATCTACAACTCGGACCGTTCGAAGTTGTGGATGAAGGTACTGCGCAACGACGAGGAGTTCTTGAAGATTTTGAAGGAGCGCTATGCAGCAATGCGTGCCGACAAGGATAATATTTTGGCTCATATCGACGAGGTTGCCACGGCTCAGCGCGAGTCGGCTGTGTTGAACGATATGAAGTGGCACAAGCTCTGCAAGGCGGGTGCAACGCGCGAGCAGATTTTGAAGGCATATGATGCCGAGGTTCAGTTCTTGAAGGATTGGGTTGAGGGTCGTTTTGCTTGGCTCGATCAGAATATCCCCAACCTCTAAATGTGAGTGGGTTAGGAATATTTCGGAAGAAAATTTTGCATACGCCGAAAAAGTTTTTAACTTTGTAGGTTGATAGTGCGAACTAACGAAGAAAACAAACTATAAATCGTAAACCAAATAAAATGAACTACCAAATCAAATTTACCACCCCCGAAGAGGCGGTGAAAGTTGTTAAGTCGGGCGATCACGTCCATCTGAGCTCGGTAGCAAGCGCACCCCAGTGCCTGATCAAGGCGTTGGTTGAGCGCGGTGCTAACCACGAGTTCGAGAATGTTCACATTCATCACCTTCACACCGAGGGTCCTGCTCCTTATGCAGCACCTGAGTTCGAGGGTATCTTCCAGCTTGATTCGTTCTTTGTGGGCGGTAACGTACGTAAGGTAACCCAGAGCGGTTATGCTGATTACATTCCCGTATTCCTGAGCGAAACTCAGAAGTTGTATCGTTGCGGTGCTCTGCCTTGCGACGTTGCGATGATTCAGGTTTGTCCTCCCGACAAGCACGGCTACGTGTCGTTGGGTACTTCGGTTGATGCTACTTTGGCAGCAATCGAGCAGGCTAAGACCGTTATCGCAGTAGTTAATAAGTATGTTCCCCGTGCTCACGGTCAGGCTCTGATCCCGATGTCGATGATCGACGTATTCGTTCAGGACGACCAGCCGCTGGAACCCGCTCACTTCACCGCTCCCAACGAGGTTGAGACTCTGATCGGTAAGCATTGCGCTGCGCTGATCGAGGACGGTGCTTGCTTGCAGATGGGTATCGGTGCAATTCCTAACGCAGTATTGGCACAGCTGGGTGGCCACAAAAACTTGGGTATCCATACCGAGATGTTCGCTGACGGCGTTCTGCCGCTGGTTGAGGCAGGTGTGATCAACGGTGCTAACAAGGGTACCGACCGCGGTAAGATGGTTTCGACCTTCTTGATGGGTTCGCAGGCTGTTTATGACTTTATCGATGACAACCCGGGCGTAGCAATGATGGACGTAGGTTACACCAACGACCCCTTCGTAATTGCTAAGAACCCCCGTATGACCGCTATCAACTCGGCATTGCAGATCGACCTGACCGGTCAGGTTTGCGCTGACTCGCTGGGTACTCGTTTCTACTCGGGTGTAGGTGGTCAGGTTGATTTCATCTATGGTGCATCGCTGGCTAAGGAGGGTAAGTCGATTATCGCAATGCCTTCGGTAACCAACAAGGGTGTGAGCAAGATCGCTCCCGTGCTGACCGAGGGTGCAGGTGTTGTTACCACTCGTTCGCATATGCACTGGTTTGTAACCGAGTATGGTGCAGTTGATCTCTATGGCAAGAGCTTGCAGGAGCGTGCTCGTCTGTTGATCTCGGTGGCTCACCCCGATCACCGCGAGGCTCTGGACAAGGCTACCTTCGAGCGCTACGGTTCGCACCACCACTATATCAAGAAGTGTATGGAGTAACGCGCACTCCACGCGCAATAAGCAAGGCCACTCCCATCGACGGGAGTGGCCTTCTTTTTTAGCTGTTAAGCGTTTGTAATCGGCTCGCGCTCCAATTTGACGATAAGGTTGGCGAGGTGGTCGCCACTCACGACGCCGCTTCCGCGCCACGCAACTCGCCCCGCTCGATAGAGCACTAATGTAGGCACCGAGCGAACGTTGTGCTCGGCAACGAGTTCGGCGTTTTGCGGATCGTCAATGTCGTAGCGAAGAATCGTAACTCGACTGCCGAGCGATGCCGCCAGACGATCCAAAATAGGGTGCATTGTGCGACACGGACCGCACCACGTAGCATAGAAATCGACCAACGTAGGAGTAGTGCTGGCGATCGTTTGTTTGAAATTTTTCATATTGTTGAGGCTTGATTTATGAATGTGCAACTTGCTTTCGTTCAGTGCATTTCGACCCAACTGCGCATTTGTGTCAGCTCGTGCTCGAAGTAGGCGATCGCACGCCGCAACCCTTCGTCGAGCGTCGTCGTCGGTTGCCAGCCGAGCATTTCGCGCGCACGTGAGATGTCGGGCGATTTGTGACGTGGATCGTCGTTGCGGGCGTCGAGGTGAATGATCTTCGAGTGGCTACCTGTGAGGTCGATGATCTTTTCGGCGAGCGCCCGAATCGTAATTTCGTGGTTGTTGCCGATGTTGACCGTCGGAACTTGCACGTCGGGCAACCGATTCATCAATCGAATAAGTCCATCGACCACGTCGCCCACCCAGCAGAACGAGCGCAACTGCTCGCCATTACCGTATATCGTCAGGTTGCGACCCGAGAGTGCCTCGACGATCATCTTGGTGACTACCCGCTGATCACTCAGATCGGCACCCGAACCGTAGGTGTTGAATACACGTGCAATTTTTCCATCTACTTGATACTCATCTTTGTACGAGCGCACGAAACTTTCGGCAGCACGTTTACTTTCGGCCAATGCCGAGCAGGCGGGACCGAATGGTTGATCTTCGTGCATCGATTGTTGCCGCACCGACCCATAGACATCGCCCGACGATGTAAACAGCACCCGCGAACGATTTATGCGAGCACTTTCGAGGCAGTTGAGCGTACCCAAAATGTTCACTTTGAGCGTCTCGACCTCCATCACTTGATCATATCTCAGTGCTGATGGAGAGGCTAGGTTGTAGATTTCATCGACGTTTATACCGAATTGATTTACAACGTTATGGCGTATGTAGTTGAAATTTGTGAGCGTCATCAGTTCGCGCAGAATAGGCGAGGATTCGCAGCTGCGAATATCCATACAGTAGACATCGTGGTTGCGATCGACTAAGGCTTGGCATAGGTGCGATCCGATCAATCCCGCACCGCCGATTACGAGAATACGTTTTGAGTCGTTCATTTCCGGAAATATTTTCCCCGTTCACTTCCAAAAACTGTGCCTCGTCGCACAAAAAAACTCCACCTCAGCGGTCGGAGGTGGAGTGTGATTGAGTGTTAGAACGTATCTAACACTCTTCGTAATCGTTTTGGAAAATCGCAGCTGGCAACTCGTCAATACGATTGACGTAGCGCACCTCGATCCCTTTGGGTGGTTTGGGGAGGTCTTTACGCAGGTATCCCGAAACCACAATCCGTCGGAAACCCAATCGTGCCGCCTCGGCAATACGTTGTTCACTACGCGGTGCGGGACGCACCTCACCCGACAGACCGATCTCGCCCGCACAGCAGACGCCTTCGATCAGCGGCTTGTCAAAATATGAAGAGATCACAGCCGCAACAATCGCCAGATCCATACCCGTGTCGGCAATCTTGAATCCGCCCGCAAAGTTCAGAAAGACGTCCTTCGTGAACATCTTCATTCCCACGCGCTTCTCCAAAACGGCGAGCAACATATTCATTCGTCGCGAGTCGTAACCTGTTGTCGAGCGTTGCGGAGTGCCATAGGCTGCATTGCTTACGAGCGACTGAGTTTCAATCAGATAGGGGCGAATGCCATCGACCGCCGCACCAACTGCAATACCGCTCAGAGGTTCGTCATAGTGTGATAAGAGTATCTTCGATGGGTTGTCAACCTCGATCAGACCCTCGTTGCGCATTTCGAAAACACCGATCTCGAACGTCGCACCGAATCGGTTTTTGATTCCTCGCAGAATGCGATAGACGTTGTTGCCGTCGCCCTCGAATTGGAGTACCACGTCAACAATATGCTCCAAAATCTTCGGACCTGCAATCGTACCATCTTTGGTGATGTGACCGATGATAAAGATCGATGTGCCCGTACTTTTTGCATATTTGAGCAACGTGGCGGCGCACTCGCGAATTTGCGAAACACTACCTGCCGAGGAATCGATCATCTCGGTGTAAACGGTTTGTATCGAGTCGATTACAACGATATCGGGTTGCAATTCCTCAATCTGTGCAACGATATTTTCGAGCAATGTTTCGGAGTAGATCAAGCAATTTTCGTTCTCTGTTCCGATACGTGCAGCTCGCATTTTGATCTGCTGTGGCGACTCCTCGCCCGAAACGTAGAGCACCTTCAATCCGTGCGGTGCGAGTGCCAATTGCAGGCTGAGGGTCGATTTGCCGATACCCGGCTCACCGCCGAGCAGAATGAGCGATCCACGTACCAATCCGCCACCCAAAACTCGATTGACCTCGTTGTTACCCAAGTCGATACGCTTGTGCACCTGATCCTCGATTTGGGCGATAGTCTGCGGACGCGATTGAGGAAGGTGTGCGGCGGCAGCAGCCGAGGCGGTCGAACTTTTGGCGATGATCTCCTCGGCGAATGTATTCCACTCGCCACACGAGGGGCAGCGTCCGATCCATTTCGGAGCTTCGTAGCCGCAGTTGCGACAAAAATATGCCTTCTTAACCTTCGCCATAACTCATTAATATTGATCCAATTGCCAACCAGCCTCGTCCTCAATTCGCTCTCGCAACGAGCCTTCGGGCAGTGCGTCGATAAATGCACGTGCGGCCAAGCGCTGCTCCTCCGAGCGTGCACCACAAGTGCCGAGCAACACGGCTGCACCGTGTGCAGTTACAACCTCCAACCCGACGGGGACGTTTGCCAATGCTTGCGCCAACAATTCGGCTATATCATTAATATTCAATTCGCTACAACGTCCGCCCACAAGCATAGCAGCGTAACGCAACATTCCATTCTCGGCCTTCAACCACTCCCGCACGGCAACCTCAGCGACCGCAGTTCGGCCGATCAAAACCGTCGCAACATTTTCGGCCATCTCGACCGTTGTAACGGCCTGCGCCCAAAACGGCAACTCCTCCTCGGTGACGCTTTGGGGCGAAGCAATAGTGAGCGCTGCAAGTTGCAATTCGCGCACCTGCTGCTGATAGAGCAGACGAGCCAACTCATCGTCGGGCGCATATTGGCGAGCCAATGCACGTATGGTCGGAATGCTCACGCCGTAGCTCAGCGCATATTCGATTCCCTTTTCGCGCATTGAGTCGACCACGGCGCCATTCATCTCACGACGCAGTTCGCCCAGCAGCGCGACCATTTTCGACGTTGCATTCATCGTTGCTGGCTATTTCTTTTGGGTATTTACGATCTCGACCACCTTGCCAAATTGGAAGATAGGCAGTTCTGCTTCGGCAATCGAGCCACGGCTATCCGATAGACGGCAAACGACGTTGTCGGCAATGCGGAACGGAACGGCAAAGCGTGTATCGCGTTCGCTTTTGAGGGTCAGACCGTCGGTCGGGATCTTGCCACTCGGAATGAGTTCAAGCACAATGGGTTGTGCTGAGAGGTTGCTTGCTGCCTCGACACCTGTCTGCTCGCTGAAACGGCAGAGGATATATTTGGTTTTGCCAGCTTCGGGGACGATTGCGATGCTCTTCACGGTGCGGGTAACGACCTGCTTGCCGAGGAACAGTTCGAGATACTCCTGCTCCAAGCGATTGATTTCGTCCAAAGCGGCTTTCAGACCTGCGCCATAGACATTCTCACCCACGTCACCCGAAACGAGTTCGATACGAACCTTACGCAATTTGAATATTGTATTTGCGGCGTTTTGTGCAGCAGTTTCGAGAGGAGTCTCGATTGACGAGGTGCGGTCGGGCAGCACTTTTGCGAATGCCTCTTCGGTGCCACGCAACGAAACAACCTGACTACCTTCGGCAAACGTAGGTTCCACGGCGGTGGGAGCAACGTCGGTAGCCGAGATTGCAGCCTCAGCGATTGAGTAGGTGACCTTGTCGGTCAGCGGTGCACGTGTGCCGAGATATTTCTGTGCGAAACGAGCATACGGACCAGCCACGGTGGTCTGCTTTTCGACAACCAGATCAACCGTAACGGTTGTTTGAGGATATGAGAGGGTAGTCACGCCATTCTCTTCGACGATACCGACTTTTGCGGCGGTAAAGTTCTGTGCCGAGGCAGTCGCAACGAGCGTTGCGCAAGCTGCCGTAGCGAGTATTGCTTTAATGGTTTTCATAGGTTTCGTTATTGTGTTATGAATGTTATTTCTGCAAAGTTACTTTTATTTGTCGAAAATACCCACATCGAGAGCCGAAAAACGCTCTAATGTAGATAAAATTCTTCGGTCAGCAGTCGGTATTGCTCGCTTCGTTGCCCGTCCTCAGCCGACAAAGTGAGCAACTCAATCTCCGCCTCGCCACTTGTCAGGCTCCACTCGCTCATCGTGCGCTTGGGCTGAGCACCCGGCTTTGTCGCCACGTCGCAACGACGTCGCAGATGTAACCCTGCTGCTACGGCTTGCATAGCAAAGCGTCGCGCCTCGTCCGCAGGCAGAATCAACGCCAATCGACCCTCGGTTGTTAGCAGACGTTTAGCTGCATCGATCAGGTCGCGGTGGGGTAGCGAGCAGTTGTGGCGCGCAACGGCACGCGACGGGTCGGGCGACTGCAACGTCTCGGAAAAGTAGGGCGGGTTGCTGACAATGAGGTCGTAACGCTCCTCGCACGTGTAGTCTTGTACGGCCGACTCGATCACACGAATACGACCGCTCCACGCCGACCGAGCAACATTTTCGCAGGCGCACTCAACGGCCGAGCGATCAATGTCGATGGCGTCGATCTCCGCCTCGGCATTTCGTTGGGCGCACATCAAAGCGATCAAGCCTGTGCCCGTACCGATGTCGGCAATGCGTCGTGCCGAGCTACACGCACACCACGCTCCGAGCAGTACGCCGTCCGTGCCGACCTTCATTGCGCACGCCTCGTGGTTGATCTCGAATTGCTTGAATGTGAACCCTTTGCCTGCCATCGTGTCTACTCTTTGAGGAATCCGTCAATGCCTGCGCCGAACAACGAGAAATCGAATCGAACGGGATCGTTCGGATCAAATTCGCGCAGCGTTGCGGTGATTTGCTCGACCGCTTTCCAATCGCTCTGCTTGCGTGTGAGCAAGCCCAATGCACGCCCCATATTTCCCGAATGCACGTCCAGCGGCAGATATAGAGCCGACATCGGAATCGACTCCCAAAGTCCGAAATCGACACCTCGGTCATCGCGTCGTACCAACCAACGCAGATACATATTCAGACGCTTACATGCGGCACCTTTGTCGATTGATGAGATATGTTTGCAGCAGTGTGGGTCGTGCGGAGCGGCAAAAAATGCACGTCGAAACTCCGACAGCACCACACGCATATCGCCCGTAGCTGCATAACGACGCTCGAAGAAACCGCCAATACCGCCCTCCTCGGCATACATTCGACGCATTGCCACCACGAACGAGCGGAAATCCGACCCATTGAACGTACGGTGAACGTACGTGCCGAGACGGTCGAGTTCGGTCTCCGAGGCGTTCATCGTGAAGTCGTATGGCGCACTGTCCATATACTCGACCATACGTCGTGCGCTCTTGACGATTGCCTTGCGGTTGCCCCACGCTATGGTAGCAGCCAGCAGACCGCTGATCTCGATATCTTCGCGTCCCGAGAATAGATGAGGAATGCTGATGGGGTCGTTCTCGACGAACTCCGCGCGGTTGTATTTGTCGTGCAATCGTTCGAGCAGATCGCGCAATTCTTCGTGGGTCATAGTAGTCTATTCAGCCGCCAAACTATAATTTTGAATCTTGAATCTTGAATGTTGAATTTCCCACAATCTCACCGTCGCGCATTGTGATCTTACGGTCGGCCATCGATGCCAAACCCTCGTCGTGAGTTACGATGACGATCGTCTGTCCCAATTCGTCGCGCAGTCGGAAAAAGAGGCGGTGAATCTCGTCGCGGTTGTGCGAGTCGAGGTTACCCGATGGCTCGTCAGCCAGCAGTACGGCAGGTGAGTTGATCAGCGCACGTGCAATCGCAACACGCTGCTGCTCACCGCCCGACATCGCTGTGGGCTTGTGGTCGCGGCGATTGTCTAGCCCCATCATCTTGATCAGTTCGGTTGCGCGTCGCTCCGTTTCGTGGCGGTCGCGGTGACCTATCAAAGCGGGAATACATACATTCTCGAAGGCTGTAAATTCGGGCAGTAGGTGGTGGAATTGGAAGACGAAACCGATCTGCGAATTGCGAAAATCCGACAACTCGCGGTCGCGCATTGCACTGACATCGACGCCATTGATCTTCACCACGCCACTATCTTGACGCGACAACGTGCCCATCACCTGCAACAGCGTGGTCTTGCCTGCGCCACTTGCGCCGACAATCGAAACCACCTCGCCCTTTGCAACGTCGAGCGACACTCCGCGCAACACTTCGAGCGAGCCGTAGCTCTTGCGTATATCTCTACATTCTATCATTGTTCTTGTTTGCTTTTGTTCAGTTGGTTGTAAATTTTGATCACCTCGACAGCCTCGCGCGTATCGTGCACTCGCAGTATCTTCGCGCCTTGACGCAAAGCCTCCAAATGGAGTGCCGTTGTTCCATTCAGTGCCTCAGCGGGTGCGCAGTCGAGTAGCTTGTATATCATCGACTTACGTGATATGCCGACCAATATCGGAGCCCCTAAATCGTTCAGTCGATGTAGTCCGTCCATTAGTGCGTAGTTCTGTTCGAGCGTCTTGGCAAAGCCAAATCCCGGGTCAATCACCACGTCGGTTATCCCCGCCGAGTGCAGCTCATCGAGTTTGCGCACAAAGTAGTTATGCACCTCCTCGACTACGTCCGAGTAATCGGTCATCGACTGCATCGTAGCGGGTGTGCCGCGCATATGCATCGCAATGTAGGGCAGACCCAATCGAGCTACCGTTGGGATCATCTGGCTGTCGGCCTCTCCTGCTGCGATGTCGTTCACGATGCAGTCGCCCCAATTGGCGACCACGCGCTGCACGACCTCGGCTCGAAACGTATCAATCGAGACTGCCACCTCGGGGCATACACGTCGAATAACCTTCATCGCCCGACAAACGCGCGCGCACTCCTCCTCGACGCTCACCTCATCGGCATTTTGACGCGACGAGTAACCACCCACATCAAGCATATCCGCCCCCTCGGCAATAGCCTGCGCAACACGTCGCTCGATCTCCTCCTCGGTGAACGTGCGGCTACCGTCATAGAACGAGTCGGGCGTAACGTTCACGATGGTCATCACGCGCGGCTCGCTGAGGTCTATATGCTTGTTATTGAGCATCATCGCTAAACAATTTATGCAACTCTTCGACCTGCTCACGCAGTGTGTCGATGTCGATATTGCGGATCGTATGGTGCGCTCGTGCCTCGCGTTCTGCGTCGCTCATTTGTGCCTCAATACGGCGACGAATCACCTCTGCCGGGGCATTATCGCGCTTGGCTGCCCGCTCGATTCGTAACTCCTCGGGCGCCAAAACTGCCACCGTGCGATCGACTTTGCTGTCAAATCCGCAGTCAAACAAAATCGCACTCTCCAAAATCGTGTAGGCTGCACCCTCGGCCTCTCGCGCCTCGCACCAACGCTCCCAGTCGCGTCCAACGGCAGGGTGTACCGCTCCATTCAGAGCCGCCAACCGTTCGCTGTTCCCAAAGACTTCGGCTGCCAAACGTGCACGATCGAGCGCTCCGTCCTTGCCGTAGACCTCCTCACCAAATAGCGCAATCAGCTCTGCACGCAGTTCTTCATCGTTCTGCATCAGCCACTTGGCACGACTGTCGCTATCGTAGCAACGTGCGCCAAACTCCTCAAACAAACGGCAAACGGTACTTTTACCGCTGCCAATGCCACCCGTCAGTCCAATGCGAATCACTCGTCAACCACCTCCTGCTGGTCGATTCTGATGTTGGGAATTATACCGATCGAGATGATTCTGATGTCGGGGTAGGTCGTGGCGATGGCGTTCATCAGCGACGAGGGCGAGAGCACGATTTCGCAGCTATCGGTCACCATCGGGGCGTGTGTCACGCGCGAGAATGTGAGTTTTGTGCGATCGACCATATGGAAACGGTGCGCCATCAAATCCGAGCCACGACCTTCGGCCGTACACTCGACCTTGAATTTATAACCGTCGAGGTTCACACGCACGGGGATATATGTCGTATAGTTGTAGTCGAGCTTGGTGATATACCAGAGCACGAACGACGCAAAAAGCAGCAACATAAAGATTGGCGACACCGAGTTTCGGAAGAAGTTGTCGATAGCCTTAAAAAACTTACTCATAATTAGTTAAGTCTTAAAATTAGTACCCGTCGCCATCGGTGATTCAGTAACCGCCTTGGCGACCCACAAATATACAAATTTTAGCGCAACCGCGCAACGAAATAAATAAAAAAGAACTGCACCAAAATTAGTGCAGTTCTTCCTGTTTTGTGGTCAATTTCGTTGACCGATGTTCGCCCGAGTTTTACTCTGCCTTGGGAGCGGCAGCCTTCTCAGCGGCATACTTCTCATTCACGATCTTCAACAGATCCTGAGTGATATCGAGAGCCTGCGAGCCGTCGAGCAGCGCCGACGAGTTGAGGATCAACTTGTACTTGCCGTCCTTGTTGATCTCCTCGATAGCCTCAGCTACGAGCATATTGATACGGTTTTGCAGTACGAAGTTCTCCTCGTCCAATACGGCAGCCTCTTTCTGCATCGACTGCTGATAGTTCTGCACGCGCTTGTTGAGGCTCTCCTCGGTCTCCTGTGCCTTCAAGGTGGTGATCAGACCCTTCTGATACTTCTCCTGCAACTGAGCGGCCTCATACTGGAAGCCCTGCTCTTTCTTAGCCCACGACTGCTGCGCAGCTTCGAGTTTCTTTTGCAGAGCTACGCCCTCGGTCAGGTAGATGTCCGACATTACGAGGAGCGAGTCAGCCTTTACGAAAGCGATATCCGAGCTGGTGATTGTAGCCTGCTCGGCAGCACCCTCAGCGGGCTGAGCGGCGTTGTTAGTGCAACCAACAGCGAAGAGAGCTGCAACGATGGCTGCGAAAAGCGTTTTTTTCATAGATGTTTTGCTATTTTTAGTTGTTAATTTTCGTTAATGAAACACAAAGATACAAAAAAATTGTAAATTTGTATTCGATTACGAAAAAATTGTAACTATTATGTACGAATATATCAAAGGCACGATTGCCGAACTGTCGCCGGCGCGTGTAGTGATCGAGGCTGCGGGCGTGGGTTACGACATCGCTATTTCGCTGCAAACCTACTCCGAGATCGAGCACCTGACCGAGGCTAAAATATATGTCCATTACGTTGTCCGCGAGGACGCGCAACTGCTCTATGGCTTTGCGTCGAAATTCGAGCGCGAGCTGTTCCGTCATCTGTTGAGTGTTTCGGGTGTGGGTGGCAATACGGCACGAATGATCCTCTCGACCTATTCGCCTGACGAGCTGCGCAATATCATCGCTACGGGCAACGCGACGCTACTCAAAAACGTGAAGGGCTTGGGCTTGAAAACGGCTCAAAAGATCATTGTCGAGTTGAGTGGCAAGGTGATCTCCATTACCCCCTACGAAGAGCGACAGTTGCTCGATAAGGTGCAGGGTGGCAACGAGGTTTATGAGGAGGCTTTGGCGGCACTTGCGATGTTGGGATTCACCCGCACAGCATCGGACAAAGTGCTCAAATCGGTACTCAAACAAAATCCCAACTGCTCGGTCGAGGACGCTATCCGCTTCTCGCTTAAACAGTTGTAGCGAGATTCAGCGACCAAAATTACAGCCACGCCCGCAAGCGTGGCTTTTTTGTAAACTAATAAAAACAAATTGCGCGCGCACCTTCGGGGGCTGGGGCGGTCGCCGAAGGCGAGCCCCCGAAGGTGTGTCAAAATCTTTGATTTTGCCAATTGTCTTGAATTGAGAAACTCATCATTGGCGGGTGGGGGGCTCGGCCGAAGGCCGACCCGCCAATGATGACGAAATCTATGATTTCGATCTCCGCAATACCGCTCCCAAAAACAAAGGCCGCCCCGTAGGACAGCCTAAAAAAATTGCCATACGTCGCAAACGAACTACCTCTTCAACTTTGCCAAGAATTTCTCGCGGCCGACGATATAGCGCACGTGGTCGCCCTCGCCGATTGTGCCTTCGCTGTCGAGAGCCTCGACGCGGAAGGTAAGCTTGCGTCCTTCAATGGCAATGAGCGTGGCGGTCGCGCTGACCGTATCACCCACAGCCGTAGGCTTCAAGTGCGAGGCATTCATCAGCGAGCCGACGGTGGTCTGATCGTTGGGCAATGCTTCGGCAACAGCCTTCATAGCAGCATTTTCCATCAGTGCGATCATTGCGGGAGTTGCCAATACGGGCAGGTCGCCCGAGCCCATTACGGCGGCAGTCAGTTGTTCGGTTACGACGAGTGTTGAGGTCGATTTAGCTCCTATTTCCATAAATATTGGTACGTTTGAAAATGTTTCCGAAATTATCGTTATCTTTGCAAAGGTAACACAATAATATGAGAAAGTCAATCGCCATACTCATTTTGTTTCTGATGTTCGCGGTGCCCACGTGGTCGCAGCAGCGCACTCGGCAGACGCAACGCCAACAGCAACGGCAGCCCCAACGTCAGGAGCAACCTCAGCCTCAGCAGTCGAAGCGTGCTCGTGGCTATACCCGAGCGTGGGTCGAGGTCGAGCAGGGCGATTCGGTGCAGAATATTGCGGTGTTACCGATCTATGTTTTCCGTCGCCCGGCGGATTTGCGCAAGTATCAGCGTATGGTGATTGCGGTCAAGAAGACCTACCCGATAGCCAAGGTTGCCCGCCAGCGTATGGCCGAGATGGAGGAGAAACTGCTGACGCTGCCCACCCGCAAGGCGCAGAAGGCCTACACCAAGCAGGTCGAGCAGCAGATCAAGGAGGAATATACTCCCGTATTGAAGAAGATGACCCGCTCGCAGGGTAAGGTGTTGCTGAAATTGATTGCGCGCGAGACGGAGTATTCGTCGTATGAGATTGTGCGCGAGTTCCGTGGCGGATTCACGGCGGGTTTTTGGCAGGGCGTTGCAAAGATATTCGGTGCGAATCTTAAAACGGAGTACGATCGTGAGGACGAAGATCGTATGTTGGAGCAGATCGTAACCCTCTACGAGGCGGGTTTGCTATAAAATATATTCTTTTCTAAAAGTCGAATATTTCCGCTAAATGTATTCTATTAGTCGGAAATTGGGGGGGGTATTGCGCAAGTGAAATTATTTTTCTACTTTGTGAAAAATTACATTTAAAACCTTAAAGACTATGAAAAGAATTGTTATCCTTATTGCAATGTTGTTGCTGTGCAGCACGGCAATGGCACAAAATCAAAAGCCTATTTCGAAGGAGCGCAGATTTTCGTTCTCGGTTGGCTATAAAATGGGCTTTGAAATTACTTCGGTAGATAAATCTCGAATCACAGGCAATAAATATGATGTACGCGATAGTTCAGATGAGATTCTCTATCATTTCGTTTCGCTCGATTTTAACTATGCAATCTCGCCTAAATGGGAGGTAGGCTTGGCAACGGGTATGAATGAAACCAATTTGGGTGTTGCGATGTTGCCAATCTATGCGAATGCGCAATATTTCTTCAACGATCGCACACGTGGGTGGTTCGTTTCGGGCGATTTGGGCACAAATATTAATGTTGGTGTTCCTGCTTTTGGTTTGCTGACGGGCGTTGGCGGTGGCTATCGTTTATATATTGCTGATAAATTCAAAATGGATTTCTCGCTTGGCTATATGTATACAACAGCAAAAGATACTCCTCCTAATAGCGGTTGGACAAATCGCCAAAGTGGCTTTCAGTTGGGTGTGGCGTTGGTTTTCTAAACGCACCGCAGTAGAATAACAGCGAAGGGCTGACCCACTGGGTCAGCCCTTCTTCATACGTGCAAATACCGAGCGTGCTATCGAGTAGATCTGACGGGCGACGGCGATTATCCCAAGTGCCGATTCGCTGCGCGTGGCAACATAACCCAAGATGCGGGTCGGCGTGATTCGGGCCGTCAGCTGCTGCCGTCGGCGATCGAGTTGTGTGCGACATTCGGCGGCACACTCAGCGATTGCACGACGGTATTGGCGCAGTTCGGCCATCGAGCCGATACCTGCAAGATCGTGTTGATCAATCATTTGGCGCATCGGTTTTGTGGTCGTCTTCGACCTCGAAAAACATTCTTGCGAAACGGCGTACCAGCGTATCGGTGATCATTCGCTCGCGCATTGTCAGGGCGACAATGCCTACGATGATGAACACAGCGGCCGAGATCATCATTGCCCATTCGAGCGATCCGATTGCCCGAGCAACCCATAGCGTGATGGCTCCCAAAATGAACATCAGGGCGAACATCGCAGCCACGACGGCGAGCAATATACCGAAACCGTTGCTCAGCGTCAGCGAGAGAAACTCGATGGCTGAGAGCTTGGTGGCGGTAAGTTGCAGTTGGACGTACTCCGTTACCTGCTCGACGAGCGAGGTTTCGTTGTTCGAGTCTTGATGTTCGGTAGCCATTTCGGAGTGATTAATGCACGTGTTCTTTGATGTCGTGGTAGCGCTCTCGGATAGCGCCCATCTCTTTGTCGATCATCTCTTTGATCGAGTCGCGCAGATCTGCGCCGCACTTGGGCGAGAGCATCAGAGCCGTTGCAGCACCGGCCAGCGCACCACCCAAAAAGACTAACATACAAGTTCCAGCATTTTTCATAATTGCAAACTGTTTTTTTGTTTTATGGTTCGTTGGTCATAACTTACAAATTTAGCGCCACAATCGTGCTTGCCGACCGAAAAAAACAGCGTTATGACGTGTGGAACTGATCTAACTCAACTCTCCAATCACTTTCAGCCAATTGATCTCATCGCGGATTGTTTCGCGATATGAACGAGTGCTATATCCGAGTTCACGACGAGCTTTGCTACTGTCGAATACATTGTTACGAATCAGATTATATACTGCATAAGTGGTCATTAGCGGTTTCTTGCCACTCTTCTTGGCGCGTTTCTCCATCATCTTTGCCAGGCAATAGGCGAATTTTCCGGGCAAAAACAGCTTCATTCGTTTGCAACCGCTCTCTTCCGAGATGAGTTTAGCAAAATCGCGGAACGAAACAGCATCGTTAGCCAAAATGTAGCATTCGCCTCTTCGACCTCGATCGACCGCGGCAATAATACCATTGGCCAGATCGCGAACATCGCAGAGATTGAATGTGCCGTCAATAGCAGCCGACATCTCGCCCTTGATGATCTGTATCAATGTTTTGGTTGTATGACCGATAGCGTAGTCTTCGGGTCCGAGGATTCCTCCCGGGTGAACGACGCAGGCGTCAAGCCCATTGTCCGCAGCGTCGAGAACGGCTTGCGTTGCCAATGCCTTCGATTGGCTATAACAATCCATAAGGCTCTCGGTCGAGAAGTAGCAAATCTCTTTGATTGCTTGACCGTGCGGAAGTTCGGGAATACAACCCGTCGAGCTGACATATACTAACTTGCTGAAATTCTTACGTACCGAACACTGCTCGATGATGTTCTTCGTGCCCTCGACATTCACCTTCATAACCGTGGGGTTGTAGGCTGGATTGACCGTTACAATGCTTGCACAATGAATCACCTCGATTGTTTGATCATTGGGGATATCGAAGAGTCTATCGAGGCTCTCTTTGTTGCACAAATCCCCTTCGATGATTTCGACCTCTTTGGGTAGATATTTCGTGCCTTTGTCGTTGGGCACGACAAAAGCTCTAACTTTTTCACCGCATTTTACGAGCTGACGGCACACGTTACTGCCTAAAAAACCTGCCGCACCTGTAACAATAAATACTCTTTGCTTCATACTTTTTTTTACCTTTAAAATTTCGACTGCAAAGGTATTGTGTTGATATACACCAATAAAGGGACGATTCGGCAATGAATTGGGCAGATCGGCTCTCGGCGCGGTCCGTATTGGGTAGATTTTCTTCGATATTGTGCCGATTGGCACCAATTAGTGGTCGTATTATGCCGATTTGCCTATTTGTTTTATATCTTTACCTTACAAAAATCGTAATTATATGTTGAACGATTTAGAATTGATCGAAGACTCGACTATCATCGAGGGAATACGTTGCCCATATCGGATCGACAAGGTCTGGCAGATTGTGATCACCAAAGGCGAATTTGCGTGCGAGGTTGATTTTCGTTCGTACAAGTTGCAAGCGCCTGCGATGGCAATTCTGTTGCCCGATCAGGTGGTGCGTTCAATCTCTGTCAGCGACGATTTCGAGGGTTTTGGAGTGTGTTTCGGCATTGCCCTTACCGATTCGATGGCTCTTCCCGTGAGCCTTCAAGAGCGCTTATTCATCAAATCAACCCATTTCTATTCGATTACCGAGGAGATCATCGACGCATTTGTGTCGTGCTATAAGCAGGTGTCGAGCATTATGCGCCAAGAGAGTAATCCCTATCGTGAGGAGATCATCAAGCATCTGTTTTCGGCACACTATTATGGTTTGGGCTACTATATTCACGGGTTGCAGAGCGCACCAACGACAATGACTCGTCAGCAGGAACTGTGTGATCGTTTTATCACGTTGTTGTCGTCGCATTTCAAGACCCACCGCGAGATTGATTTCTATGCCGATCGGCTCTGCGTAACAAATAAGTATCTCTCGCTACTGCTCAAACGTGAAACGGGGCACACGGCCCTCGGTTGGATCGAACGCTATACGGTTGATTATATCAAGAGCTGCATTGAATCGACTACAATGACAATTCAGCAAATTAGCGACGAACTTCATTTCCCCTCTCAGTCGGTTCTCGGTAAATATTTTAAGCGTGTCGAGGGGATGTCTCCAAACAACTATCGAAAGTCGTTGAAGATATCGACTAAATGAGGTCTATTGCAACAATCTTAGTCAATTTTTTGCTACATTTGTGCTATGAGAAACGATTTGCAAACGAGTGTGGCATTTACGGGTCATCGTGCGATGACCTACGCTGCGGGCGACTCGGCGGAGGCTCTGCGCTCGCGCCTCGACGCGACGTTGAGGGATTTGTATGCACGTGGCGCGCGCTGTTTTTATAGCGGTATGGCCGAAGGGTTCGATCTGATAGCTGCACGCGCGGTGCTCAATTTGCAACGTCAATATTCGGACGTTCAGCTCATTGCGGCAGTTCCGTTTCGCGGACACGGACGCTCGTTTTCGGCTGTTGTTCAACGCGAATATGAGCAGATTTTGCGCTCGGCAAATAGGGTAGAGGTGCTTGCGGAGGAGTATTCGCGCGAATGTTTTTTGCGCCGTGATGACTATATGGTCGAACGTGCAGCGACGGTTGTGGCGTGGTTCGATGGGCGCGCAGGTGGTACGGCCTATACGGTCGCACGTGCTCGGGCGCTTGGCTGTGAGGTGATCAACCTCTACCGCGATGGTCAGATGGAGCTTTTCTAAAACAACAAAACCCCGCCTCGAAAGGTGGGGTTTGCTATTGTTATATCGTTCGCGCTACTCCTGCTCGTAGCCGAAACGACGCAGCTGGCGGTCGTTGTTGCGCCAATCGTCATTGACCTTGACGAAGAGTTGCAGAAAGACCTTCTTGTCGAGGAAACGCTCCAAGTCCTCGCGCGCCTGCATTCCCACGCGCTTCAACTTCTCGCCCTTATGACCGATGATGATACCCTTCTGGCTGTCGCGTGTAACGTAGATCGTAGCCGAGATGCGGTCGATCTTCGGCTCCTCGCGGTACTCCTCGATTGCGATCTCGACGCTGTAAGGCACCTCTTTGTCGTAGTTGAGGAAGATCTTCTCGCGGATAATCTCCGAGGCGAAGAAACGTAACGTCTTGTCGGTCAGCGTATCTTTCGGATAGTAGGGCTCGCCCTCGGGCAACATCGAGAGAATCAGGTCGAACAGCCCACCCACATTGAAGTTCTCCTTTGCCGAAACGGGAACAATGCGTGCTGAGGGCATACGCTCGTGCCACTGCTCAACCAGCGCTTCGAGCGCCTCGGGCGTGGTGAGGTCGATCTTGTTGATCACGACGATTGTCGGGATATCGCTCTGCGCCACCTTGTCGAGAATCTCAGCCGAGCGATCGGTGTGCTCGACCGTGTCGGTAACGTAGAGCAACACATCGGCGTCCTTCAACGCACCGCGCACGAAACGCATCATCGACTCTTGGAGCTTGTAGTTGGGTTTGAGAATACCCGGCGTATCCGAGTAAACTATCTGGAAATCATCGCCATTGACAATACCCATAATGCGGTGGCGCGTAGTCTGCGCCTTCGAGGTGATGATCGACAGACGCTCACCCACGAGTGCATTCATCAATGTCGATTTACCGACGTTCGGGTTGCCAATAATATTTACAAAACCTGATTTGTGCATACTTTTGTTTGCTTATTTAATAAAAGGGGCTACCGCCTTTCGCGCGGACACCCCTTTTGTTATCGTTATTTGTTCGCCTATCGACGGAAACCGCCGCCGCGACGCATCTGTGCCATCTTCTGCTGCAAACCGCCACCAGCAACCATCTTCATCATCTTGCGGGTCTGCTCGAACTGTTTGAGCAGCTTGTTCACGTCGGCCATAGTCGTACCACTACCTTTGGCGATACGCTCACGACGCGAGGCGTTGATGATCGACGGATTCTCGCGCTCGGCAGGGGTCATCGAACCGATGATAGCCTCAGTCTGCTTGAACGCATCGTCCGGAATATCAACATCTTTCAGCGCCTTGCCCATACCGGGAATCATCGAGGCAACGTCCTTCAAGTTGCCCATCTTTTTGATCTGCTCGATCTGCGAGAGGAAGTCGTTGAAATTGAACTGATCCTTCACGAGCTTCTTTTTCAGCTTGCGAGCCTCCTCCTCGTCGTACTGCTCCTGAGCACGCTCAACGAGCGAAACCACGTCGCCCATACCGAGGATTCGGTCGGCCATACGTTCGGGATGGAATACTTGCAGTGCGTCCATCTTCTCGCCATTCGAGATGAACTTCAAAGGTTTGTTCACCACCGAGCGAATCGAGATTGCTGCACCACCGCGAGTATCACCATCGAGCTTGGTCAGTACAACGCCATCGAAATCCAGACGCTCGTTAAATTCGCGTGCGGTATTCACAGCGTCCTGACCCGTCATCGAATCGACCACGAACAGCGTCTCGCAAGGATTCGTCGCAGCCTTCACCGCCTCGATCTCCTGCATCATCTGCTCATCGACTGCCAGACGACCTGCCGTATCGACAATCACCGTATTGATCGTCTTGCTACGTGCATAGCGAATTGCGTTCTGTGCAATCTCAACGGGATTCTGGTTGCCCTCTTCGGTATAGACCTCTACGCCAACCTGCTGACCGAGAATCTTCAACTGATCGATAGCAGCGGGGCGATAGACGTCGCCTGCAACCAGCAGCACCGAGCGGTTGCGTTTTGTGCGCAACATCGAGGCCAATTTGCCCGAGAATGTGGTTTTACCCGAACCCTGCAAACCTGCGATCAGAATCACAGCGGGCGAGCCTTCCAATCGAATATCGGTTGCCGTACCACCCATCAGAGTCGCCAATTCGTCGCGGACGATCTTGGTCATCATCTGACCGGGCTTAACCGATTTCAATACGTCCTGACCGAGTGCTTTTTGCTTCACTTGGTCGGTGAACGCCTTGGCTACCTTGTAATTAACGTCGGCATCGATCAATGCACGACGGATCTCCTTGACCGTTTCGGCCACGTTGATCTCGGTAATGCGACCCTCGCCTTTAAGGATCTTAAACGAGCGTTCGAGTTTATCTGTTAAGTTTTCAAACATATCTTTTTCGTTTTGTTTCTGCGCGCAAAGATACGCTTTTATTTTGATTTACAACTTATCGTAAGCCTCTTTCAGTTGCGCCATTGCTTGTTCGATCACAGCGCGTGATGTTCCGATGTTCAGACGAACGAAGCCGCAACCCTCCTCGCCGAAGGTTGCACCGTCGTTAGCACCGATACGAGCCTCGTTGGTCCAGAAGTCGAGCATTGCCTTGTGCTCCAAGCCCATCTCGCGGCAATCGAGCCACATCAAGAACGTACCCTGCTGCTTGTAGTGGCGAATCTTGGGACAGTTCTCTTCGAGGAACTTACCGACGTAGTCGATGTTGCCTGCGATGTACTCCATCACCTCGTCCAGCCACTGCTCGCCTTCGTTGTAAGCCACTTCGAGAGCCGCCGTGCCGAAGATGTTACCACCACCTGCGTGTGTACGGTCGCACTCAGCGTTGAATGCTGCGCGAAGTTTCTCATCGGGAATAATCGTAACCGACGTAGCTAAACCTGCGATATTGAATGTCTTGCTCGGCGCAGTCAGTGTAATTGTGCGGTGTGCCAGATCGTCGTTGAGCGACGCAATGCTGCGGAACTCATTGGGTTTGATGATCAGGTCGGCGTGAATCTCGTCCGAGATGATCTTCACGTTGTGCTTGCGGCACAACTCACCTACACGCAGCAACTCCTCCTCCGAAAAGACGCGACCCGTCGGGTTGTGGGGCGAGCAGAAGAGCAGCGCCTTCGCACCCTCCAACTTGCGGTCAAGGTCCTCGAAATCGATCTCGAAACGACCATTGACAATCTTCATCGGGTTGTTGATCAGTCGGCGGTTGTTTTGGTTGATCATATCTGCAAATGGCGGATATACAGGCGGTTGAATCACCACGCCGTCGCCTTCGTTGGTCAGCGCACGAATTGCGAAAGCAAAGCCAGCCACCACACCGGGCGAGAAGCCGAGCCACTCACTCTTTACCGTCCAATTGTGGCGACGCTGCTGCCAGCTGACGATTGCGTCGAAATAGCTTGCGGGTCGAATACCGTAGCCATACACTTTGTGATTTGCACGACGAATTACGGCCTCGGTGATCTCGGGCATTACCTCGAAGTCCATATCGGCGATCCACATCGAGATGATGTCATCGCGGCCGAAAACGCTGAGATTTTCGTCGAATTTGATACAAGCGGTCCCTTTACGACAAGGAACAGAGTCGAAATTATACTTCATATTTGATAAATTATTGCACATTCAGAGCCTAAGGGCGTACAAATATATAAAAAAAACGTGTATCTTTGACCCCTGAAAACGATATATTATCATTCGATGAATAATTTTGATGAGAAAAAGGGTGGGCAGCACGTCGGGATTGACGCCCCCACCTACCAGAAATTTGCGCGCGACAAGCGAGTTCGCACCACAAGTGCAGTTAAAGTAGAACCCATTTCGCGCCGTGAGAATGCGGAGAACCCCAACCGTGAAGGTCGCACGTTTAACCGCGATGAGCGCAACAACTACAAGCGCTCGTATAACAATGATCGAGGCTCACGCAGCTACGATGAGAGCCGTCCTCGTGCCTCGTTTAACCCCAACTTCACGCGCGATAATCGTCCCGTGTTCCAGAGCGAGCATTCGGGTGAGGAGCGTCCTCGTCGCACGTTCAATCGCGATGGCGAGCACCGTAGCTTTAACCGCGATTTCAACCGCGATGGCGAGCGTCGTCCGTTCAACCGCGACAACCGCGAGGGCCGTGACTATAATCGTTCGTTCAATCGTGAGGATCGTCCGCAGCGTGATTTCAACCGCGATTATAATCGTTCGGAGAGCCGACCGTATAATTCGTTCCGTTCGGAGCAGTCGGGTGAGGAGCGTCCCCGCCGCACATTCAATCGTGATGGCGAGCAGCGTCCGTTCAACCGCGAGAACCGCGACCACAACCGCGAATTCAATCGCGAGGGTCGTTCGTTCAATCGTTCGGAGCGTTCGGGTGGTTTCCGCCAGCGCGATGAGCAGGGTGGTTTCCGCCGTCGCAATAATGACGAGCGCCCCGCAAAGCGTCCCGTTCGCACCAAGACTGCATACAGCGCAGGGGAGATTCCCGAGTCGTATCCCCGTTTTGCTGCTCCCGCTCAGGACGGCGAGATTCGCTTGAATCGTTATATCGCTCAGTCGGGTTTGTGCTCGCGTCGTGAGGCTGACGACCTGATTGCTGACGGTAAGGTTACGGTCAATGGCGTTGTGGTTACCGAGATGGGTACGAAGGTGTTGCCGACCGACGAGGTATGCGTTAATGAGAGCCGTGTGGTGAGCGAGAAGAAGGTCTACATCTTGTTGAACAAACCGAAGGGTTTTGTTACGACGGTTGAGGACGAGCACGCTGCCAAGACGGTGATGGACATCGTCAAGGGTGCTTGTGCCGAGCGTATCTACCCCGTAGGTCGTCTGGATAAGAACTCGCTGGGCGTGTTGCTTTTGACCAACGACGGCGATCTGACCAAGACGCTGACCCACCCCTCGTACGAGAAACGCAAGGTCTATCAAGTGACTCTGGATAAGCCGCTTACCAAGGCTGATATGGAGCAGATTGTTGAGGGTATTACACTCGAAGATGGCTTTATTCAGGCCGACGAGGTTAGCTATGTGAATGAGAGCAAAAAAGAGGTTGGTATCGAGATCCACTCGGGTCGCAACCGTATTGTTCGTCGTATTTTCGAGCACCAGGGTTATACCGTTACCAAGCTCGACCGCGTGCTGTTTGCGGGCTTGACGAAGAAGAATTTGAAGCGTGGCCAGTGGCGTTTTCTGACGCCTCAGGAGGTTGCGATGCTCAAATCGGGACTTTACGAGTAACCTATCGGTAGCAAACAGAGTATAACAATCGAGGGTTGCCCTACACGTGGGGCGACCCTCAAACTTTGTACGCGCGACGCAACCTTAGAACGCGAAACCTACGCCGATACTGAAAGCGTGGGCATTAAATTTCGCCTCTTCGATGCTTACTCCCTCCATTGATCCAGCAAAAACCTGACGTTTAATATTCTGATGGGTTTGCAGAAAGTGGTAACCGGCAGTGAGGTCAATTTTGAAACGAGGTGCGATGTGGAATCTATAACCACCACCGATGCCACCTTGCATACCGACGTGGAAATCGCTCGGACCACTTAAATTCACACCTGCTCGTGCATAGGTAAGCCAGCGACTGCGATTTACGTCATCGCTCCAAAAGTGTTTAGCCTCGAAAAGAATAGGAACTCCTGCGTAGCCTATACCTGTAACGATACCTGTTGTCCAACGTGGTGTGATTGCGTAATCGAAGTTTAGATCAATCATAAGCATACCGCCAAAACCTCCAACTTTTGTGCGGTCGATGTTTTCATTTTTATAAGTTTCCGATGCGAAAATTGCAAAATCGCAACCAATACCAAACGAGAACGGACCTTTGGGCTTTTTGGTTTCTTCGACGTTAGTTTGTGCCGATGCGCTCGCTGCGAGCATTAGCATTACGGCCAAAGTGATTAGTTTCTTCATAATGCTTTAATTTTTAATAATTTGATATGTTTATTATTCAACGTTTTGAGCCTCAAAAATATTACCCTATACAAATAAAATAATATTTTTAGACCCTCTGCAAAGGTACAAAAATCCCCCCCCCCTGCAAATTTTTCGCCAAAAAAATGCAGAAAAAGTGTAATTTTTTGATTAGATAATAATGTTTGTGCCCGTAGTTTTGGCTAATGGCATAAGTAAATTTGTGGCAAACACAAGTCGAGAAGAGGATACGCCTTCGGCGTAAGATAGATCTTGGCTTTCGTTGTCAGACTGATTAGGAACTTCGTAGCCTGTCAGGTCTTGATCACAAGCGGAGAAAGAGGTGGCAGCTACGAAAACGAAGATTGTGAAAATCTTTTTCATAGCTAAAATTTTTTAATGTGTTAATGAACTTAGTGTACGTGTACACCACAAAGATAGATATAAAATTTCCCCCCCCTGCAAATTTTTTGCCAAAAAAATGCATAAAAAGTGTAACAAAACTATTTTGCGTGGATATACCTATATATTATAGTTGTTCGGCGCGAGGGATTATGCCTCGGATACCGCCTGCCATTAGGTATTGAAGAACGCCACGGGCAACCATAAACAGCAGAAATGCTAACCACAGAGCGTCGTTGCCCCACACGCCTCGCAGTGAAAAGAAGATCGCAAAGTAGAGTGCCAAGGCGCAGACCATCGAGTTGCGAAGTATGCGTGTCATCGTTGCGCCGATCATAATGCCGTCCATCAGGAACGGTGCAAAGCCGACTAACGGCGAGAGAATAACCCACACTCGATAGCGCGCTGCCGTAGCCATAATTGCGGCGGTTTCGTTCGGGTCGCCATCGACGAACAGCCCCAACAACCACTCCCAGCCGACCGTATAAACCGCAACGTAGGCGAGCGCAATCACCAAGCTGATACGGAACATTCGACCCGCAGCGTCGCTCAGCGAATCGGCGTCGCGTGCTCCGACAAAGCGACCCGTCAGTGCCTCGGCAGCGTATGCCACACCGTCGCTCATATACGAGAACAGCGAGAATAGCTGCATCATTAACGAATTGACTGCCAGAATAGTCGGGTCGCCCATACGTGCTCCCGCAGCCGTAAAGAACGAGTAGGCCACGCACAAGCAGAACGAGCGAATAAAGATATCGCGATTGACCGTAAAGAAACGCCCCATAGCTTGCAGTCGGAGCGCACTGCGCCAGCACGCCAAGCGCACCACATCGCGATAGCGTCGCACGATAGCCACCACAGCCAGCACCACACCGCTATATTGTGCCACGACCGTACCCCACGCAACGCCCTCCAAACCCATATCCAACCCGAAGGCAAACCAAATGCTGAACGCGATATTAATTACATTTTGCGCCAGCGCAATCAACATCGGGGTCGAAGAGTTCTGCATACCGATAAACCACCCATTGAGCGCAAAGAGCGAGATCGCCGCAGGCACCGCCCAGATACGTGCAAAGAAGTAGCGACGCACCAGATCGTCGCCATTCATCAACCATATAGCCGCCTCACCCACGGGGCGTTGCAACGCAATGAGCACAACGGCCAAAGCCACCGCCACAACCACACCGCGTACCAGCAGATTGGCGCACTCCTCTTTGCGTCCCGCACCGAAGGCCTGTGCCGTCAGTCCGCTTGTGCCCATACGCAGAAACGAGCAGTTCCAATAGATAAAGTTGAAGATTGTTGTTCCGATCGCCAGCGCTCCGATCGTGGCGGTCGAGTCGCCCAAACGTCCCGCAATAGCCATATCGGCCATACCTAAAAGCGGTACGGTAACATTCGACACGATGTTGGGAATCGTCAGTCGCCATATTTCGCGGGTCATCGGTTTCATCGCTTGAAATTCGTAATTTTTTCGGACTACAAAAATAGTGTTTTGCACCGTGAAAAACAAACCAATTTGTAACCTTTGTAATGCGTTGAATTTCAGTGATTGATATATTTTTGTGTGAAAAATAGTCGGGTGAGATGTTGCAAACTAAAACTTTTTGACTATTTTTGCGTATTGTCGATGTTAGTTTATGCGACAATTTAGAACGGTAAAATAACAGAAAATAACAAATAATCTTAATATTAACTTAAAAATTGTAACTTATGAAAAACATTTTTCGCCGCATTGCAAGTATGCTTGCAGTAGCAGTTGTTGCGACAATGTCATTGGTTGCTTGCTCGGAGGAGGAGGTCGCAGAGCCTAATCGTCTGGCAGCTCCCGAGGTGGACGTTGTTTATCGTTCGGAGTCGTTCGATGTGACTTGGAAGGCAGTTGACGGTGCTGATGGTTATGTTTACTCGCTCAATGGCGCTGAGGAGCAGACCACTACCGCAACTTCGGTTAAGTTCGCAGGTTTGAAGTATGGCTCGGCTAACACCTTGAAGATCAAGGCTGTTGATTCGTCGAAGGCATACGCTGATTCGGAGTGGAAGACCGTAAGCCTGACTCTGAACACCGCTTTCAAGCTGGGTGCGATCGAGTTGGCAGTTTCGGGTCAGACCGAGTCGTCGTTTGTTGTATCGTGGAACGCTGCTGAGGGCGCTGAGTACTACGAGGTAGCTCTGGGTAACGGTGCTGCTGAGAAGGTTAATGGCTTGCAGAAGGAGTTCACCGGTCTGACTGAGGGTGTTTACACCGTTAAGGTTCGCCCTGCAACTTCGGACGCTGACTACGCTCCCGCAGCTTGGGTAAGCATCAACGCTAAGACTCAGGAGTCGATCGCTGACGAGTTGGCAGCAAACAGCTACCTCATCGAGGAGGCTGGTGCTTACGTATTCGCTCCCTTCAAGGGTAACTCGGGCGAGGCTGTTGAGAACATCGCAGGTGTAGGTCTGTTGTGGCAGGATACCCCCGGTCTGATCACCGAGGCAGGTTTGGTTGATGGCAAGGTTCGCTTTGTAGTAGCTGAGGGCGTTTATGGTAACGCTGTTGTTTATGCATACGGTGCAGGTGGCAACGAGGAGATCCTTTGGAGCTGGCACGTATGGGTTCCCGAGCAGCAGGTTGAGTCGCTGCCTATGATCACCGGTTTCAATGTTATGAATATGAACTTGGGTGCAACCACCGCAGCTGCTGCCGATATTAATGCTTTCGGTCTGTGCTACCAGTGGGGCCGTAAGGATCCCTTCACCGGTTCGCCTACGTTGAGTGGTACCACCGCAACACTTGCTAAGCCTATCTACAATATCGACGGCGAGGAGGGTGAGTTCGACGCAGTAATGACTCCCCAGTCGGTTGAGTTTGCGATCGCTAACCCCGCAACCTTCATCTCGCCTTATGGCGTTGATTATGCAGACTGGTGCTCGACTTCGGACGACGCTCTGTGGGGTAACCCCGACGGTAACTACCGTGAGCAGGGTTCGTTGAAGTACTACAACTTGGGCGAGAAGTCGATGTACGACCCCTGCCCCGCAGGCTGGCGCGTACCTCCCATTATGGCCTTCTCGAAGTTCACTTCGACAGGTGCAGCTGTTATGGGTAACTATGCAAGCACCGCTGTTGCAGATCGTAATGGTGATGGCGTGGTTGATACCAATGACTATAACTGTGGTTACTATATGACCTTGTCAGGTACTACTACCACCTTCTTCCCCGCAGCTTCGCGTTGGTATGGTGCATACGCAGCACTCTACGGCTCGGTAGTAGGTCATTCGGGCGTTTATTGGTCGAACTCGGTTTACAAGAGTAGCATTGCTTCGCAGGCTGAGAGCAAGCAGGCTACCGCTTGCTTGAACTTTATGAGCCCTGCTTATGCTGGTACCTGCTTCGTATCGGCTATGGGTGGTGGCGCACGTTCGGACGCAAGCTCGGTACGTTGCGTTGCTGACAAGGAGTAACTTGATGACCAAATAGGGTAGCGATACCTTATAAATAATAGTAAGAATCGGTCGATACCGTTGGGTGTCGGCCGATTTTTTGTGTCAAAAGTGGAGTAAAAACGTGCATAAAACGGTGAAAATGTGAAAAAAATAGCGCGCATTTTTTTTATTAAAAAATAATCACTACCTTTGCACGCCCATAATAATGGGTTTGGATCAATTAAACAAGTATTAATTTAAACGTAAAACAAGTGGATTCATTAAGCTACAAGACTATCTCGGTGAATGCAGCGACAGCACAGAAGGAGTGGGTGCTGATCGACGCTAATGGCGAGGTATTGGGACGTCTTGCATCGCAGGTTGCAAAGATTCTGCGCGGCAAGAACAAGCCCAGCTTTACTCCCCACGTTGATTGCGGTGACAACGTTATCGTTATCAATGCTGACAAGGTAAAGCTCACGGGCAAGAAGATGACCGACAAGGTCTATGTGCGCCACACGGGTTACCCCGGTGGTCAGCGTTTTGCCACTCCGGCAGATTATCTGAAAAGAAAGCCTACCTTCGTAGTAGAGAAGGCAGTTAAGGGTATGTTGCCCAAGAACCGTCTGGGTGAGGCTCTCTTGAAGAACTTGAAGGTTTATGCAGGTGCTGAGCATCCTCACGCTGCACAGAACCCCAAAACAATCAAATTAAACGAGATTAAGTAAAGATTATGGAAGTTGTAAACACCGTAGGACGCCGTAAGGCCGCTGTGGCTCGCGTTTACGTAAAACCCGGTCAGGGCAACATCACGATCAACAAGAAGTCGCTTGAAACTTATTTCCCGTTGGAGATTCTTCGTTTCGTAGTAAAGCAGCCGCTGTTGGTAACCAACACCGCTGAGAGCTACGATATCACGATCAACCTCGACGGTGGTGGTATCAAGGGTCAGGCTGAGGCAGCTCGTTTGGGCATTGCACGCGCATTGTGCCAGATCGACGCTGAGATGCGTCCCGTTTTGAAGAAGAACGGCTTTATGACGCGTGATCCTCGCGAAGTTGAGCGTAAGAAGCCCGGTCAGCCGAGCGCACGCGCGAAGTTCCAGTTCAGCAAGCGTTAATATTCGCGTCCGAATTGGCAGCACGATCGAGGTTCAAATTTTGCAGACTGCCGCATAGCGCGCATTACCGCAGAATTGCCTGATCGCGGAAAACCGAAGAGATTGTTCAAGGAACACTACTCGTCGGTTGAAGAACAGAGAACAAAAACAAAAAACAAACATTTGAAACAATGTCAAGAACAGATTTCAATACTTTATTGGATGCCGGAGTGCACTTTGGCCACCTGAAAAGAAAGTGGAACCCCAAAATGGCTCCCTACATCTTTATGGAGAAGAACGGTATCCACATCATCGACCTGCACAAGACTGTGTTGAAGATCGATGAGGCTGCAGCAGCGTTGAAGCAGATCGCAAAGAGCGGTCGCCGCGTATTGTTCGTAGCCACCAAGAAACAAGCAAAAGAAGTTGTTGCCGAGAAGGTACAGGCAATCGGTATGCCCTATGTTACCGAGCGCTGGCCGGGCGGTATGCTTACAAACTTCCCCACTATACGTAAGGCCGTTAAGAAGATGTCGACGATCGATCGTATGACCAACGACGGTACTTATGATAACTTCTCGAAGCGCGAGAAGCTCCAGATTTCGCGTCAGCGTGCTAAGTTGGAGAAGAACCTCGGTTCGATCGCTGACTTGACCCGTCTGCCCGCAGCGCTGTTCGTAGTTGACGTACAGAAGGAGGCAAACGCAGTTAAGGAGGCAAAGCGTCTGAACATTCCCGTATTTGCAATGGTTGATACTTGTTGTGATCCAACCGACATCGATTACGTTATCCCTGCAAATGACGACGCAATGAAGTCGATCGCCGTAGTTCTCGATGCAATGTGTGCAGCAATCGCTGAGGGTGCTGAGGAGCGCAAGCTCGAAAAAGAGAAGGAGGCTGCTGAGGCCGAGGCTAAGAACGAAGGCAAGAAAGAGGCTAAGCCCCGCGTAAAGAAGGCCGTTAAGGAGAACGTGGAGGCAGAGGTTGCCGAGGTAGTAGCTGCAACTGAGCAGGCTGCTGAGTAATTTTAACAGTTTTTAACCGCAAAAAGATTTTACCACTATGGAAATCAAAGCAGCAGATGTAATGAAGCTCCGTAAAATGACCGGTGCCGGTATGATGGACTGCAAGAAGGCTCTCATCGAGGCAGAGGGTGATTACGAGCGTGCAAAGGATATTATCCGCGAGAAGGGTAAGCTGGTTGTTAGCAAGCGTGCTGACCGTACCGCTACCGAGGGCGTTGTTGTATCGAAGATCGTAGGCGAGAAGGCATATCTTCTGTGCTTGGCTTGCGAGACCGACTTCGTTGCAGCTAACAGCGAGTTCAGTGCGTCGGCAGAGGCTATTTTGGCGTTGGCAGTAGCTAACGACGTAGCTGATCAGGAGGCTCTGATGGCTGTTAAGAACGAGGAGGGTCGCACCGTTGAGGAGATCGTAACCGAGAAGTCGGGTCAGACCGGCGAGAAGGTTGAGTTGGCTTACTACGGCCGCATCGAGGCTCCCTACTGCAACGCTTATGTTCACTTCAACAAGAAGCTTGGTACGATCCTTGGTTTCAACAAGGAGGTTCCCGCTGAGGTTGCTCACACCGTAGCAATGCAGGCAACTGCAATGGCTCCCATCTCGATCGACGAGAACGACTGCCCCGCAGAGGTTGTTGAGAAGGAGAAGGCTATCGCTTTGGAGCAGATGAAGCAGGATCCCAAGAACGCTAACAAGCCTGAGGCAATCTTGGAGAAGATCGCTGAGGGTAAGATGCGTAAGTTCTTCGAGGAGAACACTCTTCTGAACCAGCTGCTCGTTGGTGAGAAGAAGACCATCGCTGACTACATCAAGGAGGCTGATAAGGAGGCTACCGTAGTCGCTTACAAGCGTTTCGCATTGGGTAACTAATCGTTACTCGACGAAATAATGATCGACCGCTGCTCGCAAGAGTGGCGGTCGTTTTTTTATTTGCGGTTATGCGATTTGCAGTGCGTATTGGAAAAATTTGTATCTTTGTCAAATAAACGCACGATTTTCGTGTCGGCGAACAACGAAATTGAGAATAGATGAGATTATTGCGATATATTGCGATGGTTGCGGTGGGATTGCTGGCGTTGGCTTGTGAGCCGAAACCCTATATTCCACAACCGCCTCAGGGTACGGCTGATCATACGGTGATTATGTATCTGGCTGGCAACAACAACCTTCAAACTTATTTGGAGGATAACGTGCAAGATGTGATTTGGTCGGTCGATGCTTCGACGCCGGGTGATAATGGACGTATTGTGATCTATTTCCGTTCTCGTCCTTCGTCGGGCGATCCGATGTTGTTGCAGGTCTATTACGATAAAAAGTTGGCGACGGTGCAGTGCGATACGTTGCGCACCTATCCTGCAACGATGTCGTCGAGTGATCCTGCGACCCTCAGCGCGGTGGTCGCAGACGCAAAGGTGGCAGCTCCCGCAAAGGAGTATTCGATGATCTTCGGCTCGCACGCAACGGGTTGGTTTACTGAGGTGTGTATGTCGCGCGGCTCGCTTACACGCCCTTTGTCGGTTGGATTCAGTTCGCCCAACGATGGTAGTTTTTGGAAGCAGCACGGCGACGAGATCACTCGTACGTTCGGTATGGACGGCAAGATTACCTATGAGGGTGCGACTATCGATGACCCAGGTATGAATATCACTGAGATGGCGCGGGCATTGTCGGGCACGAAGTTCCGTGCGCTGATTTTCGATGCTTGCTTTATGGCGTCGGTCGAGGCGGTGTACGATTTGCGCAATGTGGCGGACTATGTGATTGCGTCGTCGGCCGAGATTATGGGTCGCGGTATGCCCTACGATTTGGTACTTCAATATCTCTTTACGTCGGGTGGTACCGAGGGCAATCTGATGAAATATTGTAGCGAGTATATGCGCTATTATAAGGAGTTGGCGTCGGGTCGCAAGTCTGGTACGATTTCGCTCGTCGATTGCTCGAAGATGGAGGCATTGGCAACGGCCGTTGCAAAGGTCGAGCAGGGTGGTCTCAATGAGGTCAATTCGTATGATGTTCAGGCATTTGAACTGCTCGATGAGAGCCAATTCTTTGATATGGAACACTTCTACGATTTGGCGGCGAAGGATCGTTCGGCTTATGCGGCAATGCAGAATGCGCTGATCGATTGCGTGGTCTATAAGGGATATACGCCGACGGTTTTCTCGGCATTTGGCTATGGAGTTTTCGAGGTCGAGCGCAGTTGTGGCTTGACGATGAATATTCCGAGTGCAACCTATGCGTTGTTCCGTTCGGAGTGGCTGAAAACTGCGTGGGCACGCCGAATCGGTCGCACGGAATAGAATAACGAAAACCAAACATAAAGCACCCTCGACCACAAGATCGAGGGTGCTTTTTAGTTGGTATATGTAGGTTAAAGTTGTTGTATGTGCACAAAAATATCGTCGGCAAACTCAACCTTCGGCTCACTCTCGAACAATCCGAAAAGTGCCGATCCTGATCCCGACATTGCGGCATAGAGAGCACCCGAATCGAGTAGCGTTTGCTTTAACTCGGCCAAGCGAGGGTGAGCCGCAAAGATGTGAGGCTCAAAGCCATTCACGATCTGCGCTTGCCACGTCGAACGATCCTCGGCGAGTCGCTCCACCAGCGAACGTGCTGGCACAGCGGGACGCACCCCCGAATAGGCCTCGGCGGTCGAAACGCCAAAAGGAGGCTTAATCACAACCAACCACAGTCCACTCAAATCGAGGTCGATCGGTTGCATAATCTCGCCACGCCCCGTACAAAGTTGCACTCGGTTTTCGATAAAGAAGGCGGTGTCGCTACCCAATGCAGCGGCCATTTCGACCATCTCGCGCACGCTCATTTCCAACTTAAACTCTTCATTTAGAGCACGAATGACCATCGAAGCGTCCGACGATCCACCACCTAAACCGGCACCAAAGGGCACTCGTTTGTCGAGCGTAATACGCACAGGCGGCAGGTCATAGCGCGAACGCACGAGGTTGTAGGCACGTAAGCAGAGATTCTTCTCGGGCGGGCAATCGACCACGATTCCCGTCTGTACAAATTGCACCTCGTCGGCACGTTCGACCGTGATCACATCGTAGAGCGCAGTCACGGGAATCATAACCGTTTCGAGGTCGTGAAATCCGTCCTCGCGACGACGCAGAATGTCGAGCCCGAGGTTAATTTTGCAGTTGGCATTGAGTTTCATATCGCAAATATAGCGAATTTTAGCTACATTTGTACGCTTAACTGAATGATATATTTATGCAATTTCGTACAACTATCAATATCAAGCCCTCGCCCTTGTTGCTAGACCACTCGAAACGAGTGATGATGATCGGTTCGTGCTTCTCAGAACACATTGCTGAGCGAATGCACCACGCTGGTTTTCACGTTGCGAGCAACCCGTTTGGCATAATGTTCAACCCTGCGTCGATTGCTCAGACAATCGAACGAATGGCGTCGGCTCGCTTGTATTCTACTGATGACCTGACGCTTAGTGGTGAGCGATGGGTGTCGATAGATTTCCACGGTGACTTTGCGTCACGATCGAAGACGACAGCACTCGACGCAATAAATCGCGCAGTTGAGAGCGGCGCGAAGGCTCTGCGCGAGGCTGATATGGTCGTACTGACATTGGGCTCGGCGTGGGTCTATCGTCTGCAAGGTAGGGTGGTGGCGAACTGCCATAAGATGCCGTCGCAGATGTTCACGCGCGAGATGATGAGCGTCGATGAAATTGTGGCGTTGCTCGGCGAAACAATCCAAAAATACCTGCACGACAAACACGTTGTGCTGACCGTGAGTCCCGTGCGCCACGTGGCTGATGGATTGGACAGTAACTCGCTGAGTAAGGCGATGTTGCGTGTCGCAGCGGCACGCCTTGCCGAGCAGTTCGAACGGGTTGAATACTTCCCCTCGTTCGAGATTATGAATGACGATTTGCGCGATTATCGTTTCTACGCTGAGGATATGGTGCACCCTTCGTCGGTGGCCGTAGATTACATTTGGGAGCGCTGGTGCGAGTGGGCGATTGCACCCTCGGCACAGACAGCAATGCACGAGGTTGAGCGATTGTGGCGTGCGGCTCATCATCGTCCGAGTGACCCCGAGTCAGAGGATCATCGTGAGTTCTGCCGTAAGATGTGCGAGCGTATCGAAAGTTTGTCGGCGATTTATCCCGATGTCGATTGGGCTGCGCTGCGTCCATTTTTCGCGTTGGAGCATAAATAAATCACTCAAAAGAGTCGCTACGTCGCATTAATTTGCTATCTTTACGGCTTAAAATTGAGAAGATGAAATTTCGTACACTTTTAATACTTGCATTGTTGTCGTTGGGGTCGTTACACGCCCAGGCAGCCACTACACCCACCAAGCCCCGCCTGATTGTCAATATCGTTGTGAGTCAGATGCGTTACGACTTCTTGTCGCGTTTCGAAAAGGGCTTCGAAGAGGGTGGTTTCAAGCGTTTTATGCGTGAGGGAACGAGCTACGAAGAGAGTTACTACAACTATATGCTCACCACGACGGCGGCCTCGCTGGCAACGATGACAACGGGCGCAAATCCCTCGATTCACGGCGTTGCGGGCGACTATTGGATCGACTACACGACGGGTCGCAAGGTGGATTTGATCTACGATCGTACGATGCGCGGTCTGGATTGTGACGACGGTCGCGGTTGCTACTCGAATGCCAATCTGGTTGTGCCTACCTTTGGCGACGCATTGAAGGACTATTCGCCTGATAGCCGTGTGGTTACGGTCGCGTGCGATCCCGTGTCTGCTGTGGTTATGGGTGGTCACACGTCGGACGTCTATTGGATCGACGACACGCGTTGCAGCTGGGCAACTTCGACGGCATATAAACCTATGCTGCCGGGTTGGGTAAGTGACTATAATGATGAGCGTTACAACGCTTCGTTCTTGAATTATAAGTGGACGCTGCTCAACGACAAGGAGGTCTATGTCAATCGCCGTTACTCGCGCTTGGAGCCGGTGAAGGCTACCGAGGAGAAGACCAAAAAGCGTGGCGCTCTGTCGCGTATGTTCACCAAGCCGACCATCTCGCGCGATTACGACAAGATTCTCTCGACGCCTGCGGGCAATACGATTGTATTTGAGTTTGCACGTCGTGCGATTATGAACGAGCAGTTGGGGCACGACGAGGTGACCGACGTGCTCAATATCTGCCTCGACGCTCCGCGCTATATTGGCGAGTTGTATGGTCCCGAGTCGATGGAGGTCGAGGATATGTTTTACCGCTTGGATAGCGATTTGGAGCAGTTCTTGGGATTCGTTTTTGCGCAGTTCGATAGTGCGGAGGAGGTGCTGGTGGTGCTCACGTCGGATCACGGATCGAGCGATTCGTACGACTTGGGCGACGAGCCTCGTGAGCGATTCAATCCACGCCAATTTGCGGTGATTCTCAATAGCTTTATGATTGCGCAGTGGGGTGCGGGCGATTGGGTTGTCGACTATGTCGACCGTCAGTTGTACCTCAATCGCAACCTTATTTACAGCAATAACCTCAATTTGGAGGAGGTGCAGAACCGCGTGGCGGCTTTTGCGTTGCAGTTCCGTGGCGTGTCGCACGTGATGACCTCGACGGCAATGCAGAACAGCTATTTCGGCGCTTCGTATGCGCAGATGATGCAAAATAGCTTCTATCCGCGTCGCTCGGGCGACCTGACTATCAACCTTATGGCGGGTTGGATCGAGGAGCGTGATGACGATACGGCTCGTTCGCGTTCGGGCTCGATGTATGGCTATGATACCCACGTGCCATTGATGTGGTTGGGTTGGCAGGTGCCTCAGGGGCGCAAGGTTTACCGCTCGGTGTACATGACTTCGGTTGCACCCACTTTGGCGCGCATTGTGAATATTGGTCGCCCGATTGCATCGTCGGCTCTGCCGCTCGAAGAGATTATCGGTGCGGATAAATAGTGTTGAATAACAAAGAGTTAAATAACGGATATGGATCAGATTCAAGAGGAGATTATCGAGGAATTTTCGATTTTCGAGGATTGGTTGGACAAGTACGACTACTTGATCGGACTGAGCGAAGATGTGCCTCAAATTGCAGCCGAACATCGTACTGATCAGTATGTAATCGAAGGTTGCCAGTCGCGCGTGTGGGTCGATGCCGAGTTGCGCGATGGAAAGGTGTACTATTCGGCTGATAGTGACGCAATTATCACAAAGGGAATCATCGCTTTGTTGATTCGAGTGATGAATGGTCGCACGCCTGCCGAACTGCTTGCGATGGATCTCTATTTTATCGATCAAATTGGTTTGCGCGAGAACCTTTCGCCCACGCGTAGCAATGGTCTGCTGGCGATGATCAAGCAGATGCGAATGTATGCGTTGGCGTTCGAGTCGCGCGAAAAATAATTGAAAAACAGGAACTATGACTGCTGAGGAAATTTTGCGCGTCGAACGCGATATAGTTCTGACGCTGAAAAATATCTACGATCCCGAGATCCCCGTCAATGTCTATGATTTGGGCTTGATCTACGAGATAGACTTTACGCCCGACCGCGTGGCGACAATCCGTATGACTCTGACTGCACCGAACTGCCCGATGGCGGATATTTTGGTCGAGGACGTCAATACGCAGGTTGCCAAAATCGACGGTGTGGAGAAGGTCAATGTAATTCTGACATTCGAGCCTGCTTGGGATCGCTCGATGATGAGCGAAGAGGCTCTGCTGGAACTCAATCTGTTGTAAATCAAACGAGTAATCGAAGATGAAGCGCGCTGACGATAACGCACTTTTGCGTCTGCTTTGGAGTGTGGCGGAGTGGCCATTGGGCTGCTATCGCTCGACCGATGGGCGCGCGGTGAAGGTTGTCGATGCGGGCGAAGTTGTGCCCGAACGCTCGGTGGCGGTCGGAGCGCGATTAGAGATTGATGGTTGTCTGTATAGTGGCACGGTTGCGTTGGGCGATACAACGCCTGAGCAAGCCGATGTCGTGGCGCAGTTTACAACCGACCGTAGGGTGGTGCTCGATAGCTCGGGACGTCCGTTGCCGGTGGTGCAGATGACGATTCCCGATGCAGCGCGAAGAATGTATAACCGTCTGCTGAGTGGCGCCGAGCATTTCTATTGTGGCGAACGTCTTCGCGAAATGGATTCGTTGCACCGTTCGGATATCTTCACGGGTTTGGTTTTCGATCGTATTGCACGCAAATATGGCGATATTGATCAGATCTTCGAAAGTTGCCAAAACGATTGGAATCAAACGCTTTACGTGATGTTGTTCCGAGTGATGGGCGATGTGCGCAACCGCGAGGCATATATGGAGCTGGCTCGCCGTGTCCCATATCGAATCATTCAGCGCGAACGCCAAGCTTCGCGTGCAGCCGAGGCAATGTTATTGTGCGGATCGGGTCTGCTGGACCAATACGAGGACGATGAATATCTGCACCGTTTGAAGGCCGATTTCTTCTATCTTTCACATAAATATGCAATCGAGCCAATGCGTGCCAGTGAGTGGACGCTGACGGGTGTCATTCCGCGCAACCACCCCGTACTGCGCTTGTCGCAGATGGCTACCTTGTTGTGTAATAGCGAGTTGCTATTCTCTAAGGTGATTGAGTGTTGTACGGCCGACGATGTGAGCCGATTGTTTATGGCTGAGGCGTCGGACTATTGGACCACGCACTATATTCCCGCCCGCACATCGATGAGTGGAGTCAAGCGTTTGGGACGTGCGAAGGCTCATCTTGTCGGAATCAATCTGGTCGCTCCGATGCAATTTTTCTATGCTGCCCGCACGGGTCGTGAGGATCTGCGAGTGCGTGCGGTCGACCTTTTGGAGAGCATTCCCGCCGAGGATAACCGCTTCATTCGAGGCTGGTTGGGCGAGGGTGTTCCGGTGCTAAGCTCGTTCGATTCGCAGGCTTTGTTGCAACTTTATAACGAATTTTGTGCTAATGGACGTTGTTGTGAGTGCAGATTGGGTAGAAGGCTGATAAAAAAGAGCATAAAATAGTGTATTGTCGCGAAAAAGCGTTACCTTTGTATGATTAACTAATTAGATATTCAAATGGGTATTTTAGAGAAAACCATTAAACTGTTCCTCGGTTCGAAATCGGATAAAGATCGCCGATTGATTGAGCCGTTTGTGGAGCAGATCAAGAAGAGATATGTCGAAATTGACGCCCTGACTAACGACGGTTTGCGTGAGTTGAGTGCGTCGTTGCGTCGTCAGATAGCTGAGTACATTGCTCCCGAGGAGGGCGAAATCGCGTCGTTGAAGCGCGAGTTGGAGCAGCCTGAGCCGCAGTTCGAGCAGTCGGACGTGCGTGAGCGCGAGAAGGCTAAGGAGAAGTGGCTGGCCGATAAGGAGAGCAAGGGCAAGCGTATCGAGGAGTTGAAGAAGGAGGTCAATCGCAAGATCGAGGAGAAACTCTATCACATTCTGCCTGACGCATTTGCAATTATGAAATCGACCGCTCGTCGTTTCTCGGAGAGCGAGGAGGTTGTGGTTACGGCTACGCAGTTCGATAAGGACTTGGCAGCGCGTAAGGACTTCGTCTCGATCAACGAGGAGGGTAAGGCTGTATATAAGAATAGCTGGATCGCAGGAGGTAACCTCTTGAAGTGGAATATGGTCCACTACGATAGCCAGCTGTTTGGTGGTGTTGTTCTGCACTTGGGTCGTGTCGAGGGTCTGAAAAATTCGGACGATGAGAAGCTTCGAGGTCGTATCGCCGAGATGGCAACGGGTGAGGGTAAGACGCTGGTAGCAACGCTGCCCGTATTCCTTAATGCGCTGGCTGGCAAGGGTGTACACGTCGTTACGGTGAATGATTATCTGTCGCGTCGTGACTGCGAGTGGATGGGCCCGATGTATCAGTTCCACGGGTTGACGGTCGATTGTATCGATATGCACAAACCCAATACCGATGAGCGTAAGCGTGCATATTTGGCCGATATTACCTTCGGAACGAACAACGAGTTCGGTTTCGACTACCTGCGAGATAATATGGCGTCGTCGCCTGCCGATCTGGTTCAGCGCGAGAATCTGCACTATGCGATTGTCGATGAGGCCGACTCGATTTTGATCGACGATGCACGTACGCCGTTGATTATTTCGGGTCCCGTGCCTAAGGGCGAGGATCAGATGTTTGAGCAGTATTGCCCCGTAGTTGAGCGTCTGTATAATTTGCAGAAGAACTTTGTTACTCAGTTGGTTGCTGAGGCTCGTCGCTTGATCAATGAGGGCAAAAACGAGGAGGGTGGTATCATTCTCTATCGTGCGCATAAGGGTCTGCCTAAGTATAAGCCGCTGATTAAGTACCTGAGCGAACCCGGTGTGAAGGTGCTGATGCAGAAGACCGAGAATGTCTATATGGCTGATAACAACCGCCGTATGCCCGAGATTACCGACGAGTTGTACTTCGTGATTGACGAGAAACTGCACTCGGTTGAGCTTACGGACAAGGGTCACGAGGTGTTGTCGAAGAGCGTTGGCGAGGACAACTTCTTCGTGCTGCCTAACATTGGCGACGCAGTAGCTGAGTTGGAGAAGGCTGAGCTGACCGCTGAGGAGAAGGCTGCAAAGCGCGATGAGGTGATCAATGACTACGCAATCAAGTCGGAGCGAGTTCACACCGTTCAGCAGTTGCTCAAAGCCTACGCAATGTTCGAGAAGGACGTTGAGTATGTGGTGATGGAGAATAAGGTGAAGATTGTCGACGAGCAGACGGGTCGTATTTTGGACGGTCGTCGTTACTCGGACGGTCTGCATCAGGCTATCGAGGCTAAGGAGCGTGTGAAGGTCGAGGCTGCAACGCAGACTTTCGCTACGATTACCTTGCAGAACTACTTCCGTATGTATCACAAGTTGTCGGGTATGACCGGTACGGCTGAGACCGAGGCAAGTGAGTTTTGGAGCATCTACGGTCTGGACGTTGTGGTTATTCCGCCCAACCGCCCGATTATTCGTGACGACCGTGACGATCTGATTTACAAGACTAAGCGTGAAAAATATAACGCAGTAATTGACGAAATTACAGCAACGGTCAAGACGGGTCGTCCCGTGTTGGTTGGTACGACGTCGGTCGAGATTTCGGAGTTGCTGAGCCGAATGTTGAAGTTGCGCGGTATTAAGCACAACGTGCTGAATGCTAAGCAGCACCAGTTGGAGGCACAGGTTGTTTTGGAGGCTGGTCGTGCGGGTCAGGTTACGATCGCAACCAATATGGCGGGTCGTGGTACCGATATTAAGCTGCCGAAGGAGGTTATCGAGGCAGGCGGTTTGGCGATCATTGGTACCGAGCGCCACGAGTCGCGTCGTGTCGACCGTCAGTTGCGTGGTCGTGCAGGACGTCAGGGTGACCCCGGTTCGTCGCAGTTCTTCGTGTCGTTGGAGGACGATCTGATGCGTCTGTTCGGTTCGGAGCGTATTGCGTCGATGATGGACCGTATGGGCGTTCAGGAGGGCGAGGTTATCCAGGCTTCGATGATGTCGAAGGCTATCGAGCGCGCTCAGAAGAAGGTCGAGGAGAACAACTTCGGTATCCGTAAGCGACTGTTGGAGTATGACGATGTGATGAACTCGCAGCGTGAGGTTATCTACACTCGTCGCCGTCACGCGCTGTATGGCGAGCGTATCGATATCGACTTGAATAACATTATGGTCGATTTCGCTCAGTCGTTCGTCCAGAGCAATAGCGATGTCGATTTCGAGGACTTCGGTGTTGAGTTGATTCGTCAGGTTGCAATCCGTCCCTCGTTCGACGAGCAGACCTATAAGTCGGCTAAGACTCCCGAGTTGATTGACTTGGTTGTCAAGGATTTGCAGGAGGCATACTCGCGCCGTGCAAAGGCTATTGCCGATATGGTTGCACCGGTTATGGAGCGTGTTTACGAGGATCGTAAGGATATGATGGACTCGTCGATTTTGGTTCCCATTACCGATGGTACGTTGGGTTACCACGTTGCGGTGAATGTTCAGCGTTGCAAGGATACCAACTGCGCCGAGATCTTCCGTATGTTCACCAAGATGGTGATGTTCACCACGATCGACGATAATTGGCGTGAGCACTTGCGCGAGATGGACGATCTGCGCCAGAGCGTACAGAATGCAACCTACGAGCAGAAAGACCCGCTGATGATCTACAAGTTCGAGTCGTTCGAGTTGTTCAGCAAGATGTTGGAGAAGATCAACCGTGAGGTTTTGGCAATCTTGAATAAGGCGTTTGTTCCCGTTCGTGAGAACAATGCTCAACCTCGTCAGCAGCAGCGTCCTAAGGTCGATGTGAATAAGTTGCAGGCGTCGCGTATGCAGGCTGCGGCTCAGGCTGGCGCAGGCGACAAGAGCAAACCCGCACCCGTGCAGGTTGAGAAGAAGGTGGGCCGTAATGAGCCTTGCCCCTGCGGTTCGGGTAAGAAGTACAAACAGTGCCACGGTCGCTTCGAGAAATAGGCGAGCGTTAGCGCAGAATGAGAATCGGGACATCGCAAGGTGCCCCGATTTTTTGTGCCTATTTTGAAGATTTCTCCCAGTTGACCATTGCTCGTTTGCGCTCTTCGCCCCAACGAAAACGCCCAATGTCGCCTCGGCTGCGCACAATGCGATGACACGGAATAATCCAACCGATCTGATTCGACGCCACGGCCGAAGCGACGGCACGCACAGCGCCCCGAGCCAATCCGCATCGTTCGGTTAATTCGCCGTAAGTCAAGGTTTCAGCTGGCGTAGTCGAAAGCAACTGTTGCCAGATGTTGAACCTAAATTCACTCCCATCAACCTCCAAAATCAGGTCGCTTGTTTGTCGCGCGATGATCCGTTGTACGATCTGCTCGGCTCGTGAGTCGTCGCGTGAGTATTCATCTGCCGCAAAATCGCGTTTTAGGGCATTGAGGGTGTCGTTCTCGTTGCCGTCACAAAACCATAGGGCACATATAGCCATGCCATTGAAGGCGACAATGGCACGCCCAAACGGAGTGTCGGCAAACCCATAAACCAACCTTTCGAAGGGTTGTTCGCTTGCTCGCGGAATCAAAATTGGAGGTAAATCGTTGCTCATAATGGACAAATTTACACATTTCCGCGCGAATGAGTGCACGACTTCGACTAAATTTACTAATTTTGTACTATTGCAAAATTGCGTAGAGATGAATTTCCGATTTACATATCCCCCGATTGATGGACTGGTCGTGATCGAACCGCACGTCTATGGTGACGAACGCGGCTATTTTATGGAGAGTTTCCGCGAGAGTGACTATGCTGAGGCGGGCATTTCGACCCACTTCGTGCAAGAGAATGAGTCGATGTCGGCACGTGGCGTGCTGCGTGGTATGCATTTTCAGCGTACCGAGCCGCAGGCGAAGTTGGTGCGCGCGGTGAGTGGCGCATTGCTCGATGTCGTGGTCGATTTGCGCGAGGGTAGTGCCACGTACGGCAAGTGGCACGCCGAACTGCTCACAGCCGAGAATCGTCGTCAAATATTTGTGCCAGAGGGCTTTGCGCACGGTTTTCTGGCGTTGGAAGACGGTACTCGACTTGGCTATAAATGCAGCCGCTACTACGCACCCAACGACGAAGGGGGCATTGCGTGGAATGATCCGAAGGTGGCAATCGATTGGCAGTTGGAGCGATGGGGTATCGAGCCGTCGCAGCTCATCATCTCCGAGAAGGATCGCCAATGGCCTAACCTCTAAGCCATAAAACGTACAACATATATTCAACCCCACAAATAAAGCGGAACTCCCCATCGGGAACTCCGCTTTTTGCGTGTGCAGTGACCTCTTCGGACTACTTATTCTCTTGGTGTTCGAGGAAGTAACGCTGCGATTTGAGCAAGTTACGCGACTGCAAGACAAGGGTCTTGGTCTCGTTCAGAATGTTCAGATAGAGCATACTTGAACGGGTGCTGGTCTCCTTGTTCTTGATACGTTTCAGCTGACGTTTGATAGCCTCAGCAATCGACTCGAACAGTCGGTCACGCTGCTCCAAAACCTGGTCAATATCCTTGAAATCGTTGTTCTTCAACATCTGGTTGATGTGGCGATAGATCGACTCAACCTCGTCGTTGATGTGCATCAAATCCTCAATCTGCTCTTTGGTCATACCCTCGTGGTTGTTGTCGATGTGGTCGAAGCAAGGACGGGTAATATGCACCAACGCCTTGGTTGCCTCACTCAGATAATCAACCACTTGCACGTAGTAGTGTGCGGTGTCGATGTCGCTATCGTGCAACTTCTGCAATGTGGGCAACACCTGATATTTACGCTCGCGCGAGAGGTAGAACAGGTCGTTCGACTCCTTCACCATTTCGCGCAGAACCTTACGATTCTCCTTGAATACTGCGATCAGCGTACGGTCGTAAATGCGGGTAATGCGCTCCATTGTGCCACAAACCTCCTCGATGCACTGCTGCAATACGTTGTCAGCCTTAACCTCTTTGAGTTGCTCGGCGGGAGCCTTCTCCTCCTTCTTGTTCTTGATGTTGCTGTGAATCAACATATAACCGCAAAGAATCGAGATTGCGATGGTTGCAACCGTGCCGCCATAGATCAGAGCTAAACCAACCACCAACGCGATGAGGAATGCACCCAGACCCGTTACGAACCAGCCGGCCACAACGGTCATCACACCCGTAATACGATATACTGCGCTCTCACGACCCCAAGCACGGTCAGCCAACGACGAACCCATTGCCACCATAAATGTAACGTAGGTAGTCGAGAGTGGCAATTTGAGCGAAGTTGCAACCGAGATCAGCGCCGCCGCGGTTGTCAAGTTTACCGTTGCGCGGATCAGGTCGTACTGTGCGTCGCCACGCTCCTCTTCGGTCAGCGGAGCAAAGCGGTGCTCAATGCCGTTCTTCATCTTGGTCGGAATGGTGCGCTCGTACCAATTATTTACGCCCAGAACCGTGCGAACAATCGTACGCGAGAATGCCGACGAACCAAATCGCTGCTCCTCCTCGTTTTGGCTTGCGAGTTTAAGCTCGGTCTCCGATACGTTCATCGACTTTTTCGAGAGCCACAACGTTGCGACCATAATCAGACCCGCTGCAACCAAAATGCTGAAATTAGCGGGAACAGACTCCTTCAAACCATTCATCAACATCTGAGTATCTCCCGACGAGAGAGCCATCTTGTACGAGTCGTAACCAGCTATAGGCACACCGATAAAGTTCACGAGGTCGTTACCGGCGAATGCCAGAGCAAGCGCGAAAGTACCAGCCAAGATGGTGATTTTCAGAATGTTTATGTTCAGACGCTGCAAGATCCACAAAATAGCGCTGCAAGCGATCCAGGTAATCAGCAGTGACAGAGCCATATTGTCGGTCACGTATGCGATGAATGCGGTACCTGCCAACGGAGCTTTCAGGCCCTTGAATACAGCGAAATAGACGATCGAAGCTAACGAAACACCGCACCACAACGCACCCCAGTTATGGAAAATTTTATGGTAGCGGAATGTGAAGATCAGTCGCGAGATATACATCACGATCATACCGCAAGTGAATGCCAGCACAACCGACAACAGAATTGCGGCGATGATACCCAGTGCGCGATCCGAGTTGATATATTCACCTAAGTTAGCCAATGTGATGTTGGGATCGCTGGCGATCTTGAAGATCGAAACGGCGATAGCCGAGCCTAACAAGCAGAAAATCAGCGATACGGTTGTCGAGGTAGGCAGACCCCAGGTGTTGTACAGGTCGAGCAGAATGATGTTAGCGAACATCACGCCCAGGTACAACATCATCACTTCGTGGAATGTGAAGAGCGAGGGGTCGAACATACCGCTTCGAGCCACCTCCATCATACCGCTCGAAGTCACGGCACCGATGATGATACCGATCGAGGCAATGAGCAGAATCACCTTTTTGGGAGCTGCTTTCGAACCGATTGCTGAGTTAAGGAAATTAACGGCGTCGTTAGTAACACCGACGAATAGACCCGCCACGGCCAAAACACCGAGGACGATTACAATAAACGTGTAAATTGCGCTCATTATTAATATATGTGAGTTTCTATATTTACGCTTAGGTTGATTGAGGCAAACAACCTCGCACCAAATCGGTACAAAATTACACTTTTAATTGGCGATTACAAAGATTTTTCGAAATAATTACGTAGCGATTTTGCATTTTTTGAGTGTGTAAATATAAAGGTAACTACGTGTGCGTGCGTACACGTGCGCGCGAAAACCAAGCGTCCGAACCTCCCGCAAGAGATTCGGACGTCTGTAATCGATTGATAGCTAATGTTTAGTAACCCAAAATTCGCATCATCGAGCGGTAGCTCTGCTCTTTTGCGAACAGACGGGTGTAGTATTCGCCATTGGTGTCGCGGTCGATAATGATATGCTTGGGGGCGGGCATCAGACAGTGCTGAATACCGCCGAAACCACCGAGCGACTCCTGATAAGCTCCCGTGTGGAAGAAGCCGATATATTGCGGCTCGTTCTCGGTGAGCTTCGGAAGGAAGATGGCGTTGGTGTGCGACTCGCCATTGTAATAATCCTCGCTGTCGCAGGTCAAACCACCCAAGTGAACACGCTGATACTCCTTGTCCCAATTGTTGATTGCGAGCATAATGTAGCGCTGCTTGATACCCCACGTATCGGGCAGAGTAGTGATGAAAGAACTGTCGATCATATACCAGAACTCGCGGTCGTTCTGCTGTTTTTGATTGACAATCGAGTAGAGCACTGCGCCACTTTCGCCCACGGTGAACGAACCGAACTCGGTGAAGATATTGGGCTCGGGCACGCCATTTTCGTTGCACGAGTGCTTGATCTGCGCCACGATCTCTTCGGCCAGATATTCGTATTCGTACTCGAAGTTGAGCGAGTTCTTGATCGGGAAACCACCTCCGATATTCAAGCTATCCAAGTCGGGGCAAACCTTCTTCAACTCACAATAAACGCTGATACACTTGCGCAACTCATTCCAATAGTAGGCCGTATCCTTGATACCTGTATTGATGAAGAAGTGGAGCATTTTGAGCTTGAACTTCTTGTTGTGTTTGATCTTCTGCTTGTAGAAATCGATGATGTCGTTGTAGCGAATACCCAAACGCGAGGTATAGAAGTCGAACTTAGGCTCCTCCTCCGACGCAATGCGGATACCCACCTTGCAGCTCTTTTCGATTACGTCGGTAAATAGGTCGATCTCCTCCTTGTTGTCGATCACGGGAATCGTGTTGATGAATCCCGAATTGATCAGTGAAGCGATGTTCTCGACATACTGCGGACGCTTGAAACCGTTGCAAATGATGTAGCGATCCTTGTCGATCACGCCGCTATCGTACAGAGCCTTAATGATATGGATATCGTATGCCGACGATGTTTCGAGGTGAATATCGTTTTTCAGAGCCTCTTCGAGCACGAACGAGAAGTGCGACGACTTGGTGCAGTAGCAGTAATTGTAGCTACCCTGGTAGTCCACCTTAGCCATTGCTACATTGAACAAACGCTTGGCGCGATTGATTTGCGATGAGATCTTGGGCAGGTAAGTAATTTTGAGCGGAGTACCATACTGTTTGATGATTTCCATCAACGGAATGTCGTGGAAATAGAGTTCGTTGTCCTCTACCGAGAACTCGTCTTGCGGGAAGTCGAACGTCTGTTCGATCAAGTCAATGTACTTGTTTTTCATTTCGGGTTGTTAGTAAAATTAAAATCCGAGTGAGTTACTTGGTCGATTTTCGTGCCAAAGTAATCGAGTTACTTTTCGCCGTCATTCGCGATGCAAAGTAAATGATTATTTTTCGATTTTACTACGTTTTTCGTATATTTATTAAAAAAAGGCGCGAAAACATCGAATTCTGCGAAAAAAACCGTAATTTTGAGCGATTTATTTAACGTTGAACTACGATGATTTGTGAATATATTACCCGATACCTCTTGCTGAACAAGCGTTTGGTCGTACCGAATCTCGGAGCATTTGTGGTTAATCCGTCGAATGGCGATCTGATTTTTGTCGAGCTTTTGAAGCAGGACGATGGCGTACTGATGCGCCAGCTGATGGCTGACGGCTTGTCGGCAATCGATGCGATGAATATGATCGACCGCTTTGTGTTCGAGATTCGTCATAAGGTTGAGAGCGGTGGTACGGCGACGCTCAATGGCATTGGTCGTCTGTCGTTGGCCGAAGATGGGTTGTATCGTTTTGAGTATGACCCCAATACGGGAGTTGAAATTGCCGTTCCCGCAGTCGCAGAGCCGACGCCCGCAGTCGCACCCGAGCCGATCGCAGAGCCTGAGCCGGAGGTCATAGCCGAGCCCGAGCCGACGATTGAGGAACAACCCGAGCCCGCAACTGAGCCTGCAACCGCACCCGAGCCCGCAGTTGAGTCAGTGCCTCAGCCTGTTGCGCCTACGTTGCCCAAGTACGAGCGTCCGTTGATGGAGCCCGAGTCGTACGTTAAGGGTCTGCGTTATGGTAAGCCTCAGCGTCCCTCGAAGGACGACATTCGCTATGTTGGTCATAGCACGGGCCGAGGTGTCGATAAGTTTGTGATTATCGCGATTGTAGCTGCGCTGCTGGCTGTTGGTGCAATTGTTTACGGTTGGTTGAGTAGCCGTGCGCAAGATGACATCTATGGCTACGAAGAGGAGCCGATCGAGCAGTTTGAACAGATCGTGGACGAGGCGGTTGAATCGACCGAGGTAAGCGAGTAATCGCACAAGGGTAGTAACGAAAACGAACTATTTATGGGTTTGCAATTGGATTTACAACAGATCAAGCAACGCTTTGGAATAATCGGCACGAGTGAGGCGATGAATCGCGCTTTGGAGATCGCGGTCAAGGTCGCACCGACCGATCTATCGGTGTTGGTTACTGGTGAGAGCGGTGTGGGTAAGGAGTTTTTTCCGCAGGTGATCCACGCCTACTCGTCACGCAAACATCAACAATATATCGCCGTAAACTGTGGTGCAATTCCCGAGGGTACGATCGATTCGGAGCTGTTTGGTCACGAGAAAGGCTCTTTCACGGGTGCAACCGAGGCGCGTAAAGGCTACTTCGAGGTGGCCGATGGCGGTACGATTTTCTTGGACGAGGTGGCTGAACTGCCTCATTCGACTCAGGTGCGTCTGCTCAGAGTGTTGCAGACGGGTGAGTTTATGCGTGTAGGCTCGTCGAAGGTGCTCAAAACCAACGTGCGTGTAGTGGCAGCAACGAACATCTCGTTGCAGGCTGCAATCGCCGATGGACGCTTCCGTGAGGATCTCTACTATCGTCTGAATACGGTACCCATCGAGGTGCCCCCTCTGCGCGAACGTCGCAGCGATATCTATCTGTTATTCCGTAAGTTCGCAGCCGATGTGGCGTTGCAATATAAGATGCCTTCGATCACGCTTTCGGACGAGGCTCGCCAGATGTTGGAGTCGTACTATTGGCGTGGAAATATCCGTCAGTTGAAGAATGTGGCGGAGCAGATTTCGGCCATCGAGGAGGCTCGCATTATCACTCCGCAGATTTTGTCGCGCTACCTGCCCGAACAAGATGGTGTGAAGTCGGTGTCGGTGATCTCGAATCCGCGCAACCACTCTGCAAACGATATGAGCGACGAACGCGAACTGCTCTACAAGGTGCTGTTCGATATGAAGAAGGATATCAACGATTTGAAGCGAATGTTGGCTGATGCGTTGCGCCAGTCGCCCGATGTAGGCTATCACCAGCCGCAGAAAGACTATAAGGCTCTGCTGCCCACGTCTACGCCGATTCACGATTACGAGGAGGTAGAGCAATATGCTGATAGTGAGGACGTAACCAATGAAGATCCTTCGCAGCGTCCCGCGCAGACTAAGGCTGACGCTCAGCGTGAGCAGATTGTGCGTGCTTTGCGCAATAATAATGGTCGTCGTCGTGATGCGGCGCGCGAATTGTTTATGTCCGAGCGTACGCTCTATCGCAAGATCAAAGAGTTGGGTATTACGGAGGATTAATTTTGAATTTTACGATGATGAAACAACTGAAATATCTCGCACTCGCACTGCTGACGGCAACGCTGACGTTGCTACCGAGTTGCACGGTAAAATACTCATTCTCAGGCGCATCTATTCCTGCAAATGCCAAAACGGTGAGTATTGCCTACTTCCCGAACAATGCGGCGATGGTGGCTCCGATTTTAAGCTCGACCCTCACTGAGGCGTTGAAGGATCGTTTCTCGCGCCAGACCCGTTTGCAGCAGGTCAACGAGGGTGGCGACTTGGCTTTTGAGGGTGAAATTGTCAACTATACCTCGACTACGGCGTCGGTGTCGAGTCAGGAGTATGCTGTGCTTAACCGCTTGACAATCACCGTTCGAGTACGTTTTACGAATGCACTCGAACCGCAGTATAACATCAACAACCGCACCTTCTCGGCCTTTGCCGACTACGATTCGAGCAAGTTGTTGCAGGAGGTCGAGGGGGCACTGATTCCCGAGATTGTTGAGAAGTTGGTGGACGATATCTTCAATGCAGCCGTATCTAATTGGTAATGAGATGAGTAGCGTAATTGAAAGATTCACCGAGGAGGGTAGCACAACGTCGGTTGAGCAGGCAAAGTGCGATCGTGAGGCGGTTGTGGCTGAGCTGGACGCTTTGATCGCTCGCCACGAATGGTTTTCTGCTGCACGTATTATCCGCCGTCTGGTGAGCGGCAATGAGGACGAGGCGTTGGAGTTGGTGTTGCACGCTCGCGGAGCGTCGTCGTTGGCGCTGTCGCAGGTCGATGTGGCCAAGCTTACGGCGATGACCGATGACGATATTATCGAGCGTTTTTTGAATGTTGGTGACTATCGAATTGTGGCTGAGCAGGGCGATTCGGACACGGCTCCCGATGTGACATTAGCCGCCATTTCGGACGCTGAGGACGAGTATGTAAGCGAGGATTTGGCGGAAATTTACCTCTCTCAGGGGCTTTACGAGCAGGCAATTGCAATATATCGTCAATTAAGTTTGCAAAATTCCGAAAAAAGTGTTTACTTTGCCGAGATTATTTCGAATATAGAGAAAAATATAAACAATTAAAAACTAATACACAATGACTTTTATTTGTATCGTAATTGCAGTTATCGCGCTTTTCCTCATTTTGGCTGTTCTGATGCAGAATCCCAAGAGTGGTATGGCTGCTAACTTCGGTGCTGCTAATCAGGTTGCAGGTGTTCGCGAGACCAACAACTTCCTCGAGAAGGTAACTTGGGTAACCGCTATCGCTATCGCAGTGCTGAGCTTGGCTACCGTTTGGGTAATGGACGACGACCGTGTTGCAGCAAGCAACAACGCAATCTCGAAGGATAGCGAGGCTATTATGGAGAAGATTGGCAACCAGGCTGCTATGCCCAACCAGGTTGATCTTCCCGTAGAGGAGGCTGCTGAGGAGGTTGCTGCTCCCGCTGAGGAGGAGTAATTACTCACGCGTCGCGCGCGAGTGCGCAAAATAGACCGGATCTGCCGATGGCGGGTCCGGTTTGTTTTTGCTATGTATGTAGGGCTGAGGGGGAGGATATAGCATTTGAAACACAGACTATGCCCGTCAACCGATTAACGCGCGCACTCGTAAAGAAAAATGCCGCCCTGCGATTGAGGACGGCATTTGTTGTGAATGATTGTGTGATGAACTATCTGAAATCGACGATTTCATAGCCACGATAGTTGCCCTTGTCGAAGGTAAACATCGAGATGTCGACCATACCGACCATCTCGTTGAGCGACGCAATTTCGACTACAATCTGGTCGCCATCAACGTCATAGGTCAGCGAGCGAGGCTGAGCTGTTGCGCTGTCGATCGTCACGAAAATAGTTCCCAAAGCGGCATTCTCGGCAGTCGAGGTCAGCTTCACGGTCGTAGCTCCGTCAGCAGAGCCAACGGTCGCAAACGTAAACTCACCATCGATAAAATCGAATGCACGTGTGGGATTTGTCAAGATGTTATGTGACTTAGTATCAACGGCATCGACGGTAACCTCCTTGTTCTGCGGGTTCACTTCATAGCGAGCGCTACCATCGCAGTAGACCTCGGCGTCACCGATGCTTATGTAATATTTTTCGCCACTCACGGCGTAATAACCCTTGATAGTCTGGTCGCCGCTCTTGACGTTAAATTCCACCTCATAATTCTCCATCGCACGTATTTTCTCCGACAGACGACCAATCAAAACCTTAGCACTGTCGTCGCTCTGTGCACATACATTTGCTGTGCACAACAATGTGAAAATGAATGCAATAAACTTCTTCATCTTATCTTTCGCTTTAATATTAACTCAAACCTAAATCTTGCAGAATGCGCTCCAATGCGTAGATATCGGTCACCTTCAAATCGCGAGGCTTGCTGCCTTCTTGACGGCCGACAACGCCTATATGTTCGAGCTGATTCATAATTCGTCGTGCTCGATTGAATCCCACCTCGAAACTACTCTGAATCGACGACGTCGAGGCTTGTCCGCCATTCTGCACAAACCAGCGGGCAATCTCGGCGATCTTTGGATCGAATCGTCCAGCCTCGCCACTCATTGACGAGGGAGCCTCGTTGTTTTCGGGCACATAGTCGGGCAACGCATAGGGTGTAGTATATCCCTGCTGACGCGATATGAACGATATAATATTCTCAATTTCAGGCGTATCGACAAACGCACACTGAATACGCGTCTGCTCTGAATTGAGGCTCAATAACATATCACCGCAACCGATCAGCTGGTTAGCGCCCGTGGTGTCAATGATCGTACGCGAGTCCATCATCGACATCACTCGGAAGGCAATACGTGCGGGGAAGTTTGACTTAATTAAACCCGTAATAACCTTAACCTCAGGTCGTTGAGTTGCAATGATCAAATGTACACCAACGGCACGACCCATCTGCGCCAGACGTACAATCGGAGTCTCGATCTCACGGCCTGCAGTCATAATCAAGTCGGCAAACTCGTCGACCACCACCACCAAGTAGGGCAAGAAGCGATGACCCTTCTGCGGGTTCAGTCGGCGGCTGCGGAACTTGTCGTTGTACTCGGTGATCTTCTTAACCGAGGCCTGACGCAGCAGTTCATAGCGCTGCTCCATCTCGACAACAAGCGAATTAAGCGTATAGATAACCTTCTGAGGATCAGTAAGTATGGCGTCGTCCTCGCTCTCCATCTTTGCCAAGAAATGCTTTTCGAGCGGTGCATACAACGACAACTCAACACGCTTCGGGTCGATCATCACGAATTTCAACTCCGAGGGGTGCTTTTTGTACAACAACGAAGTGATTATCGCGTTGAGTCCCACTGACTTACCTTGACCCGTAGCACCTGCAACCAGCAAGTGAGGCATCTTCGCCAAATCGATCACAAAGTTCTCGTTCTGGATCGTACGACCAAGCACAACGGGTAACTCGAATTTCGACTGCTGGAAGCGTGCCGATTTCACCGCCGACAACATCGAAACCACGTCACGATCCTTGTTCGGAACCTCGATACCGACCGTACCTTTACCCGGAATAGGCGCGATGATACGAATGCGTAACGCTTTGAGGCTCATTGCAATATCCTCTTCAAGGCTCTTGATTCTCGCAATCTTGATACCTGGTGCGGGGATAATCTCATAGAGCGTTACCGTCGGACCAACCGTTGCCTTGATCTTCGAAATCTCAATGCCGAAATTCTGCAACGTCGTCTTAATCTGCTCCTTGTTCTCGTAAATTTCCTCGTTCGAAACCTCTACGTCCATCGAGTGATCTTCGAGCAGGGTGACGGGCGGACGCTGATACTTGGGCAGATCCTTCGCTGGATCATACTCTTTGAGGTCTATCTCGTTGTCGTCCAACTCTTTCTCTTTATGATCAATAACGACAATCTTCAATCCGTCGTCCTCTACATCGACCTCGTTTGAGGGCTTTTCGGCGGTCGCAGTCGGATTCTCAGCCATCGGTGTGGGAGTTGTTTCAGCCGAAGGGGTATTACCACCCGAAACGGACGTAACCGTAAGATCGTCATCTTGATAGATAATCCCGTTCTCATTCTTTATTGGGTCCTCCTTAGGTTCGGGCTTAACTTCGTCGTCTACCTTCTCGATGAAAATATCCTCATCATCTTCGGGCTCATCAGTCGACGCTACTGCAACCGATACGGGCTGAATTTGCTGTTCGAAGGTCGTGGGCTCATCCTCGATCTGCGGGTGATTTATCTCGTTCGTCGTCGGCTCGTTGGTCGTTTTTGTTGCGGGTGCTACCTTGTGCGTTTTTTCTACACCCTTGGCTACCAGATCAATAGCAGCCTTGCCAGCCTTTATTCCACCGTCAGCGATCGCCTCACCAACCTTGTTCACCTTATTAATAAAGCTACGATTGATGTAGACGCCGGTCAGAATCCAGCCGACCAAAATTGTCAGAATAGTTCCAACGGGACCGATCGACTTAGTGATCGTCGTAGCTGCATAGATGCCCCAGCGACCGCCCAGACCGCTACCGAAAATACCCCATTGCTCCTTGAAAATAAATCCAAGTGTCAGCATTCCGAGTAACAAAATGAGCACACCGATACTCATCATACGGTTGAAATGCGTTCTTTCGCCACGTGTAATTCGCCAACCGCCGATCATAAGCAAGAACGGAATAATCGCACCGAATAGACCGAACGATTTGCCAATCAGTAGGTTAGCAATAGTAGCACCATTACGTCCGCAGAAATTCTCGAACGTAATCATTGCCAATCGCTCTTCGTTACCTTTGAAGCGTACGTAGTCAGCCAATGCGCTGCAATCGACCTTCCAGTTGAGCAAATAGAAAAGGATAGCCAACGCCAGATAGATGCCCACAAAGAGCATTAATAATCCGACGGTCCAACGTTTAGTTTCTCCGCCCTTTTTGTTGGCGGCGGAGTTTGTTTTTGTGTTCTTATTTTTGATTGAGGGCATAATACTTCATATTAACACCACGAAGATACAAAAAAAATATGTATCTGCGAAGTTTGCCTTTGATTTTATCTTGAAATGATTTCCGAAGCCTTGTGTGTCAGACGATTCAGGTAATCATCTGAGGCAAAGGTTTTGAAACGATATTGTGCCTCGTTGCCCTCGTCGGCACGTAGATAGAATTGGTCGAGCAGCTGTTCGACACGTCGCGCCACAGCTGGTGCAGGGTCGATAACGGCCACCTCACGTTCGCCAATCACACGCTCAATCACCTCTCGCAGAAAGGGGTAGTGCGTGCAACCAAGCACAATCTGATCTGCTCCCTCGTCCAGCAGCGGCTCCACCACGCGACGCACAGCCTCTTCGGCCTCGGGTGTAGCCTCACGACTCTGCTCGACGATCTCGACAAAGCCCTCACCAACGGCAGCGATGAATCGTGCTCGGTCGGCATAACGTGCTGATGTTCTAAGGAATAGATCTCCTCCAAGTGAGCCTGCCGTAGCAAGTACTCCGACCACTCCCGTGCGTGTTGCCATTGCGGCGGGCTTCACAGCCGGCTCCATTCCGACGATTGGAATGTTGGCATATTTCGCACGCAGGAAGTCGATGGCAGCAGCCGTGGCGGTATTGCACGCCACGACGACCATCTTAGCTCCGTCGGCTATCAACGCACCGACGGCCTCATCTGCAAAACGACGTATCTCCTCTTTGGGACGACCGCCGTAGGGACAATTTGCTCCATCGGCAAGGTACGTGAGTGATTCATTGGGCAGTTTGGCGTGTAGCTCGCGCCACACGCTCAAACCTCCCAATCCTGAATCATATACCCCGATAGGGTTATTGTTGCCCTTAGTATTCAATTGTTTATAGCGATTACTTCAACTTCTCCTCGATCCACTTGCGAGCATTGACAAATGCTTCGATCCAAGGCGTAACCTCGTCCTCGCGTTGCTCGGGATAGTATGCCCAATTCCACGGTTTGATAGCGCGCTCCAAGTGGGGCATCATCGCTACGTGGCGACCGTCAGCCGACGCAACACCTGCTACGGCATAGTCGCTACCGTTGGGATTAGCGGGGTATTCGGCATAGCTATATTTCAGTGCGATGTTGTAGTGCTTTTCGTCCATCGGCAGCGAGAACTTACCCTCGCCGTGGGCTACCCAGATACCCAACTTCGAACCGACTAATGAACTGAACATCACAGCGTTGCTCTGCTCAACGTCCAGACCTACGAACGACGACTCGAACTTGTGGCTATCGTTGTGCAGCATACGCGGTTTCACTGCGTCCTCGGGGGTAATCAGACCCAACTCGATCATCAGCTGGCAACCGTTGCAAACGCCCAGCGAGAGGGTATCCTCGCGTGCATAGAAGTTGTCCAGAGCGCGTTTTGCAGCCTCGTTGTAGAGGAATGCGCCTGCCCAACCCTTAGCCGAGCCGAGTACGTCCGAGTTCGAGAAACCACCGCAGAATACGATAATATTCACGTCCTCCAACGTCTCACGACCACTTACTAAGTCGGTCATAGTCACGTCCTTAACGTCGAAACCAGCCAAGAACAGCGAGTATGCCATCTCGCGCTCACCGTTCGTACCCTTCTCACGAATGATAGCAGCCTTCACGCCCGTACGCTCACGACGTTTCGGGTCGATTCCGAGCGACGAGTAGCTACCCTCGAAGCCCTCGGGGAAGCGGAACTGCAACGGCTGTTGAGCGTAGTTTGCGTAACGCTCGGCAGCCTTCTTCTCGCCACTCTGGCGGCAGTCGAGCAGGTACGAAGTCTTGTACCACAAATCGCGCAGATGGTTCTGCAATAGCTCGAACTCAACGCCACAAGCCTTAACCACAAACTGACGATCCAAATTCACCTCGCCCAGCTCGTAAGCATCAACACCTGCCGCAGTCAGCTCGCCGATAACCGCCTTAGCATCTGCAACTTGCACTACCATAGCCGGCTTCTCGCTGAACAATACGCGGATCAGATCCTGCTCGCCCAGCACGTCGAGATTGACTGTTGCACCTGTCGAGTTGTCGGCAAAGGTCATTTCAAGCAGGGCCGTAATCAGACCCCCGCCCGAAACATCGTGACCAGCCATTACCTTGCCCTCACGAACCAACTTCTGCACGCCCTCGAACGCAGCAGCGAAGTAGCCTGCCGACGCAATATCGGGAGCCTTATCGCCCACTTTACCAACGGTTTGAGCAAAAGCGCTACCGCCCAAGTCGAACTCCGAACGGCTCATATCGACATAAACCAAACTGCTCTTCGAGTGCTTCAACGCTGCACGAACACACTGCTTAACGTCGCTCACCTCGGCTGCCGAAGTGATGATCACCGTACCCGGTGCGATCACAGCCTTGCCGTCCTTATACTTCTGGGTCATCGACAGCGAGTCCTTACCCGTAGGAATATTGATACCCAACTCTACGGCCATATTGCTTGCAGCCTCCACTGCATCATACAGACGAGCGTCCTCACCCTCGTTGCGGCAGGGCCACATCCAGTTTGCGCTGAGTGAAACACCCTTCAAACCGTAGCTCAGCGGAGCCAAAGCGATGTTGGTCAGTGCCTCACCGATAGCCAGACGCGAGCCGGCCTTCGAGTCGATCATTGCAGCTACGGGAGCGTGGCCCAATGCCGTTGCGATACCCGCTTTGCCTTGATAATCAATAGCTACGGCAGCGTAGTCATTCAGCGGCACCTGCACCTCGCCTGCGGTCTGCTGTACGGCGATCTTGCCCGTTACCGAGCGATCGACCTTGTTGGTCAGCCAATCCTTACAAGCGACGCCCTCGATTTGGAGCACCTGCTCGATGTACTTTATGATATTGGTGGTCGAGTACTTGACCTCGTCGAAGTTGCTTGCCATCTTATTGTCGCGCATAATGGTGCGGGGAGCCTTGCCAAACATATACTCCAACTGCCAATCGATCGGCTTTTCGCCCGTGCGATTATCGACGAAGGTAAATTGCATATCGCCCGTTGTTTCGCCAATGGTGTACATCGGCGCGCGCTCGCGGTCAGCAATACGCTTCAAGTGGTCGATATATTTAGCGTCGATCACCAGACCCATACGCTCCTGCGACTCATTACCGATGATCTCGCGGTGCGAGAGGGTAGGATCGCCAATCGGCAGTTGGTCGATATCAATGCGACCACCCGTCGTCTCAACCAACTCACTGAGGCAGTTCAAGTGACCACCTGCACCGTGGTCGTGGATCGAGATGATGGGGTTGTTGTCCTCCTCACTTACGGCACGAATAGCGTTGTAGGCACGTTTCTGCATTTCGGGGTTCGAACGCTGGATAGCATTCAACTCGATATCGCTCTGATACTCACCCGTTGCCACGCTCGAAACTGCGCCACCGCCCATACCGATACGGTAGTTGTCGCCACCGAGCAGAACGACCTTATTACCCGTCGTCGGCTCATCTTTCAGGCTATCGACCTTGCGACCATAGCCGATACCGCCCGCCTGCATAATTACCTTGTCGTAACCATACTCCTTGCCCTGCTCACCGTGCTCGAATGTAAGTAGCGAACCGCAGATCAGTGGCTGACCGAACTTGTTACCGAAATCGCTCGCACCGTTCGATGCCTTGATCAGAATATCGGCGGGAGTCTGATAGAGCCACTTACGAGGGGGCATCTGTGCCTCCCACGTGTGCGAATCGTCCAAACGGGGATATGCGGTCATATATACTGCCGTGCCAGCAACGGGGAAGGCACCCTTACCACCAGCGATACGGTCGCGGATCTCACCGCCTGTACCCGTAGCTGCACCATTGAAAGGCTCAACGGTTGTGGGGAAGTTATGGGTCTCGGCTTTGATCGAAATAACGCTCTCGAAATCCTTAACCGTAAAGTAATCAGGCACATCGTGGCGTTCGGGCGAGAACTGCTCAACAACCGGTCCCTGCAAGAATGCGCAGTTGTCCTTGTAAGCCGACGTAACGCGGTTGGGGTTGGTCTTGGTCGTGTGCTTGATCATATTGAACAGCGACGAAGGCTTCTCCTCGCCATCGATCACGAACGTACCGCCGAAGATCTTATGACGGCAGTGCTCCGAATTGACTTGTGAGAAACCGAACACCTCGCTATCGGTCAGCGGGCGTCCCATCTTCTGGCTCACCTCTTTGAGGTATGCAATCTCCTCCTCGCTCAGGGCCAGACCCTCAGCCTTGTTGTAGCTCTCGATGTCGTCGATATATACGATCTTTTCGGGCTCTTTGTTGATTACGTAGATCGACTGATCCAGAGCCTCGTAGCGGCGATTCAGCATTGGATCGAATGGGGTATTTTCGCCATCGGCAACGAACTCCTCGATTCGGCGGATACCCTCCAAACCCATATTCTGAGTGATCTCGACAGCATTGGTGCTCCAAGGGGTAATCATTTCGCGGCGCGGACCAACGAATTTGCCATCGATACGATCGCTCTCAACGAGCTTTGCGCCCGAGAAAAGCCATTCTAACTTTTCGATTGCCGATTGATCGAACTCTACGCAACTATCCACAGCGTAGATCTTGTCATCTTGTGCAAAAAACAGAACCATAACTCTTTATTGTATTTTGTTTTACTTATTATATCTCATAAAATTGTAAAGGTGTTCAACGATATAGTCGTCGCTACGACCTGCGCAGTCGATCACGATCGAGGCACGATGGTAGAACGTTTCACGCTCCGAGAGCGAACGGCTGACAAACTCAGCAACCTCCTCGTCGGTCTTACCCGCAATGAGTGGTCGTTTCTCCTTGTGGCGGCACAATCGCGTAACGAGAATTTCGGGTGGCAATTTGAGGTAAATTGTTGAGCCAAACGAATTTAACAACTCCAAGTTGCCCTCGCGGCACGGAGCACCGCCACCCGTTGCGATAATTCGATCACCCTCCTCCGTTCCGAGTTTTGTGATCATATCGCGTTCGCGCTGACGAAAAGCCTCCTCGCCTTCGGTAGCAAATATTTGGGGTATGGTCATCTCGGCCTCAGCCTCGATCGCCTTGTCCATATCGACGAAATCGACCGCCAATCGACGCGCCAAACGTCGACCGAGCGAGCTCTTGCCGCAACCCATATATCCAATCAGAAACAACTTCATCTCTACCGTTCGTTAAAACAGATTCAACTGCTCACCACTGCCGTCCATCTCCTCATCGGGCGCATTGCGAATGATCTCGAAATCGACATCGTCGCTGGCCGCAGGCACCTCCGCAGCTACGGGCTGGGGCGTGGGCTGCTGCTCCTCTTCGGGCACCTCCTCAGGCTCGACAAAGGTCAGCGTATCAACGTCATAGGTCGACAATCGCTTGCCCTTTGCGCGATGGCTCTTGATACCGATAAAGTCGGCAACCGTAATCGTATCAGCGGGACGTGATGCCTGTGCGCCCTTGTAAGTGATCTCCAAGCGAGGACGCTCGTCAGTCGAGATAGCGATGAGCTGCATCGTACCCTCCTCGTCGAGGAAGTACTGCGTCTTGTCGCCTGCCTCGGCATTGAAGCGTTTGAGGTAGAAGTAACCAGCCACCTTGTCGAAATAGACAACCGAGTAGGTGCGTGCCGAATCGAACTTCTCGACGCTGATCACATCTTCGGGGAAGTGGTGTCCGAGGTCGTAGCCCGTCGTGTAGTATAAGTTCTTGGCAGTCATCACGATAATACGATCGTCGCCACTGAACTCACCGAGCAATCGGCCACGTCCGTCGGCATTGAGTCGCATAATATCCTCATCGAAATAGATATTCTGTCCGCCGAGGGTTGATGTGCCTCGCTCCTTCATCACGATCTTGTGAATGCCGTAGCGCGAGAACAGATTACCCTGACTCTGGCGACCTTTGATTGCGAGAGTCGAGAAATCCAAATCGACAATTGCGCGCTTCAATCGCGGACGCGGCTTGAAGTAAACCTTCAAAACCTCGGCCTCGCCATTGGGGTTGACCGTCATATAGATCACCTCGCTCTTGGGCGTGCCCTTTGTGATGTCGTAGACCTTATCGCGCGTAACGCCCTTAATCGCACAGCGTTTCATCATAATTGCACCGCCCTTACCGTCACGGTACAAGATGTTGTAGATCGTGCGCTCGTCGTTGCGCTTGAATATACCTATATAATATATGTTCTTATCGAAGAAATCCTTGTCCTGAATCTTGGTAACCTTGTAGCGACCATCTTTGGTCATAACGAGTACCTCGTCCAGATCCGAGCAGTCGCATACGAACTCATCTTTACGCATCGAGTTGCCGATACCGAAGAAACCCTCGGCGCGATTGACATATAGTTTGGCATTTGCCACAACCACCTTCGCGGCCTCGATCGAATCGAACTCGCGCAACTCGCTGCGACGGTCGCGACCCTTGCCATACTTCTCCTTGATACGGGTGTAGTAGGCAACGGCATACTCGACCAGATGTTTCAGGTCGTGCTTAACCTTGCGAATATCCTCCTCGATACCGCGAATCAGCTCGTCGGCCTTCGTCGAGTCGTATTTCGAAATGCGAATGAACTGCAACTGAGTCAGTTTGACTACGTCGTCGTGTGTAACCTCGCGCTGCAACAACTTCTTGAAGGGCTCCAACCCTCGATCGACTGCCTCGTATGCCTCCTCGCGCGAACGACAACCCTCGATCAACTGATAAAGCTTGTTCTCGATAAATATCTTTTCGAGCGAGGTCGAGTGCCATTGAGCATTCAACTCGTCGAGCTTAATCTCCAACTCCTGTTTCAGCAACGACTTGGTGTGCTCGGCCGAGCGGCGCAAAATCTCGCTAACGCCCAAGAAATGAGGCTTATCCTCATAGATCACACATGAGTTGGGCGAAATCGAAACCTCGCAATCGGTGAATGCGTACAGTGCGTCGATCGTCTTGTCGGTCGACTCATCGGGTGCCACGTGAACGATGATCTCAACCTTCTGCGCGGTGTTGTCCTCCACCTTGCGAATCTTGATCTTGCCCTTCTCGTTGGCCTTCACGATCGACTCCTTGATACTCTCGGTCGTAGTCGTGAATGGGATCTCGGTGATCGCCAGCGTGCGTTTGTCGATCTTCGAAATGCGTGCGCGAATCTTCACCGCACCGCCACGCAGACCGTCATTATAACGCGAGCAATCGACCAGACCACCCGTCGGGAAGTCGGGCAGTAGCGTAAAATCCTCGCCCTGCAAATGCGCCACGCAAGCGTCGATCAACTCGTTGAAGTTGTGGGGCAGAATCTTCGAAGCCAAACCTACGGCAATACCCTCGACACCCTGCGCCAGCAACAGCGGGAACTTAACAGGCAGAGTTACAGGTTCTTGATTACGACCATCATACGACGCCATCCACTCCGTAGTCTTCGGGTTAAAGACCACGTCGAGTGCAAATTTCGACAATCGAGCCTCGATATATCGCGGAGCAGCCGCAGCGTCGCCCGTCAGAATGTTACCCCAGTTACCCTGGCAGTCGATTAGCAGATCTTTCTGTCCGAGCTGCACCAGTGCGTCGCCAATCGAGGCGTCGCCGTGGGGGTGGAACTGCATCGTATGACCGACGATGTTTGCCACCTTGTTATAGCGACCGTCGTCCATACGCTTCATCGAGTGCAGAATACGTCGCTGCACAGGCTTCAAACCGTCCTCGACGTGGGGCACAGCGCGCTCCAAGATTACGTACGAGGCGTAATCCAAAAACCAATTCTTATACATTCCCGTGAGTTTGCGCGTACCGCTTGCGTCCTCCATCAGCTTGCCGAACTTACCGCTCGTGCGCTGCGAAGTCTGCTCTTCGGTTGCGTTCAACTCTTCGGTTATAATGTTATTCTCGTCCATTTATATTTGTTGTTTTCTCTTTTTCAAATCAAAAGTTTAGACTGCCTCTGCCTCTGCCGAGTTGTACTTGTCCATATTCTCGATCAAATCCTCCTCGATACGCAGGTTGTCAATGATAAAGTTCTGACGATCGTAGGTGTTCTTACCCATATAGAACTCCAACATATCGTGAATCGGGTCATCTTTGGTCAGACGCACCTTGTCCAGACGCATCTTCTCACCAATAAACTCACCGAACTCCTCGGGTGAAATCTCACCCAAACCTTTGAATCGGGTGATCTCGGCCGTTGCTCCGCACTTGATTATTGCACGCTGTTTCTCCTCTTCGCTGTAACAGTAGTGTGTTTCCTTCTTGTTACGCACTCGGAACAGCGGGGTCTGCAATACGTACAAGTGACCCTGACGAATCACATCGGGGAAGAATTGCAGGAAGAAGGTCATCATCAGCAGTCGAATGTGCATACCATCGACATCGGCATCGGTTGCGATGATCACCTTGTTGTAACGCAGATTGTCCATATCCTCCTCGATGTTCAGCGCAGCCTGCAACAGATTGAACTCCTCGTTGTCATAGACCACCTTCTTGGTCAGTCCGAAGCAGTTTAGCGGTTTGCCTCGCAACGAGAAAACTGCCTGTGTCTGGACATTGCGGCTCTTGGTGATCGAACCCGATGCCGAGTTACCCTCCGTGATGAAGATCATCGACTCCTCGGCACGATCGTTCTTGTCGCAGAGGTGAATCTTGCAGTCGCGCAACTTCTTGTTGTTGAGCGATACCTTTTTGGCAATCTCACGAGCCTTCTTCTGTACGCCCGAGATAGCCTTGCGCTCCTTCTCGTTTTCGAGAATCTTCTTGTTCAGCACACCGGCTGTATCGGGGTGCTTATGCAGATAGTTGTCTAACTCCTGTTTGAGGAAGTCGATCACATACTGACGCACCGTAGGACCTTCGGGCTCCATATCTTTCGACACCAATCGAGTCTTGGTCTGCGAGTCAAACCCAGGCTCCTCGACATTGACGCTAATGGCAGCCACGATCGAGGTGCGCACGTCCGACGGATCGTAATCCTTCTTGTAGAACTCCTTAACGACCTTCGCAACCGCCTCGCGCAGAGCTGCTTGGTGCGTACCGCCACGGAACGTATTCTGACTATTTACGAACGAGTAGTAGGTTTCGCCGTAGCTTGTGCCGTGCGTAATCGCCACCTCGATATCCTTACCTTTGAGGTGAATGATGGGGTAGAGCGGCTCCTCGCCCGACATATTCTCGGTCAGCAGATCCAGCAGACCATTCTTCGAGTGATACGACGTGCCGTTGAATTTGATCGTAAGACCTTGATTCAGATATGTGTAATTGCGCAGACGCTGCTCAATGTACTCCATATTGTACTCATATACGCCGAATACGTCCTCATCAACCACGTAGCTGATCATCGTACCGTTCTTCTCCTCCACGCCACTCTCACGACGGTCGCTCAGCTCCAAGCCTGTTTGGTAGCTTACCGTGCGAGCCTCGCCATCGCGGACACTTCGAGCCGTAAATTCGCTCGACATCATATTCACCGCCTTGACACCGACACCATTCAGACCCACTGTCTTTTTGAACGCGCCCGAGCCATACTTACCGCTGGTGTTGATCTTCGACACAGCATTTGCCAAACTATCGAGCGGAATACCTCGACCATAGTCGCGTACCGTTACGCGCTTGTTCTCGTCGATCGTGATCTCGATGACCTTACCCGCACCCATAATAAACTCGTCGATCGAGTTATCGACCACCTCTTTGAGTAGGGTGTAGATACCGTCGTCGGGTTGCGAACCGTCGCCTAAGTTGCCGATCCACATACCCGGACGCAGACGCATCTGGTCGCGCGTGCTGAGGGTTTTAATATCGGAATCGCTGTATTGTACTGTTGTTTCAGCCATTATTGTTGTTCTCCTGTTTTTAGTCGTTCATATTTTTGAGCATCTCCTTTGCCGCCACCATCTTCTCGCGTACCATATCGCTCAGCTCGCGTAACTCGGTCGCAGCCACCACCTCGGCGGGAATCGGATCGAGCACTTCGAGGCGGAAGGTGTGTCGCCACGGCAGACGCCAACCGTTAGCAAACAACGTATCCGAGCCGTGCATTACAACGGGCAGAATAGGCACTCCTGCCTCCTTTGCCAGAGTGAATGCACCCGACTTGAAACGGTGAATCTCGCCATCTTTCGAGCGCGTACCCTCGGGGAAAATCGCCACCGACGCACCGCGACCGATCCACTTCTTGCCATCTTCGATCACCTTCGACATTGCGCCCGACGACGAACGGTCGATACAGATGTCGCCGTGCAGCGTAAGCATCTGTCCGAAGAACGGAATGCGGAACACCTCGCGTTTAGATACCCAACGGAAGTTGAGCGGAATGAGGTATCCCAGCGGAATATCGACCATACTCGTGTGGTTGATCGTGATCACGTAGGCCTGCTTGCGGTCGATCTTCTCTGTGCCACGCACGATTTTGCGCCACTTGGGCCAAGCGAAGAAGATACGAGTCAGCACGCGCGAGAGCTCGTGAATGCAACGACGAGCGGGATCGAACGGTCGCAGCACTACCACCATAATTGCCGATAGAATCAGCACTATGGTACACGCGATGCCCAAAACGATGTAATGAATTATTGCTAACATAGTCTTTCTAAATGAGTTTAGGGTGCGAAATGGGGTTAGAACACAATACGCACCGTATTTAATCCTGCAATTTTAGCAAAATTTTGTCTGATTTCCGCTATTTATATAAGGTAAGTTATCAACATTTAATCAAAATGTGCCGATTTTTTGCGCGGAATCATTACCTTTGCGGCGTCGCGAGAGAGGGAGAAGAGGATACAAAAGAGGCTTGCGGCAGAGTAAAACATAACAAAACTAACAATTTATGAAAGCATTTGTATTCCCTGGTCAGGGCTCGCAGTTCTCGGGTATGGGTAAGGATCTCTACGAGAATGTTCCTGCCGCAAAGGAACTTTTTGAGAAGGCTAATGAGATTCTCGGCTTCCGTATTACCGACATTATGTTTTCGGGTACGGACGAGGAGTTGAAGCAGACCTTTGTGACTCAGCCCGCAGTTTTTCTCCACTCGGTAATTATGGCTAAGGCTCTCGGTGAGGAGTTCAAGCCCGATATGGTTGCAGGTCACTCGCTTGGAGAGTTCAGCGCATTGGTGGCAGCCGGAGCGTTGGATTTCGAGGACGGTCTGCGTCTGGTGGCAAAGCGTGCCGCAGCAATGCAGAAGGCGTGCGAGGCTCAGCCCTCGACGATGGCTGCTGTGCTGGGTCTTGAAGATAAGGTCGTTGAGGATATCTGCGCCGAGATTGATGGCGTGGTTGTAGCGGCTAACTACAACTGCCCGGGTCAGTTGGTTATCTCGGGTTCGATCGAGGCTGTTGACGCTGCTTGCGAGCAGTTGAAGGCGGCTGGTGCACGTCGTGCGTTGCGTCTGCCTGTGGGTGGTGCGTTCCACTCGCCACTGATGGAGCCCGCTAAGGTTGAGCTCCAAGCAGCCATCGAGGCGGCGCCTTTCAAAGCTCCCGTATGCCCTGTATATCAGAATGTTGACGCAAAGCCCTACACCGATCCCGAGCAGATCAAGGCTAACTTGATTGCGCAGCTGACGGCTCCCGTTCGTTGGACATACATCGTCCAGAATATGTTGGCCGATGGTGCGGATTCGTTTGTAGAGTTGGGTCCCGGTGCGGTTCTTCAAGGTTTGATCAAGAAGGTCAACCGCGAGGCTGATGCAGTGTCGAAGGCAACGTTGTAGAGCAAGGTTTTTCGGATTTTGATAGATCGAGTGCAGAGGTGGTCATAAACGCCTTTGCACTCGTTTTTTATTGTTCGAAATTTCCGATTATTTGAAAAAACTTTCAAAATAGTGTTGTGTTATTGAAAAACTTTATTAATTTTGTTTAATAATTATCGAGTAAATAGTAAAATTCTATGACATCATTAAAAGAATTTTTCAATCAACACGAAGACGATATGATGAAGGGTATCACTCACAAGAATAGCCTCATCAAGCGAAATATCATTGCATATATGGCCTTGAATGGTCAGTGTACGTTGGCCGAGCTGACCAAGCAGTTGCACATCAGCGTACCGACGATTACCAAGCTCGTTCAGGAGTTGGTCAAGGAGGATATCGTGACCGACAACGGCAAGGTCGAAACCCCGGGTGGTCGTCGCCCGAACATCTTTGGTTTGGCCAATTCGGCAATCTATTTTGCAGGAGTCGAGATTGCGCGCGACTATATGATGTTTGTGCTTACTGATCTGAAAAATAATGTGATACACAAATATTGCGACGAGGATTTCGTGTTGGAAGATCGTCCGCAGTGTCTCGAAAAAATCTGCACCTCGATATCCGATTTTATCGACAATTCGGGCATCGATCGCGGTAAGATTTTGGGCGTCGGTGTCTGTATCGCAGGTCGTGTAAATCCCGATACGGGTTGCAGTTATAAATATTTTACGTCGAGCGACCGCTCGTTGCGCCAGATTCTCGAAGAGCGAATTGGTGTGCGTGTACTGCTCGAAAACGATACCCGTGCACGTTGCTATGCCGAGTGTGCGCTGACCGACACGCCGAAGAACGATATGGTCTATCTGTTCTTGGGCCGTGGTGTGGCGATCGGCATTGTGATGAAGGGCGAACTCTATTATGGCAAGAGTGGCTTTGCGGGTGAGTTCGGTCACACGCCATTCTTCGACAACGAGATCATCTGCTCGTGCGGCAAGAAGGGCTGCCTCGAAACAGAGATTTCGGGTATCGCTCTCGAACAGAAAATGGTCGGAATGATTCGTTCGGGCGTCAATTCGATTCTGCGTGAAAAGGTTGATACTGAGGGAACTGTGCATATTGACGATATTATCGAGGCAGCTCGCAACGACGATAATCTTTCGATTGAGTTGATCGAGGAGGCGGGCGAGAAAATCGGTAAGAGCGTGGCCTATCTGATCAATATTTTTAACCCCGAGACGGTGGTTATTGGCGGTAATCTGGCGGCTGCGGGCGACTATCTGATGTTGCCTTTGAAGTCGGCAACGAACAAATATTCGCTCAATCTCGTCTATAAGGATACCAAGTTCCGTGTGTCGCAACTCGACGATAGCGCAGGTGCGTGGGGCGTGGCGATGTTGATTCGCAATAAGATTATCGGTCTGTAAGTCTATGCTTCTGCGTGGTCAAAATATCCATCTTCGTGCGCTCGAACCCGACGATGTCGAGGTGATGTACCGTTGGGAAAACGACCCTGCGGTGTGGGGCGTGAGTGGCACGGTTGCGCCTTTTTCGCGCGAGATTCTGCGTACGTTTATCGAGCAGCAGCAGTACGACATTTGGCGCACGCACCAACTGCGTTTGGTCATTGCGCTCAATGAGGACGATAGTGCGGTGGGTGCGGTCGATCTGTTCGATTTCGATCCGCTGAATCGACGTGCGGGTGTCGGGGTGTTGGTTGTCGATGAGGAGCGTGGTCGCGGACGAGCTTCGGAGGCGTTGAAACTACTCGTGGAGTATGCGCGTGATGTGCTGATGCTCAATCAGTTGTATTGCGATATTGATACTGATAATGCGGCTTGTCGTGCTCTGTTTGCGGGTTGCGGATTCGAGGAGTGCGGCGTGCGACGTCGTTGGCGATTGGGGGCTGACGGTTGGCACGATGTAGTGATGTTGCAACGCCTATTTTAAGAAAATGAAAACCGCCTCGTTTGGGGCGGTTTTTCATTGCATTATTTTCGAACCATTTTGGCTAAATTTTCGGTCTTTTCCCAATCAACACTACGGCAAAAGATCTAATATTCATTTATTTGTAAATCTTGCGTTTGTTCAGCTCCTTAGTGTAGGCGCGGGCGTTGCGCAGATGCTCGGTGTAGGTGGCAGCGAAGTTGTGATGACCGTCAAATGTGGGACGCGCACAGAAATAGATATAGTTGTGTTTCTCGAAGTTGAGCACACCGTCGATCGCAGCAATCGAGGGCATACAGATAGGCGAGGGGGGCAGTCCCTTATTTTTATAAGTGTTGTAGGGCGAATCGACACGCAGGTGCTTGTGGAGAATTCGACGCAGTGTGAAATCACCCACGGCATACTTTACGGTCGGGTCGGCCTGCAAGGGCATACCCTTATTCAGTCGGTTGATATAAACGCCTGCAACAGTGGCCATTTCGTCCGTTGCGCGGGTCTCCTCATAGACAATCGACGCCAACGTCATCACCTCCAAACGCGACAATCCGCTGCGCTTGCGCTTGGCGTCGCGGTCGGCCCAAAATGCCTCCGACTCCTTCTCCATTCGCTCGACAATCTGCTCGGGCGATACGGTCCAATAGAGTTCGTAGGTGTTGGGTATAAACATCGAGAACATCGTCAGCGGGTTTTTGTAGCCATATTTTTCAGCGACCTCTTGATCGGTCAGCACCGTAGCGATCTCGACCGAATCGGCATCGATCTGACGGGCGAGTTTGCCGGCCAATTGGGCGGGCGTTTTGGCATTGTTGAATGTAACGTTGATGGGTGTCTGCATACCGAGCTTGATCATTCGCACGATCTCGATCACGTTCATTCCCTGGTCGAGAATGTAGTGCCCAGGCTTGTAGGTTTGCTCCAAATTGAGGCGTTTGGCATAGATGTCGAATGCCAAGTGGTGTCCGATTTTGGGTTTGATCGAATCGAGCAGAGCGGTATAGTCTGCGCGCTTCGAAAGATATACCTCTGCGCTCTGTTTCACGGCGTTACCCTTGAACGAGATGATGCCCCACACGGCCACGGTAGCCCCTACGGCGACCGCTGTGATGAATGTCCAAATGAGTGTTTTTTTCATTTCGGTTGTAAATTTTTTGCAAATATAAGAAAAATCCGTACATTTGCACTCGGGTAAGTCTTATACGACCAGCTCCTGCTGAATCCCCCAGGCGCGGAAGCGAGCAAGGGTAGGTGGTTGTAGCGGTGCGATATAAGTAGCTTACCCTTTTTGATTTTAATAGCCGTCGGGAGTGATCTCGGCGGCTATTTTGTTTCGGGCTATTTCCACTCGAAGGTGGTGCGACAAGCGACCGTGCCTTCGTCGGTCGAGATCTCGAACTCCCAACGATCGCCTTCGTGTCGGTAGCCGACGGTCAGCTCCTGACCATAGCGTGTTTCGTTCAAAAAGTTGATATCGACTCTTACGGGACGCTCCGTTTCGTGCAATTCGATGGGCAGACAATCGAGCATAAGATCGAAATATCGCAACGAATTTGTATGGCGATTAAAGTCGATATCGCTATACGCAACGCGATGTGTCATAGTGCCTTCCGCCTCGACAGCTGCCAATTTGCCTGCGCGCTCGATGGGCGGCTCCTCGTTCCAAACGGCGTCGTTGTGCTCGGCGATATAGCGCAGATCGACCGCACGGCGCGTATTGAAATCGATCATCGACCATTGTGTCGTTGCGCGACCAAAGATCTCGCCCTCGCAATCGAGCACAAAGTTACGGGTGCTCATCGCGCGACCATAGTCGCTTACCCACGTCGTAATATTATAAGGTGTATATTCCGCAGGGCGACGATCAATTTCGATAGCCATACGCGAGAGTACCCACGAACGGTTTTCGGGTTTGAGGGCGCGAATGCCGAAGCCTTTGCTGTCGGCGTCGGTGCCGGCCACGTTAAGTGTTTTTGCAATCAGATTCGAGATCGAGGCGTGCAGTGTGAAATCGACATCTTGCGGCTCGACCAAATGGGGATATGTAGTTTTTGCTGCCATAATATTTAGGGAGATTAACCCACAAATGTAGCTAAATTTCCTCAAACCACAATACAAAAAAACGAGTGCAACCAACCGAATGGCTGCACTCGCAGAGTTTTAGAACAGCTATTGTTCGTTATTTTTTCTCCTCGATGCCGTAACCCTTGCGCTTATCCTCGCGTTTGAGCAGGATAGCGAAGATGATAGCCGTGAACGACAGAGCAGCGAAGATCATCATCGGGGTAGTGTAGTCGTACTTGTTGATGGTTGCGCCATCGAGCACCTGAGTACCCACGATGCAATACTCGTTCAGTACCCAGTTGATCAGCAGGGGCACACCCATCAGACCTACGTTCTGCAACCAGAAGATCAGTGCGTAAGCCGAGCCGAGTTTCTTCGGTTCAACGATCTTGGTTACTGCGGGCCACATTGCCGAGGGAACGAGCGAGAATGCAATACCGAGCACGATCATCATCGCAACAGCAACAGCGACGCTGGTGATCTGCGGAGTGGCAAATACCACGTGAACGAAGAACAACAGCACCGAGCCGATCAACATCAGCGTAGCACCGCGACCTACCTTGTCATAGATACCGCCAAAGATCGGGGTCAGCAGAATCGTACCGAAGGGCAGCATTGCGGGAATCCACGAAGCGTAGTCGAACTCAATGGGATACTTGTTGAACATAAAGTCGGTAGCGTTCTTCAAGAAGGGGAACACAGCCGAGTAGAACACCAAGCAGAGGATCGCGATGTACCAGAATGCGGGCACCTTGATAATGCTGACGATGTCGCGCACGCGGAAAGGCTCCTCCTGCTCCACGTTCGACTCGCTCTCCTCCTTATCCAGACGAGCGTCCATTACGCAGAATACGAGGAACGTAATCAGACCAATACACATAATCGCCAAGCCAACCATCACGGGTGCCGAGATCTGGAAGTTGAACCACTCGGGCAGCTTGGGGCAGAGTACGAATGCAGCAGCCGTACCCAAACGAGCCGTAGCCACCTGCAAGCCGAGTGCCAATGCCAACTCACGACCTGCGAACCAGCGAGCGATGATACGTGTTACGGTGATACCTGCGATCTCCGAGCCGAGGCAGAAGGTTGCGTAGCCCAACGAGATGTAGAGCAGCGACGAGTGAATGTTGCCCAGCCAAGGCAGTGTCTGTGCTGCGAAATCGGGGTTGCTAACCGTGTATTCGATAACGAAATACTTGATCGCAACGCCCACCAACATCAGACCCGTAGCCAATACGCCGGTGAATTTTGTGCCCCACTTATCGAGGATAATACCACCGATAATGAGCATAAACAGGAATACGGTGAACCAACCGTACGAGAAATTGAATACGCCGAAGTCCATCGAGGTCCAACCCAAGCCACCGTCAGCGATCTCCTTTTCGAGGAGGGTCTTCAAGGGCGACATAATGTCCGAGATGAAGTAGGCGCACATCATCGTGAACGAAACCAGCGCGAGGACGCTCCAACGCGCAGTCTTCGATTCGCTCAACTTTTGTTGAATTGCTTTTACCATTGTTTGTTTGAATTATTAGTTTGTTTTGTCGTTTAATTGTATTTAGCCGATGCGTATCGTTGCAGCAACTGATAGGCGTTGGCGATACCCAGCTCGCCCGCCTTGCTCAGATCGAGACAGCCCTTACGTGTATCCTTCATATAGATCTGCACCAGACCGCGGTTGTAATACGCTTCGGCAAAGTTTGGCCACAGCTCGATAGCTTTCGAGTAATCGTCAAATGCCTCGGGAAGTTTGCCCGATAGTGCTTGCAGATTGGCGCGGTTGTAGTAAGCGTAGGCAAACGTGGGGTAGAGCTTAATGGCTTTATTCAGGTCGGCAATGGCCTCGTCGTAGTTGTACGAGCGAGCTGACGCATTTTGCAGTCGGTTTACGGGATCGGCGTCAATCGTAATACGCTGATACGAGTTGTCGATCGACGAGATAAAGTCAATCATCTCGGCCTGCGTCGTCGAGCGGTTCAAATACAGGAACGGATTGCTCGGCGCTTGCTCGATTGCGGCTGTGTAGGTCGTAACGGCATTGGTGTACTGCTTGATGAGCGATTGTGTTATACCGCGCAGGAAGAGCGGTTCCCAATCGTTGATATTCGCTGCAATGCGCTCAGCCAGACGACTGTCAAACTCGACAAGCGAATCAATCGGAATGTCGCATTCACGACGTGAGAGCTTCAAATCGGGCTGGTCGAGCTGCGCTACGAAATCCTCGACACGTTGCAGATAGTAACGCTTCGGGTCGATCTGCTGCACGCTGTCGGCACGTGTGAGCGTAAATCTATACAGAGGCATAAGCGCCAGATTATCACCCGAAGTATAGGTGGTAATGCGCTCGAAATTGCTGCCTGCCATCTTCGTGTCGAACGAGAGTAGCTGGTCGAAACGGTGCGTGGTATCCGAGTAGATCGAGTACGAAACGCTATCCTTCAACTTCGAGCGATACTCGGCAATCTTACGGTCGGCCGTTTGGCGATCCTGACGAGCACCCTTCGTGTCGCGCAACATATATCGAATGTTGCTTCGGTTGATGTAGGCGTTTGCAAAATCGGGGTAGAGATCGATTGCTCGGTTATAGTCGCCCAAAGCCGCTTTCAGGTTGCCCAACTGAGTGTGCAACAGCGCACGGTTGTAGTAAACCAACACGTTGTCGGGCGTGTAATAAGCCACCTTGTTGTAGTCTTCGAGGGCACGGTTGTAGTCGCCAATCTGTGAGCGGACGATTGCTCGGTTGAAGTATGCGAGCGAGTTGGTCGAATCGAGTCTGATCGAGTGGTCGAAGTCCGACAACGACTCAACGGGACGATTCAGGTGCGAGTGAACAATGGCTCGGTTGAAGAACGAAACCAGATAGGTCGAATCGCACTCAACGGCCTTGTTGAAATCCAGCAGTGCCTCGTCGTATTTCTGTTGCGCCATCAGCAACGCACCTCGACGATTGTAGCCGTCGGGGTTCTCGCGGTTGGTGCGAATGGCGAGGTTATAGTTGTCGTATGCCGCCACCGTATCCTTTAAATAGAGGTAGCTCGTGCCGCGATTGATGTATGCGTCGGTCACCTTCGCATCGTGACGAATAAACATATCGAAGTCCTCGATCGCCTCCTTGAATTGTTGGTTCAGCAGACGTGTCACGCCTCGGCTGTAATAGGGGTTGGGAAGGTCGGGACGCAGGTCGATAGCCTCCTGAAAATCCTTCAAAGCGTCGTCGTAATTGCCTAATCGTGAGCGTGTAATGGCGCGATATGTGTAGGCATTAGTGTAGACGGGATTCTTCTCGATGGCATTTGTGAAATCGACCTCGGCACCCAGCAGATCGTCCAGATTATACTTGGCGATACCGCGCAGGAAGTAGGCCTCATATGCCTCCTCGTCGAAGCGCAACAAGATGTTGAGGGTCTTGATTGCCTCGGGGTAGTTGTTCTCGATCAGAAAATGGCGACCCACCCAAAAGAAATACTCTTTGTTGTACTGCGCCGAGGCCGAGTGACCGAGGAGCAGTGCAAGCGTTGTGAGTAGACCGATTATATATTTTCGCATAGTTATTTTTTACGTATTGCTATTTAAAGCGCAAAGGTACGAAAAAAAATTGGATATCTAATTTATTAACGTTCGATGTAAGTAATTAGTATATATAAATGGTCTAATTGTCCTTGGACGAAATCAAAGTCGACCAAAAAGGCACGGATTTATTTGGGGTTTTAGCGAAAAAGCATTAACTTTGGCTGCAATTTGTTTTACATTTAAGCGTAAAAATTAAAACCTGACAAATGAAAAAAGTAGATGTTGTACTCGGCCTGCAATGGGGCGACGAAGGCAAAGGTAAGATGATAGACGTTTTGACGCCTAATTATGAAGTGGTAGCGCGTTTTCAGGGCGGTCCGAATGCGGGTCATACGCTCGAATTCGAGGGGCAGAAGTATGTCCTGCGCTCGATTCCTTCGGGTATCTTCCAGGGCGGTAAAGTCAATATTATTGGTAATGGCGTGGTGCTCGATCCGATTCTGTTCAAGGAGGAGGCTACGGCGTTGGCGGCAAGTGGTCACGATCTGACCAAGCGCCTCTATATCTCGAAGAAGGCACACTTGATTATGCCTACTCACCGTATGCTCGACGCAGCTTATGAGGCAGCAAAGGGTAGTGCCAAGATCGGTACTACGGGTAAGGGCATTGGTCCCACCTATACTGACAAGATCAGCCGTAATGGAGTGCGTGTGGGTGATATCTTCCGTGATTTCAAGTCGATCTACGCTGCGGCAAAGGCTCGCCACGAGGCTACGTTGCGTTCGCTCAATTTCGAGTACGATGTTACAGAGTTGGAGCAGAAGTGGTTCGAGGGTATCGAATACCTCAAACAGTTCAATATTATCGATAGCGAGCAGACCGTCAACGACCTGCTGATGAACGATAAGAGCATTCTGGCTGAGGGCGCACAGGGCACGTTGCTCGATGTCGATTTCGGTTCGTATCCCTTCGTAACTTCGTCGAATACCGTTTGCGCAGGTGCTTGTACGGGTCTGGGTGTAGCTCCCAACCGTATTGGCGATGTGTATGGTATCTTCAAGGCATATTGCACCCGCGTGGGTAGCGGTCCGTTCCCCACTGAGCTGTTCGACGAAACGGGTAAGCAGTTGCGCGATATCGGTCACGAGTACGGCGCAGTAACGGGTCGTGAGCGTCGTTGCGGCTGGTTGGACTTGGTTGCATTGAAGTATTCGATTATGATCAACGGTGCAACGGCTCTGATTATGATGAAGGCCGACGTTATGAACGACTTCGATACGATCAAGGTGGCTGTTGGCTACGAGATCGACGGCGAGCGTGTCGATCATTTCCCCTATTCGGTTGATTGCGAGATCAAGCCTATCTATGCCGAGATGAAGGGCTGGAAGTGTAACATCAACGATATTCGTCGCTATGAGGACTTCCCCGCTGAGTTAAAGGCGTACGTTGAGTTCATCGAGCAGCAGACGGGCGTGCCCGTGAAGATTGTTTCGGTGGGTCCCGACCGTGAGGCAACTATTGTACGATAATTATTAACCTAAAAATTATACTACTATGAAAAATTTTGGAACGATGTGTATCTCGCTGGCTACTGCAGCGATGTTGTTTACGGGTTGTGGCGCATTGAAGGGTGGCGCAATCGGTGGTGCTGCGGCTGGTGCTCTGGGCGCAGGTATTGGCGCATTGGCTGGTGGTGGTAAGGGTGCTGCTATCGGTGCAGGTATCGGTGTTGCAGTAGGCGCAACGGCAGGTGCTCTGATTGGTAAGAAGATGGAGAAGCAGAAGGCTGAACTCGAAGCAATCGAGGGTGCTGATGTTGAGACCGTAACCGATAACAATGGTTTGGACGCATTGAAGGTTACGTTTGATAGCGGTATTCTGTTCGCTACCAACAAGAGCGACCTGACTGCAACTTCGAAGGCGTCGCTCGATAAGTTTGCAATCAGCTTGTTGCAGAACCCCGAAACCGATGTAACGATCTATGGTCATACCGATTCGACCGGTTCGTTGGAGGTCAATCAGCGCATTTCGTTGCAGCGTGCTCAGTCGGTTCAGAACTATCTGCAATCAAAGGGTATCGAGGCTGGTCGTATCGTGAAGGTCGAGGGTAAGGCTTACACCGAGCCTGTTGCTTCAAACGACACGGCTGAGGGTCGTGCAGCTAACCGTCGCGTTGAGGTTTATATCTCGGCAAACGAAACGATGGTTGAGCAGGCTGAGGCTGGTACGCTCGAATAAACAAAACGAACACAAACGGCAGACGCTCCAACAGATGAGTGCCTGCCGTTTTTGCTTTGGACAATCCCCTAAATCTAACAATAAAATTAAATGAAAAAGTTGAAAATTGTTGTGCTTGCCAAGCAGGTGCCCGATACCCGCAATGTGGGTAAGGACGCTATGACGGCAGAGGGTACGGTCAATCGTGCCGCACTGCCCGCGATCTTCAATCCTGAGGATTTGAACGCATTGGAGCAGGCACTCTATCTGAAAGATTTGTGCGAGGGTAGCACGGTTCACGTGCTGACGATGGGTCCGCAGCGTGCCGCAGATATTATTCGTGATGCGATGTTCCGCGGTGCTGATGGTGGTTATCTGTTGTCGGGTCGTGAGTTTGCAGGCTCGGATACGTTGGCAACATCGTATGCTCTGTCGTGTGCTCTGCGCAAGATCAATCCCGACATTATCATTGCCGGTCGTCAGGCAATCGATGGTGATACTGCACAGGTGGGTCCTCAGGTGGCAGAGAAGATGTCGTTGCCGCAGGTGACTTATGCTGAGCAGATTGTTGCTATTGACGACGAGAAGATTACGATCAAGCGTCGTTTGGAGCACGGTTTTGAGGTTGTGACCTCGCCGCTGCCGATGGTGATGACGGTCAATGCTTCGGCGCCCGAGTGCCGTCCCAAGAACGCAAAGCGCGTGATGAAGTTCAAGTATGCTTTGACTTCGAGCGAGATTGCGGCAGCTCCCGAGAGCGACAACGCTAAGATGTGCGCACAGAAGGATTATCTGAATATCGTCGAGTGGGGTGCAGCAGATGTTGATCCCGATCCGCAGCAGCTGGGTCTGGTTGGCTCGCCCACGAAGGTTAAGAAGATTGAGAATGTAGTCTTCCAGGCTAAGGAGTCGAAGCGTTTGACCGCTGACGATAAGGACATTAATGAACTGATGGTTGAACTCATTTCGAGCCACACGCTCGGTTAGCGAAAGGAGAGTAATAGTATGAATAATATATTTGTATATTGCGAAATCGAAAACGGCGTTATCGCCGACGTGAGCCTCGAATTGCTGACTAAGGGTCGTGAATTGGCTTCGACACTCGGTTGCAAGTTGGAGGCTGTGGCTATCGGTCAGAACTTGGCAGGTATCGAGAAGGAGTTGGCTAAGTATGGTACTGATACGGTTTGGGTAGCCGATGGTGACGAGTTGGCACCGTATCGCACGCTGCCTCATTGCGCAGTTATGTGCGGCCTGATCGAGGAGGAGAAGCCTCAGATTGTGCTGTTTGGTGCAACTCCCGTAGGCCGTGATTTGGGTCCGCGCGTGTCGTCGACTCTGCATAGCGGTTTGACGGCTGATTGTACGAGTCTGGTTATCGGCGACCACAAGGATCCCAAGACGGGCAAGGAGTACGACGAGTTGTTGTATCAGATTCGTCCCGCATTTGGTGGTAATATCATTGCAACGATTATCAATCCCGACCACCGTCCCCAGATGGCAACGGTTCGTGAGGGTGTGATGAAGAAGGAGTACGCTGCTGAGGCGGGTGCTGCTGAGGTTAAGACGGTTGATTGGAAGAAGTTTGTCAAGGATACCGATCTGGCGGTTAAGATTGTTGAGCGTCAGATCGAGGAGCGCAAGATCAATATCAAGGGCGCAAGTGTCATCGTAGCAGGTGGTTACGGTATGGGCTCGAAGGAGAACTTCGCATTGGTACACCAGCTGGCTGATGTGCTTGGTGCTGAGGTTGGTGCGAGCCGTGCAGCGGTTGACGCAGGCTTCACGGAGCACGCTCGTCAGGTGGGTCAAACAGGTGTTACGGTACGTCCGAAGCTCTATATCGCTTGCGGTATTTCGGGTCAGATTCAGCACACGGCAGGTATGGACCAGTCGTCGATGGTGATCTCGATCAACACTGATCCCGACGCTCCGATCAACAAGATTGCCGACTATGCAATCGTAGGTGACGTGAACGATGTGATCCCCAAGATGATCAAGTATTACAAACAGAATTCGAAGTAGGAACACTGAATTATGGCTAACTTCTTTTTAGATAATAAAGATTTGCAGTACCACCTTACGCACCCGCTGATGCGTAAGATTGTGGAGCTGAAGGAGCGTAATTTCGCAGATAAGGATACTTATGACTATGCTCCGCAGAATTTCGAGGACGCGATGGATTCGTATCGCCGTGTGATGGAGATCACGGGTGAGGTTTGTGGCGACGTGATTGCAGTTAATGCCGAGAGCGTTGATCACGAGGGCCCGAAGGTTGTCAACGATCACGTCGTTTACGCCGAGGGTACCTCGAAGAACTTGAAAGCAATCACCGACGCAGGTCTGGGTGGTTTGACTCTGCCTCGTAAGTATGAGGGCTTGAACTTCCCGCTGTTGTGCTTCGTTATGGCAAATGAGATGGTTGCACGTGCCGACGCAGGCTTCGAGAATATCTGGGGTTTGCAGGATTGCGCCGAGACTTTGAATGAGTTTGCAAGCGAAGAGATCAAGCAGAAATTCCTGCCGTTGGTTTCGCGTGGCGCAACGTGTGCAATGGACCTGACCGAGCCCGACGCAGGTAGTGATCTGGGTGCGGTGATGTTGAAAGCAACGTGGAGCGAGGAGAAGCAGACTTGGTTGCTCAATGGCGTTAAGCGCTTCATTACCAACGGTGATGGTGACGTTTCGTTGGTGCTGGCTCGTACCGAAGAGGGCACTACCGACGCTCGCGGTCTGTCGATGTTGGTTTACGACAAGCGCGACGGTGGCGTTAAGGTGCGCCGTATCGAGAACAAGCTGGGTATCAAGGGCTCGCCCACCTGCGAGTTGGTGTTCTCGAATGCTCCCGCGCAGTTGGTTGGCGACCGCAAGATGGGTCTGATCAAGTACGTTATGAGCCTGATGAACGCAGCGCGTTTGGGTATCGGTGCTCAGAGTACGGGTCTTTGCGAGGCAGCCTATCGTGAGGCATTGAAGTATGCACACGAGCGTGAGCAGTTCGGCAAGCCGATTATTCAGTTTGCGGCTGTGTCGGAGATTCTGAGCAATATGAAGGCTAAGTTGCAGGGTGCACGTGCAATGTTGTACGAGACAACCCGCTTTGTTGAGATCTATAAGCAGTACACTCACATCAGCCACGAGCGTTCGTTGGAGTCGGAGGAGCGTGCCGAGATGAAGTTCTACAATAAGTTGGCCGACGGTTTCACTCCGCTGTTGAAGCTATTCTCGTCGGAGTATTGCAACCAGCTGGCCTACGACGCTATTCAGATTCACGGTGGTTCGGGCTTTATGAAGGACTATCCCGTTGAGCGTCTGTATCGTGATGCACGTATCACCAACATCTACGAGGGTACGTCGCAGTTGCAGGTTGTGGCAGCAATCAACCACGTGACCAAGGGCACCTACCTCGAACAGATCAAGCGTTATGAGGCGGGAGAGTACCGTGATGATTTGGCTGATGTATGCTCGAAGTTGGTCGCTATGCGTGAGCAGTTTGAGCAGGCTATCGAGCGTGTTTCGACGATGGACAAGGAGTTCGCAGGCTATAAGGACTTCCACGCACGTCGTCTGGTCGAGATGGCTGGTCACATCATTCTGACTTGGTTGTTGGTTCGCCAGGCAACCGAGGTTGATGACTATCTGAACTCGGCTCGCATCTACTCGAAGATGGCTGAGGCTAATGTGAAGGCTGCTGCCGAGTACATCGCAAACTCGGAGGGCTCGGACGTAGCTCTGTTCAAGGCTGTCGAGGCAGAGATCTAATAATCAACTGCTTAAATAAGAAATTGCCGTCCCTCGCAAGTGAAGGACGGCAATTTTTTGTAAGTGAGTCGAGTGGTTAGAGCGAAGGTTGTTTGATAACAACACGATCCTCAGCTCCAAAACTCGTTGCGACGATTCGCACAATACGACGCTTACCGGTGTTGTTTGGCGTGAAGCGGATCTTGACTCCCGAGTCCCATTCTGCCAAAGCGCGTGTCATTTCGTAGTGGTCGATGATCTCGACCACCTCGCACCAATCTTTGTTGTTGCTGCCGTAATATTTAATTCCGACCTCGTCCAAACCAGTTGAATTGACGGGAATGATCATCTCTCCTCCCGCAGCCGAAACCTCGTAGCTACGCTCGTAAAATTCGACATCGGGAATATCGCAACCCGCAAATGTCGCTGTCGATAGTAAAAGCAAAAGTGTAAGTAGTCGTTTCATAAGTTGTCAGGTTTTAGTAGTTTTGAAAGTACAAATTTACCCCCCCCGCGAAATTTCCAAATTTTTAGATTGAAAAAATGCACTCGACCACCAAAAAAGCCGCACCTATCGCAGGCACGGCTCGTTTGATTGGATATTTTTTGTTACGACTCTTAGAAGATAAAGCGCGAGCTGATCTCCTTATAGTTGTAAACTCGGTCGATAACATCTGCAAAGATGTCGGCAACACTCAGTACAGTAAACTTCGACAGATCCTTGGTCTGATCCAGAGGAATGGTATCGGTTACAATAACCTCCTCCAATGCGCTGTTGTTGATACGCTCGTAAGCAGGACCCGACAGAATAGCGTGGGTTGCAACGGCACGAACGCTCTTTGCGCCCTTCTCCATCAACATATTAGCTGCCATCGTGATTGTACCTGCGGTGTCGATCATATCGTCAAGAATGATCACGTTGCGACCCTCGACATCACCGATAGCGGTCATCTTGCCAACAACGTTAGCCTTTTCGCGCTGCTTGTGGCTGATGATCATCGGTGCGCCCAGATACTTAGCGTATGCACTTGCGCGCTTAGCGCCACCCATATCGGGCGAAGCTACCGACAGATCCTCGATACCGAGCGAGTTGATGTAGGGAACGAAGATACCGCTTGCGTAGAGGTGATCAACGGGGATATCGAAGAAACCCTGAATCTGGTCAGCGTGCAAATCCATCGTCATAATACGATCAACGCCAGCGGCACGCAACAGGTTAGCAACGAGCTTAGCGCCGATCGAAACGCGAGGACGGTCCTTGCGATCCTGACGAGCCCAGCCGAAGTAGGGCATTACGGCGATCACGCGGTGAGCCGATGCGCGGTGAGCTGCGTCGATCATCAGCAGAAGCTCCATCAGATTTTCTGCGGGCGGGAAAGTCGATTGAATGATAAATACCGTGCAGCCACGAATACTTTCGTTGTATGCGGGCTGAAATTCACCATCGCTAAATTCGAGAACTTGCGAGTCGCCGAGTTCGCTGCCGTAACTGCGGGCGATCTTCTCTGCCAGAGGTCGTGAGCCACGGCAAGCGAAGAATTTGATTTTGTGGATAGCCATAAGTCAGTTTGGTATGATCGTTAGTTTTTACAAAATTACAATTTTATTCTGCTTGTTCTACTTGTTCGACGTCGATTTTTTCAACATCATTCAAACATTCCTCAATAAAGTTCAAAATTTCGTCACGTCCGCGTCCCTTTTCCGACGAGCTGACGAACATCGTAGGCATATCTTCCCACTGTTCGGCCAGCGTACGTTGGTAGCGTTCGACGCTACGTTTGAGCTGTGCGGCCGAGAGTTTGTCTGCCTTGGTGAATACCAATCCAAAGGGAATGCCCTGCTGACCGAGCATTGTGATGAATTCAACATCAATGCGTTGCGGTTCGAGGCGAGAGTCGACCAACACGAACAGATAGTGCAACTTTCGCGCCTTTGTAACGTAGTCGGTAATAAGTTTTGAGAATCCTCCACGCACATCTTTCGACACTCGCGCATAGCCATAACCCGGCAGATCGACCAGATACCACGAATCGTTGATAATGAAATGGTTGATCAGGCGAGTTTTGCCCGGAGTGCCCGACACCTTCGCCAGCTGGCGCTGTGTGAGCATATTGATCAGCGACGATTTGCCGACGTTGCTTCGACCGATGAATGCAAACTCGCGGAGGTTGTCATCGGGGATCTGTTGCAACTTTTGGCTGCTACATTTGAATTGTGCTTTGCTGATAATCATCGGTGGCAGAATTTCGATGACAAAGATACAATTTTTTGTCTAAAAATCAAGCATTAACCACATATATTAAATTAATTTCATAAGTAGATTTGTAGAATCTGCACGAATGCCGTATCTTTGACCTCACAAAAAATATTCATAATAACGACAATGAAACGAATTATCTGGCTGATTATGACAATGATACCTCTTGCAACAATGGCTCAACGCCAAGTAACCGACGCTGAGGTCGAGGCTCTGCACGACCGCATTATTTCGATTGATACCCACAACGACTTTTCGTTGGGATATTGTTTTCCCAACGGCAAGTTCTCGACCGCCAAAGGTCAGGTGTCGTTCGAAAAGATGATCGAGGGTCGTTTGGACTGCGCTGTTTTTGCGGCGTATATCGATCAAGGTACGTGTGATGAGGCGGGCCACGCTTGGGCACGCAATCGCGCCGAGACGATGATTGCAGGCTTGAAACGTTATGCGGCCGAGAACGAGGATAAGGCTGAGGTTGTCTACTCGTCGGCGGACATCGAGCGTGTGAAGGCGAGTGGCAAACGTGCGATGATGATCTCGATCGAGAATTGCTACTGCTTTGGAACGGACACTACCGCCGTTGAACACTTCTATAATCTGGGCGTTCGTATGGCGACGCTGACCCACAACGGGGCAAACGAGGTTGCCGATACTTGCATTGACCAAGGCAAGAAGGGTGGCGTGACGGAGTTCGGTCGCAAGGTGATTGCCGAGATGAACCGTCTGGGTATGGTTGTCGATGTTTCGCACGCGTCGCGCTTGGCAACGTTGCAGGCAGTTGAGTTGAGTGCAACGCCCATTATCGCCTCGCACTCAGGTGCTTACGCTGTGAAGGCTATTCGTCGCAACCTCTCGGATAAGGAGATTCAGGCAATCGCAGCTAAGGGGGGCGTGGTGCAGGTGTCGATCGTGCGCTCGTTCATTTCGAACAAACCGAAGGGCGAGGAGAGTTTGGACGATCTGTTGGCTCACGTCAATCATATTGTGAAGTTGGTCGGTGTCGATCACGTTGGTTTTGGCTCCGATTTCGATGGCGGTGGCGGTATGAATGGTTGCCGCAATATGTCGCAGATGAAGAACGTAACCCGTGCATTGATGGAGGCGGGCTACTCGGACGAAGATATCGCCAAGATGTGGGGTGGCAATACAATGCGTGTCTTTAAGGCGGTCGAGGCTTACGCCGCAGCGCAACGTAAGTAGGGTAGTCGCACACAAAAGAACAACGACCGAACTCCAATCGCGGGGCTCGGTCGTTTGCTTTTTGACGTGAGTGCTATTTCAGCGGCGAATCGGGCTCGCGCGACATCACCATATAGAACAATCGATCCAACAATGCGGGCGAGAACTTCTTGATAAAGTGCGTCAAACGACCCTCGTACTCCATCAGACACAGACGTTTGCGACGCTTAATGCCACGCATAACGATACGGGCAACCTGCTCAGCGGTCATCATCTTGTCCTCGTTGCGAGGTGTTTCGCCTTGCGATGTTCCGTCGGCGGTCAGAGCCGAGAAACGAACATTTGATGCGGTGAAACCGGGGCAAGCAACCATCACGTGCAGACCCTTTTTGAGGTTCTCGATACGGAGCGTTTCGAGGAAACCTGTCATTGCATACTTCGAAGCCGAGTATCCCGTGCGTGCGGGCAGACCGTGCAGACCTGCTACCGACGAAATGCCGACAATCGAGCCGCGCGATTTCTGCAAGTAGGGCAGTGCGTATTTGCAACAATTAACTGTACCCCAGAAATTTACGTCCATCAGTCGGTGCAACACGCTGAGGTCACAATCGTCGAACAACGCACGCATCGAAAGACCTGCATTGCAGATCAGAATGTCGATGCCGCCAAATGCGCTTACCGCGCAGTCGATCAGCTTTTTACAATCCTCCTCTTTGGTTACGTCGGCTGCGGTGTATGCAGCAGCGCCACCGGCGGCTTTGATCTCGGCAGCCACGGCAGCCAACTTGTCGCCACTACGCGCACCCATTACGACATTTGCGCCCGCCGCAGCGAACTCGCGTGCCAATGCCAAACCAATGCCCGATGAGGCACCGGTTACAATCACGGTTTTTGCTTTGAAATCCATAATTTTATCTCGTTTTTAATCTTCAATTTCGATTGTTAGCGTGTCGTATGCCAGCTCGACTCCCTTGGGTAGTCGTGAGGCGGAGTCGGCGTGCAGACCGATGTCGTGCGACATATGTGTCAGATAAGCACGATGAGGTTTAACGCGGGCGATCAGTGCGAGTGCCTCCTCGACCGTAAAGTGCGAAATGTGATCTCGCCAACGCAAGGCATTGACTACCAACGTATCTACTCCTTGCAATTTCTCAATCTCGCTCTCTTCGATCTGCTTGAAATCGGTCAGGTAAGCCAACCGCCCAATACGATAACCCGTCACCTCGAAACGGTCGGAGTGTTGTCCTCGAATAGGCACAATCTCAACGCCCTTGACCTCAAATGGTTTGCTCGGATCAAATTCGTGTAACTCAATTTCGGGCACGCCGCGATATTTATCTTCGGCAAAAGCGTAGTCGAAATCCTTGCGTACGCAAGCGGCCGTTCGTGCCGTTGCATAGATATCAACTCGGTGAATTACAGGGAAATCAACAAAATTGAATGCACGTACATCGTCAATTCCGCCAGTGTGATCTTTATGCTCGTGGGTGAGCAGAATGGCGTCGATGTGTCGCACTCCCGTGCGCAACATTTGATATCGGAAGTCGGGTCCTGCGTCGATGACCATACGCACATCTCCCACCTCGACCATCGCCGAAGTGCGCAAACGCGTGTCGCGCGGGTCGGTCGAACGGCACACCACGCAACGGCAACCGATCGTCGGTACGCCTTGCGAAGTTCCTGTTCCGAGAAATGTCAAACGCATAGTGGTCAGCGGTTTAGTGAATCAAATTAACGCATATATCGTGCAACGAAATCCACCCGAACAGGTCGGCAATGCTTACCAGCACGACGGCAATCATAAAGTAGCGCAAAAATTTCGTACCCCAATTAATTCCGTAGTGCGAAGCGATGTATGTTCCGATGATATTTCCGAGTGCGTGGAGCAGTCCGACAGCGTAGTCCACCTGCCCGTGAATCATAAATATAATCAGCGAAAATGGCGTTGCAACGAAGATAACAAAACCCTTGATGACGTTTGCGGTAATGATGTCTAAGTGCATTGTTGTCAGCGTGATTGCCAAGATCAGATAGCCTAAGCCAATGTAGACGTAACCACCATAAAAACCAATCAACAAAAACCACAGGTAGTGCCACCACTTGATCTCCAATCCGTGACCTCCGTGAAGGTGTGGCTTAGTGAAGAGCATATAGGCCAAAATTGCGAACAACACCACGCCCATACAGATTTTGAAGACCGTCTCGTTGATTTGTGTTGCGACCAGCGAGCCAGCGATGTTACCGATGATTGCGGGTATCGAGAGCTTCAAACCGCTATGAATGTCGAGCATTCGTTTCTTGATGAATACGGCCGATGAGGTGAGATTTTGCAATACTACTGCAATTCGGTTCGTGCCGTTCGCAACGCCAATGGGCAGTCCCAGCGCCATAAAAACGGTCATCGACATAATCGCACCGCCGCCGGCCAACGTATTGATGAATCCGACAGCGATACCCGAAACGATCAGTAGTATTAACATCTCTAATGTCATCTGTTCGAACTATTTAGCGTAATTAATTCAAATTCGTCGGCATCTTGCTCGACGGGAAATTTCACTCTGAATAGGTCGCGTGCCTCGGTGTCGATTTCGGCCATGAGCACCGAGGGGTCAGCAGCGCCACGTGCCATTGTCCGCCCTCGAAAATCGTATGCGATCGATCCGCCAGCGTAGTGCGTCGAGTGATCATCGCCAACACGATTGACTCCAACGACGTATGCTACGTTTTCAATTGCGCGAGCGCTGAGTAGGGTATCCCACACCTCGGCTCTCGCGGCGGGCCACGAGGCAACGCAGATCATCGCGTCGTAATCGCCTCGGTTGCGCAGCCAAACGGGAAAACGTAGGTCGTAACACGTTGACAATAGCCATCTTATGCCTCGCCATTCGACCACCTTTCGCTCCTCGCCCGCCTCATACATCTCACCCTCGCCACCGATCGAGAATAGATGTCGCTTGTCGTAATACGTTTCGCCTTCGGGCGTTACGAACATCAATCGATTCCGATAGCGACCGTCCCGCTCGACGATGAGCGAGCCGCAGACTGCACAATTCGACTTTCTCACCACTTGTCGCATCATTTCGATGATCGAGTTTTCGGCTTTGGCGGCCTCTTTGGGGTCGGCTGCGAATCCCGTTGCGAAGGTTTCGGGTAGTACGTAGAGGTCGCATTGGGGTGCGGAAGCTATCATCTGTTCGATTGCACGAAGGTTGCAATCGACCGATTCGGGCCGTATATCCGTCTGAATTAGCGCGACTTTGGCGTACATAGGCTATTAAAGTGAAACTTCTTCACAACAAATATACAAAAAATCCTCGAAATAAGCTATCTTTGTACGATGAAAACGTCCCTCGTGACAAATAATTTTTTCAAAGTATGATAAAAGCTGGTCGCTACCAAACACTTACCGTCAGTCGAATATCCGACTACGGTCTATATCTAACCGATGGCGAAGAGAACGAAGTTCTGCTCCCAAACCGTTACGTGTCGCTCACCGATAAGGTGGGTGATGAGAAGCACGTCTTCGTCTATCACGACTCGGAGGATCGTCTGGTGGCTACGACCGAGACGCCGTTTGCGACCGTTGGTCAAGCAGCTTGTTTACAGGTGGTTGACAAGACTCTTCACGGCGCCTTTCTCGATTGGGGTTTGCAGGGCAAGGATCTCTTTTTGCCCAATCGCAACCAGCAGGGTGGTGTGATGGTCGGACATAAATATATCGTCTATGTTTATGAGGACAACATCACCTCGCGCTCGGTGGCGACGATGCGCACCAAGACCTATATTAATAATGACACGATTACGGTAGCTCCGCGTCAGAAGGTTGAGATTCTGATCGCCTCGGAGTCGCCGATTGGTTATCGTGTGATTGTGAATGATCGCCATTGGGGTATGATCTACAAGAATCAGTTGTTCCGCCCCGTGCGAATCGGCGAGCGAACCGAGGCATACGTCAGTCGCATCACGCCCGACGCACGTATCGACCTGAGCTTGCAGCAGCAGGGCTTGGAACAGGTGCGCGACTCGGCTGATGAGCTGGTGGCATTGCTGCGAAATAACGATGGCGAACTGCCCGTCAATGACGATACTGCCCCCGAACGTGTTCACGAGGTTACAGGTATGAGCAAGAAGATGTTCAAGCGCTCGTTGGGTATGCTGCTCAAAAGTGGTCGCGTCGAGATAACTGATAACGGTATTAAACTCAAATAGTTATGGCTTCGAAGTTGCAAACTGCCGAGCGCGTGTCGCACGCTGACCAGTCGGATAACTATGTCTTTCAGCGTTCGCTGCTGGCGTACCATCGTGCGGCGGAGTTGGTCAATGGTACGGTGCTCGAAATTGGTACGGGTAGTGGATATGGAATCGATGTAATCGCACCGTCGGCTACGCGATTTATGACCATCGATAAGTTCGAAACCAAGATCGATACTTCGGAGATTGACAATGTTGAATTTCAGCAGATGACTGTCCCGCCGATCAATTTTCCGACAAATAGCTTCGATTGTGTGATTTCGTTTCAGGTGATCGAGCATATTAAGGACGATGTCGATTTTGTGGCTGAGGTCCATCGCGTGCTGAAACCCAATGGCGTGTTTATCGTATCGACGCCCAATGCTGCGATGTCGCTGACGCGCAATCCGTGGCACGTGCGCGAGTATCAGATTGACGAGTTCGATCGCCTGATGGGTAACTATTTCGCTGAGATTGAGCGTTGTGGCGTGTTTGGCAATGAGAAGGTGATGAAATATTACGAGAAGAATCGTGCCAGCGTGCGCCGCATTGCTAAACTCGATTTCCTCGATTTGCAGCACCGCCTGCCACGTTGGATGTTGAAGATCCCGTATGATATTTTGAACCGTTTGAATCGTCGATTCTTGTTAGCTCGCAACCGCAAGCTGACGACCGAAATCGCGATGGACGACTACCGCATCGCTCCCGTAGCAGACGGTTGTTTCGACCTCTACTACATCGCCCGCAAGGTGGAGGAGTAAATTAATGCATAATAAAATAATGAATAAGAGAATAGAATATATAGACGCTTTGCGTGGATTGGCGATGTATCTTGTTGTGTATCTGCATATTAAGTCGTGGGGAGGGTATTCGGCGTATAGTAATTCTGTAGGTGAGATATTTGTAACCTTCTATCTTCCATTGTTCTTCTTTATTAGTGGATATTTATTATATAAGCATAAAATATATACAACAAAGGAAACGATGAAAGTCTTGTCAAAAAAGGTCTTAAATTTTTTGATTCCGATGATTGTATTTTCGTTGTTGTATAGTATTTCAAGAGAATATTTTGTGTCAATCTATCGTCCGATATATTGGTTTATGTTAGTGCTACTTGAAATGTATGCAATATATTATTTGTTACGACTAATTATTAAGAATGAAAAGATTTTTTTGTGTATATTAGTCATAATTAGCATAATAGGGGTTGGTTTAATTACACTCAAAATTGGATACGGTAATAAATATTATGAACTATTCTGTCTTGAAAACTTGTTAAAATATTTCCAATTTTTCTCTATTGGAATAGTGGCTAAATGCTATAATAATATCTATGAAAATGTCTTAAAGAATTCAGCTATAAATGCAATCGCTATTATTGCCTTTGTTGTGGCGATAACCTTGGTGAGAAGCTATAATGCAATGGAATGTAGTCCAATAATTGGAGGACTAATGAGGGGTATTGTATCAAGATATGCTGGGCTTTTTATTATCGTATCTCTATTTTATCGATATAGAGATATGTTTGCTAGAAATGGACTAATTAGTCGTGCTATGCAATTAATAGGTAAAAGAACGATAGATATTTATATGATACACTATTTTCTTTTAAATTATAGCAGTATTTGTGTGGCAAAAATAATGGGGCTAAATTATATCCCATTTGAGATATTTGGAATATCAGTATTGGCATTGTCAAATATTTGCATATGTTTATTGTTAAGTGAGTGTATAAGGAATAGTAAATTCTTGGCTAAATATTTATTTGGAGCAAAAACTGCATAAATGATACGCCCCACATTTCGGAATGAATGTGGGGCGTATCGTTTGAAATGCTTTTTTTACCCGTAAATCTCTTTCTTGGCAGCTTTCAGCGTGTTGCGCATCAGCGAGATGATGGTCATCGGACCGACGCCGCCCGGAACGGGAGTGATGTAGGCGCACTTGGGAGCTACCTCGTCGTACTTCACGTCGCCCAACAGCTTCCAACCACTCTTGGTCTTGTCGCTCGGAACGCGGGTGATACCAACGTCGATAACCGTTGCGCCCTCTTTGACCATATCGGCTGTAACGAACTCCGCTTTACCCAACGCGGCGATCACGATATCTGCCTCAGCAACAACCTCTTTCAGGTTCGGTGTGCGGCTGTGGCAGAGCGTTACGGTGCAATCCCAACCCTTCTGCGAGAGCAAGTTTGCAATGGGACGACCGACGATGTTGCTACGACCAATCACTGCGCAGCTACGACCAGCGGTCGGCACGTTGTAATATTTAAGCAACGACAGAATACCGTCGGGTGTCGCAGGCAGATAGGAGGGTAGTCCCGAAATCATTCGACCGGTGTTCACAGGGTGGAAACCGTCGACGTCCTTGCGGGGGTCGATCGCCTCGATAACCTTTTGCTCCGAGATGTGGCGGGGCAGGGGCAGCTGCACGATGAAACCATCAACTTTCGGATCGGCATTCAGCTCGTCGATACGTGCGAGCAACTCCTCTTCGGTTGTCTCTTCGGGCATACGCACTACGGTCGAGGTGAAACCGCACTCGTGGCAGCACTTCTCTTTGTGAGCTACGTATGTCTGGCTTGCGCCGTCGTTACCCACCAGAATAGCAACCAAGTGAGGTGCGGGTTTGCCTTCGGCTACCATAGCCGCAACTTCGGTTGCAATCTCACGGCGCATTGCCGCAGCAACCTCTTTACCATCGATAATAGTCATAGTCTTATTTAAGTTTTTTGAGATTATTGTTTGCTCTGTTCGGCATAGTAAATTGCCTCCTCAATCTGAGGAACAAGGTTACAATCCTTCAACATCACACGCTTCTCGCTATCAAGTAGATAGAGCGACGGAATAGCTTTCAGATCGTACAACTCCTCGTCACGTAGGCGCAGTTGCTTGTCGTAGCTGTTGATCCACGACGCTGGAAGGTTGTGTCGATAGTTGAGCCAAGCGGTGATATCCTCGTCGGGATAGATCGCCAGCACCTTCATCACTCCGCGTTCGATCATCTCGCTCAACATCGGCGAGGCGCAGATCTGCTCACGAATCGCTTTGCAAGCGGGGCAGTCGGGATTGTTGATGAAGATGATCAGATATTCGGCCTCGATCGAGTACATTCGCCCTGTGCTACCATCGTGCAACGTGTAACGGAAGTCGTTAGCTTTCTGTCCAATACGATTTTTCTGTGCCATATCGAGCTGCGACTGAGGGCGGATCTTCTCAGCCTCATCGAGCATCGGTGACGCAACCATCGCCTCCAAAGCGGGAATCAGCAGTTCGTCGTTGCGGAAAGGCGAATTGGGATCGTAGAGATACTTATCGGTGAGCGACACAAAGTAGTCGAACATCGTCGAATCAACCTCGGCACTCTTCATCAGCGCGCCAACCGATTGTGCAGCCACCGTCGGCTCGACGTAGCGCAGAATATCGAGATAGTTGGCGTAGGCTTGCTCGGTGATGTCGGGCTGGTTGCAGAATGTTGTATCTCGGAAATCGAATCGATCCCAAAAATGCTCAGCCAGATATTTCGCACGATCAGCCGCCGGCAGCATCTCGGGAACGGTGATGTTCGGGAACGAAAGTTCGGTCGTGGGTTTCGATTCTGTTGTCGAGTTGCTCGACTTGTTCCGCTGTCCGCACGCAGCCATCAACGCAACGGTTGCGAGCAGTATAATATGCTTTGCGTTCATATACCTATTTATTATAGTGCAAATGTACGACATTCGCGTGGAAAATCAAAGGCCGCACACGGCTATAAGAATTGCTTATCGTGATATAAAATAATATGATTGCGATTTATTTGCAAAACTCATTGCAAAATAGCTGAAAAAGTTTAATTTTGTACTCGGAAAAAGCAAACTATTAATTACACACATAAAAAACTATTAAGACTATGAAAAAATGGAAATGTACCGTATGCGGTTATATTCACGAGGGTGATACCGCTCCTGAGAAGTGTCCTCTTTGCAAGGTTGGCGCTGATAAGTTTGTAGAGGTTGTTGAGCAGGAAGGCGATCTTCAGTTTGTTGACGAGCACGTTATTGGCGTAGCTAAGGGCGTTGACGAGGAGGTTCTCCAAGGTTTGAAGGATCACTTTATGGGTGAGTGCACCGAGGTTGGTATGTATTTGGCAATGAGCCGTCAGGCTGACCGTGAGGGTTATCCCGAAATCGCAGAGGCTTTCAAGCGTTATGCTTGGGAGGAGGCTGAGCACGCAGCTAAGTTCGCTGAGCTGTTGGGCGAGGTTGTATGGGATACCAAGACCAACGTCTATAAGCGTATGATGGCAGAGCAGGGCGCTTGCGAGGATAAGAAGCGCATTGCAACTCGCGCAAAGCAGCTCAATCTGGACGCAATCCACGACACAGTACACGAGATGTGCAAGGACGAGGCTCGTCACGGCAAGGGCTTCGAGGGTCTGTACAAGCGTTACTTCAAATAGTAGGGTAGTCGCCCCGATAAAAACTCTCCGCCCAAAGGCGGAGAGTTTTTTGTTGACGTATATAAAAATTATATAAATGCAAAAAGTAGCCAGATTTTGTTTTGCTGGAAATCACGATGTCGCGTTGAGGAGGACTCGGTTGTTGTTCTATTTTCTCCTAAATTATGTTAAATATTTTCTAGACGATTATTTCGGATTGTGGGGGAGATCTTAATAGGTGGCGGGAGCCGAGTAGTGTCTTATATTCATTACGTCGAAATTAATTCGTCGGGATGTGGCAATTTTATAAAATCTCATTCAGTCCAATTTTATTTCGCCCTTCAATGCAGTCATTGCGGTTGTAGGGCGACAATCAAATAGTCGAGCTATCCTTGAAGGTTTCTCGCTACTTATAGTCAATTAATGATCGCGTAGAACAATCAATTGCTCACCGCATAAACCAATCGCCTTATACATACTTTACCCTTTAAACTTACGTTTAACATAATGTAAATATTATTTCATTTGCAATAATTGACGCAAAAGGGGGTATCCGGCTTCCGAAACTATTTACTGCTAATGTTGAACGCCTCGAACGATTTGTCCGAATAAAGCACAATCACACGCTCAATACTTGGTCCGTTTGCCGCCGACAGATTGGCTAACGTAGCCTCAGCGTTAATTGGTCTATTAGTCGAATTTTGATTAGTGTTGGCAGTGGGCTTTTCTTGGCTTTCTGTACGAGTGGCGGTTGCTGCAGTTGTCGAGTTCTGCGATGTAAGCTGCATCTCAGTTTGGGGCGTTGAGATCGGAGCTGATTCATCGCTCGTACGATACATCTGATCCGAGTCGAGCAAAAGCCAATCAGGATTCAACGTAGGGAAACGACGAAGAATCTTAACCAGGAAATCGAAACTTGGTTTGTTTCGTCCGGAGAGAATATGTGAGATACTCGACGGCTGTATTTCGAGAATTTCAGCAAGGCGACTCGATGAAAGTTTTTGGCTTTTCATCAATTTGAGCAATTTTTCACGCATAGCAGTAAATTTTTACAAATATAACAATCTTTTACGTATAAAACAAGCTCGCAGTTAAATTTGTAAAAATGTTAATTGTTGATAATTACATTACAATTGTAATCGATTCAATGAGTGACCGCACACTCAATTTTATTAAATTTATGTTTTGCATTAATTGAATCTCGTAAATAGTTGATATATAGCAAATAATTACCTTATATATAGAGCAATACTCCCTAATATTATATAAAGGCGTCAAATGCGTTGTCGCTACTATATTTCACTTTATATAAAACTCATAAATCACTGATTATTAGCACTGATAACTTGCGTATTTTCAAATATTGATCAACGGATTCTTGGTTGTTTTTGTGGATTTTACTATCTGCTTGATACTTTGTCTATGTTGTTACAATACGCAAATAATTAACATTATTGCAGTTTACAAAAGTATAATAATTATATTTTAATATGGTTTACAAATGTAATAACCACCCCACTCTATTGCTCAAATTGTAATAAATGTGCTCGAATTAGACTTGTTTTTAGGTTTGATTGTTAATAAATTTGTTAATCGGAATATTATGTTAAACACGTAAAATAATAGGCGGCAAATTAATGCCACCTATTGTAAATCAAATAGTTATGTGAACGGATCTATTTGCTACTCACTGAGCATTGTCGCGATCTGCGCAAACTCTTCTGGCGTCAAATTAATCTTTTCTTTGCGAAAATCGACGTCAGATTCGGTGTTCATAGGGATTAAATGGATATGTGCGTGCGGAACTTCGAGGCCTAGAACAACCATTGCGACCTTCTTGCACTCTATTTTACATTTGATTTGAGCTGCTACCCTCTTTGCGAAGATTGTCATCATTTGCAAGGTGTCGTCGTCGAGGTCAAATATGTAGTCCACTTCCTGCTTGGGCACGACCAGGGTGTGCCCCTTCATCAGTGGATTAATGTCAAGAAATGCGTAGAAATTCTCGTCCTCTGCTACCTTGTAGCTAGGGATTTCGCCGTTGATAATACGGGTGAAAATAGTAGCCATATCTGTATGATTTTTATTGTTCTATTCGTCGAATTTTGGTTTGAGGATTTCGGAGAAAATCACAGCTTTTTTTAAGTCGAATTCCTCGGCAATGCTCGGGCCTTCCATTTGTGGTTCCACGATAATATTTTTCGCTTTTATCTGTGGCGTGTTCGTTTTGGGTTTAGGCGCACGCTTGGGCTTTGGGGGTGTAGATGTGTAACTTGATACAAACTTTTGGGGCTGTATTCGCTTGGTATACACCTGCGGAATGCCTTGCTGAGGGACCTGCTCCTTTCTGCGCTCCTCTAAAATCTGTGCCAAAATTGTTCCAGCGAGAGCCTCTTCTGACTTGGGTATCTCGATCTTTCGAGCAGGAATCGCCTCTTCGCCGTCAAATTCGTGTGCGGCGTCAAAACTGCGTGTAGTGTCATCGGTGTCGTTGCCCTTGGCTGTGGCTACCCTATTAATTATGCGCCCGACGACGATGATCACGGCGGCTATAACTGCGAATATGGACGAACTGCTCATTGTTTTATTAGTTTAAATTACGTTTAACTACCTCTATGCCCTTAATCATTCTGATCTTATCCATCAGACTGTTAAGGTCTTGTATGTGTCTTACGTATAGGCTAATAGCACCCTCGAAAATGCCGTCGTGGCTTTGGATATGGATCTCGCGAATGTTGATATTGAACTCGTCTTTGATAAGCTGAGCCAGCTCCAAAATGATACCAATGCGGTCAATACCACGTAATTCGATCGAGGAAAGGTATGAAACAGCCTTATGTTGCGACCACTTAATCTCCTCTTTTACAATATTTTTGCCGTATTGCGCACCCAATCGTGTAAGCTCGTCGCAATCGCTCTTGTGAACGAAAATTCGACCAGTCTCGGGGTCGCGGTAACCTACAACCTGGTCGCCTGGAATGGGTTTGCAGCACTCGGCGATTACAAACTGCGGCTCGACCTCGGTCTCTGCGCCCACAACGAGTTTATTTTTATTGTCGATCGACTGTTCGTCGCCGTTTTCGTCGCCTTCGTTTTCGTCGTCCAGGAATAGCGACCAGAATTTCAAAATCTTACGAGCGGAGTTCTGGCGCAAAATCTTTTCGAGGTTGTCGAGATTGAGAATGCCAGCGCCTAACTTGCTGTAAAACTCGTCTTTATTTGTACAGTCGTATGCTGGTAATACCTTGACAAACACGCGTCTACTTGGGGTAATTCCCATCTCTTTGAGGCGGTCGTCGAAGGTCTGCATACCGCGTGCGATATTGTTCTGACGATCCTTTTTGAGGTAACTCTTGATCGACTGTTTAGCCTTCGTGGTAGTAACGTGATCGAGCCACTCGGGCTTGGGGTGGACGCTGTCCGAAGTGATGATTTCGATCTGGTCGCCGCTATTAATTTCGGTGAAAATAGGCTTAATGACGTGGTTGATCTTTGCGCCAATGGCCTTGTGTCCAATCTTCGAGTGAATGTCGTATGCAAAGTCGAGTGCGGTTGCTCCAACGGGCATTGTGCGCGCTTCGCCTTTTGGTGTAAATGTAACAATTTCAGATGTATACAGCGATAACTTAAAGTTATCCAAGAAGTCGACGGCGCTCTCTGTTGGGGAATTCAGCGCCTCACGAATCTTCTTCAACCACTTGTCGAATTCGTCCTCATTTTGTGAAATTGTGGCGTGCTTGTATTTCCAATGGGCTGCAAAACCACGCTCCGCAATATCCTCCATTCGCTGGGTGCGAATCTGCACCTCTACCCACTCGCCGTCGGGACCCATTACGGTCGAATGCAGTGCCTCGTAGCCGTTGGCTTTGGGCATACTGATCCAGTCACGCAGTCGCTCAGGCTTGGGGGTGTAAATGTCTGTAATCGAAGAATATATCTGCCAGCATTGGGTTTTCTCCGATGGGAACGGCAACGGTTTGAATACTACTCGAATGGCGAACAGGTCGTAAACTTCCTCGAATGGGATCTGCTTGCGCTGCATTTTCGACCAAATCGAATAGGTGCTTTTGATTCGTCCGGAGATCTCGAAATCGATACCATTCTTCTTCAATGCCTCGATAATTGGGGCATTGAAGCGGCTAATATATTCGTTTAGTTGATCCTTTGTTTTGTTCAGTTTCTCAGATATTTCGCGATATTTATCGGGGAAACGATACTTCATACAAAGATCTTCCAACTCGGTCTTAATCGAATAGAGTCCCAAACGATGTGCCAGCGGAGCAAACAGGTAGATCGTCTCGCTTGTGATCTTGATCTGCTTGTTGATAGGCATTGCGCCCAGCGTACGCATATTGTGCAGACGGTCGGCAATTTTGATCAAAATCACTCGTACGTCGTCCGACAATGTGAGCAGTACCTTGCGGAAGTTCTCGGCCTGCTCGGAGGTCTCGGTGTTGAACACTCCCGACATCTTGGTCAGTCCATCGACCATCGTGGCGATCTTCTGACCGAACATATTGGTGATGTCCTCGACCGTGTATTCGGTGTCCTCTACCACGTCGTGCAACAGCGCTGCTACAACCGACTTAACGCCCAATCCAATCTCGTCGACGGCGATTTTGGCAACAGCAATCGGGTGCAGAAGGTATGGCTCACCCGAACGGCGGCGCACGCCTTTGTGGGCCTCTTTCGCAAGGAAAAAGGCCTTTTTGATGAAGTCGCGATCGGCTGGTTTGCGAATTATTTTCTCGCAAACTTGCATCAAATCTTGGTACTTCTCTTCAATAAGCAGTTCGTCTTCCGGAGTGTAATTCATAGGACGACGTGGTTGTTAAGTTGTTGATTTATTTTTCCTTAGCGGCTTTCATTGCCTCGCGAACCTTAGCCTCGATTTCGGCTTGCAGTTCGAGGTCCTTGCTCAGCAGATCCTTCACGGCGTCACGACCCTGGCTGAGTTTGCGATCGCCATACGAGAACCACGAGCCCGACTTCTTGATTACGCCCAGATCGACGCCCAGGTCGAGGATCTCGCCAATCTTCGAGATACCCTCGCCGAACATAATGTCGAACTCGGCCTTGCGGAACGGGGGTGCGACCTTGTTCTTGACCACCTTCACGCGCACGCGAGTACCCAGCTGCTCGTCGCCGTCCTTGATGACGCTCGCCTTGCGAATGTCGATACGTACGCTTGCGTAAAATTTCAGTGCGTTACCACCGGTTGTGGTCTCGGGATTGCCGTAAATTACGCCAATCTTATCGCGCAGCTGGTTGATAAAGATACAAACGGTCTTGGTCTTCGAGATGCTTGCGGTGAGCTTACGCAGTGCCTGCGACATTAGTCGTGCCTGCAAACCCATCTTCGAGTCGCCCATTTCGCCCTCGATCTCGGCCTTAGGTGTAAGTGCTGCTACTGAGTCGATTACGATGATGTCGATCGCGCTCGAACGAATCAGCGAGTCTGCAATTTCGAGAGCCTGCTCGCCATTGTCGGGCTGCGAGATAAGCAGATTGTCGACGTCTACGCCCAACTTCTGTGCGTAGTAGCTGTCGAAAGCGTGCTCTGCGTCGATAAACGCTGCGATGCCGCCTGCCTTCTGTGCCTCAGCGATTGCGTGGATTGCCAGCGTGGTCTTACCCGACGATTCGGGACCATAAATCTCGATCACGCGACCCTTTGGGTAGCCACCCACGCCCAGAGCGGCGTCGAGGGTAACCGAACCCGACGGAATCACTGCGATGTCGGTCACGGCCTGGCTGCTCATCTTCATAATCGAGCCTTTGCCAAAGTCCTTCTCAATTTTATCCATTACGGCGCTGAGCACCTTTAACTTTTCGGGGTTTACCTGAGGTTTTGCTTGAACCTCGGGTTGAGTCTTTTCTGCCATAGTTTTTATCGTTTTTTTAATTATTTATTTCGAGTTGTGCCAGTCGAGGATCTGCTGATAGTGGTTCTTGGTGTCAACCTTCTCGAAGACCTGCTCAATCACGCCCTGCTCATCAATGATGAACGTCGTGCGCTGAATGCCCATATACGAGCGTCCGTACATCTTCTTCTCGACCCACACGCCAAATGCCTCGGCCATTCTCTTTTCGGTGTCGCTCAAAAGCGTGAAGTTCAACTCGTGCTTGGCGCAGAAATTCTGGTGTGAGCGCTGGCTGTCGGGGCTGATACCGTAAATTTCGTACCCTGCCTCGGCCAATGCGGCCTTTCCGTCGCGCATACTTTTGGCTTCGAGTGTGCAGCCCGAGGTGTTGTCCTTCGGGTAAAAATAGAGAATCGCACGTCGACCTCGCAACGAGTCGAGTGTTACGGTGTCGCCATTCTGTGTAAATACCTCAAATGCAGGTGCTTTATCGCCAATTTTGAGCTTTCCCATAGCTATTTTGCTTATAACGAAATTTTAACAAGTAAAAGTACGAAAATTTATTGTTAAAACAAATATTCGCAGCCCGATTTTTTCAAAAAACGCACCCGACTACCCTCTTTGCTCGCAAAAAAAACTAACCGCCACCCCTTTCGGAGCGGCGGTCGTAAATCTTCGGGTGGCTACCCTATGCCTATTTGGCCAAAACTAACTTTTCGATCTCTTCGACTTGGTGGCGGAATGCCTTGTCGGTCTCCATCAGGTTGGCAACTGCCTTGCACGAGTGGAGAACGGTGGCGTGGTTACGACCGCCAATAGCTGCACCAATCTGAGTCAGAGGGGCTTTGGTGTGCTGCTTGCTCAGATACATCGCAATCTGGCGAGCCTGTGCAATCTCACGCGTACGCTCGGTCGAGTTGAATCGCTCGACGTCCAAATCGAGATATTGGCAAACCACCTGCTGAATGTGGTCGATGGTAATCTCCTTTTGATAGAGCTTGATGTAAGCCTTCAAAATCTCCTTCGCCAGCGTGATGGTGATCTTCTTGCCGAGGTATGCTGCGTGTGCAACGAGCGACGCCAATGCGCCCTCAATCTCGCGCACGTTGGCGCTGATATTGTTAGCCAAGTACTCCACAACCTCGTCCGAGAGCTGGGCGTTCATCTTGGCTGCCTTGCTGCGAATGATCTTCAACTTGGTCTGGTGGTCGGGCGTATTAAGTTGAGCTGACAGTCCCCACTTAAAGCGAGTGAGCAGTCGTGCCTCGATGTCCTTCAACTCAACGGGCGGTTTATCCGATGTGAAAATCAGCTGTTTACCCGAGAGGTGTAGGTGGTTGAAGATATTGAAGAATACAGTCTGCGTTCCCGCTTTACCAGCCAACTCCTGAATATCGTCGATGATCAGTGCGTCGACCATTTGGTAGAAATGGATAAAATCGGGCACCTCACCATTGCGTACGGCGGTTTGATACTGCGCCATAAACTTATTCATCGACACATAGAGCACCTGCATCTGCGGGTGGCGCTGACGAATCTCGTGACCGATAGCCTGCACGATATGGGTCTTGCCGAGTCCCGAATCACCATATATATATAATGGATTGAACGGGGTGTTACCCGGGTCGACAGCTACGGCCAAGCCTGCCGAGCGAGCCAAACGGTTGCATTCGCCCTCGATAAACGATCCCAAAGTGTAGTTCGGGTTGAGCTGCGGGTCGATAATTATCTTTTTGAGGCCGGGAATTACAAACGGATTCTTTATATTTGCAGTGTCGGTTTGGGTTTTGAACTGCGAAATAGCGGTCGTATCACTGTTTTTGGACAGTGGTATGCTCTGATCCGATTTGGGTATCGCGTACCTCACGCGGGTTTGTTGTCCGAAAAGTGAAGCGATTATCGGCTTAATGAACGGGATATAGTTATGTTCGATTTGGCGGATATACGTTTCATTCGGGACACGCAGGCTGAGGATCTGGCCGTCGAAGTTGAGCAGCGCGATTGGCTCAAACCAACGCGCAAACTCCTCCTCGGAGGTCTGCTTCCGAATTTGCGACAGGCAGTTCTGCCATATATCGCTATATGCCTGAGTGTTTGTGAGCATTAATTAAGGGTTTGTGTTGTTTCTTTTGACATCACAAAGATTGTGATAAAATTGTGTAAAAAAAAATGCCTCAATAGTTGCATTTTAACTTTTTTATCTTATGGGTAAAATAGCCGCAAAAAAGCGAATATATTTAACCATCTGATTATGAATATTAGATAATTTTTCTTACCTTTGTCTATATAATATTTTTTATCCCGATAAACCGTAAACTATAAATAAAACTAATCACATTATGGACAACAATCTCGAACAACTCGTTATGAGTAAAGCGCAGAAGTGGCTCGAAGGTAATTACGATGAAGCTACTAAGGCGCAAGTTAAGTATCTGATTGACAACGATAAAAAGGAGCTGACCGAGTGCTTCTATAAGGATTTGGAGTTCGGTACGGGCGGTCTGCGTGGCATTATGGGCGTAGGTTCGAACCGTATGAACGAATATACGGTCGGTATGGCGACTCAGGGTCTCTCTAACTACTTGAAGGAGTGCTTCAAGGGTCAGGAGGTGAAGGTTGCCGTAGCGCACGACTCGCGTAACAACTCGCGCTTCTTTGCTGAGCGAGTTGCCGACATTTTCGCATCGAATGGCTTCAAGGTTTATCTGTTCGACGAGCTGCGTCCGACTCCCGAGTTGAGCTTCGCAATTCGTGAGTTGGGGTGCCAGAGCGGTGTTGTTGTAACGGCGTCGCACAATCCCAAGGAGTACAACGGCTACAAGGCATATTGGGCTGATGGTGCGCAGGTAACTCCTCCGCACGACAAGAATATCATTGCTGAGGTCGAGAAGATCACCTCGATTGATCAGATCGAGCTTGGCAAGAACCCTGAGAATATCACCATTTTGGGCAAGGAGTTCGACGAAATCTATCTGGCGCGCATTAAGGGTCTGTCGATGGCTCCTGAGGCAGTTGCTAAGAACCACGATATGAAGATCGTCTACTCGCCTATGCACGGTGCAGGTGTGAAGTTGGTTCCCGCGTCGCTGCGCAACTTCGGCTTTACCAATATTATTATGGTCGAGGAGCAGAGCGTAGTCGATGGCAACTTCCCCACTGTTGCGTCGCCCAACCCCGAGGAGCGTGCAACGATGAGTATGGCTATCGAGCTGGCTCGTAAGGAGGGTGCAGAGCTGGTAATCGCAACCGACCCCGACGCTGACCGTATCGCAATCGCAGTTTTGGACGATAAGGGCGAGTATGTGCTCTTGAACGGCAACCAGACTATGGTGCTGCTGCTCAGCTATATGCTGACCCGTTGGGGCGAGCTGGGTAAGCTCAATGGCAAGCAGTTCGTGATCAAGACTATCGTAACTTCGGAGATGGTTAAGGCGGTAGCTGACGCATACGGCGTGAAGTGCTACGACTGCTTGACCGGTTTCAAGTATATCGCAAAGATTATCCGCGAGAACGAGGGTAAGACCACCTATATCGGCGGTGGCGAGGAGAGCTTTGGTTTCTTGGCTGGCGACTTTGTTCGTGATAAGGACGCAGTGAGCGCGTGCGCATTGGCTGCTGAGGCTATGGCGTGGGCTAAGGAGAAGGGTCTGACGCTGCACGAGTGGTTGAAGGAGCTCTACGTGAAGTATGGCTTCTATCGTGAGGGTCTTGTTTCGGTTGTCCGCAAGGGTAAGGAGGGCGCTGAGGAGATCCAGAAGATGATGGTCGATATGCGAACCAATCCTCCCAAGACCATTTTGGGTTCGCCCGTAGTGAAGATCAACGATTTCTTGTCATTGGAGCAGACCGACGTAGTGGCAGGCACCAAGACTCCGATTGAGCAGGATAAGAGCAATGTATTGCAGTTCTTCACCGAGGACGGCACGAAGGTATCGGTTCGCCCGTCGGGTACCGAGCCTAAGATCAAATTCTACTTCGGTGTTTGCGCTCCGCTGTGCTGCACCGCACGTTTCGACGAGGTTCAGGCTGAGCTTGACGCTAAGATCGAGGCTATCAAGAAGGAACTGAATCTGATCTAAGCGACTACCCTATTAAACGAAAATATCCGCCATCTGCGAAGATGGCGGATATTTTTTGTTTAGACGTAGGCGTTTGCCTTACTTGATAGTAACGCTAACGGCCTCGCTCTCGTTGTGGCAACGGTCCATAGCCGTTACGACGTAAGTACCCTCAGCCTTAGCGGGCAACTCGAACTCGGTCGAACGGGTCGTAGTAACGATGTGGTTACCTGCATCAACATCAACCTTCTCGCCCTTAGCGAAGTGATATACAACGAAGTAGATCTGCTCCTGCATCGGGTCTTTGGTTGCAGCGCGCTTCCAGGTGAGCTTGCCACCATTCAACTTCAACGACTTAATCTTAGCGGGAGCTACGGCGTCGATAAAGTCGTATGCGGGGATCACGGCGGGACGCGAGTGCTCAACGTTGATCAACTGATCGCCTGCACCGCCTGCATTGCTAACGATCGGGTAAGCGGGCCACATACAGGTACCGTGAACATTGTCCAGATAGCGGCTCATCTCGATCATACGGGTAAACTGGTTGGTGCCCTCGCACAGGTCGGGAGCCTTGATTGCCGAGTGAACGCTCAGACCGTAGTACATATGGCGACCAAAGGTGTTCTCATTCCACCAGCGAGCCAAGATGTCGTAGCTTGCAGTCTTGTGGTCGAGGCGCAGATAGAGCTGCGGCAGCATATAATCAACCCAACCCTTCTCAGTCCAGAGGATTACGTCCGAGAACAGACCGCTGTAATTCTCAAATGCGTTGGTGCGGCTACCACGGGGGTCATTCTTCTGATTGCGCCATACGCAGAAGGGGCTGATACCCAGGCGTACCCAAGGCTTGGTAGCGCGCATATCGTAGTGCAGCTGCTCGATCAGCAGATCGACATTCTTACGACGCCAATCGTCCAACTTCATACCGTTGCCATACTTTGCATAACTCTTCTCATCGGGGAACTCCTCGTCTTTCACGGGATAGGGATAGAAGTAGTCGTCCATATGGATTGCGTCCACGTCATAGCGGGTTACGATGTCGCGTACCACCTTAGTGATGAAGTCGCGGCACTCGGGCAGACCCGGATCGAACAGAATCTGCTGACCGTAGCGAACGAACCATTCGGGGTGCTTATAGTAGATGTGGTTTTCGGGCAGTTCGTCAGTCTTGACCGTCGTAACGCGATAGGGGTTGATCCAAGCGTGCAACTCGATGTTGCGCTTGTGGCACTCGTCAATCATAAACTGCAAGGGGTCCCACATCGGGTCGGGAGCTTTACCTGCGGTGCCGGTCAGATAGCGGCTCCACGGCTCCAACTCCGAAGGATAGAGGGCGTCAGCCGACGGGCGGATCTGCCACAGAATGGCATTGATACCGGCCAATTGGAGCGAATCGACCATATTAACCAGATAGGCCTGAGTCTGCTCCGAAGTCATTTCTGCGTACTGCTTCTGATGAACGGTGTGAATCCACGCACCGCGGAACTCACGCTTGGGGTGCTGCTGAGCCTCGGCCTGAGCTACAAAAGCAACTGCGAGCACTGCCAGAATTAACGATTTGAGTTTCATAGTTGTTTAGTTTTTAATTGGTTAGTGAATTTATTTTACTCTGATCATATTTAATCCATCGCGCAACGGCAGAATGAAACTCTCGACGCGCTCGTCGTCGCGCACCATACGGTTGAACTCCAAGATTCCCTGCGTCTGGCGGTCGTTGTGAGCCACCTCCTCGACCACCTTTCCATACCATAAAATGTTGTCAGCCAGCAGAATCGAGCCACTATGCACAAGTGGCGCTCCCCCATCGTCGCCCATCAACATTCGGTAGTATGCGGGATATTCGCGCTTGTCGCCGTCGATAAATGCCAGATCAAACTGCTTGCCGAGCGTCGGTGCAATTTTGAGCGCCGAGCCGATGTGTAGATTGATCTTCGAGCCGTGCTCCGAGCGATTGAAAAACTCCTGCGCCATAGGCTCCAACTCGTCATCAACCTCGATGGTGTCGATCGTGGCACCCTCTTCCAACCCTGCGGCCATACTCAATGCTGAGTAGCCCGTAAAAGTGCCGATTTCGAGCACCGACCGTGGTCGCAACATCTGCACAATAATACGTAGCAGTCGCCCTTGAATATGCCCCGAGATCATTCGCGGGTGCATAATTCGCAGGTTCGTCTGTCGGTCCAACTCGTGCAAGAGTGCCTCCTCGGGCGACGAAAGTTCGTGTATGTATCTCTCTAATGGGTCCATACCTATTTATATATAAGTGTCGAAGTGCGCCCGAAAATGTCGTTTGCGATCTCGGCGATCTGCTCGCGCGTAATGCGCTCGATACGTTCATAGACCTTCTCGATCGGCTCTACTTCGTTGTAAATCAAGTAACTTTTGCCATTTCCAAGCATATACGCTTCGCGGCTCTCCATTGCGATAGCCATCTGCCCCATATATTGCTTTTTGGCGATTGCCAACTGACGTGCGGTGAGCGATTCGCGGCAGAGCGTTGCGATCTGCTCTGCTACCAACTCGCAACAACGGTCGATTTTGTCACGATCCGAACTGAAATAGATACTCGTTGCACCCGTGTCGGTATAGGGCGTGTAACTCGCTTCGATGTTGTAGGTCAGTCCGTTACGCTCACGCACAGCAATATTGAGCAGCGAATTTGCGCAAGGCCCTCCCAATGTGTTGATAAGCAGTGCCAACGGCAAGCGTCGCTCATCGCTCAGCGAATAGGCTCGATTGCCGATAATGCAATGTGCCTGATGCAGGTGTTTGACGACGCTCTTCTCGAATGGTTCGAACGGTGCGGGGGCGATTCGCTCGAACGAGCGTTGAGTTGCGGGTACGTTGGCAAAATATCGCTCAGCAATCTCGCGTATGCGACGATCCGAGATGTTGCCCACCGTTGCAAAAACCATCTGGTCGGTGGTGTGCGTGCGTCCGACGAAACGTTTGATACGCTCTGTGTTATAGTGCTTTAATGCTGTCTTACGCCCCAAAATATTGTGCCCTAACTGCGACCCTTCAAAAAGCATATCCTCGAACGTGTCGTAGATCATATCGGCGGGCGAATCCTTGTACGAATTGATCTCGTCGGCCACCACCTCGCGTTCGCGTACCAGTTCCTTCTCGGGGAAGGTCGAGTGGAATGCAATGTCGGCAATCAGCTCGGCAGCTTTGGGCAGGTCGCGTCGCAGTACGGTGGCGTGGATTGCCGTCTCCTCTTTGGTTGTATAGGCATTCAATTCGCCACCCAGATTCTCCAATCGGCAGTTGATGTGGTAAGCTCGACGGTGCTCGGTCCCTTTGAACAGCGCGTGCTCGGTGAAATGTGCCAAGCCGTGCTCATCGCTCTGCTCGTCGCGCGTGCCGGCATTGATTATCAATGCACAATAGGCCACATCGGAGCGTACAGCACGATGTATTCCGCGGATTCCGTTGGGTAGCGTATATGTGTAGAATTTCTCCATTCGTCTAATGTTTTGCGAGGAACTGCCCCGTATGGCTACGTTCGCATTGTTTCAATTCGCGCGGTGTTCCCTCGAATACGATCTCACCACCACGATCACCAGCCTCGGGTCCGAGATCAATGACCCAGTCGGCACACTTGATCACGTCCATATTGTGCTCGACGATTACTACCGAGTGTCCGCGCTCGATCAGAGCATCGAAAGCGGCGAGCAATTTATTGATGTCGTGGAAATGCAGACCCGTTGTCGGCTCATCGAAGATGAACATTACTCGCCCTGCCGAGTTCTCGCGCAACATATACGACGCTAACTTAACTCGCTGACTCTCACCGCCCGACAGCGTCGAAGATGATTGACCGAGTTTGATATATCCCAACCCGACGTCCTGCAATGGTTGCAGTCGTTCGACAATGCGACGGCAGATACTCTCCGTACCTGCACCAAAGAACTCGATCGCCTCGTCGATCGTCATTTCCAGCACATCGTAGATCGACTTGTCGTGCCAGCGTACCTCCAAGATCTCATCTTTGAACCTGCGACCTCCGCACGCCTCGCACTTCAATTCGATGTCGGCCATAAACTGCATCGACACCTTGATTACACCGTCGCCTTGACACTCTTCGCAGCGACCGCCCGCGATGTTGAACGAGAAGTGTGATGGTCCCATTCCGTTGTGCTTGGCGTATGGTTGATCGGCATACAGACGGCGAATTTCGTCGTATGCCTTGATATATGTTACGGGATTCGAGCGCGACGATTTGCCGATGGGGTTCTGATCGACCAACTCGACCGATGAGAGCAGACTGAGGTCGCCTTCGAGCGATTCGAAATCGCCTGGTTTCAGTCCCGTTTCGGTCAGTTGGCGTCGCAGAGCGGGATATAGAATACCCTTCACGAACGATGATTTACCACTGCCACTAACGCCTGTAATGCAGGTCATTACGCCAAGCGGAATGCTCACGTCGATACCTTTCAGATTGTTCTCACGTGCGCCACGAATAATGACGTGTCCCGCTGCACTGCGGAACGATTGAGGCACTGCAATCGAGCGTCGTCCTGTCAAGTAGTCGGCAGTTAGGCTTTCGCTCTGCTCATTCAGCAGTTTATCGAGTGGACCGTTGAAGACTACCCTGCCGCCCAACTCGCCCGCTCGCGGACCGATATCGACGATGTAGTCAGCCGCACGAATAACCTCCTCCTCGTGCTCAACGACAATCACCGTATTACCCAAATTGCGCAGTTGTTTCAGCACGCCGATCAATCGGTGTGTATCGCGCGGGTGCAGACCAATGCTCGGCTCGTCCAAGATATAGAGCGACCCGACCAGCGAACTACCCAATGATGTTGAGAGGTTAATGCGCTGACTCTCACCGCCTGAGAGTGTCGAGGAGAGTCGATCGAGCGTCAGATATCCCAATCCGACGTCAGTCAGGTAGCGCAGGCGGTTGCGTATCTCGACCAAAATGCGCTCCGAGGTTGCCGTGTCGTGCTTGTCGAGTTGGATTGTAGCGAAGAAATCGACCAGTTCATCGACGCTCATCGTAACTAGATCGGCAATCGTGCGCCCTCCGACACGCACATAGAGTGCCTCCTTGCGCAGGCGACTACCGCCACACTCCGAGCAAAGCGTCTTGCCCGTGTAGCGTGCCTTCATTACTCGGAATTGAATCTTATATCGCTCTCCGTCAATGTATTGGAAAAATTCGTCCAACCCGTGGAAATACTCATTTCCGCGCCACAGAAGTTGTTTCTGTTCGCGTGTCAGGTCGTGATAAGGCGTATGAACGGGGAAATCGAACTTGTAGGCATTATTTACCAGCTGCTCCTTCCACCACTTCATCGTCTGCCCCTTCCAGCAAGCAATCGCGTCCTCGAATATCGAGCGACTCTTGTCGGGGACCACCAGATCCTCGTCAATGCCGATCACCTTGCCGTAACCTTCGCAACGTGGGCACGCTCCGATCGGATTGTTGAAACTGAAAAGGTGTTCGGTCGGCTCTTCGAAGGTCATTCCGTCCAATTCGAAACGCGACGAGTATTCCACCACCTCGTCCTCATCTCCGAGTGCAATGATTCTGCACACGCCACCACCCAATTCGTAAGCACGCGTCACTGCGTCGCGCAAACGGCTGCACACCTCCTCGTCGTCCGACAAACGGGCACGATCCACCACGACCGAGATGCCTTCGGCTGTTTCGTTGCTTGAAATGTCCTTTATAACCTCCTCAATCAGTGCTGTTTGGCCATTGCGATAGATTCGCAAAATACCCTCGCCAAAGAGCACCGTCAGCTGCTCGATTACACTCTGACCTTCGGTCAATACCAACGGAGCAGCTACCATAACGCGCTTGTCCGACCATCTTTCGACGGCCTCGGCAATCACTTGCTCAGGTTGGTAGCTACGCACCTCGCGCCCCGAAATTGGCGAGAATGTGTGTCCCACGCGGGCGTACAACAGTTTGAGGTAGTCGTAAATCTCGGTGGTTGTGCCGACGGTCGAGCGAGGGTTTTTGGTCGAAACCTTTTGCTCGATGGCGATTGCGGGAGCTATGCCCGAGATCAGATCGACGTCGGGTTTTTCGATACGACCGAGGAACTGACGCGCATAAGCCGACAGACTTTCGACATAACGGCGCTGACCCTCGGCAAAAATTGTGTCGAAGGCCAAAGTGGACTTACCCGACCCCGAGAGTCCGGTAACGACCACTAACTTGTTATGCGGAATCGTGAGCGAGATATTTTTGAGGTTATGCACTCTCGCTCCCCGAATTGTAATCTGTTGCTTTTCGTCAGTCATGGTTTAATAAGGCAATTCGTCTAAACATTCCTCTTCGTATTCTTTTGCTTTATGCCAATTCTTTGTCAAAATGGGCTTTTGCATAGATGTTTGTCTATAACTTTCTTCTCCCGAATAGTGACAGAAATTTTCGGCGTTTCCACGTCGCCTACCCCAACCTTGATAGCAGTCATAGCACATAGGACGCTCAATATTAAACTCGATCTTGCAGCCACAATGAATACAATATCCTTTGTGAGATTTGTAGTGGTAGCTTGTGTTATGATGATTATTGTATAGCCACTCCTTGCAATGGCGTGATTTATATACTAATTCATTGTACGGATATGCCGCTATTTTAAGGGTGTAGTTAAAAGCATCGGTAGTGCAATCTGACTCATCGTAGTTTGCGTTATATGAATTTTCTGCACAATATCCAAATTCAATATTATTACCTATTGAATATTCGTGTAAGTTTAAAGAAGTCATTAATCCTTCATCTTCATTTGCGTAATATTTAGCGTGTAGATTCTCTGCGTATATAATTTTAATATTGGGGAATCTCTTAAAAAAGCCTAAATCCCAATCTGAGATTGGATTTTCTTTGCCAAATATTAGTAATATATGAAGATGGCGATTGTTTATGTGTTTTTCAAACCAATGGCGAATTTCTCCGTCTAATTTGATATACGGCGATACTATCACGAGCAGATCTCGTGCATTCTCAATAATATCTCTTAGTTTATAGACAAGAGGTTGTCCTGTGAGAAATTCAGCCATAATCTCAATCTAAATCTACCCTACTTTATCATCTCCATCTGCGATTGAGGGGTTACCTTCTCGCAGTAGCGGCAACGCAACGAGATCTGTCCGTCGTGGTTCATTACATCAAAAGCCGTGCGAACGGGCTCGTTGTTGGTGATACACTTGGGGTTGGCGCAACGCACGAAACCATCAATATGTTCCGGAACGGTTACCTTGCGCTTCTCGATCACTTCGAAATCCTTAATCGTATTGACCATCGCCATCGGAGCAAACAGAGCAATGCGGTTGATCTCCTTGTCGAGGCAATAACGATCGGCAATCTTGATAATAGCCTTGCTACCCATACGCTTACTTTCGAGATTCATACCGAACGTAATGCGCTGAGGAGCTCGGTCGAGCTGCATAATGCGGATAATCTTGAAGAGCTGATCCGACGGAATGTGGTCGATTACCGTACCATTCTCGATGGCGCGAACCTCTTGTATTTTATTATCGTGTGCCATAGTCCTTTTTTACTTTTTAACGCCTAACAAATAACTGATGATTGCCATACGGGTATAAACGCCGTTTTCGGTCTGGTTGAAGTAGTATGCCTTGGGATTCTGATCGACGTCGTAAGCGATCTCGCCCACGCGCGGCAGCGGGTGCAGAATACGCATATTCTCCTTCGTGCCATCGAGCATTGAGTTCTTCAAAACATAGACATTCTTCACGCGCTCATACTCCATCGGATCGGTGAAACGCTCGCGCTGCACGCGGGTCATATAGACGATGTCAGCCTCGTTGATAGCGTCGCCGATCTCGGTCGTCTCGGTGTATTCCAAACCCTTGTCGCGCAGGAACTGCTTATACTCCTCGGGCATACGCAGCTCGGGCGGAGCAACGAACGTAAATTTGGTATTGAAGTGCGAGAGAGCCTGCAACAACGAATGTACGGTGCGACCGTACTTCAAATCGCCGACCATCATAATATTGATACCATCCAACGTGCCCTGTGTCTTTTTGATCGAATAGAGGTCGAGCAGCGTCTGCGAGGGGTGCTGGTTTGCTCCGTCGCCTGCATTGACGATAGGCACCTTCGAGAACTCGCTGGCGTAGCGCGGAGCACCCTCCAACGAGTGGCGCATTACGATCATATCGCAGTAGTTGCTAATCACCTGAATGGTGTCGTGGAAGGTTTCGCCCTTCGATACGCTGGTGTTGGCCGTATCCGAGAAACCGATTACGCGGGCACCGAGGCGGTTGATTGCGCTCTCGAAACTGAGTCGGGTGCGGGTCGAAGGCTCGAAAAACAGCGAGGCGATCACTCGTCCGTTGAGCAGTGGCTCGTAGGGGTGCTCCTCGAAGTAGGCAGCCAATTCGGTAATGCGAATGATCTCATCTTTGGTGAGATCGGTGATTGAAATAAGACTCTTCTTCGCCATAGTTTATGTTTGGTTTTTAGTTGTTTGTCATCAATTCGGCTTGTGCTCCCTCGACCTTCGACAGACGTGTGAGCAGTTGCTCGCTGAGGCTTTGACGTATGGTGAGCGTCATCGTGCAGAGATTGTCGAAACACTGTTCGGCGATCTTCGGTTGCAGATCCTTGACGATCTTCATCACCTCGTTCATAGCCATATATGAGAATCGCACCTCGATACGATCATCGACCGTGCGCTCGACCACCTGAGCCGCAGCAATAACCTCCGCAGCCGAGGTCTTGTAGGCCTCAATCAGTCCCGAAACGCCCAATTTCGTGCCGCCGAAATATCGCACAACCACGATCAGGCAATCGGTAATCTCGTGCGATAGTAACTGCCCAAGTATTGGTTTGCCGGCGGTCGATGATGGCTCGCCGTCGTCGTTGGCGCGGAATGATTCGCCTCGCGGGCCCAATCGCCACGCGTAGCAATGGTGTGTAGCGTCGTAATATTTTTTGTACAGCACTTCGAGTCGCTCGCGTATCTGCTCCTCCGTCTTTACGGGGTAAGCAAAGCAGAGGAACTTGCTGCTCTTCTCTTTGAATAGTGCCTCGGCGTCGGCCTCTATGGTGCGATATACGTCGTTCTCCATTGCTCGGTGGTTGAGTGGTTAGATTGTTTTGCGGAACATACGGCTCCAACGGATATTCGCGGGGAAACTCTTATCGGGATCTAGCGAGAGCCATACAAACGAAGCCTTACCTACGATGTGATCCTCGGGAACGAAACCCCAAAAGCGCGAGTCAGCCGAGTTGTGTCGGTTGTCGCCCATCATAAAGTAGTAATCCATTTTGAAAGTGTACTCCGTCGCCGCCTCGCCATTAATCAGATACTCGCCATCGCGCTCCTCGACCGAGTTGCCTTCATATACCTCAATTGCGCGACGATACAACGGCCACGTTTGGGCGTTGAGGGCGATCGTTGCACCTTTGGCAGGAATCCACAGCGGACCCATATTGTCGATATTCCAAGTGTATGAGGTGTCGTTGGGGAAATAGTCGAGGTTGCGCAAATCGTCGTGGTAACGCTCCGTAGCAACCACCTTGCGCATTTCGCTGACGGCCTTCTCTTCGGCCTCGGTCAGGTGCATCGAGTAGTTCAGCCCTGCACCCGAAACCTCGCTAATGCCCATATTCTTGAACGCCGTGAGGCTGATCGGAGCATTTGTCGTTACGAAGTTAAGGTGTTGTTTTTCGGGAATTTCGCGCTGTTTCACTCCATTGACAATCACATCGCCATTGACGATCGAGAGCGTATCGCCCGCAATGGCAACGCAACGCTTGATATAGTTCTCGCGCTTATCGACGGGGCGAGTGATGATCGTGAAATCCTGCTCCAAACGACGGCGACCCTCGGTGTGTCCATATTGCTGCTGATAGTAGCGCAGTACGTCGTAATAGGTCTTATCCTGACGCTCCAAAAGTACGGTGTCGCCTGCGGGAAAGTTGAACACCACGATGTCGTCGCGTTCGATCTTTCGCAGACCTTTCAGGCGGTGATAAGGACGCTGAATCGCCTCCGAATAGGACTTTGCGCCCGTCTTCGAGAAGGGCATTGTGTGATGAACAAACGGGAACGAGATCGGCGTATTGGGCATCTGCGGTCCGTATGTAACCTTGCTCACGTAGAGGTAATCACCCACGAGCAACGTGCCCTCCATCGATGACGAAGGAATCACATACATCTGGAACACAAAGATATGGATCACCGATGCCACGACCGTTGCGAAGATAATCGCACTCACCCACTCCTCGGCAGTTCGATAAGCCTTGCTGCGCTCTTTGAGTTGTTCGTTAATGCGGCTCAATCGACCCGTTACGAACTTCGAAATATAGACGTCGAAAATGACGATCAGACCCAGCAACCACCACAGATTTCCGGTCCAAACGACGAACCAAAGTGTGTAAATGATGGCAGCGAGTGAAAATTTAACCCAACGGTTGGCGAATATCTTTTTGAGTTTATCCATTTTTGAAACTTCAAATTTTGTGTTAAAATGCTTGTTTTCAGGTCGATTTGCCCAGCTTGATTTCGGGCATCTCCCAACGGACAAAGATACAATTTTCGTCGCTGAAAATGAAATATTTTTTGACCGTTTTAGTTTTTTATATTATATTTGTTGGCAATTTATGTGGTAATATAGGGTTTCGAAGGCTATGCGATACTTTATCGAGTTGCGTTACGACGGTACGGCCTATTGTGGTTGGCAACGTCAGAAGTCGGCTCCTTCGGTGCAGCAGTGCATCGAGCAGGGACTCTCTACCCTTCTGCGCTGCCCGACCGAGATTGTGGGTGCCGGACGCACCGATACGGGTGTTCACGCGTCGTATTATGTTGCTCATTTCGACGCTGCACAACCGATTGCCGATACTGCGAGTTTCGCCTATCATTTGAATGCGATTTTGCCGCGCGATATTGCGGTGATGAGTATTTCGCAGGTGGCTGACGACGCTCACGCACGTTTCGGTGCAGTGCGCCGCGAGTATCGCTATCGTATTGAGCCTAAGAAGAATCCATTTACTCGTGCCCACTCGTGGCAGTACTATGTGCCGTTGGATGTTGAGGCGATGAACGAGGCAGCAACGCGGTTGTTTGATTTTGAGGATTTCACCTCGTTTGCCAAACTCAATTCGAATAATACGACCAATATTTGCCACATCTACGAAGCTCGTTGGCGAGTGTTGGACGATGGCGTTTTGGAATTTACGATTGCTGCCGACCGCTTTTTGCGTAATATGGTGCGTGCGATTGTCGGGACGTTGGTCGATGTCGGTATGGGTAAGCTGACTCCTGAGGGTTTTGCCGAGATTGTTGCTGCACGCGATCTGTCGCGTTCGTCGGGATCGGCGCCTGCGCAAGGGTTGTTTTTGAACGATGTGCAATATCCGCCCGAAGTGTTCGAACGACGTAATTGATTGAAAAACTATTGTTTAACCTTAAATAATTAAACTCTATGTCAACTATTATTTATTGGATTGGTGTCATTCTGACCATTTGGTGTGTATGGGATCTGTTCGCACACAAGACCATTAGCATTTTGTGGAAGATCGTGATTGCAATTGTTCTGCTGAGTTGCAGTTGGATCGGTTTGCTGATTTACTACTTCTTCTTGCGCGACAAGATTAAGTAATCCATTCTGCTATGAACAGAATACCGCCCGACTTCTGCTGAGGTCGGGCGGATTGCTTATTAGTAGTTGAACATTACGTTCAATGTGAATGTTATTCGATAGAACTCTTTGCCGTCGAGGCTGACTGCCGGGTGCCATCTCGGTGAATGGTCCAAAACATCTTTAACAGCCTCAGTCAGTGCAGGATCAGCCGAGAAAATCACCTCCTTGAATGAAACACTGCCGTCCTTCTCGACAATGTATTTCAGTTTGACTTGCCCTTTGGCCGAGCAACCTTTGGGATATCGCACCATATATTGTGCCCAAGCACGATAATCGGCTATGGGGTGCTTGTCTTTATTTCTGAAAAAAGCAGCGTAAACAACTGTCCCATCGTCCATAGTTATAGTCTCTCTACCAACTGTGTCAAGCAGAAATTTCAACTCTTTTTTCGATTGCTTTTGTTCTTTCTTGTTTTGATCGGCAGCCGTCGCTTGTCCAACTGCCAATGTCGCAAACAGAATGGCGAGTAAAAGTTTGGTTGTCGTTTTCATAGTTTTTATAGATTGATTTTTGCAAAATTAAAAAAAACATTTGCAATTCCAAATAAAAAACGCCCGATTTCGCGTTGAATCGAGCGTTTTCTATGAAAATTTTGGATTTTATCCGTGGATAGCGTGTCCCAGAGCTGCTTCGGCTGCCTCCATCACCGCCTCGTTCATTGTCGGGTGCGGGTGGATCGTGTGCGCCAGAACCTCAGCCGTCGCGCCCAAAGCCTTGGCTACGGTCGGCTCGGCGATCATCTCCGTAACGTTCATACCCACGAAGTGAGCACCAATCAGTTTGTCGGTTGCGGCGTCGAACAGCAACTTCACAAAACCGTCGCGCTCGCCTGCCGCAGCAGCCTTGCCCGACGCCGTGAATTGGAATCGTCCGACCTTCAATTCGATACCCTTCTCCGCAGCCTGCTTTTCGGTCAAACCAACCGACGCAACCTCGGGCGAAGTATAGACACACGAAGGAATGGTTGAGTAATCCACAGGTTGAGGTGAGCGACCGCAAATCGCATCAACACAATGAATTGCCTCAGCCGACGCAACGTGCGCCAATGCGGGTGTGGGGATCAAATCGCCAATCGCATAGATGCCCTCGACGGCTGTCTGATAGTGCTCATCGACCTTGATTTTGTCGCGCTCCAATTCGATTCCGACCTTCTCCAAGCCGATGTTTTCGGTGTTGGTTTTGATACCGACAGCCGCCAGAACCATATCTGCAACGAGTGTCTCAGCACCCTTCTTACCCTCGATATCGACCTCGCAGCGACCATCGTCATTGACGCGAGCAGCCTTTACGGTTGTGCCCGTATAGACCGTTGCGCGCATCTTGCGGAAGGCACGCTCCATCGTTTTCGAGACCTCCTCGTCTTCGAGCGGCATAAGGTTGGGCAGATACTCCACAATGGTAACCTTCACGCCCAACTGCGCAAACAGAAAGGCAAACTCGCTACCGATCGCACCCGATCCGATCACTACGATTGATTCGGGCAACTCATTGATAACCAATGCCTCGCGCGAGGTGATAATCTTCTTGCCATCGACGGGGATAAAGGGCATTTGACGCGGGCGAGCACCCGTAGCCAAGATGATATGATCGGCCTCATAGAGCGTGCGACCCTCCTCGTTCTCGACCGCCACAACGCCCTTGCTCTCGATCGAGCCGTGGCCGCGCAGAACGTCGATTTTGTTCTTCTTCATCAGGAAGTCGATACCCTTGCTCATTGTCTCGGCAACGCCACGGCTGCGAGCTACGATCTTCGAGATGTCGGCCTTAGCCTCACCCTCGATGTCGATACCGTATGCGGTGGCATTCTTGACGTAATGATAGACCGACGCACTCTTCAAAAGCGCCTTTGTCGGAATACAACCCCAATTCAAGCAGACGCCACCCAACGCCTCGCGCTCGACGATTGCGGTGTGTTTGCCAGCCTGTGCAGCACGTACGGCAGCTACATAACCACCGGGGCCGCTACCGATAACTATAATATCGTATTTCATTGTCTTATAGCGTGTTTTATTTGATTACTTTAAGCGTTTCGCCAGCGTCCTCAGCCACTGCTCGTTTCCACTTCTCGTCATAACCGGGGAACATCGGCATTTCGGGAATCGCACGACCCTGACCATTATCTTTGAACGAGCCGTCCTCATTCTGGCGCTTCACGTTACCGTCGATATACTTAACGAGCAGATACTGATCCAGAGCCGACCACTCAGCAAACAATTTCTGTGCCTTCTCAACCGAGTAGCGTGTTACGAACTCTTGCGCCTTCTTGGGACTCTTTTTGTAGAGCGCAACTGCCTGAGCGTCAATATCAGCCAACTCAGCCAAACGAGCATTCTCCCAAGCGTCCACCTTGCCACGTACCTCCGAACCAATCATATTGTAGCGCAGATAGGCGAAATTCGAAATGCGGTTGAACAGCCAGAATGCCGACGTAGGCGAATACTCCATCATCGAGCCATTGCCCTCTGCGAAACACTCAGGAACTTCGTTTGTCGAGCAGTAGATCGGGGTCAGAGCCGATGTCGATGCGTCGTCCACACCAAACCACAGCACGCCACCAATCGGATTGGGCAACCAATTACGAGCCTGAGCCACGAGCCAGAAACCAGTCTGCTGCGTAGCTGTTGCACGCTCATTGGTGTATTCTACTCCATCAACCTCCCAACTCATTGGACGCCAACGATATGGCAGACCGTTGCCACCCGCGCCGACATCTTTGGTCATATCCATCGGAGTTCCCTCATAGTGGTCGCGCATAGCGTCGAAAACCATCTTTGCCGAAACCTTCGCGCGAGGCTTAACCCACAGAGGCATACGGTTTTTGGGGTTGTGGCCCATTGCATAGTCGAGGTACTGATCCATACCGTCGGCAACCATACGGAAGAAACTCCAAACGCGAGCCTCGCAACCGCGCAATGCCGAGAAATCAGCGGGTGCGTATGTGTCGCAGAAACTGAAATCGTCGTCCGAACCCTCGTACAGACCCGCCTCGCGCGCGAATGAGATTATATCGTCCGAATAGACGCAATTTTCGGGGTCGTTCTTCGGGAAGGTCGAGATGCGCGAGTGGTTTGCGTGTGCGCTGACATAACCGTCGGGCACGCGACGAGCCACATAGACGATACCTTTATTAATATTGTCGCCACGCTCGTTGAGCTTGCAGCCCTTGCCGATCAACTCCATAATCCACACCTCGTTAGCGTCGGCAATGGTGAATGACTCGCCACTCGATGCGTAACCGTATTCCTCAGTCAGAGAAACGATTACGTCGATTGCCTCACGTGCCGTTTTAGCTCGTTGCAGGGTGATGTAGATCAGCGAGCCGTAGTCCATAATGCCTGTCGAATCCTCCAATTCGGGACGACCGCCAAAGGTTGTTTCGGTGATGATGAGCGAGTGCTCGTTCATATTACCAACGGTCGAATAGGTGCGCTCGGCTTGTTTGATCTGACCCATATAACGACCACTGTCCCAATCATATACGGGCATATAAGTACCTTTGGGATAACCCTTCTTGGGGGCGTTGTACTTGTAGAGTGCGCCATAGAGCTGGTGCGAATCGGCGGCATAGCTGACGATGATCGAGCCATCGGTCGAAGCTCCGCGCGTAACGATAAAGTTGGTGCAGGCCAAAGCCACGCCCGAGGCGAGCAGAGCGACTGCGGTGAGTAGAGTTCTTAAACGTGTCATAAGTAATCAAATATGTAGTTTAACTACAAATATACAAAAATTTCGGGATTTGACGAATTTTGCCTAACTTTACACATCGAAACTAACACTTTTTCGCAATGTCAGTAAAAAGTCAATTGGAGCGTGTGCGTGCGACGTTACCCGAGGGGGTAACGCTCGTAGCTGTGTCGAAAACCCACCCCATCGAGGCGATAGCAGAGGCATACGAGGCGGGTCAGCGTGTCTTTGGCGAGAGCCGTCCGCAAGAACTTCGTGCCAAGTACGAAGCTCTGCCACACGACATCGAGTGGCATATGATCGGCCACCTCCAAACCAACAAAATCAAGTATATTGCCCCGTTCGTTGCGATGATCCATTCGGTTGATAGCGAGCGACTTGCTGAGGCTATTCAGGTGCAGGCAGCCAAGTGCAACCGCACGATCGATGTGTTGCTCGAAATCCACGTAGCCGAGGAGGAGAGCAAATCGGGTTGGGCGATTGAGGAGTTGCGTGCGGCGGTTGCGTCGGGCCTATTCGAGCGATTGCCTAATGTGCGTGTGCGAGGTGTGATGGGCATTGCGACCAACACCGATGATGAGGCACGCATTGCAGCAGATTTTGCGCAGTTGGCGGCATATAAAGCGGAGTTCGAAGCCCATTTTGGCGAGCAGTTCGATACCCTTTCGATGGGAATGTCGGACGACTACCCTGCTGCCATCGCTGCCGGCTCGACAATGGTCCGTATCGGCTCAACGATCTTCGGTGCGCGCGACTACTCGAAATAATATTGTAAGCCAAAATAAAACTCCCTCGACCAACGTGATCGAGGGAGTTTTTATTATTGATAAGCAGTTGCTTACCTCACTCGCAGCGAGCGACCGATGCGCAGTGTGGTTTTGCTCGAAATGCCGTTTAGACGACAGATAGCCGTAACCGTTGTGCCATACTTGACCGCCAAGCCACCCAACGTGTCGCCCGAACGAATCTTATGATAGACCTTCTTTGCGGCCTCCTCTTTTTTCTTCTGCTCCTCGATCTCCTCATCGCCTAAGATCTCGTCCTCGAAATCCTGAACGCCAGCGCGTGAGTGAATATCGAAGTAGTCCTTTTTGAGCAGGAATGTCTCGCGGCGCAAGTTGCCATTCTCGAAATTAACCAAGCGCTCGGGATCGAACGTCTGACCGAAGTAGCGAATCTCATAGTGCAAGTGCGGACCTGTGCTGCGACCTGTGTTGCCTCCCAAGCCGATAATCTGACCTGCATAAACCGTGTCGTTGGGTTTAACGAAACTTTGGTCGAGGTGGCCGTGCCACGTTTCGAGTCCGTTGTCGTGGCGAATTACAACCAGGTTGCCGTAACCACCTTTGTTATAGGTCGATATGCGCACCTTGCCGCTAAACGTTGCATAGATCGGGTCGCCCGTTTTGAGCGGAATATCGACACCGCGATGGCGACGACGACCGCGCGGACCGAACTTCGAACGAACGGTACCCTTGATCGGATAGTGGTAGCCTTTGAGCGAATCGACCAACTCGATCACGACCGTTTCGGGCAGGTCTGCCAACTTTACATCTTCATACGGAAAGAGTTTGATAGTATCCCAATGCTTTGCGTATGTATCGACCTCCCAATCTTCGGCCGAACGTACGCGGATATATCGCCACGAGTTGTCGTTGAACAACACGACCTTAACTGCGTCGTTCTCGGTTGCGAGCGTGTCAAGGGCAATGGTACCGTTGCCGGTGCTCACCGATGTAACGGGCTGAGGCTTAACTTTGGGCATTGATTCGAGCAACTCGACCTCGCTTTGGGCTTGTTGAAGTAGCTCTTTGAGTTTATTAACATCTTGTGCCTGAGTCGTTACCGTTGCGGCAAGCGTCAAGGCTATGGGTAGAAAAAGTTTGGTTATTTTCACTTTAATCGTAATTTTTTAGTCGGGCAAAGATAATCAATTATTCTGATTTTTCGCTCTCTTTGATATATTCTTCGGCGGCTTCGAGTGCAGTGTAGAACTCTTCGCCAAAGCGACGGATAATAGGTTCTTTCAGTGCCTTATATACGGGCACGCCCAATTTGCGACCACACTCCACAGCGTCGCGGCAAACCGACCAGCGATGGTAGTTCAGTCCCACGCTACCGTTCGAGAAATTGACCAAACGAATTGGGTACAGATGGCACGAAATGGGCTTGTAGAACGAGCATTTACCTTCGCGGTAGGCGCGCTCGATGGCGCAGAACGTAACACCATTCTCCTCGAACGAGTAGGCACACTCGGCGTCGTTGATCAGCGGTGTGCAGTAGTCGCCATCGTCATCGACCACCATAAAGCCTTGTCGCTCAATTGCCTCGATGCCTTCGGGCTTCATATACGGTTTGTAATTTTCGTACTCCTCTTCGAGAGTATCGACCTCGTCGATATCGAGCGGAGCACCCGCATTGCCCTCGACGCAGCAGATGCCGCGGCACTTGCCCAAGTCGCACACGAAACATTCGCGCAACAGATCGAGGCTTACGATTTTATCATCAATTTCAATCATTATTTCAGCGAATCAGCAATTACCAAATCGAACATTTCGCCCAGCGACATACCCATCGTTGCCGCCTGCTTGGGGACGATACTTGCGGCGCTCATACCGGGAATCGTGTTGATCTCGATCATATAGGGCACACCCTCGGGAGTGAGGATAAAGTCGATGCGTACCACTCCGCTGCAACGGCACAGACGGTAAGCCTCGATAGCCTGCTGGCGAATCTTCTCGGCCGACTGTTCGTCGATCGGTGCGGGTGTGATCTCGTCCGACATACCGCTCGTATATTTAGCCTCGTAGTCGAAGAAGTCCTTTTTCGAAACAATCTCGGTCAGCGGGAAAACGTACTCCTTCTCGCCAAGGATCATCAGTCCGCAACCAATCTCGCGACCCGAAATCATCTCTTCGATCAGCACGTCATCGCTCTCGCTGCGGGCATACTCGATAGCGGCTGCAATATCCTCTTTCTTAGATACCTTCGTTACGCCACAGCTACTGCCGCTTGCGTTGGGTTTGATAAATACGGGCAAGCCCAACTGCTCAACCACCTCGTCTGCCGAAACCTCTTCGTTGCGCGTAAGGAAGATCTCGCGAGCAACGGGCACGCGACCTGCAACAGCGCGCTTGGTCGAAATTTTGTCGAACGTGATTACCGACGACGCCATTCCGCACGACGAGTAGGGAACTCCCATAATGTCGAGGTAGCCCTGCAACTTGCCGTCCTCGCCCGGGGTGCCGTGAATGATAATCAGTGCGTAGTCAAACGCTTTGTGTTCGCCATTGATTGTAATCGAGAAGTCGTTCTTGTCGATTGCGATTACCTCGCCCTCGCCCGTCGTGTGGGTCCAATTGCGACCCTGCACATCGACTACCGTAATGTCATATTTCGAGTGGTCCATTGCCTGCTCGATTTGAGCTGCGCTTTTGAGTGCAATCTCGCGCTCCGACGAATCGCCACCCGCCAAAAGGGCTATGTTTAGTTTTTTCATTTCGTTCGTAAACTAAGGGTTATAAATATCTTTGTATCTGAATGCAAGGATCTCTTGAATCAGATCAATATAGTTCTTTGCTTCACACTCGGGATCAATCTTTACGGCACGCTGAAAATCGTTCAATGCAGCACCCCACTCGTTGTGGCGATAGTGCCATTCGCCTCGCTCGATGTAATACTTGGCGTTCTCGGGATCGCTCTCGATCATCTGGTCCAAACGCTGGCGATATGCCGCTGCCGACCAAAGGTTGTTCTGTCGGATATACTTCATCACGCCCTCGCAGAGCATCGACTGCGCGTCGCCACCCGTTTGCAGAGTGCGTCGAACCGATGTCGATGAGAAATTGTGCTGCGGGGCATCGTCAAGTACCGTAACGCGATCAGCAAATTTGTCAATCGGCTCGCCCTTGCGCGGATATACATATATAGGATAGTTATCGAGTATATACTGCGGCTCACGCCACGTGTCGAGCGTGCGAATCAAGTCGCCTCCCATCAAAATCGAGAATCGCATTTCGTTGCCGAAATTCTCGCTCAGATAGCGCAATGTATTGACCGTGTATGAAGGACGATCGAGGATAAACTCGACCGCCGAGGCTTTGATCTGCTCTGGGAAACGCGACTCCGAGCAGGCAATTTCGGCCATCTCAAAACGCTGTAACTCGGCTGCCAATTCGGGGGCTGCTTTATGTGGATTTTGGGGCGATACGATCAGTATCACCTCGTCGCAAAGTTTGTGCTCTACGGCATATTCGGCAATCGCGATGTGTCCCTTATGAATCGGATTGAACGATCCGAAATAGAGCATTACATTCTTCATTACCTCAGTGGCTTATGCGATAAAGTTTTTGACAATTTCGGCAACCTGCGAAACCGCCACTTCGAGATCGTCGTTGATCACTTGGCGGTCAAATTCGGGGGCTTTGGTCAGCTCAAACGAAGCCTTGGCAATACGCTTCTCGATCACCTCGGGAGCGTCCGTACCTCGACCCTCCAAACGACGGCGCAACTCCTCGATCGAAGGCGGCATAACGAAGATCGACATCGCGTCCTCGCCAAAAATCTCCTTCAAACGAATACCACCCATTACATCAACGTCGAACAGAATGACGTTGCCTTTCGTCCAAATGCGCTCCATCTCGCTACGCAACGTACCGTAGCAAGTGCCTTTATAGACCTCCTCCCACTCGACAAACTTGTTGGCAGCCACAGCCTCGGCAAACTCCTCAGCCGTGAGGAAGTAGTAATCTACCCCATTCTTTTCTGCCCCACGTGGAGCGCGGCTGGTAGCCGAGATCGAAAATTCGAGATTCGAGAATTGTTCGAGCAGACGGCGCACGATCGTTGTTTTGCCCGAGCCACTCGGTGCCGAAAATATCAAAAGTTTCCCCATTGTTTCGTATTTGATTTAGAGCAGGTTTAACACTTGTTCCTTGATCTTCTCCAATTCGTCCTTCATCTGAACGACCAGACGCTGCATCTGGCTGTCGTTCGACTTCGAACCGAGTGTATTGATCTCGCGGCCCATCTCCTGAGCGATGAAGCCGAGCTTGCGACCCGGAGCCTCCTCGCCTGCTGCAACCTCGCGGAAATATTTGCAGTGATTGGTCAGGCGAACCTTCTCCTCTGTAACGTCCAACTTCTCGATATAGAAGATCATCTCCTGCTCCAAGCGGTTTTTATCGACCTCGACCTTCAACTGTTCGATCGATTCGAGAATCTTGGTGCGGATAGCTTCGGTACGCGCCTTCTCGAATGGGGTTACAGCCTCTTTGAGAGACTCGATCTTATCGACGCGATGCAGCAGGTCGGCAATCAGAATAGCACCCTCTTGTACGCGGAAAGCGTCCAGCTGAGCAATCGCGCCATTTACCGCCTCCATCAGAGCCTTCTGCTCGTCCTCGGTGATGTCGTTGTTGTCCGTAGCAACAACATCGGGTAGACGCATAACCGATTGAATCAGCGTGGCCTCACGCTCGGGCGACGGTGCAATGCCGTTAGCCTCGCAGATTGCGCTGAGTGCTGCATAGTGAGCCTTGAAAACGTCGCTATTGATCTTGACCGAGCCTTCATTGACGGTCATCTCGACGTTGATATAAACGTCGACCTTGCCTCGCTTTACCGACTGCGAAATGAGATTTCGGATCTCATATTCGAACGGTCGATAGATTGCGGGCAACTTCACGCTCAGGTCGAGCTGCTTGCTGTTGAGAGATCGGATTTCGACCGATATTTTTTTGTTTTGAGTAGCGGATTCGGCCTTGCCGTATCCGGTCATCGATTTGATCATATTGCGTGTTTATGTTTTCTTTTTCGCAAAGGTACGTTAAAAATCTCATAAAAGACTGTATTTGCCACAAAAAAGTTGAGAATGATGTTGCACAAACCGAAATAAATTCCTAAATTTGTAAGTCGCAGAATAGATAAATGTTTGCTTACAGTTTGAAACTGCTCGAATGATATAAATGAAAAATACTAAATAAAATAGTTGAAAATCTAACAATTAAGTTATGAAAAAGCACAATTTCAATGCAGGACCTTCGATCCTGCCTCGCGAAGTGATCGAAAAGGCAGCAGCTGCTGTTCTCGATTTTGATGGCTTGGGCCTCTCTATTCTCGAAATCTCACACCGTAGCAAAGAGTTTGATGCTGTAATGGACGATGCAGTGGCGTTGTTCCGTGAGTTGCTGAATATCCCCGAAAACTATAAAGTGATCTTTGTTGGCGGTGGCGCCTCGACCCAATTCTTCCACATCCCCTACAACCTGCTTGAAACCAAGGCTGGTTATATCAATACGGGCGTCTGGTCGAAGAAGGCTATCAAAGAGGCTAAGAACTTTGGTGCAGTTGAGGTGTTGGCGTCGTCGGAGGATCGCAATTTTACCTATATCCCCAAGAATGTAGAGATTCCCGCTGATCTGGACTATCTGCACATTACGACCAATAACACGATTTATGGTACGGAGTATCACACCGATATCGACTCGCCTGTGAATCTGATTGCCGATATGAGCTCGGATATTTTGAGCCGTCCGGTTGATGTAACGAAGTATGCAATGATCTATGGTGGTGCGCAGAAGAACTTGGGCCCCGCAGGTGCAACCTTTGCAATTATTCGTGAGGATATCGTGGGCAAGGTGTCGCGCGCACTGCCTTCGATGGTTGATTATCGTAACCATATGAACAACAACTCGATGTTCAATACTCCCCCCGTATTCCCCGTCTATGTAATTCGTGAGACGTTGAAGTGGATCAAGAGCATTGGTGGTGTTGAGGAGATCTATTGTCGCAATAAGGAGAAGGCAGAGCTGCTCTACGCTGAGATTGATCGCAACCCGTTGTTCCGCGGTACGGCTGAGAAGGAGGATCGTTCGTTGATGAACATCTGCTTCGTGATGAATCCCGAGTATGAGGCTCTGGCTCCCGAATTTATGGAATTTGCCAAGGAGCGTGGTATGGTGGGCATCAAGGGTCATCGCTTGGTTGGCGGTTTCCGCGCATCGTGCTACAATGCTCTGCCTAAGGAGAGTGTTGAGGCTCTGGTTGCAACAATGCAGGAGTTCGAAAAGTTACACGTAAAATAAATCAACGTAAGGGAGTTGTTCGCTATGGGACAGGATATGTTTGTAAATTTGGTCAAACCCCAGCCTCAGAATGAGCGCGACTCGATTACTTATTATTATTCATTGAATATGACAAAGAGAGTTTTGGTGGCGACCGAAAAGCCGTTCGCCAAAAAGGCAGTAGATGGTATTCGCGAGGTGATCGAGAAGGCCGGCTACGAGCTGAAAATGCTCGAAAAATATACCGATAAAGCTCAGCTGTTGGAGGCTGTTGCTGATGTTGATGCGCTGATTATCCGTAGCGATAAGGTTACGGCTGAGGTGTTGGCGGCTGCGCCCAATTTGAAGATTGTGGTGCGTGCGGGTGCCGGCTACGACAATGTTGATTTGGCGGCTGCAACCGAGCGTGGCGTGGTGGTGATGAATACCCCCGGCCAGAATGCTAATGCAGTGGCTGAGCTTACGATCGCAATGATGGTATTTATGGCACGTAACGCCTTCAATCCTGGTACGGGTATGGAGCTGCGTGGCAAGCGTCTGGGTATCGTGGCTTATGGCGCAATTGGTCGCATTGTTGCCGATGTGGCTGACGGCTTCGGTATGTATGTTCACGTCTATTCGCGTCCGAATCCCAATAAGGTGCGTTTGTATGCAAAGCATTTGCGCCGTGACGATTCGCTCGAACAGATGTTCTCGGAGAGTAATTTCATCTCGTTGCATATGCCCGCAACGCCCGATACTAAGGGTATGATCGGCTACGACCTTATTAAGCTGATGCCTGCGGGTGGCGTGTTGGTCAATACTGCTCGTAAGGAGTTGGTTGATGAGGAGGGTTTGATTCGCGCCTTCGAGGAGCGTCCCGACTTGAAGTATGTAACCGATATCGCTCCCGTTCGTATCGAGGAGATGAAGGAGAAGTTTGGCAATCGTGTATTTGCAACTCCTAAGAAGATGGGAGCCGAGACTGCTGAGGCAAATATCAATGCCGCAGTAGCAGCAGCAACACAGATTGTCGGTTTCTTCGAGAAGGGCGACGTGCAGTTCCAAGTAAACAAATAATTAACTACCAATAACACGTGTTCGGGTTGAGGCTCGAACACGTGTAACCTTAAAACAGATAAAACAATGGTTAAAATTAAACCGTTCAAGGCGGTTCGCCCGCCACGCGAATATGCTGCCGAGGTGGCATCGCGTCCCTATGACGTTCTAAATTCGGTTGAGGCTAAGGCCGAGGCAACCGAGCGATCGTTGTTGCACATTATCAAACCCGAGATCGACTTCGATCCGATCGCTGACGAGCATTCGCAGCCCGTCTATGAGAAGGCGGTCGAGAATTTCCGTCGTTGGCGCGATGAGGGCTGGTTGGTGCAGGACGACGAGGAGCGTTACTACATCTACGCCCAGACTATGGACGGTCGTACGCAGTATGGTTTGGCTATGTGCTGCCATTTTGAGGACTATCTTTCGGGTGCAATCAAGAAGCACGAGCTGACTCGTCCCGATAAGGAGGAGGATCGTATGATTCACGTCAATAACCAGAGCGCGAACATTGAACCCGTATTCTTTGCTTATCCCGCAAATGAGGAGATCGACGCGATCGTTAAGTCAATTGTTGAGAACGAGGAGCCTGAGTATGATTTCGTTGCGGCCGATGGCTTTGGTCATCATATGTGGCCCGTTAAGGATAAGGCGGTGAATGATCGTATTACCGAGATCTTTGCGTCGATTCCTGCGCTGTATGTTGCTGATGGTCATCATCGTACGGCTGCTGCTGCTCGCGTGGGTCAGGAGCGTATGAAGGATAATCCGAACCATACGGGCGAGGAGGAGTATTGCTATTTCCTGGCAGTTACGTTCCCCGACAACCAGCTGGCAATCATTGACTACAACCGCGTAGTGCGCGATTTGAACGGTTTGACACCCGACGAGTTGTTGGAGAAACTGAATGAGTCGTTCGTGGTTGAGTGCAAGGGCGAGGAGATCTATAAACCCGATGCACTGCACAACTTCTCGATGTATTTGGAGGGCAAGTGGTACAGCCTGACTGCAAAGGAGGGTACCTATGACGATAACGACCCGATCGGTGTGCTGGACGTAACCGTTCTGTCAGATCTGGTGCTCGACAAGATTTTGGGCATTGAGGATTTGCGTACGTCGAAACGTATCGATTTCGTGGGTGGTATCCGCGGTTTGGGCGAGTTGAAGCGTAGAGTTGATAGTGGCGAGATGAAGGTTGCCTTCGCGCTTTATCCCGTTTCGATGAAGCAGTTGATTGACATCGCTGATACGGGCAACATTATGCCTCCCAAGACAACTTGGTTCGAGCCTAAATTGCGTTCAGGTGTTGTGATTCACACGTTCTAAACAAGAGATAAAGACTACTATGGCTAAAATTAAAGGAACAATTATCATTGATCGTGAGCGATGCAAGGGCTGTGAGGTCTGCGTAGCGTCGTGTCCGTTCGATGTGATGCGTCTGGCTACCGAGGTAAATAGTCGCGGTTATAATTATGCCGAGATGGCTAATCCCGATCAGTGTACGGGTTGCGCAAGCTGCTCGATCATCTGTCCCGATAGCTGTATCACGGTTTATCGTCAAAAATTCGAGTAAAGCTATGAAAAAGGACGAAGTTAAATTGATGAAGGGTAACGAGGTAATTGCACACGCAGCGATTCGTTATGGCTGTGATGCCTACTTCGGCTACCCTATCACCCCGCAGTCGGAGGTGATGGAGACCTTGATGGAGCTCAAACCGTGGGAATCGACCGGTATGGTCGTTTTGCAGGCTGAGTCAGAGGTTGCGTCTATTAATATGGTATATGGTGCTGCTGCAACGGGTAAGCGCGTGATGACATCGTCGTCGAGCCCCGGTATCAGCCTTATGAGTGAGGGTTTGAGCTATTTGGCTGGTGCTGAGCTGCCTTGTTTGATCGTGAACTGCCAGCGTGGTGGTCCGGGTCTGGGTACTATCCAGCCTTCGCAGGGCGACTATTTTCAGGCTTGTAAGGGCGGTGGCCACGGCGATTTCCATTTGATCGTGTTGGCTCCCAGCTCGGTGCAGGAGATGAACGATTTTGTGGCTGATGCGTTCGATCTGGCGTTCAAGTATCGCAATCCCGCAATGATTTTGGCCGATGGTGCTATCGGTCAGATGATGGAGAAGGTGGTGCTGGCTCCGCAGCGCGATCGCAAGACCAACGAGTATATCGCCGAGGAGTGCAAGGATTGGGCAGCGTGTGGTCGCGGTGAGGAGCGTCGTCCTCGCAATGTGGTTACCTCGCTCGAATTGCAGTCGGAGGCTATGGAGGTGATCAACAAGCGTTTGCAGGCTAAATATAAGGCTATGGAGGAGAACGAGGTTCGTTACGAGATGATCGATTGCGACGACGCTGAATATGTGATCGTTGCGTTCGGCTCGTCGGCACGTATCTGCTCGGCGACGGTTGAGTTGGCACGCGCTGAGGGCATTAAGCTCGGTCTGTTGCGCCCGATTACCCTCTACCCCTTCCCGAAGAAACCGATCGAGGAGTTGGCAGAGCGTGGTGTTAAGGGATTCCTGAGCGTCGAGTTGAATGCAGGTCAGATGGTTGAGGACGTCCGTTTGGCAGTTAATGGACGCACTAAGGTTGAGCACTATGGCCGTCAGGGCGGTATGATGTACTCACCGGGTGAAGTTTTGGAAGCATTGAAAGAGAAAATCATTAATAAGTAAAGGCTATGGCAGAGGTTGAAATTAAACAGGAGAATCTGGTTCACGCACGTCCTAAGTTGTTGCGTGATAATCTGATGCACTATTGCCCGGGTTGTAGCCACGGTACGATCCATAACTTGATTGCCGAGGTGGTCGAGGAGATGGGGCTTGATGGTGATTGTATCGGCATATCGCCCGTAGGTTGTGGCGTGTTTGCATATAACTATATCGAGATTGATTGGGTCGAGGCGGCTCACGGTCGTGCTTGCGCAGTTGCGACGGGTATCAAGCGTGTTCACCCCGAGAAGATGGTCTTCACCTATCAGGGTGATGGCGATTTGTCGGCTATCGGAACGTGTGAAACGATCCACGCAGCGGCTCGTGGTGAGAATATCGCAGTGATCTATATCAATAACGCTATTTATGGTATGACGGGTGGTCAGATGGCTCCCACTACCCTGTTGGGTATGAAGACCGCAACGACTCCCTACGGTCGTGATCCGCGCCTGAATGGTTATCCTTACAAGATTTCGGATATGCTTTGCCATTTGGACGGTGTTTGCTACGTAACGCGCCAGAGCGTTCATAAGCCCGCCAATGTGCGCAAGTGTAAGGCCGCGATCCGCAAGGCATTCGAGAATGCAATGGCAGGTAAGGGTTTCTCGCTCGTGGAGGTTGTTTCGACCTGCAACAGCGGTTGGAAATTGTCGCCCGTTGCAGCAAACAAGTGGATGGAAGAGAATATGTTGCCGTTCTATCAGTTGGGCGACCTGAAAGATGTTAAATAACGAGGAGGACAAGACGATGAAAGAGACTCTTATTATAGCAGGCTTCGGAGGACAGGGTGTTCTCTCGATGGGTAAGATTTTGGCCTATTCGGGCGTTATGCAGGATTACGAGGTTACGTGGATGCCTTCGTATGGTCCTGAGATGCGTGGTGGTACGGCCAATGTAACGGTTGTGATCTCGGATCGCAAGATTTCGTCGCCCATTGCTCATCAATACGATACGGCAATCATTCTCAACCAGCAGTCGATGGATAAGTTTGAGCAGATGATTCGTCCGGGCGGTACGCTGATTTACGATACCAACGGTATTACGCGCCACCCCGTTCGTGATGACATTTCGGTCTATACAATCGACGCTACGGTTGAGTGCGTTAAGTTGGGTAATGCAAAGCTGTTCAATACGTTGGTATTGGGTGGCTACTTGAAGGTTTGCCCCGTTGTGACGCTCGAAAACGTATTCGAGGGCTTGAAGCGTTCGCTGCCTGAGCGTGCGTGGAAGATGTTGCCTCAGAACGAGGAGGCTATCCGCCACGGTGCTGAGATCATTCGCAAGGTGCGCTAAGCGACAAACGACACTTAATGACAATCCGCAGGCTCGGTTTCGGGTCTGCGGATTGTTTTTATTATTTATATAGGTGTAGGATTATGGGCAGGTGGTCGCTTGGACCAGCGGTGTAGGCTCGTGATGTAAATGTGCGAATTGGACGCGCACCACCTTCGGTAGAGATCAGATCACGACGAATATAGACTTGCGCACGTGCTCTCGGAAATGCTTGCGCATCGATCCAAAAGTTGTCGTACATCAACCAGCGACCATCGTAGACAATCGTTCCCTCGCCACGTTGCTCGGCTGTAAGCATAAGAGGCGTGCACCACGAGGGCATAATCTTTCGTTTCGTGATTGCGCTTGGAGTATCGTTGAAGTCGCCTGCGATTACGATTCGTGCAGCAGTGTCGGCACGGTGCAATGAATCGACGAAGGTTGCCAAATGACGTTGCGCACGCAGACGCTTCTCTTTGCGACTGAGTTGTGAAGGCAGATGGCAGACAATCAGGTCGATACGCTCACCGCAAAACTGACCTCGAACGTAAAGGAACGAACGCCGATATCCCGACTCGACCATACGTATCTGCTCGGGGAAGAGTTTATCGCCTTTGTAGAGCAGAGCTAAATCCATACCGCGCGAATCGTTCGACGTGCGGTGAATGTAGTTGTAGTCGGTGCCAAGTGTTGTCACTAAATCACGAACAACGTTCTCGTTTTCGACCTCGGCAAGCGCAACAATCTCAGCCGCAACCGAATCTACGACGGAGGCAATGGTTTGTAGTTTGTTGTTGTAACGTGTTGTATTCCAGTGTAGTGCGCCATTGGGCGTGTAGTCGCTATCGTTGTAAAAGAGCGAAGGTATGGTGTCGTACAACGATTCGACATTATAGAACATCACAACGGGCGGTCGTTGCGCCGACGCAGCCACAGCCGACAATACAATCGCAAATATGGTCGCAAGTTTGCGCATTACTCCGTTGCTTCGGGCTGTTTCTTGATAATCTTGTATCCGATTGCTGCCACAGTAATCGACATCACAGGGCTAATCAGATTGAAGATACAATATGGGAAATAGACGAAGGTCGATACGCCCAGCACGGTTGATTGGGTCATACCGCACGAGTTCCACGGAATCAGCACCGAGCAGACCGTAGCCGAGTCCTCGACCGAACGGCTCAGCAGACGCGGTTCAAGACCTTGCTTGCGATATAGCTCCTTAAACAGATTCGACGAGAGGATAATCGACAGATATTGGTCGCCTGTGCACATATTGCAAAATATGCCAGCTCCCACGGTCGAGGCTACAATCGACACTGTTCGACGCACAAAACGCAAGAAGAACGCAGTGATATTTGCCAACATACCACTACCTGCCATTACTCCACCGAAGCACATTGCGCAGACAATCAGCCACACCGTATGGAGCATACCGGCCATACCGTTTGTTGCAACTAACTCGTTCAGCGCCTCATTGCCCGTTTCGATTGCGGTGGCACCGTAGTAGCTCTGCATTACGCCTCGGAATGCGCCCATAAATCCCTCACTGCCAGATATATTGTAAAGTATTTCGGGCTGGAACACGCAGAGGAAAATGCCCGCCAGCAGACACGACGCAAAGAGGGTAATCAGCGCAGGCAGTTTGCGAATGATCAGCAGCAAGGTGAACAACGGCACGATGAGCAACCACGGCGTGATGTTGAATGTTTCGCGCAGTGACGCCGAGAATGCGGCAATCTGTGCAGGGTCACTGATTTCGTGCGTAAATCCGACAATCGTAAACACTATCAGCGCAATGCTAAACGACGGCACAGTAGTGATCATCATATAGCGAATGTGGGTAAAAAGCGGCGTCTCGGCCGACGACGAAGCGAGCACCGTCGTGTCCGACAGAGGCGAAATCTTATCGCCAAAATATGCGCCCGAGATGATTGCGCCCGCAATCCACCCTTCGTCGAAACCTTGCGCCTGACCAATGCCGATCAGTGCCACGCCGATTGTTGCGATTGTGGTCCACGAGCTACCCGTCATAATTGAAACGATTGCCGAGATTGCACAACTCGACACCAAAAAGAGCTTCGGGTGCATAATCTCCAATCCGTAGCAAATCAGCGACGGAACTACTCCACTCACCATCCACGAACCAGCAATTGCACCGATCAATAGCAACATAATTATTGCCGAGCCGACGCTGTATATATTCTTCGAAATAGCGTATTCAAGTGTCTGCCACTTAACGCCATAGCGCAACATAGCGATAGCCACGCAAACGGCACTTGCAGCCAGCAACGACACCTGACTTCCGCCCTCCAATGAGTCGCTGCCAAAGGCACGAATCACGGCATACAAAAGCAATACAAGTACGGCAATGGGTACAAACGAAACGATGACCGAAGGTTTGTTCTTACTCATCTCTGTGGTCACCTATTTATTCGTTGAAACGGTAGTCGGTAGCGTCACGCAGACCCAAAAGCAGATCTCGAACAGCCATTCGGCGCTTGCCTGCCAACTGCAACTCTTCGAGTGCAATCCAGCCATCTTTACAAGCCACTTCGAACTTCGCACGACCGTCGGTACGTACATCGCCTGCTTTGCGTCCGTGCTCGGCAGCCTCAAAACTAACGCTGAAAATCTTAGCCGAGCCAACCTCTGCGCCCTCTTTGTACATTCGGCTCCAAGCTGCGGGATAAGGCGCCAAGCCTCGCACGAAATCGACAATGCGCTTACCCTCCATTGTCCAATCAATTACGCAATCCTCTTTGAAGATTTTCGGAGCGGGTTTCAATTCCGAGTCGGGAATATGGCTCTGGGCAATCGGAGCTATGTTGCCTTCGGCGATCTTCTCGACCGTTTCGAGCACCAGTCCGCTACCGATCTCCATCAGTTTGTCGTAGAGTGTGCCAATGTTGTCCTCGGGCAGAATCGGGCAGCGAACCTGACCAATGATGTCGCCCGTATCTATTTGATGATTAAGCAAGAAGGTCGTAACTCCCGTTTCGGTTTCACCGTTGATAATTGCCCAATTGATGGGCGCAGCGCCACGATATTGCGGCAATAGCGAAGCGTGCAGGTTGAACGTACCCAGACGAGGCAATGACCAAACGGTTTCGGGCAACATCCGGAATGCAATGACGATACCCAAATCGGGATTCAGAGCCTCCAATGCGGTTTGAAATTCAGGATCGCGTAACTTGACGGGTTGCAACACGGGCAGACCCTGCTCGACTGCATATTGCTTAACGTCGCTCTGTTGGATTTTCTGTCCGCGTCCAGCGGGTTTATCGGGTGTGGTTACGACGCCAACGATGTTGTATCCCCCCTCGACCAATGCGCGGAGCGAGGTTACGGCAAACTCGGGCGTGCCCATAAATACTATTCGTAAATCTTTGGCATTCATAGTTTTATTGTTTCTTGATGCGTTTCTTCGGTTTGAGTTTTGCGAATAATGGGGTTAGTTTTTCCTTTATCGGATCGGTAAACTTTTTGACGTGGTTGTAGTACCACTCCACATTGAATAGATTCGAGTCGTTGGTGGCTTTGTAGATTAGGAACGCGGCTAATGGCGCGAGAATAAATGTCGACAGCCACATACCTGCGATTGCGCTCCACGTACCCTCACGAGCGGTCTTTTCGCCCGTTGTGCTGATAATGTAGTAGATAACGAAGAATGCCACCGATACAACAATGGGCATACCCAATCCACCCTTGCGAATGATTGCGCCCAGAGCTGCTCCAATTGCAAAGAATATGATGATCGACACGGGCAACGCTATCTTTCGATGCCACTCTACCTTGCTGATATTGAGTTGGTTGATAGCCTCTTTGCTCGAAGTTTCGTCCCACGTAAACGAAGCTCGCGACGAGGCTGCGTCGCTACGTGCTTGCGCCCACAAATTTTTACGCTCGTAGATGTCGAGTGCGGCGATCGAATCTTCGTATAGAACTGCCTTAAACTCACGTTTGTCGATGTCTACCTTCATACTATCGGGTGTGGGTAGTACGGTAACGTCCTCTTGGAAAATCTGATCTTTGAGCAGAGGTTCGTACGAGCGTGTTGTTGTCACCGTAACGAGTCTTTCGAGTGAGTCGATCGAGTCGTCCAATTCGCTAATATTCTTTGTCTTACCCGAGGTAAACATATCGGCACTCGTGCGTGCAAAGTCGAATCCCGATGTCGGAATCGCACCATTTTGCTCGGTAAAGAATGAGCGGCGAAGACTACTCTTGTCGTACCAAGTATTGCTACGTGTTTGCTCGTAAGATTCTCCGTTATAGAGTGTTACGAGCAAGAATTTCTTGTCGTCCGACAGGCGAATGTAACCCGAATCGGCCACCATTGTGGTCATATTCCCGCTATTGTTGCGGTTGTCGTAGATCAGCACATCGCGCAGCAATTTGGTGTCGGGATCTTGCTTGCCTACACGAATGCTCAGATTATCAACGCCATTGAAGAACATTCCGTCTTGGAACTCGATAGATTGCTTTTGTTGACGAATATCGTAGAGAATGCTGAACATCTTTTTGTTCGAGTATGGAACCAGGTCGTTGGCGACAAAGAAGCTACCGACCGCCACAAACGCCACAATCACGAACAACGGTTTGAGAATCTGTAACAGCGACATTCCCGCCGATTTCATCGCCAGCAACTCGTAGTTCTCGCCCAAGTTACCCATTGTCATAATTGCTGCAAAAAGCGTCGCCAGCGGCAGACCCATCGGGATCATTGTCGCCATTGCATAGAATAGCAACTCGATAATAACTGCTCCGTCGATACCCTTACCTACCAATTCGTCGATGTATTGCCAAACGAAGTTCATCATCAGCACAAACATCACGATGAGGAAGGTGAGCACCATTGGGCCCAAATATGATTTGAGGATAAATTTATGTATCTTTTTCATCGGCTCGTTGTGAGTTTTTTGCTACGCGCGGGCAGCAGTTTGACGATTATAAGCGTGAGTGTCAGTATGAAAATGATAACTGCACTCGGTGGAATTTCGAAGTAGTAGCTGACCGTCAGTCCGATCACATTTGCAACCATACCGACCACAGCCGCCCAAAGGGTGATTGTGCGATATGATTTGGTTATTGAGTTAACGATAACGGCGGGCATTGTCAGTAGCGAAATAAGCAATATGATACCCATCACTCTGATTGATAGTACAATAGTTGCTGCCACAATCACTGCCATTATGTACGAAATTGCACGTGTGGGAATACCTTGTGAGGCGGCAAAATCGCGGTCGAATGCCACGAACATTACCTGTCTGAGCCAAGCTATCGCGCCTGCAATTAGTAGCAGGCAGAGCACTCCGAGTGCCACCACATCGCCACGTGTGACGGTTATAATGCTGCCGAAGAGATATGCCGACAGGTCGCCCGCCGCATAACCCGGTCGCAGATTCATAAACACGATACCGATAGCCATTCCGACCGACCAGACGATGCCGATAGCCGAGTCTTGTCGAATGCGCCCACGTTCGCTCGCCCACTCGATTCCGAGTGCTGCCGCAATGGCAAAAATCATCGCTCCGACGATTGGGTTTGTGTTGGCGTAGAGTGCAATACCCATACCGCCGAACGACGAGTGGGTAATGCCACCGCTGAGAAATACCATACGGCGTGCGACGATATATGTACCGACAATGCCACACGCTATGCCCGATAAAATGCAGGCATAGAGAGCGTTGCTCAAATGGGGGTATTGCAGTATGTCGTTCAAAAAGTCCATAAACTTACGCGCGTGCGTGTGCATATTAATCTGCAAATTTACGATTTTTCGCTGACCTCGCCAAATCGAACGGCGAGATTTGTGATTAATTATGCGATTGCGACGGAATATTTGTCGCGGGAGATTGTTTTTGCGTCCGTTTTTTGTAATTTCGCACTGTAAATTTTCGATTAAAACTATGGACGGAAATCGTGGTCGCCGAGTGAGTTTTCATACTCTCGGCTGTAAGCTCAATTTTTCGGAGAGTTCGACTCTTGCACGTGAGTTCGAACACAATGGTTATGTGCGTGTTACGAACGAGTGTGAGGCTGATGTATGTGTGATTAATAGTTGTTCGGTTACCGAACACGCCGATAAGAAATGCCGCAATTTGGTGCGCAAAATTCATCGTCGCAATCCCTCGGCGATTATCGCCGTAACGGGGTGCTATGCGCAGCTTAAACCACACGATATTGCTAATATTGAGGGCGTAGATATTGTGTTGAGTAACAACGATAAAGGTGATTTATATCAACGAGTGGCTGAACTGATGGGACGCAAGGCCGATACTCCGTTTGTAACAAGTTGCCAGACCGAGGAATTGACCCGATTTTTTGCCGCTTTTTCGAGTGGTGATCGCACGCGAACTTTCCTAAAAGTGCAGGACGGTTGCGACTATAAATGCGCCTACTGTACGATCCATTATGCGCGCGGTTCGAGCCGCAATATGCCCATTGCCGATCTGGTCGCAGAGGCGCGTGAGATTGCCCGCTTGGGGCAGAAGGAGATCGTGATTACGGGTATCAATACGGGCGATTTTGGTCGCACGACGGGCGAAAGTTTTTACGATTTGTTGCGTGCGCTGGACGAGGTCGAGGGGATTGAACGTTATCGAATTTCGTCGATTGAGCCCAATCTGCTGACCGACGAGATTATCGAGCTGTGTGCTCGCTCAGCGAAGTTCCAACCCCACTTCCATATTCCCTTGCAGAGTGGTTGTGATAGTGTTTTGGCACGTATGCGACGTCGCTATATCACAGCGCGTTATGCCAATCGAATTGAAGCGGTGCGTGAGCTGATGCCCGATGCCTTCATCGGTATTGATGTGATTGTTGGATTCCCGGGTGAAACGGACGAGGATTTTCAAACGACATACGATTTTTTGGAGCGTTTGGCGCCTGCTTACCTGCATATTTTCCCCTTCTCGGAGCGTGCCGGAACGCCTGCGGTTACGATGCCCGATAAGGTGCCACCGCACATCTCGTCCGAACGGGCCAAACGTCTTGACGAACTGTGTCAAAAGCTCCACCGCCAATTCTGCGAGCGTCATATCGGGCAGGAGGCCGAGGTGCTGTTCGAAGGCCCTGCCAAAGGTGGTATGATGTCGGGCTTCACGGCCAACTATATCAAGGTGCTTGCACCCTACGATCGCACCAAAATCAATACTATTGTGCGCGTAAAGTTGGATTCTGTGGTGGATAATTGCGATATGGTTGCGCATTTATTATAAAAGTTGCGCATTTATTATAAAATTTGTATATTTGCGTTTTAGTGTAAAGATATGTCAAAGAATAGAATGAAGGGTTTGCGCAAAAAAAGCATTGCAGGTTTCAGTTGCATAGTATTGTTGCTAGCTTTCTCGGGTGTTGTATCAATGCTCGAATTGGGGCAGTTGAGCCGCGACGCAGAGGAGATTTTTGGTGCGAGCACACGTAACGTCGAGCTGGCGCAGGATATGCTCGATGCTGCTCAGAGTCAACATACTGCATTGATGCACATTGCTATTTTCGGTCAATATGAGTTTGCTGATTCGTGCCGACATAGTTCGGAACGATTGACTGCGACTCTCGAATTGGCACGTGAAGAGATTTACGACGCCTCGTCGCTCGATTCGCTATCGATGGCGACGGCACGTTTGGCTACGACGGTCGAAGATTTTATGGCGGTTGAACCTCCCATCGAGCGCACCGACTCGATTGTACGCGCCAATGCGATGTGGTACACTCGCCAATACGAGGCTGATTATATGGCGTTGCATAATGCTGTGAAGAACTACATTACCTCGATGCAGGGCACGTTGGCACCGCGTACCGAACTGCTCAAAAAGAACGCCTATCGAACTGTTATGCCTGTGCTGATCACGCAGATAGTTACGATTTTGATCGTGCTGATGTTGTTCTATTTCGTGAATTGCTACGGTGTGAAACCGATCACCGAACTGAATAAACGTCTGGACGACTACCTGCGATATAAATTGCCATTTACGGTCAAGGGTGAGTTTGTCGATGAGTTGGCGTCGATCAAGGAGCAGATCGAGGTGCTCATCACTCGCAACAAACGTCGTATAGACGATTAAACAAAACAGAGGTGAGAGGAATATGCGACTGAGCGTTATATTTCGATACATCGGCATTGTAATGCTGTTCTTGGCGTTGTTTATGTTGGCGTCGGCAGGCGTTTCGTACATAAATCACGTCGATACGGCATTCTATCCGCTGCTCATCTCGTTTATGCTGACGTTGGTGCTCGGTGTCTTTCCGTTGATTTTTGTCAATAAGGACCCCAACGCAACGATGACCACCAAGGAGAGCTACTGTATTGTGGTCGGTGCGTGGTTGTTGGCTTGCGTGGTCGGTATGTTCCCATACCTGATTTGGGGCGGCGAGTTCTCGCTGATCAATGCTTGGTTTGAGAGTGTGTCGGGATTTTCGTGTACGGGAGCGTCGATTTTGAACGATATCGAGGCTCTGCCGCGAGGTCTGCTCTTCTGGCGATCGACGACTAATTGGATCGGTGGTGTGGGCGTAGTCATCTTTGCAATGATGATTCTGCCGACGCTGGGTCGCAATCGCGCAATGCTGACCAATATCGAGATGTCGGCAATGGCTAAGGATAACTACCACTACCGCTCGCAGCAATTGATCCGAATCCTGATCACGACCTATATCTGTGTTACGTTGCTCTGTATGTTTGCGCTGAAATTGGCGGGTATGACGTGGTTTGACGCTTGTACGCACGCGATGAGTACGGCTTCGACGGCGGGTTTCAGCACCAAGAATGCCAGCGTTGGACATTTCGATAGTGTGGCAATCGAGTTGATACTGATCGTAACGATGTTTGTGTCGGCGATCCACTATGGCTTGCTGTTCTCGACATTGACGGGAAAGCGTAACAATATCTTCCGCTCGGAGGTTGTTAAGACCTATCTTGTTGCATTGGCGGCCAGCTCGGTGCTGATTGCAGTCAGTCTGCGTCTGGCAGATGTCTATCCTACCCTGCTCTCGTCGTTCCGCCACTCGCTATTCCAGGTGGTTTCGATCTCGACAACTGCGGGTTTCGCTACGGCTGACACCAACACGTGGACGCCGTTGGCGGTGATGATTTTGGTGGTTCTGTCGCTGACGGGTGCTTGTGCAGGCTCAACCTCAGGTGGTTTGAAGTTCGATCGACTGATTTTGGCAGCTAAGTCGGTGAAGGCGCGTATCGTGCAGCAACAACACCCAAATGCTATTGTGCGAATCAAAATTGATGGTGTGATTCAGCGTACCGACACTGTTAGTACGGTGATGACCTTCATTGTTTTCTATATTTTGTTAATTCTGATCGGAGTCTTTGTCAATTCGCTCTATGGTATCGACTTGACGACGGGTTTCTCGTCGGCAGTGGCTTGTGTGTCGAATGTTGGTCCGGGTTTCGGTGAGGTCGGCTCGGTTTGCAATTTCTCGTCGCTGCCGTCGATGGTGAAATTTACCGATACGTTGTTGATGTTGTTCGGCCGTTTGGAGATTTTCGGATTGATACAGATCTTTTTGATCAAATGGTGGATTTAGAATTTTGACTATGAAGAGATACTCGATATTACTACTAACGATATTTGCATTTGCCGTAGGATATGTGGTGGCACAGCCTCCCGTTAAGGCTCGTATTGCAGGCTTGGAGGATAATGCCGAATATATGTCTCTGTTGGCTGATGGTGTTGGTTTGCAGCAGGTTGAAGATTCGGTTATGCGTGTGATTGAGCAAAACCGTAAGCTTTTTGTCGAGGACCCCACCAACCGCGAAAAATATGGCGAGGTGATTCTTGCGTTGGAGGAGAAGGTGTTCAGTATTCGCAACCGCAAGGGCGATATTTTCAGTCGCATAAATACTATCGAACAGGATTGGCTAATCGAGAATATGAACTCCTCGTCGCAAGTGGTTGAGAGTGAGGTGCAACCGACCGAGGAGGCGGATACGATTGTTGAGCAGGCTGCGATACAACCCGCACGTCTGATTGACGATATCCACTTTGTGTCGGCGCTCGATTCTGCCGATTATGTCGCACTACAACGTGCGCAAGATGATGAGTATAAGGTGATTGAGTATGTCAATATGCTCAGCGAGAATCACGCTGCAATGGAATCGATCCGCGTCCAGTATGAGCAGACCCAAGATGCAGCCGAGGCGACACGTCTTTACTCCAATTATAAAGTGCTGAACGGATTGTGCTCGGCGCTGAATGATTCGATATCAACACGTTGGAGCTCGATTTTCGATGCAAAGAGTTTTGCTTATACCTTTATGCTCGAAAAGGAGCGCCGTGACGATTTGTTGGAGAATAGCGAGCTGGCGCTTTCGCAAGCGTTGCAACGTGCGGCGGACGATCGTGGACGCTTTGCGTCGGACGCAATGAGTAGCTATTTCAATACGAAGAAATGCCTCATTTCGACCGAGATCGAGTTGGCACGAATGTATGGTTTGGGCTTTGTGCAGGATTCTCTGTCGAAGATTTCTCGCCATTTGGAGTCGATTGATTACCGACTGCCGAAGGTTGAGATCGAGGAGCGTTTCTTCTTGGCGTATGAACCTATTGGCGTTTCGTCGCCGTCGCGCTACAACTCTCGTCGCCCGATTCCCGAGTGCGAGGTCTACGAGCGTGGAACGATGTATCGAATTGTGTTGGGAACCTTCTCGCAACAGCAGCCTATCTCGATATTTAAGGGTGTCTACCCTCTCTATCGATTGAAGACCGAGGAGGGCAAACATCGCTATTTCGCTGGTGGATTTGCGACTGAGGCTGAGGCTGACGAGGCACAAATCAAATTGAAGAATATGGGCTTCCGCCGTCCCGAGGTTGTGGTATGGCGCGACGGCGTCTACGCAAATTTGGTCGAGGAGCGTGAAGCTGCTGAGGATATGATGCAGGTGTTCCGTGTCGAGATCTCGGGCGTGGAGCAGATGTCTGACAATATGCGCTCGACAATCGACTCGTTGGCTACGGGTAAGGATATCACACGCATAAATGGTCGTTTTATAGTGATGTCATTTGCAGAACGCAACGAAGCTGAGCAGGTCGCTGACGCAATTGCAGCGACGACCGAAGGTGCAACGGTCGAAGTTACGACGATCGAGGTCGAGGCTCCCGAAGAGGAAGAAGAGTAAGATTGAGATTAAAATTATAGAGTAAAGGGCGATAAAATTTGAAAATTTTCGTTATCTTTACTGCAACTAAACCATAAATAACAAAGAGTTATGTTCTGGATTGTATTGCTCCTTGTTCTCGGAGCGCTGTTTCTGATGGCTGAGTTGGTGCTTTTACCGGGTGTGTCGGTTGGAGGTATCTTGGCGTTGGCTTGTGACGCTGCGGCTGCATATTTTGCATTTGTATGGTATGGAACAACAGCCGGCTGGATTACAATCGGAGTGATCTTTGCGGTAGCTATTGTGGTGACAATCTTTTCGTTGCGTGCTAAGACGTGGCAGCGACTCTCGTTGCGCCAGCAGATCACCTCGTCGAGTATGGATACTCCGCAGGAGCACGACGTGAAGGTCGGCGATCGCGGTGTGGCGGTTACGCGCTTGGCTCCGATGGGTAAGGTTGAGATCAATGGCCGCACGTACGAGGCTAAGAGTGCTACGGAACTGATTGATCAGCAGTCGGAGGTCGAGGTTACGGGCTTCGAGAATTTCAATGTCCTTGTAAAGAAAGTTAAGTAATAACCATAAAACAACTAAGCTATGGTAAGTTTTGATAGTATGGGTATGATTGCCCTGATCTGTTTTGCGGGCTTCGTGCTCCTGATGTTGATTTTCTACTTCATTCCTATGGGTTTGTGGTTCTCGGCATTGGTGTCGGGTGTGAGAATCAGTCTGTTGCAGTTGGTACTGATGCGCTGGCGTAAGGTACCGCCCTCGATTATCGTTTCGGCTATGATCGAAGGTACGAAGGCTGGTTTGAAACTCAATGCCAACGATATGGAGGCGCACTACCTTGCAGGTGGTAATATCACGAATGTTGTACACGCTTTGGTGTCGGCTCAGAAGGCTAACATTAACCTCGACTTCCAGATGGCTACGGCTATTGATCTGGCTGGTCGTGATGTATTTGAGGCAGTGCAGATGTCGGTTAACCCGAAGGTGATCAACACCCCTCCCGTTTCGGCTGTGGCTAAGGATGGTATTCAGTTGATTGCCAAGGCTCGTGTTACGGTGCGTGCCAACATTAAGCAGTTGGTCGGCGGCGCTGGCGAGGAGACTGTTCTGGCACGTGTCGGTGAGGGTATCGTTTCGAGTATCGGTTCGTCTGAAACTCATAAGGTGGTGCTTGAAAATCCCGATCTGATTTCACGTGCGGTACTGATGAAGGGTCTTGATGCGGGTACGGCTTTCGAGATTCTGTCGATCGATATTGCTGATATTGATGTTGGTAAGAACATTGGTGCAGAGTTGCAGATGGATCAGGCTAATGCCGATAAGAATATTGCGCAGGCCAAGGCCGAAGAGCGCCGCGCAATGGCAATCGCATTGGAGCAGGAGAATAAGGCTAAGGCTCAGGACGCTCGTGCTCGCGTGATTGAGGCTGAGGCTGAGGTGCCACTGGCAATTGCAGAGGCTTTCCGTTCGGGTAATTTGGGTATTATGGATTACTACAAATTGAAGAACATTCAGGCCGATACTACAATGCGCGAAACCATCGCCAAGCCGACCGAAAAGAAGTAGTTCGGCACTACCCTTTCAGGTTGAAAAAGAATCGCGTTCACCGTTCGAGGTGGACGCGATTTTGTTTATCGTTTTAGCTCATCGGCAAGCAACCGTTCGAATGTGTGACGCAAAAGTTCGCCATTCTTTATAAGTTGCCGCAATTCGGCCAGACGAGCCCCATTTTTAGATTCTGGAATCCATAGGCGCAGATAGCCGCCCTCGGCATACTTCTCTTGCAGATGGGCGCAAAAACGCGCATATTGTCCTTCGGTATCGAGCTGCGGATAATTCGCCAATCCGTATTGAACGGTGCGGCGCAGAGTGATTTCGGGATCGATAACGCGGTCTGCCTCAGCGACAATCCGTCCATATATCGAACGTGGTTCGTGGTCGGACGAGGCGCGATGATCCTCCACTGCGCAGGCGATCAACTCAATCTCATCGTCCGTGAACCAATTGCGCAACTGTTTGTCGGCACGAACAATCTCGCCCGAAACTATATGGTGTCGCTCTCGACCTTCGCAGAGTCCGAGGTCGTGATAAGCGGCTGTGACGTAAACAATGCGTCGATCCACGTCGTAATGCTCGGCCAGCGCAAGGCTCTCGTCGATGACCGTGCGAACGTGGTCAATCGAGTGCGCACGATCAAACGCAGTGTAACGTGGAATGATCTGCTCTTCAATATATCGCTCGATCTCTTTCATCGTTTTTTGAGTTAAAAAAGAACCGACCAGCGAGTGCCGAGTCGGTTCTTGTACGTTGATATTAATGTATTGTGCATTACTCCTTTACACATCGAACTTGGAAGCCGCCAGCACGATAGTTTGCTTGAGCGTTTTCGATACCGTCGATGTTGAAATAGAGACCGTTCGACTTGTTACTTGCAGCCGAATTTGCGCTCCAATAGTAGCCGGTGTAAGGTGTGCCGTCGTGGTTAACGTTGGTCAAAACACCCTTCGAGAAGCTACGACGACCAGCTGCGGGATAGAATGTCGTCTGACCGCCAAAGTTGAAGTGCCAACCGCCTTCAAACTCACCATCGACAAACTCAGCAATACCCTTCCAAACGTTGGTTGCGGGAACTTTCCAACCTGCCGGGCAGGGGTCGTACATTGTCTTCGAGGTGCTCCACAACGAAGCGTCGTGTGATTTGTAGAGCCAATCGTAACCGCTCTCCTCGTTGCCTCGGAGAATACGAGTGGGGAACTTAATCGCGTAGTCGATCGTACCCGTCTCCTCGTCGCACTCCATTGTGGTGAATGCAATGTTGGTGTTGAGCGGACCATAGGTCGATGCATTCGAAGTCGAAGTAGCTGCGTCACTCATAATCAGCGGATCTTTGCGACCCCACTGGTAGAACATACCGTATGCATTGTATGCGTTGTCGCTACCGTTGCTCTTTGCACCGAGGTTGCGATCCATCATTACGCTACCGTCGGGATAGGTTACATTCTCGGTTGCGGGATCGTAATTGGTCAGCCACAAGTGCCAGCTCCACAGTACGTTTTCGTCAGCGTCCTTAACTACAACTACGGCGTTACCCTCGTTGATCTTGTTCGAGTCGTTGGGATCGGCGGTGGTTACAATCGAGATGTGATCCTCGTCAAGCATTACCGTGCCGAGCAAGTCTTTGCTTGTCTGCCAAAGAATTGCAGCCGAAGCGGGAGTGCCACCAATACTCTGCGACGAGTTGCCCTTAACGGTTGCCTTAATTTTATAACGATTGTTCGGAATGCTAAGAATGTAGCAGTTGGCATTTTGCGCGATTGTTGTTGCAGGCAGTACCTCGACCTTCAACTGAGCCGAAACAGTACGCTCCTTGCGGTGAACCGAGATCTTGACAACGCCACTCATCGTACCAGCGCCCTTCGCGGGTGCAGTAACTTTCAAGAGGGTTTTCGAGGGCAGTTCAACTTTCCAGCCTTCGGGAGCCTCTTCGATTTCGTATGAGTGCTCCTTCTTCATCGACACCTCGAACGAGTGGGTCTGACCATAGTCGAAGTATGCGGTTGTCGGAGCGTCGGGCAGCGTTACGCGCAGCTGGTTGTCTTCGTCATCGTTTTCGCACGAAGTGAAGATCATCGCTACGGTTGCGAGCATAGCGCAGAGAGTCGTAAATGAGTGTTTAAATATTTTCATATTTACAATAGTTTTCAAAATTTCGGGCAAAGTTACCAAAATACCTTTTAATTCACAATCGAATGGAGGCATATTTCGTCGCAATTATCGAATAAATTCCATTCTGCACACTCCAAAACGTGATAAATAGGCGATTTAGTATTCAAATTGCGATTAAAATTTGGCACTTTGTGCCATTTGATGAAAAACGGCAGCCTGCGAGTGAGGTTGCCGTTTGTTGGGTTACTTTACGAGCAGTTGCTCCAAATCGTCGAAGAATGATGGGTAAGATTTGGCTACGCACTCAGCGCCCTCGATTACTATCGGCGCATCGGCCGTCAGAGCAGCAATAGCCATTGACATCGCAATGCGGTGGTCGCCGTGGCTATCGATTGTGCAGCCGTGAATTTTTCCTCCACGAATACGCATAATATTTGGCTCGTCAATGTCGATTTCAATGCCCGCCTTGGTATACTCCTCTGCCAGCGTTGCGGCGCGGTTACTCTCCTTATGTAGCAGACGCTCAGTGCCATAAATGATCGATGTGCCCTCGCAATTAGCTGCTAACGAAGCCAATGCAGGGAACAGGTCGGGGCAATGTGTAGCGTCAAATTCAAACGCCTTCAACTTGCGTCGGCGCACCGTGACTGATGTGTCGGTCGATTCGACCTCGGCGCCCGCATTAATCAGTGCTTTGATAATTGCGGTGTCGGCTTGTAACGAAAGACGGCTCATATTCTCGACCGTCACCTCGCCTGCAACTGCACCCGCAACCAACATTGGTGCTGCTCCGCTCCAATCGCCCTCGATTTGGTAGTTGGTGGCGGTGTATCGCTGATTGCCTTCGATGAAAAATTCTTGGTAATCCTTATGTGCGATTTCGACTCCAAAACGGCGTGCTGTTTCGATGGTCATATCGACGTACGGCAAGCTCTTGAGATTGTTTACATAAATGGTCGTATCGTTCTGAGCCATAGGAAGTGACAGGAGCAATCCCGTTAAGAACTGCGAGCTGATCGAACCATCGACATTGACCTCACCGCCCTGCATCGGACCGCACACCTGAATTGGTAGAAAACCACCTCCATCGCGCACTGCGACACCCAGCTGGCGCAGCGGTGCAATCATCATCGAAATGGGGCGATAAAGAATCGTTCCCTCGCCCTCGATCGTGATTGGCTGGTTACATAACGATGCCAACGGAGTAAACAGACGAGTTGCAAGTCCCGACTCGCCAATATGCAGACGGTCGGTGCTCGGAGCGAGCCCTCCACGGATTTTGAGCGTCGATTCGTCGATGTGCTGAACCTCTGCGCCCAATGCCTCAATACAACGCAATGCCGAGCGAGTGTCATCGCACATCTCGACATTGCCGATGATCGATTCGCCCTCGGCAAGCAGTGCTACTGCCAAGGCTCGTTGGGCATAGCTTTTCGAACACGGAGGGGTGACACTGCCACTTACAGCAGAAGGTGAGATGATTCGCTCCATTTATCTAAGTTTAAAGTCTTTACCCAAGTATACTTTACGTACTTGTTCGTCGTTTGCAAGATCCTCTGCCGAGCCTGCTTTCAGGATTCGACCCTCGAACAGAAGGTAGGTGCGGTCGGTAATCGAGAGTGTTTCGTGAACGTTGTGGTCGGTGATGATTACGCCGATATTTTTATCCTTCAACGTGCCGACAATACTCTGAATATCCTCGACAGCAATGGGGTCAACGCCCGCAAACGGCTCATCGAGCAGAATGAATTTTGGGTTGATTGCCACGGCACGCGCAATCTCGGTACGGCGACGCTCGCCACCCGAGAGCTGAATACCGAGGCTCTTGCGCACCTTTTGCAGGCGGAACTCCTCGATCAGATTCTCGACGCGTTCGCGCTGATACTCTTTCGAGTAGTTGGTCATTTCGAGCACCGAGCGAATGTTGTCCTCGACGCTCAGTTTGCGGAATACCGATGCCTCCTGTGCCAGATAGCCGACGCCAAGCTGTGCACGCTTATATACGGGAAGTGACGTGAGCTCTGTCACGTTGTTATTGTCGTCTTCGAGATAGATGTTGCCCTCGTTGGGTTTGATCAGTCCCACGATCATATAGAACGAGGTGGTTTTGCCTGCTCCGTTAGGGCCAAGCAAACCGACGATTTCGCCCTGCTTAACATCAATAGAAACGTGATCTACGACGGTACGGGCCTTATATCTTTTGACGAGATCTTTTGTAAATAGCCTCATTTTTTTGCTAAAATTTTGTACAAAGTTATGGAAATTTCCGAAAAAAGTTGTATCTTCACGTCAAATTTGTTTCAATTAAACGAATCTATGGCGGAAGATTTACATAACCTGTTGCACGATAAGCTGAAAGAGTATTTCGGCTTCAACTCGTTCAAGGGCTATCAAGAGGCAGTGATTACCAATGTGCTCGAAGGCAAAGACACCTTTGTATTAATGCCAACGGGTGGTGGCAAATCGTTGTGCTATCAATTGCCGGCTATGATTATGGACGGCGTTGCGATCATCATTTCACCTCTGATCGCGCTGATGAAGAACCAGGTCGATTCGATGCGAACGTTCGCAGCCGAAACGGGTGTGGCGCACTTTCTCAATTCGTCGCTGAATAAGACGGCAGTCAATCAGGTGCGCGCCGATGTGCTTGCCGGTAAGACCAAGTTGCTCTATTTCGCTCCCGAGTCGCTGACTAAGGAGGATAATGTCGAGTTCTTGCGTAAGATCAAGATCTCGTTCTATGCCATCGACGAGGCCCATTGTATTTCGGAGTGGGGCCACGATTTCCGCCCTGAGTATCGTCGTATCCGCCCGATTATCAACGATATCGGTCAAGCTCCGCTGATTGCATTGACGGCTACCGCCACGCCTAAGGTGCAGATGGATATTCAGAAGAATCTGGGTATGCAGGACGCTACGGTGTTCAAATCGTCGTTCAATCGTGCTAACCTATACTATGAGATTCGTCCCAAGCACGATGCGTCGAAGGAGATCATTCGATTCATCAAACAGAACGAGGGCAAGTCGGGTATTATCTATTGCCTGAGCCGTAAGAAGGTCGAGGAGTTGGCCGAGCTGCTGGTTGCCAATGGTATCAAGGCACTGCCCTACCACGCAGGTATGGACGCCGCTACGCGTGCCAATAATCAAGACGCATTCCTGCACGAAGATGTCGATGTGATCGTTGCGACGATTGCATTCGGTATGGGTATCGACAAACCCGACGTGCGCTATGTGATCCATTACGATATTCCCAAGAGCCTAGAAGGCTACTATCAGGAGACGGGTCGTGCCGGTCGAGATGGTGGCGAGGGCCGTTGCATTGCGTTTTATAGCTACAAGGATATTCAGAAGCTCGAAAAGTTTATGCAGGGTAAGCCTGTGGCCGAGCAGGAGATTGGCAAACTGCTGTTGCAGGAGACGGTGTCGTATGCCGAAAGCTCGATTTGCCGTCGTAAGACTCTGCTGCACTATTTTGGTGAGGAATATACCGAGGAGAATTGTGGTAACTGCGACAACTGTCTGCACCCGCGCCCGCAGAAGGACGCTAAGGCTGCAACGCAGTTGATGCTCAAAACGTTGGCATTCATTGGCGACAAGTTCAAGTCGGATTATCTGATCAATGTTTTGGTTGGTAAGGTTACGGCGTTGAATAAGAGCTATGGTCATAACGAGTGCGAGTGGTTTGGTGCAGGTGCCGATTACGATGCCAAGTTTTGGGGCGCTGTGGTTCGTCAGGCGCATATTTTGGGCTTGATTGATAAGAATATCGAGAATTATGGCTTGCAGTCGATCAACGATAAGGGTCGCTCGTACATCAATTTACCCTTCCCGATTATGATTACGCTCGACCACGACTACGATGCCGAGGAGAAGGAGATCGAAGCAGCTACGCCTCAGGGTCGTGGTGGCGTGGCCGACGAGGAGCTGTTCCTGATGTTGAAGGATCTGCGCAAGAAGGTGGCCAAGAAACACGACCTGCCTCCGTTTGTGGTGTTCCAGGATCCGTCGCTCGAAGATATGTCGATCCAATACCCGATTACCATCGAGGAGATGCAGAATATCACGGGTGTCGGTGTGGGCAAAGCCAAAAAGTTTGGTGCGGAGTTCGTCAAACTGATCAAGCAGTATGTCGAGGAGAAGGAGATTATCCGCCCGCAGGATATGGTGGTGAAGAGCGTGGGTAATAAGAGTGGCAATAAGATCTTTATCATTCAGTCGATCGATCGTAAGATGGATTTCGAAGATATTGCTCGTGCAAAGGATTTGGAGTTTGACGAACTGCTGACCGAGATCGAAGGTATTGTCAATTCGGGTACGCGCTTGGATATCAAGTACTACATCGATAGCTATATGGACGAAGATAAGGCTGAGGATATTTACCTATACTTTAAGGAGGACGCCGAGAGCGACTCGTTGGCTGAGGCTGTCGAAGAGTTGGGCGCAGAATATACCGAGGAGGAGATTCGTCTGATCCGTATCAAGTTTATTTGCGAACAGGGAAACTAATCGAATAAAAATGACCGAAGTACGTGCAAAAAAGGCTCTCGGACAGCATTTCTTGACCGATCTGAATATAGCTCGCAAAATATGTTACTCGATGTCGGGTGGTACGCCCGAGCAACCTGCAACGGTGTTGGAGGTTGGTTGCGGTATGGGAGTGCTGACCCAATTCCTGTTGCAGAGAGATGATGTGGTAACCTATGGTGCCGAGATCGATAGCGAGAGCGTGGTCTATCTCAATGAGCACTACCCTGCTTTCTCACCGCGACTGATTGAGGGCGACTTTTTGCAATTGGATCTTCGTGCGATGTTCCCTGACGGAGTGCGAGTGATCGGTAATTTCCCGTATAATATTTCGTCGCAGATATTCTTCAAAGTGATCGAAAATCGTGATCTTGTGCCCGAATGCGTCGGTATGATCCAGCGTGAGGTGGCAGTTCGCTTAGCCGAACCACCGGGATCGAAGGAGTATGGCATTCTGAGCGTGCTGTTGCAGGCGTGGTATGATATCGAGTATCTGTTTACGGTCGGCGAGCAGGTCTTCAATCCTCCTCCGAAGGTTAAGAGTGCGGTAATCCGTTTGGTGCGTAATCAGACGACTAAGCTCGACTGCGATGAGCAGCTTTTTGTGAAGGTTGTCAAGGCGTCGTTTGGTCAGCGTCGTAAGATGTTGCGCAACTCGTTGAAGTCGGTCTTTGGTGATTTTGGTGGTGCTGAGCATCGTTTCTTTACGCAACGCGCTGAGCAGTTGTCGGTTGCTGATTTCGTTGAATTGACGCAGTGGGTAGCCGAAAATCGTCGCTAAACGGCTAAAATACCTAAATATCGGTATTTTACAGCGTTCGAAATGTCACTAAATTTGTCCTCGCAAAAGAGGAAATCAAATGGTATATAAATTAGGTAAATACAAACAGACGGACAAGATGAGCGATCTGGTGTGCGAGAACTACTCCACACTGCTCGTAATGAGCCGTTTCGGTATTGCTTTGGGCTTTGGTGATCGCTCGATTGGTGATGTCTGCACGAGTGCGGGTGTAGATCCTGCGACCTTCTTGGCGGTGGTAAATATGATGCTCGATGAGGAGCCGCTCGACGAGAGCGAGTACTCCGAAATCTCGGTCGAGGCGTTTATGCAATATCTGCACAATTCACACGATTACTATCTCGAATATCGTCTGCCTGCAATCCGTGCGAAGTTGATCGCAGCGCTCGATGAAGGGAGTGATGTGTCGGTTGTTATTACGCGCTTTTTCGATGAGTATGCGGCCGAGGTGCGCAAGCATATGAACTATGAGGAGCACACGTTGCTACCCTATATCCGATCGTTGCTTGCTGGTGAGAAACACTCAGATTACGATGTCGATACCTTTGAGCGTCAGCACGATGACGTCGAGGAGAAGATGACCGATCTGAAAAATATCTTGATTAAATACTACCGCGCAGACGACCATAACGAGCTGAATGGTGTGCTGTTCGACATATTCTCGATCGAGCGCGATTTGGCGTCGCACAATTTTGTTGAGAATAATCTTTTGGTGCCAATTGTCAAGCGGTTGGAACGTAAAATCGAGGCTTCGCAATGAGTATGTCGATCAAAATAGCAGTTGCCGAGCCGTCGCTGATAATCCGTAGCGGATTGTTGGCCGTGCTCAAACGCTTGTCGGCGCTCTCGATTCAAGTGGTCGAGATCACCGATTTTGCAACTTTGGTCAATACTTTGCGTGATGAGGAGCCCGAAATTTTGGTAGCTAATCCCGCCCTGCTCGGAGTGTTGTCGTTGCAGCAGATTCGTTCCGATCAGCAATTTGCGTCGTTGCGTTGTGTGGCTTTGCTTAATAACCTCGCAGATGAGCGTTTGACCAATGGCTACGATGCGACGATTTCGTTGTACGATTCGGCCGAAACGATCAAGGAGAAACTGCTCGAAGTTGTGGCGATTGAGGACGATGCTACTGACCGTGAACAACTGAGTGCCCGCGAACGTGAGATTATTGTTTGCGTTGTCAAAGGAATGACCAATAAGCAGATAGCTGAGCAACTATTTATCTCGACGCATACGGTTATCACCCACCGCCGTAATATTGCGTCGAAGTTGCAGATTCACTCGCCGGCAGGCTTGACGATCTATGCGATTGTGAACAAGTTGGTCGAGCTGGACCAGATCAAGGCTTCGGTATTGGGTGGCGAGGAATAGCGAGAGAATATACTTATTTGAATAAAAGGTTCGCGGCGAGAAACTGCGAACCTTTTGTTTGTGTGGTACTCGGAGCGGGAATCGAACCCGCACGGCCGTTGCTGGCCACAGGATTTTAAGTCCGGCGTGTCTACCTATTCCACCATCCGAGCAACCCTATTGTGCGTTATTGCGAGTGCAAAAGTATCGATTTTATTTTGAAAATGCAAACTATTGCATTATTTGCTTGTTTTTCAAACGTTTTTTTGCTTTTGTAAGAAAAATTATATATGTTTGCAAAAAGTCAAATTTTAACATTTTTTCGTTATGGTACGCTTTACTTACTTACTTACTTACTATGAAAAGGCTACTTTACTGTTTTTCGTTAGTGGCGGCGCTGCTGTTTGTGGGTTGTGATGACGACAATGGAGATAACTATCACAATCCTGATCATCTTGGATCGTTTGATGCGACCGAGTACATCAATGTATTAAATTCCAATCTTGATGCGTTGCAGGCAATCTTCGAGGCCAAAGCAAAATACGCATATACAACAAGTGCCAAGCCGATTGATCAGAAAGGCGAAACCGTGGGCTATGACGTGGCACTCTCTAATAGCCGAAACATCAAAATTTACATAGGTTCGAGCACAAGTGCGCCGACGATTCAAATGTCGAAATTGAACGGTGATTACTATTGGAGCTACAAGAACGAGATTATCACCGACAAGAGTGGCGCGCGATTGAAGGTTGCCACCACTAAGCTGACTGCCAAAATCGTGAAGGATAGTTTGGTTATCACAACAAGCGGCGGTTTCAGCAAGAATCTTGGCTACGTCAATGGCAAAGAGAATATCCGCTTTTTCCGTGCGGTTAAGGCTGGCGAGAAAGAGTCGTCTTATAAATTATATAATGGTCTGACTTTCGAGTTGCGCAAATTCGCAGCCGATGAGGTGCCGTTTGCCGATAAAAACGTTGCCGCCATCGCCGTGAAGCATTGGGATGCCAATGGTGACGGTTACTTGTCGTACTCTGAGGCTGAGAAGGTTAAGGAGATTGGCTCGGTATTCAAGGAGAACAAATTGATTACTTCGTTCGACGAGTTCAAATTCTTTACCAACGTGCGAAATGTGTCGGACTCTGCATTCTTCTTGTGCCAAGCGTTGGAGAAGATCACCTATCCGAAATATCTCACCTCGATTGGTGGCTGGGCTTTCAATACTTGTCGTGCATTTGACGAGCCGCCCCTTACTAACAATATAACCGTAATTAACAATTACGCATTTAGAGCTTGTGATTTTGAGAATGTAATCATTCCTAACAGCGTTACTCATATTGGAAGCTATGCATTTTATAATGCGGGTGTCACAAATCTTGTGTTGGGCAATAAGGTTAAGGTAGTTAATGCCTATGCTTTCGAGTATTGTAATATGAAAAGCGTAAAGATCCCTGAAAGCGTAACTGGACTTGGAGCTAATCCGTGGGCGAATTGCAAGAATTTGGAGCGTTTTGAGGGTAAATTTGCGACAAGCGACGGTCGTTTCTTGATCGTTAATAATCGTGTTTATTCAGCCGCTATGGCGGGTATGACCACTTGTACTATTCCCGAAGGTGTAACTTCGACGTGGATTATAGCCTTTGATGGAGGTCAATTTACGAAGTTGAATCTGCCGTCGAGCCTTGTTGAAATCGGACATAATTCATTTAGAGATTGCACTAAACTGACTGAGGTGACGATTCCCGAAAATGTAACTACTTTTGGTAACTGCCCGTTCTCGGATTGTACGGCATTGGCAACAGTATATTGTAAGCCGACTACTCCGCCGACTTTGGATAACTATTTGCCATTTGAAGGAACATCGTCGAAACTGAAAATTTACGTACCGAATGAGTCGGTCGAGGCATATAAAGCAGATGAAAAATGGTCTGCTTACGCTTCGAAAATCGTAGGCTACGACTTCTAATCATAGAAATTTAATTGGTGAAAAACTGATGATTCCCAGCAAACTATTGGGAATCATCAGTTTTTTTCTTAAATTTGTCAAAATTCTATCCTATTATGAAAAAGATACTCTTACAATTAGCGGTCGTGGCCGTATGTTGCGGTTGCGCGCAGGAGGCTGCAAAGGTGCAGGAGCAAGAGCCCGCAGCTGAACCTCAGAAAATCGAAAATCCAATGGTCGATTCGGTGTCGTTGGCCGTTACTCCCGTCAAGGACCAAGCTCGTACGGGCACTTGTTGGGCATACGGTGGCGTGTCGATGCTCGAAAGCGAAGTTATGCGTCGTGGTGGCGAGGAGCTGAATCTCTCGGAGATGTGGGTGGCTCGCAATGCGTGGAAAGAGAAGGCTGTGAAGTATGTCCGCTTGAATGGTCGTATGAACCTCTGGCAAGGTGGCGAGTTGCACGATGTGCTCTACATTGTTGATCGTTATGGCATTGTACCTCAGTCGGTTTATGAGGGTAATTCGTCGGACGGTCAGTATGATCATCGTGAGTTGTGCAACGCAATGGTTGATTGCGCAGAGAAGATGGTCGAGGAGAAGGCTTACAAGAACGATGGCTGGCAGGACGAGTTCGATAAGATTCTTGACGAATATCTGGGCGTGCGCCCCGAAACTTTCGAGGTTGATGGCGTCGAATATACTCCCAAGAGCTATGCCGAGAAGTTGGGTCTGTCGGGCGATGATTTTGTCTATCTGACCTCGTTTGCTCACCACCCCTACTACGAGGAGTTCTCGATCGAGATTCCCGATAATTGGTTAGGTGAGAAGTCGATCAATCTGCCTTTGGACGAACTGCTTGCAGTGATGTATTCGGCTGTGGAAAAGGGCTATACCATTGGCCTTGGCTCGGATATTTCGGAGTATAGCTACGGTGGCGGTATTTGCGTATTGCCGACCGATGAGAACTACGTGAAGGGTACTCTGCCCGCGGAGGAGATTGCCGTTGATGAGGCTCTGCGCTTGAAGTGGTTCGACGATCGCACAACGGTTGATGATCACATTATGCACATTGTAGGTCTGTCGTACGATCCTCAGGGTCGCCGTTATTTCAAGGTGAAGGATTCGGGTGGCGTTTCGCGCAATTTCGATGGCTACTGCTACATCTCGGAGAGTTTTATGCGCGGTAAGGTGATCGAGATCGCGGTTAATCGCGCTGCGGTAGATCCCGCTTTGCTTGCTCGATGCAAGTAATCACACCCTCAACGTCGCGCGGATCGTGCCAAATGACCTGCTCATCGCGACGGAACCAAGTTAATTGACGCTTGGCATAACGACGCGAATTGCGTTTGATAAGTTCGACTGCTTCGTCCCGACTGCAAAGTCCATCGAAGTAGTCGAACATCTCTTTATAGCCTACCGTTTGCAACGAATTGAGGTGGCGGAACGGATACAATGCACGAGCCTCGGCCTCCAACCCTTCGGTCATCATCATATCAACTCGACGGTCGATACGATCGTACAACTCGGCGCGATCCATCTCGGTGCCAATCTTGATAATATCGAAATTGCGAGTGCGTTTTTCGCCTGTGCGAAACTCCGAGAAGGTGCGTCCGCTCGCCAAACAGACCTCCAAAGCACGCTGCACACGGGCAGGGTTATGGCGATCGACCTCGGCTGCGTAAGTGGGGTCAAGGCGTTCTAACTCAGCGAATAGATCCTCGACGCCTCTCTCTCGCAGACGTTGCGACAGTTGCTCGCGGAGTTCCTCCGAGGCCTGCGGAATATCGTCAATACCTTCGCATAAAGCCTTGACGTACAGCCCTGCACCACCTACGGCTACCACCGTGCGATGTCCTGCGGCAAAAAGTTCTTCGAGTTTTGCCAACGCCTCCTGTTCATAACGTCCGCAGGTGTATTGTTCGTGAATGTCGTGAGAGGCAATGAAATAGTGAGTCGCCGCGGCCAATTCCTCGGCAGTAGGTTGTGCCGTGCCGATTGCCATACCGCGGAAAATCTGTCGTGCGTCTGTCGAGATGATAGGTGCGCCGTAGTGCTGCGCCAAGCGAATACTCAGCGCAGTTTTGCCCGAACCTGTTGGACCGACGATAACGATCAGCAATGGTCGCTCACTAAAACTCATCGTCGTAGTTATCGTCGCCCTCGAAATCGCTGAAATCGCCCATCATTTCGTCGAATGCCGAGCCTTCTGACTCGCTCATCGTCGGATCATACTGATCGGGTGCCGGTTCCTCCGAGAGAGTTACACGCGGGTACTCTACTCCACTCTTGGCCTCGCCTGCGCCAATCAATTCGAGATAGTAGGCACGATCACCGAACATATCGAACTGATAGATCAGTCGGTCGCGATTGCGGTGCATCAACTGACCGAGCACAACGCTCGCCATCGGTACGGGAGCATCCTCACCCATATCGCCCATATCTTCGAGCGTAAATTCGCGGAGTTTGTTCCAACGGTCGTCGGCAGTGAAGAATGAGGTCATTGCGGGATCATATTCGAGATCTTCGCGAATAAATCCCTCGAAATCTGCCAGCGACATATCGTACATTACTTCGTAATCGCGCACGAAGCGATCGTTTTCGTCGCTGAGCATTCTGAATTTGAAAACCATTGACATAGTTTAATTCGAAATTATCGTGTTTCTCTTACTGCAAAGATAGCGAAAAACTCGATTTCGCCAAATGGTATGCACCGTCTTGGGCTATTTTAACCGATATTTGCGACCCACTCCATCACGTCGAGGGCGTCGGGATAGGCGGTGAGAGAGGGGTGCTGGGTGGTGCCAATCGGGACTCCACGGCGCAATGGTGGGCTCGTGGTGACGTGCTCGTTGATATATGCAGTGTCGTTACACGATACGCATTGTATCTCTGCGTCGTGCGCCGAAAGCCACTCTGTTACCTCCGCAAGTGATGAGTATCGAGCAATGTTTATTTGCGAAATTGCCGTCGGGAACGCTTGCTCCTCAATCAGCAATGAGTGTCCGAGATCGATGTGCGCTACCCCATTCATCGCCACGATTGCACGTCGTTGGCGATAGTTGTTCAAATAGCCTACATTGTGACCTTCGTATGAGCGCATAACCGCAGCAAGTTGCTCAACCTCATAATTTTCGGGTGCGAAAATCAGCGAAATATTACGGCAGCCAAGCCCCGAATACATATATATATCGTTGCATAGTGCGTGTAGTTCGGCGTTCGACTCCTTGCCCGTCAGAATCGCAATGGAAGATCGACTTCCTCGCAACAACATTGGCAACGAACCATATTCGGCTTGGAAATGGCGCACGGCGTTGTCGCTACCTGTGGCAATCACGGCGTCGGGTGTGCGCTTGCCATCGAATATTTCGACATATACCATCGGCTCGATGTCGTGCAACAAGTCAATTACATATTGCATTAGTACGCGGTCTTTGCTTGACGGTTTGACCAAGCAACGGTTGCCACTTGCAATGACGCATAGCAGATCGAAGAAGCCCACCAGTGGAATATTGCCTGCCATTACAACCAATATATTATAAGGTGTTTTCACGGGCAGCGATGGGTAGCTGTCAAGCCACGCACGTAGACGCTTTTCATCGAGCATCTCGGTGCGTATAGCCTCGATTGCGTGGATAATTTCTCGCTCTGAAAACCAGCTATTTGCAGCGATGGCATCGGCAATCGCCTGACGTGAGCGATCGTCATTGCCAAAATGCGCAAAACGCTCTCCGAGCGAAACGAAAAGTTGTATGATTTGCTCTTTGTTCATAGTGCAAAGATATGAAATATTCGTTGATATTTTGGGCTGGTGCGTTTTTTGATATCCATTTTTGCAAGATTCGAAAAAATGGCTATCTTTGTGCCATCAAATTAGATCAAAAGGCCGTTCGTCCGAACGGTATCAAACAATCCACAAAATTGAATTTTAATCTCTCACACACTTATATATGCAAGAATTAGAGGCATTGAAAACTAAAAGTTTGGCCGAGTTGCGACAGATAGCTAAGGCTCTGGGTATCACCGAACAACTCAAAAAGAAGGAGTTGTTGGATCGTATCGTTGCGGTGGCTACGGGTGCAACAATGGAGGTTGTCGAGCAGACTCCGTCGGAGGTTGTCGAGAAACCCAAACGAGGTCGTCGTCCGCGCGTTAGCTCGACTCGTATCGAGGACGCCAAGACTCCCGTAATAACTGACGAAGAGCCCCAAGCGGAGGCTGAGATTGCGAACGAGGAGGTCGAGGTTGCCGCTCCCGTTGTACAGCCCAAGAAACGAGGTCGCAAACCCAAGAATCAGCAACCCGCCGAACCGATTTCGGAGGTTGAAGAGGAGCATGTAACCGAGCAACCCGAGTTCCCCGAATTGCCCGAGTTGGAATACGAAATGGCTCACAATGAGAATTATGTAGACGAGGACGAGATTATAACCAAAGATGATTTTGCGGGCGAGATTGAGGGTGAAGGTGTGTTGGAGATTATGCCTGATGGTTATGGATTCTTGCGCTCGGCCGATTACAACTATTTGAATTCGCCCGATGATGTCTATGTGTCGCCGTCGCAGATCAAACTGTTTGGCTTGAAACCCGGTGATACGGTGAGCGGTACGATCCGTCCGCCGAAGGAGGGCGAAAAGTATTTCCCGTTGATCAAGGTGCTCGAAATTAATGGCTTAGAGCCCGAGTATGTGCGTGATCGAGTGCAGTTCGAGTTTTTGACTCCCCTATTCCCAAGCGAGAAATTCAATTTGACGGGCAATGGTCACAATACGATTTCGAATCGTGTAGTTGATCTCTTCTCGCCTATCGGCAAGGGTCAGCGCGGTCTGATCGTAGCGCAGCCTAAAACGGGTAAAACCCTTCTGTTGCAGTCGATTGCAAATGCAATTGCGGATAATCACCCCGAAGTATATATGATTGTTCTGCTCATCGATGAGCGTCCTGAGGAGGTTACCGAGATGGCTCGCAATGTTAAGGCCGAAGTTATCGCTTCGACCTTCGACGAGCAGGCTTCGCGCCACGTTAAAGTAGCCGAAATGGTGCTCGATAAGGCAAAGCGAATGGTTGAGTGCGGCCACGATGTGGTGATCTTCCTCGACTCGATCACACGTTTGGCACGTGCCTACAACTCGGTACAGCCTGCGTCGGGTAAGGTGCTCTCGGGCGGTGTCGATGCAAATGCACTGCACAAGCCCAAGCGTTTCTTCGGCGCGGCACGTAACACCGAGGAGAAGGGCTCGCTGACCATTATTGCAACCGCTCTGATCGATACCGGCTCGAAGATGGACGAGGTGATCTTCGAGGAGTTCAAGGGTACGGGTAATATGGAGTTGCAGCTCGATCGCAAGTTGGCGGACAAGCGTATCTTCCCTGCGGTGAATGTGATTGCATCGGGTACGCGTCGTGAGGATCTGCTGCTGAATAAGGAGGTGATCAACCGTACGTGGGTGCTGCGTCGTTTCTTGTCGGATATGACCACTGTCGAGGCTATGGAGCATACGAAGAAACATATGGAGCGCACGCAGGATAACGAGGAGTTCTTGATAACGATGAACCAATAAAAACTAATAATAACCAATGAAGAGACTTATTACTTTGATGCTGCTGATGTTTGCCGTACAGACAGCGGCAGCTTGGGGTCCGAAGGGTCACGATGTTGTAGCTTACATTGCTGAGTGCAACGTGAATAGACGTGTGAAGGCTAAGGTGATGAAGGCTTTGGGTGGCCATACGTTCACCTATTACTCGTCGTGGGCCGACAATATCCGCAATTTCCCCGAATATCGTCATACCTCGACGTGGCACTATGCCAATGTTGATGAAGGCTACACCTATGCAACTATGCCCAAGAATCCCAAGGGCGATGTGCTGACGGCTGTAACGCTGATTGTCGAGCAGTTGAAAAGTGGCAAGATTACGCCCGAAGAGGAAAATATCTATCTGCGAATGTTGATTCACTTTGTGGGTGATATGCACTGCCCTATGCACGCTGGCCGACTGAGCGATCTGGGTGGTAACTTGGTAACGGTCAAGTGGTTTGGCAAGGAGGTCAAGCTGCACGCAGTGTGGGACGATCTGATTGTCGAGAGCGTTCGCAAGTGGAGCTACTCGGAGTGGCAGCGCGAGATCGACAATGTGTCGCGCGAGGAGCGTGAGGCTCTGTCGGCAGGTACTCCGCTCGATTGGATGAACGAGACGGTTGAGATCTGCAAAAAAGTCTATGAGGACGCTCCCGCAGGTGCAGAGCTGTCGTGGGACTACCAGAATGAGAACTACCCTCTTCTCGAAACTCAGTTGCGTAAGGCGGGCTATCGCTTGGCGCGTTTGTTAAACGAAATATATAAGTAGCGAGATGAAACGTATTGTTATTCCTGTGCTGATTATTCTTGGCGCAATGTTATCGGCATTCGCGGCATCGCCACGCCACGCAAAGCGTTCGGCACACGACTATACGGTTGAGCGTTACGATTCGCTCTATGGCGATATTGCGGTTACGATCGATCGCCCGACGCAATTGATCAAGGGTGCGCCGACCTATATCGTATTCTTCGCTCTGCCCAATACCAATACCGTAAAATGGATCTCGGGTCGAAAAGTGGAGGAAGGTGGCGATCGTCGCTACAATATCCAGCACGTCGGTGCGCAGACTCGTTTCCTGCGCGATAAAATGCCCGACTGCAATCTGTTGGTTGCCTATATGGGCGAGAAGAATCGTTCGTGGCCGACCTATATTCGCAATCACGAGCGTTCGGGCGAGATCGTGCGCGACGTTATCGACAGCATTACCTATCTCTATAAGGCATACGATCCTCGCGTGGTGCTGAGTGGTCATAGCGGTGGCGGTCGTGTGCTGTTGCGCTATATCGAGCAGGTGCGCGAAATCCCCGACCACGTTGAGCGAATCGTGATCCTCGATAGTGACTACGCTTACGACGACGCGTTGCACCTCGACAAGTTGGTTGAGTGGTTGGATAAATCGAAACGACACACGCTATTTACGTCGGTCTATTGCGATAGCGTTGTTGTGTCGAATGGCAAGAATATCGTGTCGCCACGTGGTGGAACGTGGTATCGTACGGGCTGGTTGCGTCGTGGTCTGGCCGAGCACTACGACTTCACGACCGAGCAAGTCGATTCGTCGCTGACCTACTACGAGGGCAAGCGTGGCCAGATTCAGATGTGGTTCAAAATGACCACTCCCGATGTTAGCTATCATAGCACGCTGGTCGATCGTAACGGATTCATTCAGTCGATGTTAGGTGGTACGAAACTCGATGGCGATGGTTATGTCTATTGGGGCGAACGCGCCTACAATAACTACATCGAGGATCACCCGAAGACCGAGAATCTCGATTAATAAAACCAAACCCGCAATGCGAAAAAGTGCGTTGCGGGTTTCTTTTTGTCGAAAAATGACTATCTTTGTGCTTGCAAATTGCGGGTGTAGCTCAGTGGTAGAGCATCGGCTTCCCAAGCCGAGGGTCACGGGTTCGACCCCCGCCACCCGCTCAAAACAGTGTTAAGGTCGTGCCGAGGTGCGACCTTTTTTGTGTCTATTTGCGTGAAAAAATTGAGATAAAGTTTCGACGAATCGTAAAATAATTTGTAATTTTGTTTTCAGATATTAATAACCAAATTAATCAATCCTAATATGAAACGAATCTTAACCCTCTCGCTGGCAGCCTTATCTACAATGGCGGTGCTGGCGGCAAAACCTCAAAAGCAACTTCGTTTACAACCAGATAATATCGATGACATTGTGGCGGCAATGACCGTCGAGGAGAAGGCTCATTTGGTCGTTGGTGCCGATATGAGCGATCGTAAGGCGGCGGGCGAGGTTGGCTATACCGAGTCGATAATACCGGGTGCGGCTGGCGTTACTTACCCTATCGAACGTCTGGGCATTCCTGCAATTGTGTTTGCTGATGGACCGGCGGGATTGCGTATAGAGCCGAGGCGTGAGGGTGATCCGAATGCCTATTATTGTACGGGTTTCCCCGTTGGTACGCATATGGCGGCAACGTGGAACGATGAGATTATTCGTCGTGTTGGCGAGTCGATGGGTAACGAGGTGCGTGAGTATGGTGTCGATGTACTGCTCGGACCTGGTATCAATATGATGCGCAATCCGCTTTGTGGTCGCAATTTCGAATATTTTTCGGAGGATCCCTTGTTGGCTGGACGTACGGCTGCTGCTATTATCAATGGAATCGAGAGCAATGGTGTCGGTGCCTCGTTGAAACATTTTGCAGCCAATAATCAAGAGATCAATCGTTTGGGCAATGACTCGCGAGTGTCGCTCCGAGCCTTGCGCGAGATCTATCTGCGAAATTTCGAGATTGCAGTACGTGAATCGCAACCGTGGACGATAATGACCTCGTATAACTATCTGAATGGTCGTTATACATCGGAGGACCGAGGTTTGCTGACCGATGTTCTGCGTGGTGAGTTTGGTTTCGAGGGTGCTATTGTAACCGATTGGGGCGGTGGTCTTGATCCCGTTGCGCAGGTTGCGGCGGGCAACGATATGATTCAACCTGGCGAGCCTCAGCAGTATGAGCGAATTGTTGCTGCTGTGCGTAATGGTAGTCTGGCCGAGTCGGACCTCGATGCGTGTGTGCGACGTATTCTGCAACTGATTGTCAAGACTCCGAGTTTTCAGGGGTACAAGCACAGCAACGCTCCCGATTTGAAGGCTCACGCAAAGGTTACGCGTGAGGTAGCAAGCGAGGGTTTCGTTCTGTTGAAGAATGAGGGCGAAGCTCTGCCAATGGCCGAAAATGCACGTGTGGCACTATTTGGTGTCGGCTCGTACGATTTCATCGCTGGCGGTCGTGGCTCGGGCGACGTGAATAAGGCATATGTTGTCGATTTGCGCGACGGAATGGCTTCGAATGGAGTTAGCTTCGATCAGCAGTTAGACAATCAATATACGGCTCATATGGCTACCGAGCGCAAGCGTATTGCTCCGATGGACGCTCATCGTACGTGGACGGTCTATACGCTTCGCCCCAATGAGATTCGTGACCCTCGCTCGTTGGTGCAAGGTAGTGCCGAGCGTACCGATATGGCAGTTGTGACGATTTCGCGACACGCTGCCGAGGGCTTCGAGCGACACGTCGATCGTGATTTCAATCTGCGTATCGATGAGCGTGCGTTGATCAATGAGGTGAGCCGCGAGTTCCGTGCTGCGGGTAAGCCTGTGGTAGTTGTACTCAATGTAAGTGGACCGGTCGAAGTGGCGTCGTGGCGTGATAAGGTCGATGCAATTTTGGTCTGCTGGTTGCCTGGTCAGGAGGGCGGAAACTCGGTTGCAGATGTTTTGCTGGGTCGTGTGTCGCCAAGTGGTCACCTGCCGATGACCTTCCCGATGAGCTATGCCGATGTGCCGTCGCAAAACTTCCCTGCCAACGTCCCCGAAACGGGTTGGAATCAGTCGTTTGAGAATTTCAGCACGGTGCATAAATATTACGACCAACCCAATATTGACTATACGAACTATGTCGAAGATATCTATATCGGCTATCGTCATTATGCGACGCGAGGTGTCGAGGTTGCCTATCCGTTCGGTTATGGTCTGACCTATTCGGATTTTGCAATTTCGGATATGGCGGTCAAGCAGACCAAGAGGTCGATCGAGGTTACGTGTCGAGTGACCAATACGGGCAAACGTGCAGCCAAGCAGGTAGTGCAGCTCTACTCTACCGAACTTTCTCCTGCAACCGATCGCCCCGTGGTTGAGCTGCGAGGATATGTCAAGACTCCGACCCTTGCTTCTGGTGAGTCGTGCGAGGTGACGATTACGATTGCACCCGAAGATTTGTCGACATATAGTGAGGCAGATACGGCGTGGCGACTTTCGGCGGGTGATTATCGATTGTCGTTGGGTTTCAGCTCGGAGGATTTGCCCTTGTCGCAGACAATTTCAATCGCCAAGACTACCCTACGTCCTGTTACCGACGTTTTGAAGCCCGCAGACGGTCGCTTGTTTATCGAGTAGAATTACGTTTGCGAAAATAACAACGCCCCGAACCGCAAAGGCTCGGGGCGTTGTTGTTTAAGCCACTTCGAATTGTTATTTATGCAAATATGGAGCAAATATCTCCTTTAATTCTTGGCTAGTCCTTTCCTCTACGCAATCTGCTGGTGTAGATCCATATTTATTTACATTGAAAGGATCTGCTCCATTTTTGAGTAATTCGATAATATTGTCATAGTATCTACCTTTATCGCCAGTAAGCGTACCAATTGCATACCATAGTGCATTGTTCTTATGAGGAAAATCAATAGCATTTACGTCTGCACCATTTTCGATTAAGAGGCGTGTAAATTCAACAGGTCGCTTATTGAAAACAGAAATTATAAGCGCAGTATTGCGGCCATTGTGAAAATTTACATCTGCACCTCGTTTAATTAGATCTTTGGCTGCCTCAAAATGTCCTTTCGCAACTGCTATTTGCAACAAACTGTACTTTGTATCCCACTCTTTTTCGATGATATTAACATCTTTCACGGAATCAATTAATTGGAAATAATCCTCCTCTGAACCAAAATACAGAGCATCCATTGCGTTTTTAAAATTTGTCATATTAGTTATATTTTAATGTTGTTCATATTTATGGCTTCCAATTACTAATTGAACGCAAAACTCTGCTACCTCACATTGGCAATACTGATCAAGTCGGCAAAGACGCCCGCAGCCGTAACACTTGCACCTGCACCATAACCCTTGATCTGCATCGGATACTCCTTATATCGTTCGGTGGTGAGCGAGATCACGTTATTGCTACCCGAAAGATTGTAGAGCGAGTTGTCGGCACTGATCTCCTTCAACCCTACTGTTGCCTTACCGCGATCATATTCGGCTACAAAACGCCAACGCAAGCCCTTCTCCTCCATTCGCTTACGATCTGCCTCGAATTGTGCATCGAGTTCGGGGATATTCTTCCAGAACTCCTCCAACGTGCCCTCGAAGTAACGATCGGGAATAAACAGATGTTTCTCGACATCGCTCTGCTCGATTCGATACTCGGCCTCGCGTGTCAAAATCACCAGCTTGCGCACAACGTCCATTCCGCTGAGGTCGATACGCGGATCGGGCTCGGCATACCCCGCCTCGCACGCCATACGTATCGCCTTGCTCAGAGGCACATCGGCGCTCATAACATCGAAAATATAGTTGAGCGTACCCGACACAACCGCCTCAATGCGCGAAATGCGGTCGCCACTCTTAATGAGCGAACCGATGGTGCTAATGATTGGCAGACCCGCACCCACGTTGGTCTCGTACAAGAATTTGATACCGCGACGACGCGCCGTCTTTTTCAGTCGGTCGTAGGTATCGTAGTCCGACGAGGCTGCGATTTTGTTTGCAGCCACTACCGAAACGTTGGCGTCGAGCAACTTCTGGTAGGTCTGTGCCACGTCGTAGCTTGCCGTACAATCGACAAATACCGAGTTGAAAATATTGGTGCGCACCACCTCGTCGGTGAACAGTTGCGACGACGATTCGATCTGCGATTCGGCCAGCAGACGGCGATAATCGTGCAGGTCGATACCGTCGCGATTGACGATCATTCGACGCGAATTAGCGATACCCACCACATTGATTTTAAGCGAGTTCTCTTCGGCCAACTTATGCTGCTGTTTAGCGATCTGATCGAGCAGGTTGCTACCGACCAAGCCCACACCCGCAACAAATACGTTCAGCACCTGATACTCCGACAAGAAGAACGAATCGTGGATTACGTTCAATGCCTTGCGCAGGCTATCGAGCGAGATAACGAACGAGATGTTGGTCTCCGAGGCACCCTGCGAGCAAGCGATCACATTGATACCGTTACGGCCCAACGTATTGAACAGCTGACCTGCCACGCCCGGTGTATGTTTCATATTCTCGCCAACGATTGCCACAGTTGCCAAGTCGTGCATTGCGATAATGTCGTTGATCTCACCTTGCGAGATCTCCTTCGAGAACTCGCGTGTCAGCTCCTCGACCGCTTTAACCCAATCCGACTCATTGACACCGATCGAAGTGGTATTCTCAGATGCCGCCTGCGCCACAAAATAGACGCTGATACCTGCCTCGGCCAGCGTGCGGAAGATTCGATGATTAACGCCGATAACACCCACCATACCAAGACCTTGGATCGTAAGCAGGCAGGTATCGTTGATCGACGAGATACCCTTAATGCTACGCTCGTCCGAGCGATGTTCGTTCGAGATGAGCGTACCCGTTGCCTCGGGATTGAACGTATTGCGGATACGGATCGGAATATTCTTGTGATAAACGGGGAAGATCGTAGGCGGATAGACCACCTTTGCACCGAAGTTACACAACTCGGTTGCCTCGGCAAAGGTCAGGTGATCGATCACATAAGCCGAGTTAATCACACGCGGATCGGCCGTCATAAATCCATCGACATCGGTCCAGATCTCCAACATATCGGCATCGAGAGCTGCCGCCACGATAGCCGCCGTGTAGTCCGAGCCACCGCGACCGAGGTTCGTTACGTCGCCACTATCGCGGTCCGAAGAGATGAAACCGCCCATCACGGTACGTTGCGGCAATTCGGCAAACGCTTCACGGATTCGCTCGTTGGTTTGCTCGAAATCGACGATATGCTTATCGTAGTAGTGCGTCGTGCGGATTATCGAGCGCGAATCCTTCAACTCTGCCCCATCAATCACCGCAGCAATGATAGTCGATGAGAGTCGCTCGCCGTAGCTTACAATCGTGTCGCGTGTGCGCTCCGAGAGATCCTTAATGAGGAAGATACCCTTGTAGATGTTCGACAACTCGTCGATCATCGAATCGACCTTCGTGCGGATCTCCTGTGCCAATGCGCTATCGCCCATCAACTCAGCGATGGTCGCGTGGTGTTTATCAATGATGAATTGCAATTCGCCGAGATAGTTCTCGTCGCCCGACGAGGCCATTTTAGCCGTGCGGATCAGTCGGTCGGTGATGCCGCCCATTGCCGAAACGACGACAATTGTAGGCTCTGCCGACTGCTCGACGATCTGCTTGACTCTCAGCATTGCTGAGGCGGAACCAACAGAGGTGCCGCCAAACTTCATTACCTTCATTCGTAATACTTTATTTCAACAATTTAGCCAACGAAGCCAAGTTACGCTCATTCTGAACGCTCTTGCCTTCGGGCGTATAGAGGTAGTCCAAACGGTCGGCGAAGTGTGTCTCGACCTTGCCGCGAACAACCTTCATCGTGCTATTAACCAAGCCATTCTGCTCGGTGAACGCCTCATCAACAATAGCCAGACCAGCGGGCAACCAACGGTGCGGGAACTCGGTTTCGAACTCACCACCCTTGTGATACTTGTTAATCTCGGCCTCGATCACGCGAGCAGCCTCGGCAGCCTTGTCGGCATCAGCGATATTGTTCTCCTTGATGTAGCGCTTCAAAGCCTCGGCATTGGGCACTACGATCGCACCGGTGAAAGGACTTTGGTTGTTGTAGATGATAATCTGGTCGATGTAGGGCGATTTATCGACAATCGCCTCCTCCATACCTTCGGGGCTATACTTCTCGCCATCGCTTGCAATCAGCAGGCTCTTGAATCGACCCAGCACGTAGAGGAAATCATCGTCAGTCATATAACCCATATCGCCCGTATAGAGCCAACCATCACGAACCGTATCGGCCGTTGCTGCCGGATTCTTCCAGTAGCCAGCCATTACATTCTCGCCACGGATAACGATCTCGCCCTTGGTGCCATTGGGCTGCTCACGACCTTCATCGTCCAGAATGCGGATATCGAGCGGCTGAACGAGCTTACCCGACGAACCGAAACGGTGCTGCTTTTTCATCGGGACGTTGGTCGAGATTACGGGAGTAGCCTCCGACAGACCGTAGCCCTGCATCATCGGGATACCAATAGCGTAGAAGAAACGCTGCAACTCCGAGTCGAGCAGTGCGCCACCGCCAACAAAGAATTTCAACTCGCCACCGAACGCCTCACGCACCTTCGAGAAGAGAATCTTATCGAACAGAGCCACCACGGGACGCAAAACAAAACGCCAGCCGCGACCCTTATGGAAGCCGTCTTGGTTATATTCGTACGCTGTGCGCAGAGCAAAGTTAAACAACTTCTCGGTCGTTGCTCCCTTAGCGCGGATCGAGGTCTCGATGCTCTTGCGGAAATTCTTAGCCAGCGCAGGTACCGACAGCAGGAAGTGAGGTTTCACCTCGCGGATATTTGTGGGGACGTTGCGCAGTGTCTCCATCGGCGTACGACCAACCTGCGTAGTAGCTACCGTTGCACCGCAAGCGATCATAATGTAGAAACCTACGACGTGAGCAAAGCAGTGATCCAACGGCAGAATGATCAGCGTACGATACGACGAAGGGATCTGAATACGTGTGAGCGACTGCTCGACATTTGCCGTATAGTTGCGATGAGTCAGAATTACGCCCTTCGGGTCTGCTGTTGTACCCGATGTGTAGGTGATGGTTGCATAGTCGTCGTTCTGGATTGCGCGACCGATTTCGAGGAACTTCTCGCGGTTCTCCGAGAGATACTTCTCACCCTCGGCTTTCAGTGTCGAGAGGGTGATTTCGCCCTCCTGCAAATCGTCGATTTCGTGGAATACGATCACCTGCTGCAACTTGGGCAGACGCTCGCGGATACGACGAATCTTGGGAAGCTGATATTTCGAAACGAAGATCGACTTCACGTCGGCGTGCTCCAAACGGAACAGCAGGTCGTTGTCCTCCTCCAACTTGATCGAGAGAGGCACGCTGATTGCGCCTGCATAGAGCAGACCCAGCTCCGACATAATCCACGCATTGCAACCCTCCGAAAGGATCGACACGCGATCACCGCGCTCAATGCCCGTTGCAGTCAAGCCGGCACCGATTGCCAACGCTGCGTCGCGGGTTTGGTTATAGGTTGTAGGCTCAAATTCACCCGTTGTCTTTTCGAGCAGGAATGTCTTCTCGCCATACTTGGCCACCGATGACTCAAAAAGGTCGATAATGGTCTTTTTCATATTTTCAGTTTTTGTTAGTGATTATTAGTCCATCTTCAAAACAGCCAAGAATGCCGATTGCGGCACCTCGACATTGCCGATCTGGCGCATACGCTTCTTACCCTTCTTCTGCTTTTCGAGCAGCTTGCGCTTACGCGAGATATCGCCACCGTAGCACTTAGCCGTTACGTCCTTACGAACCGCTTTGACCGTTTCGCGGGCGATAATCTTGGCACCGATAGCCGCCTGAATTGCGATATCGAACTGCTGACGCGGGATCAACTCCTTCAATTTCTCGCACATCTTGCGACCGAAATCGTAGGCGTGAGCCTGATAGATCAGCGACGAGAGCGCATCGACCGGCTCGCCATTGAGCAGGATATCGAGCTTAGCCAGCTTACTATCCTTGTAGCCTGTGCGGTGGTAGTCGAACGAGGCGTAGCCCTTCGAAATACTCTTCAACTTGTCGTAGAAATCGAAGACGATCTCCGACAGCGGCATCTCGAAATTGACCTCAACGCGATCCTGCGTGATGAAGGTCTGATTTTTCAACACGCCGCGCTTGTCAATACAGAGCTTGATCACGTTACCCAAGAAATCGGTCTTGGTGATGATCTGAGCGTTGATATAAGGCTCCTCGATCTTGGCGATATTGGTGATATCGGGCAGACCCGAGGGGTTATGCACGTCGAGCACCTCGCCTTTGGTCGTGGTGATACGATACGAAACGTTAGGTACGGTTGTAATCACGTCCATATCGAACTCGCGGTACAGACGCTCCTGAATGATCTCCATATGCAACAGTCCGAGGAAACCGCAACGGAAACCGAATCCCAATGCCAACGAACTCTCAGGCTCGAACGTAAGCGAAGCATCGTTCAGTTGCAACTTTTCGAGCGATGCACGCAGGTCCTCGTATTGATCCGCCTCGACGGGATAGACACCCGCAAAGACCATCGGCTTGACGTCCTCGAAACCGGCAATAGCCTCCTCGCAGGGGCGGGCAATGTGGGTAATCGTATCGCCCACCTTCACGTCGGTCGATGTCTTGATACCCGAAATGATGTAGCCCACGTCGCCTGCACCGATCTCATCGCGGGGGTGCATTTTGAGTTTGAGCACACCGATCTCGTCGGCGTCGTACTCGCTACCCGTATTGAAGAACTTCACGTGGTCGCCCTTACGCAACTTACCGTTGAAAATTCGGAAGTAGGCAATAATACCACGGAATGAGTTGAAAACCGAGTCGAAAATCAGAGCCTGCAACGGAGCCTCGGGGTCGCCCTTCGGTGCGGGAATGCGCTCGACGATTGCCGCCAGCACATCTTCGACACCCTGACCCGTCTTGCCCGACGCTGCCAGAATCGAATCGGGATCGCAGCCGAGCAGATCGACAATCTGATCCTTCACCTCATCGACCATCGCCGACTCCATATCAATCTTGTTCAGCACAGGGATAATTTCCAGATCGTTGCCCAGCGCGAGGTAGAGGTTCGAGATGGTCTGCGCCTGAATACCCTGCGTTGCATCGACTACAAGCAGCGCACCCTCGCACGAGGCTATTGCGCGCGACACCTCATACGAGAAATCGACGTGTCCCGGGGTATCGATCAGATTGAGCGTATAGGTTTGGCCGTCGGTATGGTGGTACTCCATTTGGATAGCGTGGCTCTTGATGGTGATACCCTTCTCGCGTTCGAGATCCATATCGTCGAGCACTTGTGCCTGCATTTCGCGCTGATTGAGCGTGTTGGTATATTCGAGCAAGCGGTCAGCCAACGTGCTCTTACCGTGGTCGATATGCGCGATAATACAGAAATTGCGGATATTTTTCATATATACAGTATTTTCAATTTTGCGCGCAAATATACACAAAAAAATTTATATATTATATAAGTACCGACAGAATCTCGTGGCCGATTAATCCTCATAATTGGCGATTGACGGCGCGATATAGCCGTTTGACCCTGCTCGGTGGCGATTTTATGAAAAATAATCCTACCTTTGTACAACCAAAGCGATAGCATATGAAACGTCTTTTTATTTTACTCATTACACTGATAACAGCCGCCACTGCGACTGCACAACAGATTCCGCAGGATCGTCTACTCGATGGATTTGCTCGAATGTATGCCAATTCGTTGCAAGAGAAGGTATATTTGATGACCGATAAACCCTACTACTCGGCAGGCGAACGCATTTGGATACGAGGTTGGGTTGTTGATGCTGTGTCGCATACGGGACAGACCCCGACCAACTATCTCTATGTCGATCTGATTGATGCGGGCGACAATCTGGTGCAGCGAATCAAAATCAAGCGCGACTCGACAGGTTTCAGCAACGCCATCGACCTTCCGTCGGATATCAAGGCGGGCAGCTACTCGTTGGTTGCATTTACTCAGTGGCAAACCAACTGGTCTGAGGATTTCTTCTTCCGCCGCCGTATCGAGATCGGCAACTCGATCGACGATGTGGTGTCGCACGAGGTGAGCTATGTGCTGAGCGAAGATAGCACAGCGACGGCTTTGGTGCGTTTCTATGGTTTCGATGGTCCGTATGCAGGCTACCGCGTGCAGTGCACCGAGAAGCGCGAGGATAAGCGCGATCGCAATTTTACGCTACGTACCGATAGTTATGGGCAGGTGAGAGTCGAATATACCCCGATCGAGGGCGCTGTGGGCGAGATTGATATGTTGCTCGAAGTACCCAACCGCAATTTCAAGACGACCGTTCTGTTGCCTGATGTGAATAATTCTATCTATGTCGATTTTATGCCCGAGGGTGGCGATTTGATTGCGGGTACGACGCAACGTGTGGCATTCAAGGCGATTGGTGCCGACGGTTATGGTCGAGATGTTGTGGGCGTGGTGCGCGAGGCGTCGGGTGCCGAGGTTTGCCCTTTTGTGGCACAGCATCGAGGTATGGGAGTATTTGAGTTTGCGCCTAAGGCAGGAACGATCTACTACGCCGAGGTGGAGCACAATGGTCGCAAACTGCACTATGTAATGCCTGCGGTCAAGAGCGATGGCTGTGCTCTGCGAGCCGAGCACGAGGGCGACAAGTGGGAATGCGAGGTGCTTTCGAGTTCGGAGTTCGATCGCTCGACACTGGGTGCATTGGTTCATTCGCGCGGTGCGCTGGTCTATATGGTCAATGTTACGGGTCGCTTCTCAATTCCCGAAAATGTGCTGTTGGAGGGCATCTCGCAAGTGGCAATTTACGACCGAATGACGGGGACGATTTATAGCGAGCGACTGCTGTTCCGCCACCCCTCGGAGCAGTTTGTCGTGCAGACCGAAACAGACCGTCCCGTTACCCGCAAACGACAGAAAGTAACACTTGATATAAAAGTTGTAAACGATTTAGGTCAAGTCGTTAGCGGCGACTATGCCGCAGCCGTAACTGACCGTCGAATGGTGCGTCGTGAGGGCTCCTATGAGAATGTCGTAACGAGCCTATTATTGACCTCCGATTTGGGAGGATTTGTCGAGTCGCCTGCCGACTATTTTGGCGTGGCGCGCGAGCATACCGACCTGTTGATGATGACGCAGGGTTGGCGACGTTTTGATATTGGCGAGGTGGTGCGCGATTCGATGGCTCTGCCGACCATTGGCTTCGAGCAGACGCAGACAATCGAGGGACGTGTTTTTAACGCTTTTAACCGCGAGCCTAAGGGGGCGCAGTTGGTTGTGCACGATAGCTACACCAAATTGTTCCAACACTTCGAATTGGGCGATGATCGCAACGGAAAATTCCGTATCGAGGGTTTGGATTTCCCCGATTCGACCGTTTTTACGGTGAGTGCGCTCAATCGTAAAGGTCAGGATAATGTGCTTGGTGTGGAGTTGATGACTCCCCGACTGCCCTTCCCTAAGGCGCAAATTTTGGCTCGTCTGAAAGATGGTCGGATTGAGGAGTATATCCCCTCTGAATATTTGAATACCAATAAGGAAAAGTATTATCAGGAAGGCGGAATGCGAGTGATTGATATCGAGGAGATTGTGGTCAGAGCCAAGCCACTCGAATCGTCGGTGTTCAAAGGGGTGATTCCAATTCACGAACTGCCCGTTGCAAAGTTTGCAAAGACACACACTACAGCTTGGGATCTCGCGCTCAAACTACACGGTGTTTTTGCAATGCCCGATGGAACGTTCGTAACACGCGAAAAGCGAGGAGCAATCACAATGACCGAAATTCTCGAAAGTGAAGATGTGAATCTGTCACCTGCCAAGAATGTCGTTCCGAAAATTTATGTCGATGATTTGGAAACACCAATAGAAGAGTTGTTGCAGATTCCGAGTGAGGATGTAGTTTCGGTATCGCTTGTACCCTCATATCGAGCAGGATTGTATGGTCCGGACGACCTCCCGCAGGCGTTGATATTCTATAAGCTCAAACCCGATCATCTGCGTAAGTATCGCAAAAATGCGTCGGTTAATTCGATCGCACCTCTCGGCTATAAACCTGCGGTGGAGTTCTATCAGCCTAAATATGATGTACCCAACCAGCCCGACCTGCGTACAACCGTCGCTTGGGTGCCGGCAGTGCAATTTGATGACGAGGGTCGTGCAACGATCGAATTCTATACGGCTGACCGCGCGACCGACTACGACGTGGTTATCGAGGGTATAACCGACGACGGTCGCCCCTGCTCGGTGCAGGCTGTTGTTGAGCGCAAAGAGGCCGCTCGGTAGTAAACTACCGACGACTGAAAAGAATGTTTTGGCGACAAAAGTTGCGAGTATCGTTTATTTACTCTACTTTTGCCGCCGAAACTTTGTTTTAGACCCACACTATGCTTAGCAAAAAGATTGTTGAAAAACTGAGCGCGTATCGTACGCCTTTCTATCTCTACGATGTCGAATTGTTGCACCGCACGCTGCAATGTGCAGTCGAGCAGTCGGCACGCTATGGCTATCATATCCACTACGCATTGAAGGCAAATTTCGATGACCATCTGCTGGACGTGATCCGCAGCTACGGCTTGGGCGTTGATTGCGTGAGCGGTAACGAGGTGCGTAAGGCGATTGAATCGGGTTTCGATCCGCGCAAGGTGGTATATGCGGGTGTGGGTAAGAGCGATGAAGAGATTCGCTACTCGATCGAGCAGAACATCTTGGCTTTCAACTGCGAGTCGCGTCAAGAGTTGCAGGTGATTGATCAGATTGCTGCCGAAATGGGACGCACGGTCGATGTGGCACTGCGTATCAATCCCGACGTCGATCCTCGCACCCACCGACACATCTCGACGGGACACGGCGATAGCAAATTCGGCATCTCGTACCGCGAAATCGAGCAGGTAGCCGACGAGATCGAGCAGCTGCGCAATATTCGCATTGTGGGTCTGCACTTCCACGTCGGTTCGCAGATTTTGGATATGACCGTTTTCGAGAATCTGTGTCGTCGAGTGAATGAGCTCTCGCGTTGGTTCGAACAGCGAGGTTTCGCATTGGAGCACATCAATGTAGGTGGCGGTTTGGGTATCGATTACGACGATCCCGATCGCGCTACGGTGTCTGACTTCGAGAGATATTTTGCAACGTTTGCACGCACGCTCGATGTGGGCGATAAGCAGATCCATTTCGAGCTTGGTCGCTCGATCGTGGGTCAGTGTGGCGAGTTGATCTCGCGCGTGCTCTATCGCAAAACGACACCGACCGAGCGCGAGGTGGCCATTATCGACGCCTCGATGACCGAGTTGATGCGTCCTGCACTTTACGGTGCGCACCACCGCATTGTGAATCTCACCTCGCCCGACGCTCCGCAGATGAGTTGTATGGTGGCGGGCACGGTGTGCGAATCGTCTGATATTTTTGCCCGTGATGTGGAGCTGCCCGAGCTGCGACGTGGCGACTTGGTAGCGATCCAATCGGCAGGCGCGTATGGTCGCTCGATGGCGTCGTGTTACAATCTACACGCTCTGCCCGAAGCGGTTTATAGCGATGAACTTTAATATTAGATAAGACTGACTAAACTACTAAACACTATGTGGTTAATCTTGGCCTTTGCGTCGGCTGCGCTGCACGGCTGTTACGATATTTGCAAGAAACGAGCACTGCTCAATAATGCGGTGCTGCCCGTTCTGTTTTTCAATACACTCTTTTCGGCACTGATTTTTCTGCCGTTGATTCTTTCGTCGGTGTTCGGTTGGGGCATTGGCGAGGGCACGCTGTTCGAGGTGCCGACGATGGGCTGGGAGGCTCACAAATATGTCTTCATCAAGGCTTGTATCGTACTGACGTCTTGGACGTTCGGATATGTGGCGATGAAACACCTCCCCATTACGATCGTGGGACCGATCAACGCCACTCGCCCCGTCGGTGTGCTGATTGGTGCGATGTTGATCTTCGGTGAGCGATTGAATCTCTATCAGTGGATCGGTGTGATACTTGCCATCGCGGCAATCTTTATGCTCAGCTTTTCGAGCAAAAAGGAGGGTATCGATTTCAAGCATAACAAGTGGATTCTGTGTCTGCTGATCGCGGCTTTGGCGGCCATCGCCAGCGGTCTGTATGACAAGTACATAATGATGAAACTCGCGCCGATGTTCGTGCAGGCGTGGTGCAATTTCTATCTGGCGATCATTATGGGCGCGGTGATTATCGCGCTGTGGTATCCGACCCGCAAGACGACCACCCCATTCCGTTGGACGTGGGTGATTCTGCTGGTTACGTTCTTCCTGACTATTGCCGATTTCCTCTATTTCTACTCGGTGGCGCAAGAGGACGCAATGATCTCAATTATCTCGATGGTGCGTCGTGGCTCGGTTGTAGTGTCGTTCTTGGGCGGTGCGCTGATCTTCCGTGAGCGCAATGTGAAGAATAAAGCGGCAGGTTTGTTGCTGATTCTGCTCGGTATGATCTTCCTCTATTTCGGTTCGAGGTAGAAAAATTGCAATTATTGGGTGCTATTTATCGCGGGAAAAGGTGGGCTTTTCCGATTTATTTTTGTAACTTTGTACGTTTTTAATCATATTTCGTACAAAATAAACAATTACATACGCGATGAATATCTCATACAATTGGCTGAAAAATTATCTGAAAACCGATCTCTCGGCTGAGAAGATCGCTGAAATTCTGACAGATATAGGTCTCGAAGTCGAAGAGTTCGAGAAGATCGAAACCATTCGTGGCGGTCTGGCAGGTGTGGTTGTCGGCGAGGTGCTGACCTGCGTCGATCACCCCGATTCGGACCACCTGCACGTAACGACGGTCGATGTCGGTGCGGGCGAGCCGCTCAATATCGTTTGCGGTGCCCCCAACGTGCGTGCAGGCTTGAAGGTGCTCTGTGCAACCATTGGCGCAGTGCTCTACCCTATGGGCGAAACCGAGGGATTCAAAATCAAGAAGAGCAAGATTCGTGGCGTCGAGTCGTTCGGTATGCTGTGTGCCGACGATGAGCTGGGCATTGGCGCTGACCACGATGGCATCAAGGAGTTGCCGGCCGACGCCCCCGTAGGTATGCCGGCTAAGGAGTATCTCAATGTTAAGGACGACTATCTGATTGGTATCGGTCTGACCCCCAACCGTATCGACGCAGCGTCGCACATCGGCGTAGCGCGCGACTTGGCAGCATATCTGGCAGCTAACGGTCAGCAGGTCGAGCTGACTTGGCCGTCGGTTGATGAGTTCTCGGTCGATAATCACGATTTGAAGATCGAGGTCGAGGTTGAGAATCCGAAGGCTGCACCTCGCTATGCAGGTGTAACGGTTACGGGTTGCCAGATCGCTCCCTCGCCCGAGTGGTTGCAGGATTCGTTGCGCGCTGTGGGTATCAATCCCAAGAATAATCTGGTCGATATTACAAACTACATTTTGTTCGAGCTGGGTCAGCCCCTGCACGCTTTCGATGCCGATAAGATCGAGGGTGGCAAGATCGTCGTTCGCACTTGCGAGGAGGGCACTCCGTTCGTAACGCTCGATGGCGTTGAGCGCAAGTTGTCGGCTCAGGACCTGATGATCTGCAATGCTGAGCGTCCGATGTGTATTGCGGGCGTATTTGGTGGCTTGGAGTCGGGCGTGAGCGATACGACGACCAATATTTTCATCGAGAGTGCATATTTCAATCCCGTTTGGGTGCGCAAGACAGCTAAGCGTCACGGCCTGAATACCGATTCGTCGTTCCGTTTCGAGCGCGGTATTGATCCCGACCGCACGGTCTATGCACTGAAACGTGCTGCGCTGATGTTCCGCGATTTGGCGGGCGGTAAGATCTCGTCGGAGATCATCGACCTCTATCCCGAACCGATCTCTCCGTTCCGTTTCGATGTTTCGTTGAAGCGAGTGAATGCACTGATCGGCAAGGAGATTCCGGAGCAGACCGTTCGCTCGATTATCGCAGCGTTGGAGATTGAGATCGAGGCTGAGAAGGAGGGCGTTCTGTCGGTTGTAGTGCCCGCGTATCGTGTCGATGTGCAGCGCGAGGCCGATCTGATCGAGGATATCCTGCGAATCTATGGCTATAACAATGTCGAGATTCCGCAGCACGTCAATTCTACCCTCTCGTATGCTCCCAAACCCGATAAGACCAAGATTGTCAATATGGTTAGCGACCTGCTCACCGACAATGGTTTTGTCGAGATTATGAGCAACTCGCTCACCAAGGGCTCGTATTACGAAGGCTTGGAGAGCTATAAGGCTGAGAATTGCGTTCGCATTATGAATCCGCTGAGCGCCGATCTGAACGTAATGCGTCAGACGTTGCTGTTCAATGCGTTGGAGGCTGTTCAGCTCAATGTGAACCACCGCAATGGCGACCTGAAACTCTATGAGTTTGGTAACTGCTACTACTATAACGAGGCGGCTAAGAACGAGGAGAACTCGTTGGCTCCCTACTCGGAGAACTACCGTCTGGCAATTACCGTTACGGGTGCTGCAACGGCTCAATCGTGGAACGCACGCGCAGAGAAGTCTGATTTCTATACGCTGCGTGCCGTAGCTGAGAAGTTGTTGCGTCGCTTCGGTTTGGATATCTACTCGTTGAAGAGCGAGAAGGTGCAGAACGACCTGTTCGCTGAGGCTCTGTCGGTGCAGATGAATGGCAAGGAGTTGCTCAGTATGGGCGTTGTTGCGTCGAAGATTCGCGCGAAGTTCGACCTGAAACAGGAGGTCTATTTCCTCGAAATGGATTTCGATCGTCTGTTGAAGGCATCGAAGAAACACCGTATCGCAGCCGAGGAGCTGTCGAAGTTCCCTGAGGTTAAGCGCGATTTGGCTCTGCTGGTTGATAAGGAGGTAACATTCGAGAAGTTGCGCTCGATTGCTATCTCGACCGAGAAGAAACTGTTGAAGAGCGTATCGCTGTTCGACGTCTATGAGGGCGACAAACTGCCCGCAGGCAAGAAGTCATACGCATTGAGCTTCGTTTTGGAGGACAAGAGCCAGACGCTGACCGATAAGGTGATCGACAAGGTGATGAACAACCTGATGGCTCAGTTCGAGCGTCAGGCAGGTGCTCAGGTGCGCTAAACGTCGGCTACACCCAAAGTGCTAAATGAAAAACAATTAATAACCAAATAGAACTATGGAGAAAATCTTAATCCTCGACTTCGGTTCGCAGTACACGCAGCTCATCGCTCGCCGCGTGCGCGAATTGAACGTTTATTGCGAGATTCACCCCTACAACAAAGTTCCCAATCTGGACGAGTTTATCGGTGTGATTCTCTCCGGTAGCCCCGCGTCGGTGCGTAATGAGGACGCTCCGCAGGTCGATCTGTCGCAGATCAAGGGTAAGAAACCTCTGCTCGGCGTCTGCTACGGTGCGCAGTACCTGTCGCACAACTTTGGTGGCGAGGTCGCTCCGTCGGGTACGCGCGAGTATGGTCGTGCAATGCTGACGGTGGCAGAGCCTAGCGATCCGCTGCTCAAAGGTCTGTCGGCAACCACTCAGGTATGGATGTCGCACGGCGATACCATCGTACGTGTGCCCGAGAACTACAAAATCATCGCAAGCACCGAGTCGGTACGTGTAGCCGCTTACCACATCGAGGGTGAGCAGACTTGGGGTATTCAGTTCCACCCCGAGGTCTATCACTCGACCGAGGGCAAGCAGTTGTTGCAGAATTTCGTCGTAGGAGTCTGCGGTCATAAGCAGGACTGGACGCCCGCCTCGTTCGTCGAGGAGACCGTAGCTCAGTTGCGCGCTCAGATTGGCGAGGACAAGGTTGTGCTGGGTCTGTCGGGCGGTGTCGATTCGTCGGTGGCGGCTCTGCTGCTGCATAAGGCAATCGGCAAACAGCTGACTTGTATTTTTGTGGATACGGGTTTGCTGCGTAAGAACGAGTTTGAGGACGTAATGCAGTCGTATGCCAATATGGGTTTGAATGTAATCGGCGTTGATGCGTCGGCTAAGTTCTATGCTGATTTGGCAGGCGTGAGCGATCCCGAGGGCAAGCGAAAGATTATTGGTCGCGATTTTATTGAGGTGTTCGACGCTGAGGCACAGAAACTTACTGAGGTAAAGTGGCTGGCTCAGGGTACGATCTATCCCGATGTGATTGAGTCGGTTAGCGTCAAAGGTCCTTCGGCAACCATTAAGTCGCACCACAATGTAGGTGGTCTGCCCGAGAAGATGAACTTGAAGATTGTCGAGCCGTTGCGTCTGTTGTTTAAGGACGAGGTGCGCCGCGTGGGTCGCGAGTTGGGTCTTGATCCGCTGCTGCTCGGTCGCCACCCCTTCCCCGGTCCGGGTCTTGCAATCCGTATCTTGGGCGATATTACCCCCGAGAAGGTTGCAATCTTGCAGGAGGCAGATAAGATCTATATCGACGGTCTGCGCGAGTGGGGTCTGTACGACAAGATCTGGCAGGCAGGCGTGATTCTGCTGCCCGTACAGAGTGTCGGTGTTATGGGCGACGAGCGTACGTATGAGAATTGCGTTGCTCTGCGTGCCGTAACCTCGACCGATGGTATGACTGCCGATTGGTATCCTCTGCCTTACGATTTCTTGGCAAAGATGTCGAACGATATTATAAATAAGGTAAAGGGCATCAACCGCGTAGTGTATGACGTTTCGTCGAAACCGCCCGCAACAATCGAGTGGGAGTAATCGCGCTACCCTTTTCTATACAAAACAACCGCCCCGACTTTCGAGTTCGGGGCGGTTGTTTTATTAGTTTAGTTGCTTGATCATTTCGTCGTAGTCAACTTTTGTATCTAACAGCAATCGTTTTCTGTTTACATTATACTTTTCATTTATTAAGCTACGAGTAGGATCAAACCATTCACAATCAATACCTGCGATATCAAGCATTAAATGAGGTAGATCATCAATCATAAAAGGTTTGTCTAATGATCCTTCTACTTGTTTTACGACATCGGGATGATTCTCTTTATATTTATCCGACATCCAGATCATAAATGGAATCTCAAATTGATATTTACATATTTCAGGAGTAAGTTTCGCCGCTTCTCTACCTGTGAAATTTCGATAATCGTGTATCTCCTCTCCGTGATCTGATAAATATATGATAATAGCGTCTTGGTTGCGATATAAATCAATAATACTTGCAACAACTTTGTCGTTATATGCTGTTGCATTGTCATAATGAGCAACCACTTCTCGCTGACTTTGTGTTAAATCTGTGCGGTAAGTGTAATCGTCAACCGTAAAAAGTTTTTCATCGTTGGGGTATCTATCTTTATACCCAAAATGCTGTCCACTTAAATGAAATATAGAAAGAAACGCTTCATTTGCAGTGTGTTTTATACGAGCTTTATATTCATCGACTAGATCTGTATCCCATTTGTATTTCTGTAAATTAGTATTAGTTATACAATATTTACTTGTTTGATCAACAACGAGAAAGTGATTAGACGCATTAAGTGTGTCATCATTAGTATCGTTAATTTCCTGATTGCTAAAAAATGAAACAATATATCCGCACTCTTTAAAAAACTTAGTAAATAATGGAGTTTCTGCCCAGTACAAATTAGTATCTTGGCTCTTAAAAGTGAAGATCTGTTGCATTACATATGATGTAAAATTTCTAGGTGTGATTACATCTTGAAAAATGAAAAGGTTATTATTTTTTACTTCGTTGAATAGTAATCTATTTGTATGGTGTATATAACCATATAAATTAGAGTGATATTTACTGAATGACTCTCCAACAATGAGAATTATTTGTGAAGATCTAAAAGAGCATTCGGTTTGATATTGCTTCTCTAATACTTCCGTAAGAATATATATGTCTTTACTAAAAAGATGATTGCTAAATAATGAATGAATTAAGTGTCCATAAGTTGTATTAGCTGTTTCGGCAGATTTAAAAACTACGTTATATCTACTGGTTGTTAGCTGTGTGGTTTGGAGCGCATTAATGTATGCAAATGACAGAAGAGAGTTTCTGATAATATTTAATATGCAGATTATTGCGATTATTATAGTGATTAAGTATTTGATTTTTAGCAAAATACACCCCCCTGCGCCAATGCTTGTGATGCTAATATTGGAGTGGTTATGCGATTTTGAGAAATATTTTTTAGCTAATTTTTCTGATATAGTGATAATGGTGCATATAGCGATAATGCCGAAACCTAGATATACAATGTTCGGTGAATTAAGAGTGGTGAAAAATCCACTTATTTCGTCAGTGTTAGTTTCTCTAATTAAACGAATGATTACAGGACTTATTCGCGAAGCATAGAATATAGCAACAAAAGAGTCGAATACGAATAGTATTAGAGTTATAAAATACAATATTGTTTTAACAATATTTGTATTAATTAGTTTGCTGAGCCATAATAATATTACGCATAAACAATACGCATCAAAAATAAAGATATGCAATATGCGAATAATCTCCATTATTACACCCTTGTAATTATAATCAATTGCAAAATTATAAACTGCAAATGGCACTATCATTATCAGCAACTGACAGATAAAGAATGCGGGATTTTGTGTTATGGGAGATAAAATGCATGTTGCTACTTTTGATGCAAAATGTTTAATCTTTATATTCATTGGTAATGCAGATATTAGTAGTGAAATCAGTTGCAAATATAATGAATATATTCTGATTGGGAATGTTTATAATAAAAAAGACGAGATAAAACTCGTCTTATAAGATGTTTAGTGATTATTTAGTAATTACAATTCAAACGTAAAAGCGATTGGATAGTGGTCAGAGATGTAGGGAGCGCCGTAGTCGCCGTCGAGGGTGTGGTACTCTTTGGGTGTTACGCCCGTGTAGAAAAAGTGGTCGATAACTCGACCGTCGGTTACGCGACCCCAATCGTTGAATGTGCCCTTATTGTCAGTTACGGGGCTGTCGCTACGTGCATAACCAAGCGCCTCCTGCATCGGGATCAACATCGAATCCTCCAAGCGGCTATTGAAATCACCACCAACGATAATCGACTCAATACCCTCGGCCTTAATTGCTGCAACGCGCTCGGCAACCATCTTCGCCGACTCAATGCGTGCCACTTTGCCCTTATGATCGAAATGGGTATTGATGTATGCAAATTTCTTGTCGGTAGCCTTGTCACGCAAAATGACGGTGGTTGCAGTGCGAGGATATGCAGCGTCCCAGCCCATCGACACGGTGTCGGGGGTCTCGCTCAACCAAATGGTCGAATAGTCGATCAGCTCAAATCGGTCACGCAGATAAAAAACAGCCATAAACTCGCCAGCCTTGTCGCCATCGTCACGACCAACACCTACACGAGCATATTGCGGGCAATTTTCTTCAATGTATGCAACTTGCTCATCTACTGCCTCTTGCAGACCAAATGCGTCGGGCTTCTCTTGGTCGATCATTACGATTGTTGCGGGTTTACGAGCGTCCCAATGCAGACTATCGGTATCGTACGGGGTCAGCAGACGAATGTTGTAAGAGATTACCTTGTAGGTACTCGGTTCGGGCGCGCCGCAAGCTACAAACAGAGCCGCTACGGCCATTAATGTTGCGTGGAAAAGATTTTTCATTGTGTTTTGAATTTGGTATAAATGATACCACAAAGTTAAAAAATATTTTGCCTTTCGGGCAACTTTTATTAAATTTGTGTGCTAACAAAAGCAATTAATCACAAAAACTATACGCAATGAAAAAACTTTTAATGCTCCTCGTTGCTCTGTTGCCGTTGGTGGCTTCGGCGCAGAAGAAGGATAAGGATTGGGCCGATTATGGTCGTTATGAGAAGGCTAACGCAATGCTGACCAAGGCTCCGACGGTGGTCTTTATGGGTAACTCGATTACGCAGTGCTGGTACGAAATGCACCCCGATTTCTTCGATAACAACAATTTTGCAGGTCGTGGTATCAGTGGTCAGGTGACTCAGCAGATGATGAGCCGCTTCCGTGCTGATGTGATCGACCTCGATCCTCGTGCGGTGGTAATTTTGGCGGGTACGAACGATATTGCTCGCAACAATGGCTACATCTCGTTGGAGCATATCGCACAGAACATTGAGTCGATGATCCAGTTGGCAAAGGCTAACCGCATTAAGGTTATCTTGTGCTCGGTGCTGCCCGTTAAGCAGTATAAGTGGCGCAAGGATCTGGGCAACGTGTCGTGGCAGGTTGTTGAGCTGAATAAAATGCTTCGCAAGTTGGCTCGTCGCTATGGCTGCAAGTGGGTTGATTTCTACACTCCGATGGTTGACGGTGAGGGTGGTTTGGATCGTGCCTATACCAAGGACGGTGTGCACCCCACTCCCGTAGGTTACGACTTGATGGAGGAGATCATTGCACCGAAATTAAAGCGCTATTTCCCCCGATAATCGAGGGTGAAATGACCGATCAAAGTCGTTTGGTCGGACGAAATGGGCGGTTGACACCCCAATTTGGGCGTTTCACCGCCCATTTGGTATCTTCGCCCCGAAATTTGTGATAGATTTGCAGAGTTGAAACAGTAAATTTAACAATGAAAAAAATTCTGTCATTAATCTTTTTATCGTGCTTTGTGTGGGCGAATGCCTTTGCACAATCGACGAGTAAATTGACGGCTCAGTTGGTTGATGCCTCGAATGGTGAACCCATTTTGGGAGCAACGGTTGAGTACGCTTCGACGAAGAATCCCGACAAAAAACGATATGTGACTTCTGGTTATAACGGTTCAATTGCGATTTCGTCGCTCACATATGGGGATTACAAAATTACAATTTCGTTCATTGGTTACGAGAGCATCGAAAAGGAGGTGACGGTCAAAGCGGCTACGACCTCGCTCGGTAAACTCGAAATGAAACCCGCCTCGGAGATGATCGAGTCGGTTGTTAAGGAGGTTCAATCGTTGCGTACGTCGCAGAAGGGCGACACGGTGAGCTATAATGCGGGTGCGTTCAAGGTGTCGAACGACGCTGATGTCGAAGGCCTGCTGAAAAAGATGCCCGGTATCAATATTAATAATGGTGAGGTCGAGGCTCAGGGCGAAACCGTCAAGAAGGTATTTGTCGATGGTAAGGAGTTCTTTGGTGAGGACGTAACCACGGCGATCAAGTCGTTGCCCGCACAGGCAGTTGATCGTATCGAGGTCTATAACAAACTGAGCGACCAGGCCGAGTTCTCGGGTATGGACGACGGTGAGGGCTATAAGGCTCTGAACATTGTGACCCACAAGCATATGCGTCAAGGTCAATTTGGTAAAATGTATGCCGGCTACGGTTACGATAACAACGAGAATGCAATTGCAAACCATAAGTATTTGGCAGGTGGTAATGTCAATATTTTCCAAGGCGATCATCGTGTAACACTGCTCGGTCTGTTCAATAATATCAACCAGCAGAACTTCTCGTTCGAGGATATTTTGGAGGTCTCGGGCGGTGGTGGTCGCGGCGTCGGTCAGTATATGGTTCGTCCGCAGGCTGGTGTTGCGACGGTTAACTCGGCAGGTTTGAACTACTCGGGTACTTGGGGCAAGAAGGATAATGTGACCTTCCAGGGCAGCTACTTCTTCAACAATACCAATACAGTCAACAATTCAACGACCGAAAAGTGGTACGAGGCTCCCTCGCCCATCGACACACTCTATCAGAAGGGCTATTCGGATACTCATAACAACAATCACCGTATCAATGCCCGTTTGGATTGGAAGATTTCGCCAAACCACTCGCTGATGTCGCGTACGGGTGTCAGTTTCCAGCTCAACAATCCCTTCTCGACCACCAACGGTCAGCAGTGGGGTCAGAGCGGTCTGAGCATTATCGACAATTACAGCAAGACGAAAAATCACGGTTACAATATCAGCGAGTTCTTGCAGTATCGTGCCAAGCTGGGCAAAGATGGTCGTACGCTTACAATTGGTGGCAATGTGCGTTACAACAACCGAGAGTATCAGCGTAATAGCTGGTCGAATACGGCTGAGGCTTTGCGATATGATCCCGATACGGTCAATGTCGAGGATTTGGAGGCTCCGTTGAAGCTGCGTTACCTCTATACGCAGACCCCTTCGAGCAGCTTGAATTTCAGCGGTACGTTCAACTATACCGAGCCTCTGTCGAAGTATTCGCAGTTGAGTATGCAGTACCGTTTCAGTATGAATAATTCGAAGAGCGACAAGGCGGCCTATATCACAGGTGACGATTTCGATCCGACGGGTTTGACCCCGGCTCCCGACCTCTCGACCAATTCTGAGCGCACCTACACAACGCATCGCGTAGGTCCCGGTTTCCGATTCTCGAAGGAGCGTAATACGGTTGTAGCTAACGTTTATTACCAGCACGCTCTTCTGGACGGTATGCTGAATGAGGGTGCCAAGAACGAGCAGAAGATCAAGAAGGATTTCGATAATGTGACCTATTTCTTGATGACCAACATCTTCTTCAATAAGGAGAATTCGTTGCGAGTTCACGTCAGCTCTTCGACCGACGAGCCGAGCTTGTCGCAGTTGCAGAATATCAAGGACGTGACAAACGCCCAGTATGTTTCGACGGGTAATTCGAACCTCGATCAGTCGTATTCGCATAGCATTCGCGCTCACTACGTCAATTCGAATGTTGAGAAGGGTCGTACGTTGATGGTTATGGGTATGTTCTCGACGACGCAGAATTACATCGGTCGTAGTGTCTACTACAACCCTTCGAGCGAGATTACGGGATTGGACTATACCCCACTCCAATATTCGACTTATGAGAATATGAATGGTCAGTGGTCAGTTCGCGGTATGGCAAGTTTCGGTACGCCGTTGAGCTTTATGAAGTGTAACTTGAATCTGCGTGCAGGTGTAAGCTACTCGATCACCCCCTCGAAGATTGATGGCAAGATCAACAATGCCAGCAATATGGGTTATAACTTCGGCGCAGTGTTGGGTTCGAACATTTCGGAGAATGTCGACTTTACTCTGTCTTGGCACGGTAACTACAACGAGGCTCTGAACTCGCAGGCTAATGTGAAGAACCGCTACTTCAACCACTCGGCGTCGCTCAATATGAAGGTGTCGTTCTGGAAAGGTTTCACCTTCACGGGTAGCTGCGTCTATAACCAATATATGGGCTTCACGAACGACTACAACGAGGATTACCTGCTCTGCAACCTCTTCCTTGGCAAGAAGATATTCAAGAATCAGCGTGGCGAGATTCAGATCGGCGTGAACGACGTGTTTAACCAGAATAGCGCTTTCTCGCGCTCGACGGGTTCGGGTTACACGCAAAATAGCTGGAACAACGTGATCGGTCGTTACTACACCATTCAGTTCGTCTATAACTTGCGCAACTTCGGCAAGAAGGGCTCGAAGAATATCGGCGACTATGAAGGTATGGGTGGCCGTGGTGGTCGCGGTGGAATGGGTGGTGGTCGTCCTATGGGCGGTATGCACGGTGGCCCGCGTTAATCGCAGTGACACAATTAATTAAGGCAGTAATGCAAAAACACAATAAACTCCGTTAGGTGTTAATAAATTAGGTTTGATGTGTGGCAGGGACAGCAGTGAATGCTCTTCCTGCCTTTTTTATTTCGGACAATCGACTTGTCGGATTTGGCATACAACTTGCTCTGAATGCGGTTCGATTAACTTGTTGAACTACAAATGAAAGATGACCGAATGAGTCATCGAAACAGATGCAATGAACTATTTTTTAATTTAATTCAATGCCTATGAAAACAATTCGATTCCTTATTGCGGCACTGCTTGTGACCACCACCGTGTCGGCGCAAAACAACCGCGATGATTATCAACCGGTCGTCTATCTGCTCGGTGTGCAGCAAACGACAGTCAACGACGAGGCAATGTCCGATGCCGAGTATTGCACTCGCAATCAGATGGCTATCGACCGTGCGATTCTTGACTTTGTCGAAACCCATCGTGGCGGTTTCGAGCAACCCTACCTCCCCCAGATGATCTTTTCGAGCCGAACGAACAAAATCGCCTTTGCCGTTGGTGGTAATGTGAATATGCGTGTGGGCTATGACTTCAAGGGTATCGTCAATAGTCGCGATTTTATCACTGCCGATATTCCTATTCCGGGCAACTACAATTCGCGCCAAAAGCTGATGATGGACGCTTCGACCTCGTCGATCTATTTCAAGGCCGTTGCCAACAATTCAACACTTGGGCGTGTGGTTGCAATGTTCGAGGCAGATTTCCGTGGTAGCAATACGGGATATACTCCTCGCGTGCGTCTGGCTTATGTGTCGCTCTATGGGTTTACGCTTGGTCGTGATGTGACCACCTTCTGTGACCTTAACTCGTCGCCCCAAACCATCGACTTCGAAGGTCCTAATTCTTATACGCTCGACTACTCTACTATGATCCGTTACTCGCATACGTTTGGTCGCAGTTTCTCGATGGGTATTGCTGCCGAGATGCCTCGTGTGAGTGCGTCGTATGGCGAGAGCTTCACGCCGATTCATCAACGCGTGCCCGACTTTCCGATGTACGTGCAGTTTAATTGGGGTCGTCGTGCCAATAGCCACGTCCGTGTGACGGGTCTGTTGCGCAATATGTACTATCACAATCAGACCAAGGGCGAGAACCAGTCGGAGTTTGGCTGGGGTGTGCAGTTGAGCGGTAATATTGCCATTGGTGAGCGTTGGAATACCTATATCAACGGTGTCTATGGTAAGGGCGTATCGTCGTATGTGCGTGATTTGAAGGGCGCAGGTATGGATTTGGTTGTAGGTGTCGATGATCCTACGAAGTTGCGTACCGTGCCGATGTATGGTTGGATGGCTGCCGGCAAATTCAACATTATGCGCGGTTTGAGCGTTTCGGGTGGTTACTCGGAGGTGAACGTCGAGCGCAAGACGGGTTTCTGGTCGCCAAGCCAATACAAGAAGGGTCAGTATATCTTCGGTAATATCTTCTGTCACTTTACACCCCGTTTCGAGATGGCGATCGAATATCTCTACGGTACGCACAAAAATATGGCGGGCAATAAGAATAGCGCCAACCGTATTCAGGCGATGGTTAAGTATAACTTCTAAATAGTCCGAATCTAAATGATAAGCACCGAGCCTTGCGGGTCTCGGTGCTTTTTCGTTACTTACGTTTAGGATTTTTCGGGAACCAACCTCGTTCGACTCTGCGGCGTTGTTCGAATAGTTCGCCAATGCCCCAAAACGACGAGAAAGCCGTGACGCCACATACTGCCGACCACATCACATTCTCGATACAGAGTGCAGCAATCAATGCAACTACTCCGAACAAGAAAAATGCCCACCAGCAACGTGTGCCAAAATAGTATTCGCCTTTGATTACGAGCGGGTGAAAAATGCCGATAATCAGGAATGTCAGCAATCCAATAACCAAACCTTCGAGGTTGTATTCTGCTAAAAACTGCATAAAAATGGGGTTAAATATGTGCAAATATACATATTTATTTCTATATTTGAGATTGTTTTAATGCGATAACGCCACAATCGTCCACAATGAAGACCTTTCTCTCGATACTCTATGCTACGCTGCTTGCCTCGTTGGTGGCAGGCGAAGTGCTCTATGTCGAGCGAGTGGTGCCCGTGCGTTCGCTGGTGACGACGGCAACCAATATGGCTTTGCAGTCACCGCCTTCGGTGCGTCGTGCGAAGATTGTTTTCGGTGGCGATGTTATGGCTCATACACCTCAGCTCTCGGCTGCGCAGACCGCTGATGGCTATTCGTTTGATCGCTCGTTCGAGTATGTTGCTCCGATTCTGCAACAGGCAGATTTGGCGGTTGTAAACCTCGAAACTACCCTCTCGCGCCGTCCGCCTTATACGGGCTACCCGATGTTTCGCACGCCCGCAGAGTTGGCTGTAAGCTTGCAATACGCAGGTGTCGATGTGGCAGCATTGGCCAATAACCATATTTGCGATCGAGGAGCTTCGGGCATTACAACGACGATCAGTGTGCTCGATAGCTTGAAAATCAACTATATGGGTGCGTATGCTGACTCTATGGCTCGTCAGCCACTCTATGTTTCTGCGGCGGATATTACGATCGCAATGCTCAATTATACCTATGGCACGAACGGCTTGCCGACACCGCGCGGAATGGTTGTCAATCGTATCGATACGGTACAAATGGCGGCAGATATTGCAGCGATTGATCGCGAGCGTGCCGATGTGGTGTGCGTGATGTTGCATTGGGGCGAGGAGTATCAGCGTCGACCAAATCGTGCACAACGTGCGGTGGCGGAGTTCTGCCGTCGCCAGGGTGTTGAGTTGGTTATCGGTAGCCACCCCCACGTGGCACAACCGATCGAGTGCGATTCGGCGGCTCGTTGGGCTACGGTCTACTCGCTCGGTAATATGGTTTCGAATCAACAATGGCGATATAGCGATGGTGGTTTGCTGGCAGAGGTGACGGTATCACGTGTGGACAATGCGGCACCGTCGATTGCGGTGTGTCCGATTCCTATTTGGGTGCTTTGTCCCGATTATCGCATTGTCCCTCAGTCGGTTGGTGATACGCTGACGATGAGCTCGGCGGCACGCTATCGCTATACGCAGTTTATCAATGATTGTCGAACGTTACTTAAAAACTAAGATATGGAGAAACGTATTATTATAATGGGCGCAACCTCGGGTTTGGGGCGTGCGTGCGCTGAGGATTTCCTCGCACGAGGTTATGTTGTAGGTGTCTGCGGACGTCGCACTGAGGCTTTGGAACAGATTCGTGCCATTGCGCCCGAGCGTGTTCACGTGGCTACAATCGACATTACCGATCCGAAGGCAGATGAGCAACTGCTTGCGCTGATTGATCGTATGGGTGGCGTTGATACCTACTTCCACGTGTCGGGCGTCGGCAAGAATAACCTCACGCTCGAACCTGCAATCGAACTCAGTACCGTGCGTGTCAATAGCGAGGGCTTCTGCCGTATGGTCGGATGTGCCTATCGTTATTTCCGCGACAATGCCGTTAAGGGTGCTCAAATTGCCGTCGTATCGAGCATTGCCGGCACGAAGGGACTTGGTGCGGCTCCTGCTTATTCGGCTACTAAACGAATGCAAAACTGCTATATTCAGTCACTTGCACAACAGTGTGCCATTGCGAAGGTCGATATCTCATTTACGGATATTCGCCCGGGATTCGTCGCTACCCCGTTGCTTGATCTCGATGCACGTCGCTACCCTATGCTGATGTCAACGCCTTACGCCGCACGTCGTATTGTACGTGCGGTTGTTGCTCGACGTCGTGTGGCGGTAATCGATTGGCGTTATGCGATTTTGACCTCTTTGTGGCGTTGCATTCCTCGTTGGTTGTGGGAACGATTGCCGATCAAAGCGGCAGAGAAATAGCCCAGTGATCGAACAAAAAACGACCTCGCTTCCATTGCGGAAGCGAGGTCGTAGTGCTCATAGCGAGGCTTAATTACAACTTCTCGAACTCTTCATCAATCGAGCTCATACCTGTGCTCTCGGTCTGAATCAGATGGCCATCGGCATCGAAAAGTTCAGGCTTACTCTGTTTGATGAAGTCAATCGCATCTTTCAGTCCGTTTTCGAATTTCTCGAAATCCTCTTTGTATAAGAACATTGTACGTCGGTCGTACATCACGTTGCCGTCGGGAGCCGTGCGTTTACGGCTTTCGGTGATTGTAATGTATAGATCGTCGCCGCGAGTTGCCTTCACATCGAAAAAGTAGGTTCTGCGGCCAGCCTTAATTGCCTTAGTGTAATTAGGGTCGTCGTAATTTTCGCCCGTTTTTTGATAGTCTAACATACGCCTTATTGTTATTTAACGGCGTAAAAATACAACTTTTCTTCGATTTAGCAAAATAGAGCAGATGAAATTCTCAATGTTTTGGTAGAATAATCTCACTTGTAGAGAGTTGCAATTTAGCAATTATTTATCTAATTCTGCCAATGCACGCTCAATGTATGGATTTGTGCGATTAATGACCTTGAAATAGGCCGTTGTGTCCCATAGGCGTTGTGCGATAAGAGCCTTTACGATTTCGGCAATTGAGGTGCGTGAAATGGCCAATTCCTCATCTTTTCGAGCGATACTGCGTCCCTCGGCAAACTGTGCCAACGCCTCAATCATTTCGTCGCTCACCTCGAAGTGCGCGACGAAACTCTCATCGGTTGAGTATTGCGCTTGCAACTCCGCACGGTGCATATCGAGGTAATTGACAACATACTCAGCCAACACACCGCGACGGCTCAACTCTGCCCAATAATCGGTGTAATCCGACGTGTCTACCGGAATTGTGATATCGGGCATAATGCCACCACCGCCATAAACTGTGCGACCTTTGATCAGCGTCTTGTATTTGGGCAACGTGTCGAGCGCAACCGAATCAAGTGCGTAATCGCCTGTCAATCGCTTCATTAGGTTAGCGTAATACTCCTCGCGTTTGCCCTTCTCGAACGGACGCTGGATAACGCGTCCTGTCGGCGTGTGATATCGTGCAACGGTCAGTCGCACAGCAGAGCCATCGACCATCGGTATCTGTCGCTGCACCAACCCCTTACCAAAACTCGGACGACCAATAATCGTTGCGCGATCCCAATCCTGCAACGCTCCCGATACAATCTCGCTTGCCGATGCTGACGTTTCGTCAATCAGCACCGCGACCTTACCCTTCAAGAACTTGCCGTCGGCACGTGCCGAGTAGGTCTCAGTCGGGATAACACGTCCCTCGGTCGAAACCACCGCCGACCCTTTGGGCAGGAAGTAGCTCGCCATTTCGATCGCAGGCTCGATCAATCCACCACCATTGCCGCGCAGATCCAGAATGAGTTGCTTGGCTTGCGGCATACTCTCCATCGCCTCGCGGAATTCCTCCATCGTCTTGCGCGCAAAGCGATTAACCTTGATATATGCCGTCGTGGGCGTGATCATATAGGCGGCATCGACCGTATTAATCGGTATTTGACGACGTACAATGGTGAATCCCAGCGGTTTTGGCTCACCGTGGCGTGCGATCTCGATATCGACCTTGGTGCCCTCCTTGCCACGCAGAAGCGAGGGTACTTTGCTCTGTTCGACACCGATAACACTCTGACCGTCAATCGTGATGATGCGATCATTAGGCATTACACCAACTTCGGCTGACGGACCTCCCGCAATGGTATTCACTACGCGGATCGTATCCTCCATCACACGAAATTCGACTCCGATACCACTGAAACTGCCATCGAAATCTTCGCGCACACCCTTCATCTCGTCGGGATCGATGTAGGTCGAATGTGGATCGAGTTCCGAGAGCATTTTGACAATGGCGTCCTCGACCAGCTGCTCGCTATCGACCTCATCAATGTAGAAACCAACCAGATAACGGTAGAATTGGACAAGCTTCTGCAACTGCTGCGATGGATCGGCTTGTGGCTTGGTGTCGGCGTTGCTGCTTTGAGCCGCCACCCCGACACTAACCATTAAAGCACAAATTATCGCAAGCAATCGCTTCATTTCAAAATTTTCGTCTATTTAATATGCTGCACAAGATCAACAATTGCGACCTTGACCTGCTCGCCGCGCTGCATATCTTTGAGTGTCGCCGCACCCTCAGCCAGCTCGTCGCTACCGATGATCACCACGTAGGGAATGCCACGACGGTTGGCATACTCCATCTGCTTTTTCATCTTCGCACTGTCGGGATAGACCTCAGCCGAGATACCTGCCGAGCGCAACGTATCGACTGCACGCATTGATGCCAACTGCTCGGCCTCGCCCAGATTGACAAACAGCACCTTGGTCGTAACCATCGTATCGGCAGGGAACAGCTCCAATCCGCACATCACGTCGTAGATACGATCGGCACCGAACGAGATTCCCACACCCGACATTCCCGACAGACCGAAAATGCCCGTCAAATCGTCGTAGCGACCGCCACCGCAGATACTGCCAATAGCGTAGTCGAGAGCCTTGACCTCGAAAATCGCACCCGTATAGTAGTTCAAACCACGTGCCAGCGACAGGTCGAGCTCGATATCGAGCGCAACGCCCAACGCCTCGGTATAGCCGAAAATGGTACGCATCTCCTCGATACCCTTGCGGCCCGTTTCGCTCTCGCCAATCACCTCTTCGAGCTTCGAGAGTTTCGACATATTGTCGCCCTCCAACTCCAAAATCGGACGCAGACGAGCCACCGACTCGGCATCAATACCACGCTCGATGAGCTCGGCATTGACAGCGTCCAAGCCGATCTTCTCCAACTTATCGATAGCTACGGTGATGTCGATCATCTTGTCGGCATAACCGATCGTTTCGGCAATACCGTAGAGTATCTTGCGGTTGTTCATTTTGAGCACCACGCGAATACCCAACTTGCGGAATACGCGCTCGACAATGCGGATCAACTCGACCTCATTCATCAAGCTGCGCGAACCGATCACATCGACGTCGCACTGATAAAATTCGCGGTAGCGACCCTTCTGCGGACGATCGGCACGCCATACGGGCTGCACCTGATAGCGTTTGAAGGGGAACGAAATCTCGTTCTGGTGCTGCACAACGTAGCGGGCAAACGGAACGGTCAGATCGTAACGCAGACCCTTCTCGCAGATCTTTGCTGCCAGCGCGGTGGAGTTCGCCAACTCTTCGGGTGCTACCTTAGCGGCAAAATCACCCGAATTGAGCACCTTGAAGAGCAATTTATCGCCCTCCTCGCCATACTTGCCCATCAGCGACGAGAGGTTCTCCATCGCAGGGGTTTCGAGCGGTGCATATCCGAAGGTGCGGAACACCTCCTTGATCGAGTCGAAAATATAGGTACGACGCATCATCTCGGCAGGCGAGAAATCGCGTGTTCCCTTTGGTATCGAAGGTTTTTGAATAGCCATTATTGTAAATCGTTTTACTCCATCAATTTCTTATACTTAACACGCTTGGGGGTTGTATCCTCGCCCATTGCGCGCTTGTGCTCCTCGTACTCCGAGTACGAACCCTCGAAGAATACCACCTTCGAGTCGCCCTCGAACGAGAGGATATGTGTTGCGATACGGTCCAAGAACCAACGGTCGTGCGAGATCACAACAGCACAACCTGCAAAGTTCTCCAAACCCTCCTCCAACGCACGCAGCGTATTCACGTCGATATCGTTGGTCGGCTCATCGAGCAGCAGAACGTTGCCCTCCTCTTTCAGAGCCAAAGCCAAGTGCAGGCGGTTGCGCTCACCACCCGACAACATACCGCACTTCTTCTCCTGATCGGTGCCCGAGAAGTTGAAACGCGAAACGTATGCACGGGCATTGATCGTGCGGTTGCCGAGTGTGATCAGATCGCTATTCTGCGAAATTACCTCATAGACACTCTTCTCGGGATCAATCGACTTGTGCTGCTGATCGACGTATGCCAATTTGACGGTCTCGCCCACGCGGAAGCTACCCGACGTCGGCTGCTCCAATCCCATAATCATACGGAACAGCGTTGTCTTACCCGTACCGTTAGGACCAATCACACCGACGATACCTGCGGGAGGCAACGAGAAGTTCAGACCCTCGTACAGAACGCGGTCGCCAAATGCCTTGCTCACGTCCTGAGCCTCGATCACCACATTGCCCAAACGCGGACCGTTCGGGATGAAGATTTCGAGTTTCTCCTCCTTCTGCTTTGTATCCTCGTTCAACATCTTATCGTATGCCGACAGACGAGCCTTGCTCTTAGCGTGGCGCGCTTTGGGGCTCATACGCACCCACTCCAACTCGCGCTCCAATGTCTTGCGACGCTTGCTCTCCTGCTTCTCTTCCATTGCCAGACGCTTAGACTTCTGATCGAGCCAGCCCGAGTAGTTGCCCTTCCAAGGAATACCCTCGCCACGGTCGAGCTCCAAGATCCAGCCCGCAACGTTATCCAAGAAATAACGGTCGTGGGTAACGGCAATGACCGTACCCTTGTACTGCTGCAAGTGCTGCTCCAACCAATCGATACTCTCGGCGTCGAGGTGGTTGGTAGGCTCGTCGAGCAACAACACATCGGGCTGCTGCAACAACAGACGGCACAGAGCCACACGGCGGCGCTCACCACCCGACAGCACCTTCACCGACTGGTCGGCATCGGGACAACGCAGAGCGTCCATCGCACGCTCCAAAACGCTATCGAGCTCCCAACCATTCACCTGGTCGATCTGCTCGGTCAGCTCACCCTGACGCTCGATGAGGCGCGCCATCTCGTCGTCGCTCATCGGCTCCATAAATTTATTGTTGATCTCCTCGTACTCTTTCAAGAGAGCTACCGTTGCGGCGCAACCCTCTTCGACCACCTCGCGGACGGTCTTCGTGTCGTCGAGCTGCGGCTCCTGCTCCAAATAGCCTACGGTGTAACCCGGTGAGAAAACCACCTCACCTTGGTAGTTCTTGTCGATTCCGGCGATGATCTTCATCAGGGTAGATTTACCCGATCCGTTCAGACCGATGATACCGATCTTGGCACCATAGAAGAATGAGAGGTAGATGTTGTTCAAAACCTTTTTCTGGTTGGTGAAAGTCTTGCTCACGCCGACCATTGAAAAGATGATTTTTTCGTCTGCCATAATGTTATATCTCTATTATTAATATTTGCAAAAGAATAATCGGACAAAGATACGAAAAAAAATGCGATTCACAATTCTAATTGCCTTTCTTCGAACAACTATAAGTAAAACAAATGGTTGTATAAGAATAAAAAATCGATTTAATGATACAAAATTCGATTTTTTATCGCTATATTTGCAGTTAAGAAATTGATAACAAAACTCTCAAAACAAACAGAAAATATGAAAAGTCTTAAAGGTACTCAGACCGAGCAGAACCTGCTCAAAGCATTCGCAGGTGAGTCGCAGGCACGCACTCGCTACACTTTCTTCGCAAGCGTAGCTAAGAAGGAGGGTTACGAGCAGATCGCAGCCGTATTTATGGAAACCGCTGAACAGGAGAAAGAGCACGCTAAGCGTTTCTTCAAGTTCCTCGAAGGTGGCGATGTAACCATCACTGCAACCTATCCCGCAGGTAAGATCGGTACTACTCAGGAGAACCTGCTCGCTGCCGCTAAGGGCGAGAACGAGGAGTGGGACGTACTCTATCCCGATTTTGCTAAGGTAGCTGAGGAGGAGGGCTTCCCCGCAGTAGCTGCTGCATTCCGTGCAATTTCGACCGTCGAGGCTGAGCACGAGCGTCGCTACTTGAAGTTGTTGAGCCGCATTACCGATGGCGACTTCTTCCGTCGTGATGGCAAGATCTGGTGGCAGTGCCGCAACTGCGGTTATATCGTAGAGGCTGAGGAGGCACCGAAGGCTTGTCCCGCTTGCTTGCACCCGCAGTCGTTCTTCGAGCCTAAGAAGGAGAACTATTAATAATCTCTGCTTGAAAAAGAGAAGGCGTTGTCCCGAGTGGGCAACGCCTTTTTAGTTGAAGTAGTGTAGGCTATCTTGCTCGCACTATATCCTGCTGACGCAGGAATGCGTCGTTGTAACGAATACCCCACAACTCATAACGATCGAACTGACGAACGACCTTTTGCGAGAAATTCTCCCAACTCTTGCGCTCGCGCGGTGACCACGCATTCTCAGCCATTGCCGATATACGCGGGAAGAGGCTATACTCCGCTTTCCAAGTATTCTGAATATACTCGGTCCACAGACAGCCCTGAATACCCCAAACGAGTTGCTGCTGCTCAACGGTCAACGTGTCAGCGATGGGTTCAAAACCATAGACCTTTTCGAGAGGCATAGGTCCACGTGGTCCAATCTCCTGCTGTGAACGACTCTCACGAACATTGAAATATGACCATTGCGAGCAGGTGAAAATGGTGCGATTGCCCGCTTGCAGAGCATTAGCTCCGAAATTCGGGCGTCGCCAATTCATAATGATACAATCCTTCGAAATGCCCCCTTCGAGCACCTCGTCCCAGCCAATGGCGCGCTTGCCCTTCGATTCAATAACGCGCTGCACGTAGTGGACGAAATAGCTTTGCAGAGCCTTCTCGTCAGCAAGGTTGTGTTCTTTCATAAACTGCTGAGCTGCTGGTGATTCTTTCCACCACTTCTTTGCGCACTCATCGCCACCGAGGTGAATGTAGGGCGAGGGGAACAGGTCACACAACTCGCTGAAAACGTCAGTCAGGAAATCGAATACCTCTTGTGAAGGCGTGAGGACATTGTTGCGACGATTGTAGATACCCCACGTAGGAGCGCAACCCTCGACCTTCTCGGGCGTGGTGCTGAAATGGGGATAGGTTGCCAGAACAGCCATACAGTGACCCGGAATGTCGATCTCGGGAATTACCGTGATGTGTCGCTCGGCAGCGTACTCGATCACCTCACGAATCTGCTCGTGAGTGTAGTAGCCTTCGTAGGGGTGATAGTGGTATTTGCCGGGGAAGTAGCCCTCGATCTCGCCCGCACGATGAGCGCCGATTGCGGTCAATTCGGGACGGCATTTCATCTCAACTCGCCAACCTTGATCGTCGGTCAAATGCCAATGGAAATAGTTGAGTTTATGCAATGCCATATAGTCGATATAGCGCTTCACGTAATCGATCGGGAAGAAATGGCGCACAACGTCGAGGTGCATACCGCGATACTCAAAACGTGGATAATCTTCGATCTCAACCTCAGGCAGACGAGGCAACACGCCCGCTTGTGTCGGCAGCAACTGAATCAGCGTCTGCACACCATAGAATACACCCGCAGCGTCATTTCCCTCGATCACTACCCCATTGTCGTGCGTGATCTTCAAACGATAGCCGCCCGAAACCTTACCGTTATTAAGATTTACTAAGCGAACACCGTGTGCCAGCGGTTCGGTGATTGCAATCGTCTTGCCTCGACGTTTCACGGGTTGCGGGACCTCGACCTTCAACGGTATACCGAGATAGTGATCGGTGTATTCGGCCAGATATTCGGCAGGGAATCGCAGATCGGCCTCGGTGCGAATCACCGCGCCACGCCCCAAACGATAGCAACTATCGCCCGTGATTACGCTCTGGACGGGTTCGGGTATAATGTTCAGATTGATGTTCTCGGATTGCGCAACACTACAAATGGCGGTCAGCGCAACGAGCAGAGTGAGAAGTTTTGCCTTCATTGTTTGAGTGAGTACATTAGTTTAGGGACAAAGATAGCTAATTCTTGCGACTTATTGCTCATTATGGCCAGATTAATTGTTTTTGTTTTGTCGGTTGCGTCGAAACGACTATCTTTGCGTGGTTACAAATCGCAAAACATATTTTCTATGAATAAATATTTTATGGTTGGCCTCAAAGGCTGTGCAATGGGAATGGCCGATGTTGTGCCGGGTGTGTCGGGTGGAACTATCGCATTTATCTCGGGAATCTACGAGGAGTTGCTCGGCTCGATCAAAAGTATCGACTTAGAGGCAATCAAACTTCTCTTTTCGGGTAAGTTCCGTGCATTGTGGGAGAAGGTCAATGGTAAATTCCTATGCTCGCTGATTGCTGGTATCGGCGTAGCCATTTTGACAATGGCACGACTGATGACCTATATGCTCGAAAATCACCCTATCATCACTTGGTCGTTCTTTTTCGGATTGATTATTGCCTCGGCACTGATGGTTGCCCGTGAGGTGAATCGTTGGAGTGTAACATCGGTCGTGACGATGATTGTCGGTATCGCACTATCATATTGGATTACAGTGGTTTCGCCCGCAACGACCCCGAACGATTGGTGGTTTGTGATGTTGTCGGGTGCGATTGCTATTTGTGCAATGATTCTGCCGGGTATCTCGGGCGCATTTATCCTCTTGTTGCTGGGTAAATATATGTATATAATGGAGGCTGTGACCGAACTTAATATTGGCGTTTTGGCGATCTTCGCCGTGGGAGCGATTGTGGGTATCGTTAGCTTCTCGCACGTATTGTCGTGGTTGCTGGCAAAGTGGCACGATGCTACCGTAACGATGTTGATGGGCTTTATGATTGGTTCGCTCAATAAGGTGTGGCCGTGGAAACAGACCCTCGAAACCTATCTTGATAGCCACGGCGTGGAGCAACCTCTGGTGCAGGCAAATGTTTCGCCCGCGCAGTTTGAGGTGCTGGGCGGTGAGTCGCATTTGGTGTTGGCTATCGTGTCGTGTGTTGTGGGTTTTGCGCTGATCTATGTAATCGAGATGATTGGTAAGCGAGTTCAAGTGAAGAAGGAGGCATAGTAATATGGCACGTTTGTATGGATTGATCGGTCGCACGCTCGGCCACTCGTTTTCGGCAGGATATTTCGCTCGTAAGTTTGCTGCTGACGCCGCATTGTCAGATTGTGAATATAGCAATTTCGAGTTGCCGACAATCGACGACTTGCCGCGAATGCTGGCTGAAAATCCTACGCTGTGCGGTTTCAATGTAACGATTCCTTACAAACGAGAAGTATTCGCATACCTCGACGAGATAAGTGATGAAGCGCGTGAGATAGGCGCTGTAAATTGCGTAAAATTAGTCAATAACAAACTCATTGGCTACAATACCGATGTTGATGGAATCCGTGCGACGCTCGACGCTCTGATTGGCGGGGCTCGTCCCGCTACCCTCTTGTTGGGGACGGGTGGTGCGTCGCAAGCGGTGCAGTATGTGTTGGCTGAGCGTGGTATTGAATATGCAATCGTGTCGCGCGATCCGATGCGTGGTAATATGACCTACGAACAGATCGACGAACGTGTGATGTCGGAGGTTGGTTTGGTGATTAATGCCACCCCCGTCGGAACCTTCCCGAACACGGACGAAGCACCCGAAATTCCATACGAGTTACTCAATGAGAGCCACGCATTGTTCGATCTGGTCTATAATCCTCCCGTAACCCAATTCCTTGCACGTGGCGCCGAGCGCGGTGCGCAGACCGTCAATGGGCAGCTTATGCTCGAACGTCAGGCCGAGCGTGCGTGGGCAATCTGGAACGAGTAGCCTACTCCCCCTCTATTAATTTATGTAGCAACTTGGCAGCGCGAGCAGCCTGCTCTTCGTGTACCACTATCTCGGCTGCGAGATCTTCGCCCACGGGTAGAATCGACGACATATATTCGTTTCGGATTGAATACTCGATGCCCGCATTGTCGAGTATCGAACAAGCTACGGCTAATTGATCGGCACGGTCGAAACGTGCCAATGAAACCAGAGCCGACGAACGCATTTCGGTGTCTATCATTGCTTTCGAAATTTGATCAAAATATTGTTAATAAAATCCTCGAAGATATAGGCAAAATATGTGCAAGTTTGCTTATCTTTGCCTACAATTGAAAGAATAGCCCAATGCAAAATTTTGTACACTTACACGTTCACTCTCAGTACTCAATCCTTGACGGTCAAGCGAGTATAGCTCGTTTGGTCGATAAGGCTATGGCCGACGGTATGCCCGGCATTGCTCTGACCGATCACGGTAATATGTTCGGTGTCAAGGAATTCTATAACTATGTCAAGAAGCAGAACGGTAAGAAGCGTGATAAGATCAAAGGGCTGAAAAAGTTGCTCTCGTCGCTCGAATCGTTGATGGCCGAGCACGCCGATATGGCTGCATACTTGGCTGATCGCAAGATGGAGCTATTGAAGTTGGATACGCACAAAGATTCGTCGCCCGAGGCTGCGGTGGCTCACTCAAAATTGCGTAACCACGTCGAGCAGGTCGAGGCTATGGACAAGGAGTTCGGTTTCAGCCCTGCAACGGCACGCGAGAAGATTGCTAAGTTGGAGGCTGTACCCGACTTTAAACCGATTATCGGTTGCGAGGTCTATGTGGCTCGTCGTGCGCTCCACCTCAAAGATAAGGCTCATAAGGAGGACCAAAGTGGTTATCACCTCATATTGTTGGCAAAGAATGAGAAGGGTTATCACAATCTGATTAAGATCGTCTCGAAGGCGTGGACCGAAGGTTTCTATCAGCGTCCGCGTACCGACCGCACGGAGTTGGAGAAGTATCACGAAGGATTGATCTGCTGCTCGGCTTGCTTGGGTGGCGAGATTCCCAAACGTATTACCAACGAGCAGATGGCCGAAGCCGAAGAGGCGGTGCAGTGGTACAAACGTGTCTTTGGTGATGACTACTATTTGGAGTTGCAGTTGCATAAGGCGACCGTTGCACGTGCCAATCACGAGGCCTACACGATGCAGCTCAAAGTCAATGAGCAGCTCAAAAAGTTATCGGCAAAATATGGTATCAAACTCATTTGCTCGAACGATGTTCACTTTGTTGATGAGGAGAATGCCGAGGCGCACGATCGTCTAATTTGCCTTAGTACGAGTAAGGATCTGGACGACCCGAAGCGTATGCTCTACTCGAAACAAGAGTGGTTGAAGACGCGCGAGGAGATGACCAAAATCTTTGGCGATGTGCCCGAGGCGATGGCCAACACGGTTGATATCTGTAATCAGGTGGAGCACTACTCTATCGACCACGCTCCGATTATGCCGACGTTCGCAATTCCCGAGGAGTTCGGTACGGAGGAGGAATATCGCTCTCGACTGACCGAAAAGGATCTTTTTGATGAGTTTACGCGCGATGAGAATGGCAATGTGGTGATGAGCGAGGAAGATGCTCACAAGAAGATCGAGCGTCTGGGCGGTTACGATAAATTGTATCGAATCAAGTTTGAGGCTGATTATTTGGCGCACTTGACCTTTATCGGTGCTAAGAAACGCTATGGCGATCCTCTGTCGGAGGAGGTGCGTGAGCGATTGGTGTTCGAGTTGCACATTATGAAGACGATGGGTTTTCCGGGTTACTTCCTTATTGTGCAGGATTTCATTACGGCGGCACGTGAGCAACTTGATGTGTCGGTGGGTCCGGGTCGTGGTTCGGCGGCGGGATCGGCGGTTGCATACTGCTTGGGAATTACACAGATTGACCCTATTGCATACGACTTGCTGTTCGAACGATTCCTGAATCCCGACCGTATTTCGTTGCCCGATATCGATATCGACTTCGATGATGATGGTCGCGGTCGTGTATTGAATTGGGTTACGCAGAAATATGGCAAGGAGAAGGTTGCACATATTATTACATACGGTACGATGGCAACCAAGTCGGCCATTAAGGACGTTGCACGTGTGCAGAAATTGCCCCTTGACGATTCGAACCGCCTGTGTAAACTTGTCCCCGAGAAGACGCCCGAAGGCAAGAAAGTAAAGAGTCTTGCGCACGCAATCGAACTTGTGCCCGAATTGAAGGAGGCTGAACAATCGACCGATCCGATTATGCACGATACGATCGAGTATGCAAAGATGCTCGAAGGCAACGTGCGCAATACGGGTGTACACGCATGCGGTACGATTATCTGTCGTGACGATATTACGGATTGGGTTCCCGTTTCGACGGCTGACGATAAGGAGACGGGCGAGAAGATGCTCGTGACGCAGTACGAGGGTTCGGTGATCGAGGACACGGGTCTGATCAAGATGGACTTCTTGGGCTTGAAGACGTTGTCAATCATCAAAGACGCAGTCGAAAATGTCTTCTATACGCGCGGCAAGAAGGTCGATATCGACGATTTCTCGATTATCAACGACCCCGTTACATATAAACTCTATTGCGAGGGCCGCACGGTCGGAACGTTCCAGTTTGAGTCGGGCGGTATGCAGAAGTATTTGCGCGAGTTGCAGCCCTCGACATTCGAGGATCTGATTGCAATGAATGCATTGTATCGCCCAGGTCCAATGGACTACATTCCGCAGTTCATTGCCCGTAAGCACGGCGACGAGCCGATCGTCTATGATATCCCGATTATGGAGAAGTATCTGAAAGATACCTACGGCATTACGGTATATCAGGAGCAGGTGATGTTGTTGTCGCGTCTGCTGGGTGGTTTTACGCGTGGTGAGAGCGATACGTTGCGTAAGGCGATGGGTAAGAAGTTGAAGGATAAGCTGGACGAACTCAAACCCAAATTTATTACGGGCGGCCAGAAGAATGGACACGACCCGAAGGTGCTCGAAAAGATTTGGGCCGATTGGGAGAAGTTCGCTTCGTATGCGTTCAACAAATCGCACGCAACGTGCTACTCGTGGGTAGCGTTCCAGACAGCTTACCTCAAAGCCAACTACCCGCCCGAATTTATGGCGGCGGTGCTGAGCCGAAATCTCTCGAATATTGAGCAGATTACGCTCTATATGGGCGAGTGTAAACGTATGGGTATCAATGTACTTGGTCCCGACGTGAACAAGTCGTTCCACAACTTCTCGGCTGACGCTGACGGGAATGTCCGCTTTGGTTTGGCGGCTATCAAGGGTGTTGGCGAGGCTGCGGTTAAGAGTATTATCGACGAACGTCGAGTTAATGGCGAATACAAGGATATATACGACTTTATGGAGCGTGTCAATTTCTCGGCAGTGAATAGTAAGTGCATCGAGAATATGGCCTATGCGGGTGCATTCGACTCGCTGATCGATTTCCATCGTAGCAAATTGACTGCGCAGGATTTGCGTTCGCGCGAGGGCGACACGATGATTCAGCAACTGATTCGTTACGGTTCGAAGTTTCAAGCCGATCGTCAAAGCTCGATGCAGAGTCTGTTTGGCGGAATGGGTCTGGCTGTTGAGATTGCTCGTCCGGGTGTCCCTGTTTGTCAGGAGGCGTCGCAGATCGAAACACTCAAAAAGGAGCGTGAGGTGGTTGGACTCTATCTTTCGGCTCACCCGCTCGATGACTATAAGTATATCCTTGACAATATGTGTACGGCTCAGTTGGACGACTTGAAGGACGTTGCCAATAGCCAGCCGCGCGATGTGTCGTTTGGTGGTATGGTTATCGAGGCTACACACTTGACCTCGAAGCAGGGACGCCCCTATGGTCGCTTTAAGTTGGAGGCTTACACGGGCGAAACGCACGAATTCTCGCTATTCGGACGTGAGTATGAGAATCTGCGCAAGTATATGTATAATGATTATATGATCTATGCCAAGGGTAAGATCCAACCACGTCGTTTCCAATCGAAGGAGAACATTGCACGTGGACGCACGGAGATGGAGCTGGTGATCAATTCGATTATGCAGATGCACGAGGTCGAGGAGCATATTCGTGAGATGTATATAACCTTGCGCGTGAACGAATTGACCGATACGCTTATGCGCGATTTGGTCGAGGCGGTCAAGAACTCGAAGGGTAAAACCACATTGCGAATCAAGGTGGCTGATGTAGAGGGCGATGTATCGGTACAGATGTACTCTAAGACCTACAAGGTGTTACCTCGCGATTTGATCGCTTTCTGCAAGGATAATGACATAAAATATCACATTAAATAAAAATAACAAACTAAAAACATTTACAGTTATGGCATTGGCAATTACAAATGAGAATTTACAGGAGGTAATCGGCTCGGAGCAGCCGGTAGTTATCGATTTTTGGGCTGAGTGGTGCGGTCCCTGCCGTATGATTGCCCCGATTATTGACGAGTTGGCAACGGAGTACGAGGGTCGCGTAGTTGTGGCTAAGTGCGACGTCGAGGAGTGCGAGGAGGCAGTTGCTAAGTTCGGTGTACGCAACATTCCGACCGTTGTTTTCATTAAGGGCGGTGAGGTTGTCGACAAGAACGTTGGCGCAACTTCGAAGGACGCATTGAAGGCTAAGATCGAGAAACTGCTCTAATACCTCGCTGAACGATGATACGTCGTATAGATTGGTACGGAATGGACGCTGTGGAGTTCTCGAAGGGGGACTATACGGCTCTGCTCATTCCGTCGATGGGAGCAAATCTGGTGCGTTTGGCAAATACACGACTCGGTATCGAGATTCTGCGTACACCGAAGGCTGAGGAGGTCGAGAATTTCAAGGTCCGCCCCCACGTCTACGGTTTGCCGCTGCTGTTGCCCCCTAACCGTATCGCTGGTGCTCATTTCGAGTTTGAGGGTCGCAGTTACGATTTCCCCGTAACGATTCCTGCCGAGGGTGCCTATCATCACGGTGTGATCAAGTCGCAACCGTTCGTTGTGTCGAAGGCTATCGAGAATGACGATGAGGTTCTGATCGAGGCTCGCTTCTACTCGAATGTAGCTAATGATGTAATCTTCCGCTACGTGCCCCACGAATTCAAGTGCAAGATGATCTTCCGCCTGAGCAACAAGGGCTTGGAACACTCGGTGGTATTCTTCAACCGTAGCCAGAGCGCAATGCCGATTGGTGTGGGTTATCACACTCCGATTAATGTGCCGTTTATGGCAGATAGCGTGGGCGATGACTACCGTTTGGTATTGTCGGCAGGCGAGCGCTGGTTGCTGACCGATCAGAATCTGCCGAGCGATACCCGCACACCGTTGGAGGGTGCGTTTGAGCATTTGGCTGACGAGGGTGTCATTCCCGTTGGTCACGGTCCGATCAGTGCTGCATTTACGCTTGCTCCGATCGAGGTCGATGGCAAGGAGTATCGTGGTGCAATTATCCGCAATGTTCGCAATGGTCATCGCGTGTTCTATCGTGTTGATGAGAAGACGCAGTATTGGACCGTTTGGAACAATGGCGGCGAGGTGCCTTGGATCTGCCCCGAGCCTATGTCGTGGGTGACCAATGCTCCCAATATGCGTGATTTGCCTGACGAGTTGACCGGTTTCTCGTCGATCGAGCCTAATGGTAAGTGGTCGATGACAACGTGGCTCTACGCCGAGTAACGTGTACTACTCTACCAACTAAAATTCAACCGCCTGCCCGAACCGTTGTCGAGCAGGCGGTTGCCCTTTTAACTAATATCGCTAATCAAAAATTGAAGTATGTCTCAGCCTTCACTCTATTTATAAGATATTGCCCATAGCGTCGATCTTGATGTCCTTCTCACGCTCGCCCTTGTCGATTTCAACGAGATAGTAGCTGCCTTGCGGAGTGTCGATCAACTTGGCGCTGTCGATATACCACCCAACGTACTCGCTTGCGATTCTGGCGGTTACCTCTGCGGGGAGAGCGTCACGACGAATATCGGTCTCGGTGCGCAACCATCTGAACGACAGGTCGAAATAGACATCGCGTTTGATGTTGTTACTGTCGATAATATCCACCTCAATCGTCTTACGGTCTTTATCCATCTCGATAATGCGAGCTTGCGGATAGAGCTCCACGACTGCCGCCTGAATATCGGCTGAATTTGAACGCAACATCATCATCTCGCCATAATCATCATACTTCTCGCAGCTTGCAAGTGCGAAGGTTGCCAATATCGAAATTGCCATTAAATAAACTCGTTTCATATTCTTTCCTTTCTTTTAATGTTATTAATCTCTGTTTTGTTAGTACAAAGGTGAGGAGAGATTTTGAAACGAATTTGAAATTTCGGGCACTTGCAATATTTTTTCGAAAAAATGAGGGTTCGAAGCCCTTTTCTTGGCTCCAAACCCTCAAATTAAACGGCGCGTCGGCTACCCTATCGCTCGATCAACTCAATGCTGCGACGAATGAACGATGTGAGGTTCTTGCCCTTCAACATACCATTCGACAACAGAGCGAGGTCGATGATCTGACGCACGCGGCTATTCTTCGAACCAATCTCGCGCAGACGGCTGTTGCGCTCGTCGAGCAACGCGGTGATCTTCTCGTTAAGTTCGGTGCGCATCGACTTCTCCTCGTCGGTCAAGTCGGCCTCCTTCTTATCCTTGATGACCTCCATAAAACGAGTCTGCTCGGCTGTTGCAGCATCGATCTTCTTGGTCATCGTGCGCAACTTGTCGCCATACTCCTTCTCGACCTTATCGAGCAGATCGAGCACAATCGGGTGGTTGCCATTGACGGCGATGGTGAAGTTGTCGGGCATCTGACCATAGAATTGACTCATACCGCCACCACTAACTGCTGCCATCTCCTTCATACGACGCATATACTCGTTCTGGGTGATCACCACGGGGGCGTCGTCAGCGTCCATAGCCTCGAAGGCGATGTTGTATGTAATCTTCTCATCAACAGGCATCTGGCTCTCGAAAACGGGACGCATAATATCCTGCTGAGCAGCGGTAAGCGACATCGTTTGTGCGTCAGCCTTGCGGATCAACTTATCCACTACGTCGCTATCTACACGCACGAAGCTGCACTTCTCGTTCTTGTTCTCGTACCAATTGATATAGTGGCTGTCGAGCTGACCATTCAGCAACAGCACGTCGTAACCCTTCGCCTTTGCGCTCTCGATGAAACTCATCTTGTCGATCGCGTCGTCGGCATAGAGGAATACCAGCGTACCATCTTTGTCGGTCTGATTCTCGCGTACCAAGTCGGCATACTCCTTCGGGGTGAAATACTTACCGTCTGTATTCTTCCACAACATAAAATCCTGAGCTCGCTCCGAGAACTTCTCGTCGGTGATGATACCATACTGAATAAAGATCTTCAAATCGTCCCATTTCGATTCGTATTCGAGGCGCATCGTATTGAACAGTTCCTGCAAACGATCGGCAACCTTGCGGGTGATGTAACCCGAGATCTTCTTCACGTTGCTGTCGCTCTGCAAGTAGCTACGCGACACGTTGAGCGGAATATCGGGCGAGTCGATCACACCGTGCAACAGCGTGAGGAACTCGGGAACGATACCCTCGACCGAGTCGGTAACAAAGACCTGATTGCAGTAGAGCTGAATCTTGTTCTTCTGAATCTCGAAGTTGTTGCGAATCTTCGGGAAATAGAGGATACCCGTCAGATTGAACGGATAGTCGATGTTCAGGTGGATATAGAACAACGGATCGTCGCTCATCGGATACATCTCGCGGTAGAACTCCTTGTACTGCTCCTCGGTGATCTCCGACGGCTTAACAGTCCACAGAGGCTTGGTGTCGTTGATGATGTTATCTTTGTCGGTATCGACATACTTGCCGTCCTTCCACTCCTTCTTTTTGCCAAAGGCGATCTCGACAGGCAAGAAACGGCAATACTTGCGCAACAGTCCCTCGATCTGAGCCGCCTCGGTGTACTCCTTGCAATCCTCCGAGATGTGCAGAACGATATCGGTGCCGTGGCCACGCTCCTCGTCTGTTTCGGTCATCGTGTATTCGGGCGTGCCCTCGCAACTCCAAACGACGGTCTTCGAGCCTTCACGATACGAGCGAGTGCGAATCTCCACCTTGTCCGATACCATAAATGCCGAGTAGAATCCCAAACCGAAGTGGCCGATAATAGCCTGATTCTGGTACTTCGCCATAAACTCCTCGGCACCCGAGAAGGCGATCTGGTTGATGTACTTATCGACCTCCTCGGCGGTCATACCGATACCCGAGTCCGATACGGTCAGCGTGCGAGCCGCCTCATCGACCGAAACACGAATGGTCAGATCGCCCAACTCGCCCTTGAACTCGCCAATCGACGAGAGCGTGCGCAATTTCTGCGTTGCATCGACCGCATTCGAAACCAACTCACGCAGGAAAATCTCGTGATCCGAATAGAGAAATTTTTTGATGACGGGGAAAATGTTTTCAGTTGTTACCCCAATTTTTCCGTTTTGCATAGTAGTATTATCGTTTTTTAGTTCTTTTTTCTGTCCTCAATTATTAACAAACTATGTGCCAGCACCGTTTTGCTGACATTTTGGCACATTGAATGTCACGTCTGTGCTCAGTTTCATAATTAACAAAACGAATAGGTTTATCTATATATAAAACATATCAGATTATCAGCAAGTTAGAGATGTGCCCTAAAAACGAATGGGTGAATTTTACCGAATTTAGCCGAAGTTTTTGATGGTTTCGACCGAAGTTTGCCGAAGTTTTGAGGGGTTTCGACCGAAGTTCGCCGAAGGTGGCCGAAGATCACACCGGAAGTTAGGTAAAAACGTCCAAATTTGAGGGTCAAAAGAGAGAATGAGAGAGTGGCACGGACAGCTGTAAAGTACTGATATTTCGCGCTATTTTGGGGCTTCGCGAGGGTGCTGTGGCGAACATTGTGGAGCAGCTTGGCGGGAGAGCTCCCACAAGCGAAAAATGAGATTGAAATCGGCCCGAAAGGGCGAATAAATGGGGCTTAAAATGCCCCTTTTTTTATGCCCTTACAAAAGTACGAAAAAATGCAAAAATGTCAATGGTGTTACAAATGGTGTTACAAATGGTGTTACATTTTGCGAAAAAAGGTGTCGATTTTAGGGGGGGCAAAAAGGGGTAAATACCCCCTATCTTCGGGGTTTTGGGTCGCTTTCGGGGGGGGCTATTTTGGGCAAAATAGCATAGTTTTTCAACTATTTAGCCGTAAATCTCTGCAAAATAGATACTTATATATAATAAAAGAGGCTACCAAAGAGGCAGCCTCAGGAAGGTCAATAAAATTACCTATTCGTTTTTCAACTCTAACTATCCCATTGTATTGAATCGCACACTTGCTTTGATAAGAGCAAGCGCACGAATTGAGTCTGCTGGAATTTCTTTGGGAGAATGGTTTGGATTATGGCTTATGAGTCGCACAATGCGTTCATTATCGCCTCTTTGAATATATTTAATTGTAATATAGTCCTCTCCATCGATTGTAAACGAAAGTAGATACATCTCACCCCAAAGGATACTATGGATACCATTAGGGACCTCCTTATATAATACAATGTCGCCGCTTTTAAGTAGTGGATACATCGAGTCCCCGCGCACATACAAAGCTCCATCACACGGAGGAAGATTTGGTATCTGCAAGTGGCTTATGGGGGTCTGCCGAGAATGATCAGTAAAGAGTGCTACTAATCCAGCAGTCGCATCTAATTCGTAAAGTGGCACATTCTGTAATTCCACAGAATGATCGGTGTAAAGTGGGAATTTCTGTTGTACGATCGCGGGATCCTCTCTGAGGAGCATTTCGCCCCTACCAGTCAATAGCCATTCGGGTGATAAATCTGTATAATGGCGTAGAATTTTTTCTATGTTAGTCGAGTTCATCCCTTTACCGCCTTTTTTAAGCTTGCCAAGAGAGCCTATGGCGAGATCTGCGGCAACTGTCATTTGGTTGTCGTTGATCCCCTTCTCCTCCATATATCTTTGAAGTCTTTCAACAAAATTTTCACACATATTGAATAATTTCTTTGTATTTTCTTTTGGAGTTTGATTTTTTTCTATATCTTTGTCGCAGGTTTCAATGCTGAAACACGCCTCTAAGGTAAGTAAAATTTTTAAGATGAGCAAAATGAATGAAATATTGGTAGCCAACGGCGAGCGTCGAACGATCTGCCGATTGCTGAAAGTTTCAGAGCCGACAGTGCGAAAGGCGTTGCGTGGTGAGAGGGCAACGGATATTGCATTGAAAATCCGCAAGCTTGCTCTCGATCGCGGTGGCGTCGAGAAGCCAAAATGCTAAATCATATATAAAATACAACATTATGAAGGACAAAATCTATTATTGGTTTCTGGATAGTTGGAACGGCGACGTCTGTCGTTTCACATCATTCCGAGCAGCTAAGAAGGCAGCTAAATCGCAGTATGGAGCGAACATCGCCATTTGCGGTAGTGATGGCAGTGTAAAGATCGTACCAGCATCGGGTTTCACCCCTGCTTAATATGGAGGAGAGGATTATGAAAATCTGGTCTAAAATTAAGCAGCTACTCTCGCATCGAGTTGAGAGCTCGGAGGGCGAGATACCCAAGGACTATCGACCCGAATGCGACACCCAGTTCGTGGAGGTGCGAGGCAAGAAGATCGCAATGATTCAGGATTTCGGCGAGGGCGTGAAGGTGATTGCGAACCTTAATATCGACTGCTCGGTGATGATGGTAGATGACACTGAGTGCTATACCGTCAATTCAGTCAGCGTCGATGAACTGACTCGTATGTCGTGGCGAGCTGAGCACTGTGCAGCACGTCGTCGTCGCGAGCGTCGTCGTTGGTGGTAGAACCTTTTTGTTTTCGATATTCCCCGATCGGGTCGATCGATCGTTAAAATCTCGGCAACGTTCTTTCAAGTTTTAACTGCACAGTTAGAGAGTGCGCCCCGCCTAATGTGCAAGCACGGTGGCGACCCGCAAAGGTTTCGGAGGATCGAGCCTCCGAGGGGCACAAACTTGTTTTTCATAGGTAGATGATTTTAGATATTTGGTTAAGTAGTTTATGTTCTCCGATGGTCGTCGTGAGATACCCATCGGAATGGAGCGAGGCACAATGGGCTAATGCGGTTCGATCCCGCACGCTCCACACGGAGATACTTGGATTTTGTTACCATAGAGTTATGATTCGACCCTCGGCCGCAGTGATGCGCCTGAGGTTTTGGCCGGAAAGGATCAGTGAAGCGCGGACGTGGTTGTCGCGCGGATCATCGGGGTTCAACTCCTCGACCGGCTGCAAAGGTCCTAGGAACGCCGACAAAAGCAGCGTAGGAAATGGAGCTCAAAAAGCCCGAGAGGTCTTCGGGGCGGACCTTAAACGCCCCACTTTTTTTGACAAATTGTTAGAGATATGACATATAAGACATTTGCAGACTTGGAATTTAAGCCATTCGTAAAGAATGATGGTTGTCAGTTGCTCGAAGGTACAACACGTGCTGAACTCAATTTCGACAATAGATATGGAGTATCGGTTGTGTGCGGTGATCTATTCTTGTCTGACGGCAAAGATACGTACGAGCTGGGGATCCTTTACGACGGAGTGCTGTTTCGGGGACCAATGGCCTATATGACGTCAGAACAGGTAACAAGTGTAATGATTGAGTTGCAGACAAATGGAGTTGATTAATATAATCCGTGAGTTGCTAAAACCGACGCCGAATGCGTCGAGGCTGAACCTATGGCTACGCTATCATATTACGTGCAACCGGTATGGGTTACAAATACTCGCCGAAGACGCCGAAATTGTCGATTAAAGAGGAATTAAACATAGATTAAAAGTCGTGAAGTTTGTTGTTGAACGCACAGATGTAGCGACCAACTCCCGGGTAGCTCAGTTGGAAGAGCAGCCATTGTGGCAAGGTCGTGGGATCGAGGCCCACTCCGGGAGCAAGTAAGAACAAACAATGGAACAATACGAAGGTATACTCTGTATCACTGGTAGCGAACTGATCCGCGATGACCGCAATCCTGAGGGGTTGATGAGTCAGAGCTGCGCATCACAGATGATCTATCGTGGTCAGCTGAACCGCCTGCGCAGAGCCTCGCAAGGATCGCCGGCGCTGTATGAGTATATGTCGCTGCCATTGAAGTACAGACGCGCCTGGGAGGAGAAGCACGGCGACCCGACCAAGCGACCAATAAAAGCAAAGTTGATAGATTTTATTCATTTCGATGACCAGGCGCGAGAGTATTACGCCGACCTGGTGCTCCCCTCGGGAGAGCTGCTCATTTCGGCTGATGCTTCGGCTGCCAATCGCTACACGATCAATGCCTCGGTGTTGAACGGTATCGGCGACTACATCGACGCCAAGCTGACCGCACGCCGAATGAATGGTGTGCGCACGACAAAGAAGATGCTGTGGGAGAGTATAGCAGCAGCGATATCAGATCAAGCGTTCCGTCAGGAATGGGCGCATAATCTTCCAATCTTCCCTGCGAAGCTACGCGCAAAATTCGAGGAGTACAAGGAGAAGGGATACTCGGTGTTGGTTCACGCAGGTTTCGGCAATAACAATAGCCAAAAGCGCAATTGTATGACCGAGCGCATTGTGCGCGCACTGCATACTATGCCCAATCGTCCCTTCAATGCGCAGACTCACGAGCTGTATATGATGTTCGCTACGGGCAAGATCGATCTCGTAGATAAGGAGACAGGTGAGTTGTTCGATCGCAAGTGGGCGCAAGATAAGACTGGCCAGCCATTAAAGCTTGCCGCCTCGACTATTAACAATATCATCAACCAGCCGGCAACGAAGGCCGCATTGGCAAAGCGTCGAGTCGATTCAATGTATTACGGAGATAAGTATATGCCACACGTGCACCGCAACACTCAGATTATGTCGTTCTCGAAGCTCACTGCCGATGACCGCGACCTGCCTCGTATGGATCAGAACGGTGAACGCCCGAAGGCTTACTACGTCTATGATGTCGGCTCGACAGCCGTAGTCGGTATGGCATATAGTCGCAAGAAAGACGATGCACTGTTCATAGAGTGCCTGCGTGATATGTATCGTACGATCTACCGAGAAGGTTTCCCGATGCCCGCAGAGGTCGAGGTCGAGAATCACATCGTCAACCACTTCCGTGAAGAGATCGAGTCGATGTTTACCTTCGTTCGTTGGTGCCGTCCCGGCAACTCGATCGAAAAGTATGCAGAGCGACTGAATAAGGATAAGAAGTATAGCGTCGAGCATAAGAATCACGCCAATGTCGGCCGATGGTGGGCGCGTTCAGAGGCTTATAAGTCGAAGACGACCAAGTGCGACGATAAGTATGTCGAGCGTCGTTGGGATTACGATCAGCTCGTTGCGGAGGATCGATATGATTGTTGGGAGTACAACAACTCTTTGCACCCCAATCAGAAGAAGTATCCGGGTATGACCCGCTTCGATGTATTGAAGCACAATATGAACCCGAATCTTGGTCAGCCTTCAAAACCCCAGATCGCGTGGTGTATTGGAGATCGCATCAGGACTACGATCCGTCGCAACCAATATTTTAAGGCGAATAATCAGACCTTCGCACTGCCATCACCCGATGTGCTGCGCCGACTCGCGCCTGGCGACTATCGCATTACAGCCTGTGTGCTGCCGAATCACGATGGCGTGGCAACTGAGGCTTTCGTTTTCCAAGATGGCAACTACATCTGCACCTCTGCCGTGATGGAGCTCTACAACACAGCAGCGATCGAGCGCACAGCCGATGACGAGCGCATAATGGAAGAGCAGTTCTCCTACATCTCTGCCTTCAAGTCGCAGGTGCGTAAGGATTTGGAGCAAACACCCAAGATTGCGGTGATTGAGACCGAGAAGCGCATACGCTTAGAGCAGGATGTCGAGGCCGAGGAGTTCGAGATTCCCGATGAACTGCCTACTGCACAGCTGACCAACAATGATGAATTTGACTTGGCAGCTGCCGAACAACAAGCATTGAATAACCTTAAAAAGATAACGTATGACCAACACATTTAAGCAACGCATTATCGACGCCTTGAAAGAGCAGCGTCGAAATTTCGGTGGCAGTAATGCTCAGTATGCCGTATCGCTTGACATCAATCCAGCGCAGCTCTCTCGAATGTTGAAGGGAGAAATTGAGGGCGTAATTTCACCGCAGAAACTCGAACACGTGGCACAGGTACTCGGCGTAACTGATTCCAAGTGGAAGGCTGCACGTACTCAGGTACTCGCCTACATTCACGCCCAGCTGGAAGCCTGTCAACAGAACGGCTTGTGTGCGATTCTGGTTGATCGAGCAGGCATCGGTAAGACTTTCGCCGCTCAACTCTACAAGCGAACGCACCAAAACGTTATCTACATCGATTGCTCGCAAGCAAAGACCAAGCGTCGATTGATGAAGGCGATCGCTCGTCAGCTCGGTATTGACACCGCCAAGACCTACGACAAGTTGTACGAGGCTGTAACCTACGCTTTGAGCACCGCCTTTGATCACCCGATTGTGATCCTCGACGAGATGGGCGATTTGAAGCGTGAGGCTATTCTGGAAGTCAAAGCACTGTGGAATGCGACCCAGTACCGCTGTGCGTGGTATGCCATCGGAGCTGACGGCTTACAGAACCGCATCGACTCGTCGATCAAGAACAACGTCGTGGGCTTTGTTGAGCTATTCAGTCGCTTCGGCGCAACGTACAACCACGTCGCACCACAGGACGATGCGAGTGCCTTCGACTACCTCTCGCGCGATTGTATGGCGATTATCAGGCTAAACGCGCCCGAGATGGTATCCAGCGCAGCCGGAATCATCAAGAAGGTCGAGGCATCACCTCGCGGAGTGTATAACCATTTAAGGGTCGCTTAACAACTATGAACAAAAAGCAATATCTAACCGTTGCAGACATTGCCTCGCGTAGCTACAAGCGTGCCGGTTTGCCGAAGGAGTGGACGACTCACCTTGGCGATCCAGAGATGGGACAGACGATTATAATATGGGGACAATCGGCGAGTGGCAAGTCATACTATGCAATGAAACTTGCCAAAGGCTTTGCCGAAGCTGGGCACCGAGTTCTTTATTATCCCCTTGAAGAGGGTATCACAGCGTCGTATAACGAGAAGATCGTCAACTGCCAGATGGCAGACGTGAGTCGCAGATTCTTCACCGCGCGCGAAGGGTTCTCGATAGATTCGTTAACCGAGGTGCTAACCTCGAATCTCGCACCAAAGGTCGTGGTTGTTGATTCGGTCCAATACTCTGCGATGAGCTATGAGGATTACAAGGAGATCCGCCGGCGCTGGCCAGGTGTAACACTGATCTTCGTGAGCCACGCAGACGGTCCTGAACCTCGCGGATCGGTGGCAACGTCGATCCGCTACGATGCAGGTGTGAAGGTGCGAGTGGTCGCCAAGCGTGCCAAGGCCGACAGCCGATTCGGCGGCCGAGAAGATTATATAATAGATCCCGAAACAGTTGAAAAGATAGAACTATGAACAGATATAAAGAGTTTTTTAAGTATGCCCGCAAACTTGGGATAAGTGATGAAGATCGCGCAGAGATGGTTCGTAATCACACCGATGGCCGAACGACATCACTAAGAGAGTTGAGTGATAAAGAATTGGCATATATCACAGAGCACATTGCTCTCCAACACGAATTGCGCATTCGATCTGAAAGAAGTGTTGTGCTCAGTATCATTCAGAAAATGATTGGCAAACAGGTAAGTTGTTATGACTGGTGGAAGGAGGTGAATCGTATATGCCAAGATCCACGAATTGCAGGCAAACCATTCCGAGAACTCACAATTGCAGAACTCAATCAAGTCGCAATCAAGTTAAGGATTATTGCTCGCAAGCAGGCATCGGTTACCACCGAACCGAGCCCTCAGAAAAAAGAGCCCGTAATTATGTGTCGATTACCTCTTAAATACTCATAATATGAAATGGATTAATGAGCCCATTAAGGACACAGGTTATAGCGAAACAATGCTAGCCCTAACCCACGAGGAGGCCAAAATTATCGCCGGCGAGTTAAGCCCAGTTTTAAGAGCACTCCGAAAGAAGTATGATCGATTGGAAGATGTTCGACAAAGTGGGGAGGCGACAGAGAAGCAGCTCGACAAATGGGTGATTCTCCAAGAGAGAATCAAGTCAATAGAATGTTTTATCGCTCATATAAAATATAAGTTTTACTAGTATGGCAAGAATTAAGAAGACTATTATCACGGGTGTAACTCGTGAACAGATGGAAGAGGCGTTTGGCCAATACGCACTCGCTGACGCAGAGGTGCAGAGTATAACCGCGTCGATGGATCAGCAGTTCGTAGCGATCCGCGAACAGCACGCTGATCGATTGGCTGTGCTCGAAGAGCAGAAGTCAAAGGCACTCGAAGTGATGCAGGTGTTCGCGACCGAGAATCGCGAAGAGCTCTTCTCGAAGCGCAAAAGTATGGAAACGGCTCACGGTGTAATCGGATTCCGAACAGGCACTCCGAAGTTGAAGACCAAGAAAGGCTTTACGTGGGCAGCTGTGCTGGAACTGCTGCGCAAGTTCGGCAGGGACTATATCCGCGCTACGGAGGAGATTGCGAAGGATAAGTTGCTCGCTGATCGAGATAGCGACGAGTGCCAGCAATTGATGGAGGACTGCGGTATTATTGTCGCCCAGGACGAAACGTTTTATGTTGAGCCTAAGAAGGAGGCTCAAAACAACCAATAAAAATGAATCTGGTAGTATGTATAATCGTCAGAATCTGCTTAGTGAGATTGTTGAGATCCAAAATGTTGTGCTTGAACACCTCCGCCGAGGTGCGTCGCACAAATGGATCTACTACAACATCATCGCACCTAAGCACCATATCTCGCGATCTACATACTATCGGTATTTATCGATAAACGCTAAAAAACAACTTAAAGAATTAAAGAAAGATGAAAAAGTTTGATTTGGAAGCTGCACGACGTGGTGCGGCAGTATGCCAGGCAGACGGCCGTGATGTATTCCTTGTTGGTATTAGCATAGAGACCAATACGATCTGTGGTTATACCTTGCCAATGGAACACGACATATGGGATCTTGACGGCAACGGATATTCTGGTCTCGATTCAGCGCGTCTGATGATGCGCGACGATGACTATGTAGAACGTTTGGCGCAAGGCGAGTACCTAACACTCGATGGCGGCTTTATTCACGAAGATCCGCAGACTGACGAACCAAAAGAGGAGCCTACGAACAAAACAGCACCCAATGAGGAGAAGACCTATGTGTCGAGTCCTAACGTGCCAGATAGCGCAGCCTATGGGGCAATACTTGGAGCATTATTTGGCTCACCGTTCACATCTGCAACTCGTCTGCGTATCAACATCGAATATGACGGTAACCCTGTGCGTTTCGATGTGGAAAAGGCTCTCACATACTTGCAGTCTACACTGCCTCCGTCGTCTGCTCCGAAGCCATCGCCTAAGCAGGAGGCATAGCAATGTTTGTACCATCGGCTTGCTTGGGCTGCAATTACCTTGATCCTGATCTTGTGGCTCGCACTTGCTACTGCAACCGTGATAAGAGCCGAGGAGAACGCGGTCGACGCATTCCGGAACGTCGAGGCGAACAGATATGTAGCATTTGGCATACGACCTGGGATCAAGTACCGCGCTCCCTATTTAGCTATAAACCTTCGTGGTGCCCTCTTAAATAACGAAAGCCCCGCCGATAGTGTGGGGCTTTCTTATTTTTCTTATATTTGCAAAAAAATATAAGAGAACTATGAAAAATTGTTTCTTATCTTTATTGGTACAACTTATTGTTATGGTTTTTTCAGCTGCAACAGCTTTCAATGGCAAACCGTCTTTCTATATTTTGGCAGGGACGCTTGCTGTTACGTCAATTATAACAACAATACTCATAGCTGCTATTTATATCCGTAGAGGAATTGATCGGGACAGCAGGTCGTAGCTATCTCTTTGCTGTTACCGTTCCGATCCTGATATCTCGCTGGACCGTCTTAGTTCTTGGTCTAGCAGCCTCATCGATCACTATCGTGCGGAACGACTCGACATTCACGATCAGGTCGTCGTGATCGTGGTCGGTACTCGACGCTGTTCTGGTGAAGGTCGAAGCGTATGCCAGGCGCAGATCACGCATCGCGATGTGCAGCGCGTCGAGCAGTTCAAGGTACTCGATTGCCGGTGGGGTTGATCGATCAGCGATCGTGGTACGACCTTTCGAGCGTGTAGCCACGTGCAGATTGATCGTGATCTCACCCTGCTGGGCGTGCTGGCCAAGTTGTCGCCACGAGATATCGGAGAACTCGATCAGCACGCAGGGGTACTTGATTACGCTCTCCTCGTCAAGATGTGAGAACTGATCATTGTATAGATCTACCTGCTTCACGAGCTTCGAGTCGAGCAGGTGCTGCGCAATGTCTGTGTAGAGTCGACTGCGGATTGATTTAATAGGTGTTTCAGCCATATTTAATTGATGTTTAACTGTGGTCGAATAGGTACTCCATTTGTCGCTCAATCACTTTGTTCAGTTTGCGGTCGAGCATCGGGCTGTGGCCCATAAATTGACGCTGTGGCAGGTTCATCTTTCGAGTGTGCTGCCTTACCGTGTGGCTTGAATTCACGACCTTCTTTCGTCTCGTGCGCTGCTTACCCGTCTTTGTTGTGTACTCTTCCCTCACTCGCCTATATTGTCGGCGGGTGTGTGATCGAACGCTCACGGCTCCCTTGTAGCCGTAGTTGTGAGCAGCTGCATAAGCGACATCGGTAGCGATTATGATCTTCTGAAACCTGGCACTGCGGATCTTGATCGATCGACGCAGTCGCCCGGTCTTAATCAATATCGCTCGATTGCCACGACGTCCCTTCTTTTTGCGGCGCCACTTTTCACCCTTGCGCGGAGTCCAACGCTTCAACGTTAAGCCATCATACCACCCTTGACGCTGGAACGAGCCGACGAAGAAGTTCTGCGCCACGGTCGCCATTTGTAGTGGTAACTCCTTTCGAACCTTCCGAAATCGAGGCCGTAATGCTCCCCAATCATACGAAAATCCATTAATTATGATTTTTTTCGGCATAATATTTGGAATTTGGCAATTCAGACATTATTTTTGCATCAAAGTAGTCGCTGAGTGAGGCGACACCGGGACTAATGCGCCCCCACCTGTCATAAGACCTCACTTAATAGTCGACTACTTTTTTTGTGTAACATAGTAAGGTTCAAGGTAATGCTTGTTCTTTTTTTCAATGTCTTGGCAACCCAGTATATATTGTTTGTTATTGTATTCAAAACTAAATAACTGGTAATATTTTACTCCTTTACGTTTCTTTTTATCGATATTTTTACGATCTTTTTCGTCGTCAAGATTCTTTCGTTCACCGAGTTCTTCTGTCTTCTCGTGAATTAATGTATCGGGATTACGTAGGGCATTCAGAGCCGCACGTTTACAATTCACGGTTTTAGAATGTTTATTAACAATCACAGTGCTATATACTGCATCACTCGTGAGTTTAATCATAGACGGGATTCCATCTTTCTGTTTAGGAATCTTAATCGTTGCATTCTTGCCAAATTCATCCAAAATCACATCTCTAATGGCATAGCCAGCAGCTTGCAACTTCTCTTTTTTTGATGTCGCTGCCTCAATAGCGTTATCGACAAACCGATCATTACCTTCTTGCTTTATGATTATTTCATCAGTCGCCTTAAAATATGGGTGCCCTTTCGGCCACAGCATACCGGTCTTGGCGAGGTTAGTTTGAAACAGAGGCGGCACGTCCCACGGCATACGGATCTGCTTGCCAGGTGTAGCAGCGCCTGTTGTTGTTACCACAGTACAACGGCAGTTCCAACCATTGGGAGGATAGATCTTATCCCATATAGGATCGGACATCGGTCGTTGTATGCCGTTCATCGCAGCGTGCGAGGCGCGTACGCGCTCGTCGCCGACGGTAACATAGCGTAGCATCGGGTCGCCCATCTGTTTGAATCGCACCCAATGCGATGCCATCTCGGCCGAGTTGACGGCTGTGTCGTATTCCGCGCGAAGATAGTCGACATTGAACCTCTTGTCGATCTTCGCTGCCTCGTTCATAAAGTCAGAGAACGAACGAGTGTGTCCGTTCTCATCGATCAGGGCACTTGTGAGGGTGCGCATCTGGGTGAAGTTCTTGGCAACCGAGAACTGATATACGTTGCGATAGAGATGTCGCACCATCTCGGCATCAGGAGTGCCCCATTGCAGTTTGGTAGCCTCCTCACCATAGCCGCCAATCAGAGCTTCGCGCAACTCATCGATGGTGAAGTTCAGCGAGAGCTCGTCGAACTCCGGCTCTTCACCCTCGAAGAGTTGCACAAGGGTCTCGACAGCTATTTTGCCGTCGTAGTGTTCAGCCCGTAAAACTGGTCCAGCTCCGCTGTGGTCAGGACTTTTTTTTTAAGCTCGGCCGAGATCCCGCCAAGCATTGGCTGTTGCTTGGCTCCGGTTATCAAGATACCGTATTTATCTGCGAAATATGACGGATCAACCTCGTAGTATTGCAGGACCATCTTCTCGATCTCCACCTGCTGTTCGGGGGTGTAGCTTGTTGTATTGTCCCATTCGAATCGATCATCATCTGTGAATGGCATACCCATAGCTTGCAGTTTGGGCAGCAACTGCCAATTGACGATGTTTGCGATCTTCTCCAAACGAGAATCAATCAGCCGATCGAAGATGTCGAGATGAACTTTGGCCTGCGATAACGACGAACCATCTTCGAGGGTCATCGTCTGTTTCAAGATTGCCTTCGAAATATTGTTCTGAGCTCGTACGATACGGCGGTCGAATACCTCGAAGGCGTCGCCTTTCTGTGTTTCGAGGAAATGAATCTCAGTGCCCTCGGGGAAGAGCGCATAAGCAGCTGCGCCCATCTGCCGCAGAGCTGACATAATGCTCGCCTTGTCGGTTGGATCATCACTGGGTGATGATGCCCAACGAACAGGAATACCGAACATCTCGGCAAATGTATCCCAGAAGCCAGCAGCATTCTTGATCGAGATCGTCGAGGGAGCGACCTTCAACAGCAATCCAAGAGGTTCTTTTGCCTCTACCTCGACGAGATAGGGCGTCAATTGTGGATTGTTGCGGTAATCTATGCCTTGCGATAAATCATCATTGATGTTAGGTAAGATCAAGCCACGTTCGGGCACAACGTGCTCACGCGGGATCAGGGTAATCTTGTCGATGATACGTTGGCCACGTGCGTCGATGATGTTGCCCAACTCAATCAGAGAGTGCCCCCACGCCTCGGTTTCGAGTACCAGGTGCAGAAACTCACCGAACCACGGGGTTTTGAACATTGCAGTTTTATCCTCGATCTCCTTGCCGCTTTTGGCACTTTTGATCACGAATTGTCGAGCCTTAACAGCGTACTCGATCTGTCCCAAACAACCTTCAAGATGCTCATTGAGCATAGCATCGGCATATACGTTGTAGAGATCTGCTCGACGAGGATTAGCCACATCAACAGCAGCTTCGTGCGCACGACGCCAGCGACCGATATCTTGACGAATGAAAGAGCGAGTCTGCTCATCGAGTTCTACAAGCGCATTACGACGACGATTAATCATCCGAGCGACATTGTGAATCTGAGTGCCAGAGGTCGCGATGGATTTATTCTTCTTGTTATGTTTCTTGCCCATAATTAGTAGCTATTTTCCATTTTTGGTTCGCTGCCGAAACGAATGCCGGCGTAATAATCGGGGTCTTGTTCGGGGTCGGTGCCGTCCTGTTCAGGATCGCTCAACGTAGGAATACCCGCACCTATGCGACCTGCTGCTACGTTTTCGAGCCAGCGGATAGCAGCATTGTAGCGCGTCGTACGAATATCTTCATCAGTGAGACGACCGGGAATGCCACTGAACAGAATGTACAATGCGATATCGCAGACGATCATCACCAAATGAGCGTTGCGGTCATCTTCTTCTCGTGCAAACTCGGCTTTGATACGGTAACGCTGATACAGATATCCCTGCACCATTGAGCAGGCTGTGCGCGTTATTGCTTCCATCGAGGTGAATCCCTCGTCGAGAGCTGCATCAAAGTCATCTTTTGCTATGAGGCTATAAAAGTCAGATTCTACGACGTACATAGTTATTTAGTTTTATAGAGTGCTTTGCGTCGAATGTCTGCGAGTGATACGCCCTGACGAATGTATCCTGAATGCTGCCATCGTTTCAGATCGGCAGTCGATACTACCAACAATCGATTGTCCCAGTGTAAGACATAGTAAGTCTTTTTGTCTCGGTTGTGTAGGGTGATAGCCTGATCCACTGCCTTAGCCAGCTGTCTATGGAAAAACCACTCTGATATGCGTTTTTTAATACGTTTATACAGTTTTTTCATAAGCTAATAGTTAGTATTACGTGAATTTGTTGCTTGTGCAATTTGAGGGCTGAATGAGAACGCTCGATCAAAGGCAGCCAGCGCTGCGACTGCTCGCTCATCAGCATCGGGCGAGTCATCGTGTGTTCGATATCCTGGTTCGATACCCATCAGCTGCCGAACTCCTTCAAGGATATCTACATCATTTTTGAGTTGCTCGTCGTAGCGTATTTTGCCAATCTCGTAGTAGGGGCACATAGCCATCAGACGATCCAGTTTCTTAGTTCTCGGCGTATCTACCACCGAGATATTGAGCTGACGATGGAACTGCTTGTTGCTGTCAGCAATTGCCTGTCGTAGCGGTTCATTCCAGAACTGGCTCTCGACCCTCCAATGAATGATTGCATTCTTTTGTCTGGCCTCGATATCATAGCGCTGGATCCAGTCGACGGCTCTGCGCATCGTACATTGATCGACTAAGCCTCCGAGAAGATAGAATCGGTGGTCGTGCAGACCCCACACCTTGACAGCGTTATAGTCGTTCTTGCCAGAGTATGCCGGGTCCCAATGACCGACGATGTGCTGATAGCGTTTGAACGTCGGAACTTCGCACCAGCAACGATCGATCATCTCCTGTGTGAAGATCTTACCCTCGATCCACGGACGATTGTTGTATTCAGCTTCGAAGGCTACCGAGCCAATCTCCTCGCGGATCTTGATAAAGTGATCAGCTGGGTACTTGCTCGCCCATCGCGGCGTGAGCGACGGACCAACGGTCGCATCGACTCGATGCACCAACCAATAAGGGTTACGCTTTTCGAGTTCGGATTGGATTGTGCGAGGTGCAAAGTTATTGTTGGGGAAGAGGGCTCGACGAGTTGGACCGTCCATCGTGGGCAACAACGATCCAAGGATCCACGTTACCACCTCGTCCTGTATTTTGGGGTTCTTGACCGTGTTCTTGTCCTCCAAGTCATCGCATATACAGAAGTTGGGACGTCGACCACCGCGACGCAGACCGCGCACCTCCTGTCCCATACCCAACGCCGCAGCCACGAAACGCTCACGACATACGAAGTAATCATCTCGCCAGGTGTTGGTGGTTTGATCTCCGAAATCAGCACGTAGCAACTCGTTGCTTTCGAACTCGCTTTTGAGGTCAGCGAGCAGCTTGATCGCCTTGTCCTGCGTGTTCCCAATCAGCACCAAGTAGATATCCTCGCCATTGATCCACAACCATAGCGGTATGATAAAATCGCAGACGATAGATTTCGCCTGTGCTCGCCCCCAGCGCACTATCGCCTTGATCGTACGATTGCGCTTCACCTTGTTAGCCAAGTCTACGTGAAAATCGGGAGTCTCCGCAGTGGCATATTGCGGGAAATATGACATCGCAAAGAACTTGTACGAGTTCTTCGCCTTGGCAATACGTGCGGCGCGTTCAGCTAACACATCAGTATCCTGATCGCTTGTCGTGTACACCAATTCACGCCATCGCTCCCACCGAAGCTGCGCTTTATGTTTCGATCGTGCCATTACTGTGTTACCAAATCATTAATGAACTTGTCCTGCGCGTCGTTGACGGCTTTTTGGAATCGCGACCAAAATGATGTGCCCTGACCCGACATCGTCGCCTTGATCTCCTCGGAGATGTCGGGATGGCGTTGCATCCACTCGCCGAACGAGATGAAGCAGTCGACGTATTCGGTTAGTCCGATCTGCTTGTCGAGTTCCTTGACGACCCGACTCAATTTAGCTAACTCCTTCACGTCCATCACCTCCTCACGCGACATCTCGTCGAGGCGGAGCAATAGATTCGTTACAAGGCTTGCGCGAGAGAACTTTGTTGCTGCTCTCTTTTCGCGCCAACCACCGGCTTTGGCCCATTCTGATATAGTGGCCTCCGACTTACCTATTTTAGACGCGATTTCACGTTGCGATATCCCGCGCATATACAGGATTTCAGCGAGATCTCGATCATCAAAGTGTTGTTTGTCCATTTTTTGAGTTTTCGCCAAAAGTAGAATCACCGGTCGGTTTTTCCTAAAAAGTGTCCAACGGTTGGACTATTTAGTCCAAGGGTTGGACTCTTTTTTGGATTTTCAATGCCTCCGATATTACTTTGCGCCAAATCACAAAAGCTATGATTGAAGTTCGAAATAATCACATTTATGCCTACGGGACTATTGGCGAGTCATACGACAGTGAATGGTTCTCGTCGGCTCTTCGCCGTGCTTCTGACTACGGCGATCCGATCATTCACCTCTCCACTAATGGGGGCAGTGTTACCGAGGGCGCAGCAATGAGCGCAGCGCTTCGCGATTCGTCGCGTCCTGTTACCGTACGAGTTGAAGGTATGGCAGCGTCAATGGGCGCAATTCTGATGCTCTCGGCCGACAAGATCGAGGCGGCTCGCAATGCTCTTATTATGGTGCACGCTCCATCGGTTAGTTACGTAAGTGGCAACAAGCAGGATATGACCAGCATCGCTGATCTCCTCGCCAAAGTAGAGGAGAGTCTGAAAGTCGAGTTGCGCGCTCGTGGCATTGCTGACGAAATCATCGAAGAGTGGTTTGATGGCAAGGATCACTGGTTCACCGCCACCGAAGCTCTCGATGCCGGCTTAATCGACGAGGTAATTAATCCTGTCGTATCAACAAATATTGTTAAACCGACGTCTGCGGAGGCTGCTGCGGGTATCTATGCCTGCGTTACAGCCGCCTTGGACGCCACTATTTCACAATCAAAAATGGATATTAAAAATTTATGCAAGAGGCTCGGTCTGCCCGAAGATGCAACCGAGCAGCAGGTGCTCGATGCAATTGCGCACCTGCAAACTATGGCCAATGAACGAGACACGATCGTAGCTGGTCATATTACCGAGATGTTGGATAACGCTGTCAAAGATGGTCGACTCACCGCCGAAACTCGCACAACCTATGAGAACATTGGCAAGACGATGGGCGCTGACACTTTACGCACAGCCCTCGATGCTCTGCCTAAGCGTAGTAGCGCAATGAACTTTATCCATCGCTCGTCCGGCACCTCGGCATCGACAACCAAGAAGTTCGACGACTACACTTCGAAGGAACTCTTCGATATGAAGCACGACAACCCCGACCTGTACAACCAGTTGCTCGAAGAAAAGTATCAACAGTAAACCAAAACAAACTAACTATGAGATTTGCAAAAATTATTCTTTCGCTCGTTATCGCAATGCTGATTGGCACTGCGACCTTTGGCGCAGCAGGTGGTGCTGCCGCCGTACTGCTTTCGTTGATTCCTAAGGGTGTGCCCACAGGTGCATTGTGCGCTGATTTGATCCCTGAGGTATGGACGAAGGAGTTTGTCAAGTCTTTCAATCACGCCGATACAGGTACCTTCTTGGAGGGCATCTCGGACTACTCGCGATTTGTCAAAGATGGTAATATCATTCACCTGATTGACTTTGACCTTGATCCGGAAGTATTGGTTAATAACACTCAGTACCCGATCCCTGTTCAGGAGATGAATAACGCTGACATCGTTCTGACGCTTGATAAATTGCAGACGAAGGCGACCCCTGTTACTGATGATGTTGTATATGATATTAAGGCGGAACTGATGCCGCACGTTATTGAGGAACACCGCGTGGCTATTAGCGAATATCGACTCGACAAGGCTATCTTCAATTTCGCAGCCGAGGCTAATGCTGACGCGACTCCCGTTATCGCCACCACTGGCGTTGATTTCGATAGTGAGGCGGTCAAGACCGATGGAACGCGTCTGCGCCTGACTCGTGCCGACGTCATCAAGTTGAAGACAGCATTCGATAAAATGGGTGTGCCGATTGCTGGTCGTCGATTGGTTCTGTGTCCTGATCACGTAGCCGATTTGCTCGTTGGCGATTTGGCATTCGCTCAGCAGTATCAGAACCACACTACGGGCGCGATTGCCAAGATGTACGGCTTCGAGATCTACGAGTTCGTAGCTAACCCGGTATACACTGCTAATGGTAGCCGCAAGGCGTACGGCGTGGCTGCTGAGCAGGGCGAGTACCAGGCGTCGGTGGCATTCCACGTCTCGCGTGTCGGCAAGGCAACCGGTGAGCGCAAGCAGTACCTGTCGCGAGCAGAGACCGATCCGCTGTATCAGCGTAACCTCTACAACGTGCGCGAGTACTTCTTGGCAATGCCGAAGAAGAAGGAGGCACTGGGCGTTATCTATTCAGGTACCGCACAGTCATAAGTCTAACCTGCGAGCCCAAGGCGACTCTATCATCGCCTTGGGTGTCGCTTAAACAACTATCACAATGCCGTTATCTAATGTTACAATAGTACGTCAGCAGGGACTTGGGAAGAGTGCACGTCGAGAAGATGGCACATCGGGACTTATTGCTGATGCCGTAGCTGTTGATGAGAAGATCATCATCGGTGAGCCCATTTTGCTGACCTCGCTTGCGGAGGCAGAAAGCAAGGGTATCACCAAGGCATACGACCTTGCCAATAAGGTAATGCTATGGCACCACATCAGCGACTTCTACGCAATGGCACCGAAGGGCACGAAACTCTTCGTAATGCCGGTGGCTAAGCAAACGCCAATGACAACAGTCCTCGCCATCTCTGATGGCGCAGCGGCCAAACTGCTGACCTTTGCCAAGGGCGCAATCAGACAATTGGCACTCTCATCGATGAGTGAAGAGTTTGCGAATTTGGCAACAAATGTTACCGCTGCGCAGGCTCTGTATAAATGGGCTGCCGAGCGCAATAAGTCAGTGCAGATTCTCATTGAGGGTCGCGACTTTGTCGAGGATTATTCGACTGCCCCTTCATTGCGTGAGATGTCTGCTAACCGCGTGTCGGTGGTGATTTCTCAGGATCCGCTTGTCGCTGTCGAAGATGTGGACTATGCGGGTTATGCTCAGGTCGGTCTACTGCTCGGCTCGGTGGCTGCTATCCCGGTGTCGCGTGATGTAGCCCGCGTACGTAATGGTGCACTGCCTGTATCGGCAGCCGGTATCTCGAATGGCAGAAACTCGAACAATGTCGGCTATTATGACGACGATCAGCTTTCGGCTATCGACGATATGGGCTATATCTTTATGCGTACATTCGACGGTATGTCAGGGTTCTACTGGTCGGCTGATTATACAGCTGTTGCTTCGACTGACGATTGCGACTCTATTCGTATGGGTCGTACGCTCGACAAAGCAGCTGACCTGGCACGATTGAAAGCGCTCGAATATCTGCGTGATGATGTTGAGATCGACTCGACTACTGGCCAGATCGCCATCGAGATTGTTCGCAATATCGAGAGCGATATTGAGACCTCGGTACTCACCCAGATGGCAGACGAAGTGTCGGGCGTCGAGTGTACGATCGATCCTGAACAGTCATTGTGGGATAGCGCGTCTCCGCTGATCGTCGATTTGGCAATCGTTGCGCGTGGTGTGATCTATCGAATGCAGATCAATGTTTTCTACACAAATTCGTTAAGCAATGATTAATGGAACCGAATATGCGTTCGAGGACGTGAAGATTTCACTCCTCGGACGCAGCTTGGTTGGCTTCGTAGGCTTCTCCTATGGCGCCAGCAAGTCGTATACCAATATCCACGGGCGCGGTAATCGCCCGATCAAGCGAGGTCGTGGTCGCAAGGACGCAGAACCCGCTCGCCTGACCATCTTGCAGTCGGAGTTCGAGGCAATCCAGGCGTCGATGCCTGCTGGTACCGATGTCTGCGATCTGGCACCCTTCAACATCGTGGTGGCCTACGCCCCTCTGGGCGGTCAGATCACAACCGATATCGTCCCATATTGCCAGGTGCAGCGATATAGCAAGGGTATGACCACGGACGATGGCAATATGACCATCGATCTTGAACTCATTACCGATATCCCATTGTTGAATCAGTAATTAAACAACATTTCAATGGAATTTAAGAAAGTACCGTACGAACAGAACACGCTCACCGAACTGACTCCGGAGCAGATCGAGGCAGCGAAGCGCGTGTATGGCGATATCTATCTGATCACCGTCGGCGACAAGAAGATGTACTTGCACAAGCCTGATCGTCGAGTGATCGATTTGGCAACCACCTCGTCGCGCCAGCGTCCCTCACTCTTCGAGGAGACGATTATGACCAACTGCTGGTTGGCTGGCGACAAGGAGATAATCACCACGACAGATCTCTTCTATGGCGCAGCTGCACAGATGAATGGTCTGATGCAGACGGCAACGGCTGAGATGGTAAAATTATAGCCTCGCGGGGGTCAGTGGCGCGCAACCCCGTGAGGCAAGTGAATGCTATGCTGCGCTATTATTTTCACCTCGATCCCGATAAGTTGTCCGACGATGAGTGGGCTGCACGATGGGAGGAGTTGCAATGGATTCGTGAACAGGAGAAGAAGACTTCGATATTATGACAATCAAAGAGGTTGTATATGAACTAATAGGACGTGATTATGTGTCGCCGGTACTTGACAAGATGAAGGTCAAGGCTGATGACGCTAATCGTGTTATGCGCAACCTGCGTTCGCAAACAATTGGGATGAATGCCAATATGCGCGAGGCTGCCCGCGAGATTCCGGGTGTAGGGCGTGCGCTGTCTGTGGTCAAGAACCCTTTGATTATGGGAGGTGCACTCATCGCTGGCGTTGGCGCAGTGATGGTCGACGCCACCAATCGTGCCAAAGCATTCAATACCGAGTTCCGTAATCTTGCCAACATAAACCTATCACGTAGCATTGGCGAGCTGAATCGTTTGAAGGGACCGATTGCAAGTACGGCATACGCCGGTGGCCACGATATCGGAGCGACCTCGCGTGCATACTTCGACGTGCAGTCAATCACAGGAATGTACGGAGCTCAGGCATCGCCAATGGTGCGTCAAGGTATGGAGTTCGCTCGCTTGATGGGTGCAGATCCCAATGAGTGGGTAGCTGGCTTGGCGAAGGCGCAGGCTAACTACGGATTCAGTAACTCCGAGATTGGTAAATACCAATCGGCAGCATACGCCTCGCTCGTAGCCGGTGCAATGACATTCGACCAGCTGGCCAAAGCCTCGCCTGTCTTTGCAGGTTCGGCGGCGGCCTCAGGTCAGTCGTTTACTGACGCAATGAAGATGTTTACACTCTTCACTATGCGCACGAAGTCGACTGACGAGGCGGCGACGATGACCAACTCTCTCTTCCGCGATCTGACGCGTGAAGGAACGATTAAAGGCTTCCTGAACGCTGGGATCAACCCCTACACCTCTGATGGTAGCTTTAAGTCAGTCATTCAGCTGATGACTGAGCTTGCCGATACCTTCTCATCGCAGCAGACCCAGCAGCAGGTCAATAACCTCAAAAACGCTTTCAGCGGTTCGGAGGGCTTGACTGCAATGCTCAACGCCGCAGCAGGTGGAGCAGAGCAGCTGGCAAGTCAATTGAGTAATTTTGAAAGTGCCGAATTGAAATTGGCAGAGGCTCGTGCGTTGGCTCGAAACGACGCTACATTGCTCGAAGAGGAATTGCGTAACAGGCTGAATATTCAGCTAACAGAGTTAGGTAATGCTCTCCTTCCATTTCGTGTTAGAATAGTTGAAATCCTGTCGTCTGTTACAGATTTTCTTGGATCTACTTTTGGAGGTGAATCTGTTGTGAGAGCTATCGGTGCGAGACAAGAGAATCGAGCATTTGCTGATGCTTATGATAACTTCATAGACCTTAGCCCTGAGCGTCAGGAGCAGCTACGCGCGAATCTTCAAAGCAATAGAGCTGCTTATGAGCAGCGTATTGAAAGATCGCAGAAACAACTTGATCTATTGGGTACGTATCACCCCCGCTACTCATATCATTATAATGAGGTATATGGCTTGGCGGGACGAATTAGTGCGATTAATCAGATCGAAGATGAAATGTTCGGTACCACAACGAGTGAAGGAACGAATGGGGCAACCAATGGAGGCAATGGCAAGGCTAATGCCGACGCACAGTCAGCAATCTCGACGGCTATCGGCGGTGGCCGCCAACAGAAAGTAATTAACGTAACTATTGGCTCATTGGTGGGCTCGCAATCGTTCAACTCGACAGTGCGTGAATCGCGCGACGACATCACGACCATCGTCGAGGAGGCTCTGATCCGAGCAATCTACGGTGCCGAACAAATAGCAGCACGATAATGAAACTCCCTGCAAACATACACAATGTGCTCATCGAGGCAGAGCCTTTCGGCTCGACGCTTGCGCTGTTCTCGTATCTGTCGGGACACGTTCGCAATGGGCGTGTAGCAGCTTCGAACGAAATCGAGGTAGGGAAGGAACCATTAGTTACTTCACCGCGTGTTTGGGACGGCTCGCTCACCGGCACGTCGGGGCGTCCATCAACATTGGGCTATGCAGGTGCTGCGGCAGGCGACATCTTCCTTGATACGCTGACGCTCGACGGCTGGACATTGCCGGTCGATCCTCTAATCTCGGTGTCGGCGTCCAAGACCGTCATTCAGACACAGATGACGGGCGGGGTCGGTCCGGTGATCGAGGAGGTTGCATTGGAAGGTTATACGATCGTGATCCGTGGTGTTCTGATGAATGAAGATAACGACGACTATCCGTTCGATCAGGTTGCCAAGCTCAACAATCTCTTCACCAAGATGGGTGGCATCAAGGTCCAGAATGACATTCTGAATCGTTGCTATGGCATCGATAAGATTGTTATCAAGAGTCATAGCGAGCCAGCAGAGGCGGGAGCTCAATCTATGCAGGTCTTCACCATCACAGCAGTGTCGGATCGTGATGTTCAACTTGAAATCAAGGAGGGCTGGTCGTGAGTTTTGTATTGACAATGCAGGCAGATATTGGCCGTTACACATTCCGATCGTTGTCGGAGGTGCATATTTCACGCTCGCGCTCGGAACTCGCAGCCACTGCCTCGATCACGTTGCCCTCGGAGTATGATGCGCAGTATCTGTGTAATGTTCTGCAAGGTGGCGATCGTGTATCGATCCGCCTCGGCTACGAGGGTTACGGCATTCGTGAGGAGTTCACCGGCTACGTGGTCGATGTGTCGCAGCGTCGCCCTGTGGTGATCGAGTGCGAGGACGAGATGTATCAGCTGAAACGTCAGCACCCCAAGGCTAAGAGTTGGCGCAAAGTGAAGTTGGCTGATGTGCTGCGCTATCTTGTTCCTGAGGTTCAGCTGGACGAGGTGCCTGATGTTACATTGTCGCCATTCGCCGTTAAAGGCGGTGGTAGCGTGTTCGATGCCATCGAAGAGCTCTGTTCGAAGTATGGTTTAGAAGCGTTCTATCAAGGTGGCAAGTTGCACGTGATGGTGCCATACACCGATATGAATACGGGTACCGCACGTTACGATCTTGAACAGAATGTCATTCGTCCCGATCTGACGTTCCGACGCGAGGGCGATGTGCGCATCAAGATCAACGCTGTGTCGATCTTGCCGAGTAACAAGAAACTGCGCATCGATGTCGGCGACAGCGACGCTGCATCGGTTACGACGTTGCACTTCTACAACGTAACAACCGAGGCAGAACTGCGACGCCTGGCGCAAGATAAGTTGAAGACAATGAAGTATGACGGGTTCTCGGGATCTATCACCACTTTCGGTATCCCGTACGCGGAACCAGGAATGACGGCCGAGATCCGCGACCGACGATTTAGTGGCAACCGTTACGGTCGATATATGATCGAGGCTGTCAACACCACAGCCGGGCGAAATGGGTTCCGTCGTGAAGTAAAAATTGGGAGGGCATTGAGCAATGGACAGAACTGATCGTATTCGTGCCGGGATTAAAGCACTATCTAGACAAGCTGCGCCATCGCAGATGCAGTTGGGTACAGTCGAGGCTGTCAATGAACAGGCGCAGACCTGCGACGTGAAGATCGATGAGGGCTACATCATCTATGATGTGCGCCTGACATCGGTCGAGGAAGCCGAGATCGTGATGATCCCCAAGGTTGGAGCGTGGTGTATTGTCGCAATCATCGACAACGAGGAGTCTCTGACCTATGCAATGGGTTTCTCGGCCATAGATAAGATATCGGCAAGTGTCGAGGAGATAATTATCAATGACGGAGAGAATGGAGGATTGGTAAACGTCTCGGCCTTGATCGACGAGATAGACTCTCTTAAACACGACTTAAACAACCTTAAAACTGCATTTAAGTCGTGGGTTGTTACCCCCAATGATGGAGGTGCAAAACTTAAAGCAGCTGCGAGCGTGTGGGCGTCCAGCTCGCTTGAACTGGCTAATCGCGACGCCCTTGAAGATACAATGATCAAGCACTGATGAATAAGTCATACGGCATAATGCTCACACCAGATCTGCAAGTGAATGCAAAGCGAGATGCGCAAGGTCGCATAGTTGAGGGCTTGGCGATGGACGATATCACCTCGCAGAACCAGGCACTGCTGACAGTAGCCGCAGCAGGTGAGTTCAAAGCCTGGCCAACCACTGGCGTCGGTGCTATGCGCTTCTTGCGCGATGATAATACCAGTGCACTTATCGCGGAGATATGCTCGCAGCTTCGCGGAGATGGCCAGAAGGTCATCGAGGTAAAATATACGGATAACCTTCTAATCGATGCGCATTATGAAAGTTAGAGTATTAGATGGTCAAACGTTTTTCGATCTTGCCGTACGCCACGCAGGAGATGTGGCAGCTGCTTATCAAATTGCGCTGCTGGCAGGACGATCCGTAACAGATACACCACCGACAGAAGTGGAAATCCCCACCGTGATTAATCCAACGGTAGTTGCCTACTTTGCCACAGAGCAGATAGAGCCGGCTACGATGATGATAGATGAGGAAATAGATTCAAAACTACTATAAATGCGAACATTAAACGATATTACGAATGATCTGAAAGCTCGCTTTGTTGGCAATGGCGAGCTAGTAGCGCTGTATGGGTTAGAGCCCGACAAGACCTTTGATGAACAATTCAGCAAAGTGTCTTTTGAGTCGCTCATAATTAACATCGTAGCCTTGGCGTGTTGGCTCGTCGAGCAGACGTTTGCGACCACATCAAACGAAGTTGATGCAGCGATTGATGCCCGCTATGTCGCCAGCATACCGTGGTATCGAGATCAGGCGCTCGGCTACCAGCACGGGCACGATCTGACCTACATTGAGGCGACACGCTCGTATGGTTACGCAACCGATGATCCTGATGCGAGGATCGTAACCTATGCTGCGGCGCGCGAGGTGAAGGACGACAATGACATTCAGCGTGTGCAGATCCTTGTTAGCAAAGCCGAGAAGGAGCCTTTGACCGATGAGGAGTTCTCTCGGTTCTCGTACTATATGCGACGCATTGCGCCAGCAGGCTCTCGCCTCGATATCGTAAGCAAGGCGAGCGATAAGTTACAGATTTCAGCGCAGGTTAATTACAACCCGCTACTGCTGACGTCAGAGGGCAGACGTATCTCTGATGGCACATCGCCGGTGGCAGAAGCTATTGAGAACTACATCAATGCCATTAAGTATGGTGGAGTGTTTAATAAGACGAAACTGACCGATGCGATACAGGGTGCAGAGGGTGTTACTGACGTGATCCTGCGCAGTGTCCACACAGCGACTGCCGATGGGGCATTCATAGAACTCGACGGTAATAGCTATGCTTCGACCTCAGGCAGCTTCGTAGTCGATGATTTGACAATATCATATTTGGCGGCTTATGAAAATTAATTGGGATAGATTCATCGCTTTCAATCTGCCGGTGGTGATGCGTCAGATCAAGATCTTCAACTTTCTGAAAGTGCTTCTGTCGGGAGTTGTCGATCTTCACGATCGTGGACAAGATTGGAGAGACGCAGCATTGCAACGAGCCTCATACAATTCGTCTGCCATTATGCTCGAACGTATGCTGCGTGATCAGATGGGTGTCGCAGCTGAAATCCAGCCAGCGAACTCGCCATACGACTTTAAGGTCGTGATCGTAAAGCAGGGGGAAAACTATGACGATGCTCGTCTGCGAGCGTTGATCGACAAATATAAGCAGGCCGACAAAGCCTATTACATCGAAAATGGAGCAGTTGACTTCAAAGTGTCGTTCATTGACTACGTCTGCGAAGAACTCAGCGATGTCTTCTCGGCTCAATTTATAAACTATCGATGCGAACAGGTGTATGTCAATCTGATCAACACCATCACACTCGTTGTAGATCAGAACGAGCTTGGAGAGACCGAGGTCTATGCAACATCGGAGTACCCCGTCTCATCTCCGATAGTCGTAACTCTGATGTATGGTCAGCAACTTCAATTTGAGGTTGGCGCGACAAGGTCTGAGAGTTACTATCCCCACTATGGCGATCTGATTGACAAATGGACAATCGAGCAGATCACGCCGGAACAAGACGAAGATTATCATTATCAACCTGGAACAGTAATACAATGGCGTATACAAACAACGGATACCAGCGTTCGCTAACTCTTGAAGTGAAACGCATTGTAGATGGCGCGGTGCAATCTACAACCACATACAATGGTCGTTTGGCATTCGGTAGCTACGGCGAGATAACCCCGCAAGAGATGGCGAGAATGTCGTACGAGAAATATAAACAACGACTTGATGATTTCGTCAGATACGTCGAGAGCCTAGTGAATGGACTAGACGTGTCGGCAGTACTTCAAGCGGGATCTGAGGCTCGTCGATATAATACCTCGGCTTGTCCAATAATTGATTAATGTAAGATTATGAGCAGAGCATACATTTACAAAGGCGAAACCGCAACGTTGCGATTCGTGGCATTGAGTAGTGGCAGACCAATGGCTATTACTGACGATATTACTATCGAGATGGAGCTGAGGACAACAGCGATGGGTCGCGTGTTGACCAAGAATAGCGCAGATGGGGACTTTGATCTCGCTAAAGCAGATCAAGGTATATTATTATGTACGCTAAGTGCAGGTGAAACTCGACAACTGACGCCTGGCAGAGCTACTATTGGCATCTCAATCAAGCGAGGTGAGAATGCGTTTATGGGGGCGACCTCTGAGATTGACATTTTGCGCCCACTAGCCGTAGCATCACATAGGAATAATCGTTTGATCCCGATGGATATCGTGATTTCAGATGCAGCAGTACAGGTTGTATTGGACTTTGTCGGCTCGACAGACCCTGAACTCAAAACCATCAACGGCGAATCACTTAATGGTAAGGGGAATATAAATACTCACGTGTACTCCGTTGCGACAGAAGATGAAATGAACAAACTAAATGCAGATGACGGAGATTTATGTGTTGTGCAAGCTCATTATGTTCAGAACGAAATATCAGCTGCAAATATGGAAGCTTCGGCAGAGGTTAGCGGTTCTGGCATTATCTCGTTGACAACAGAAGTAAAAGGGTTCAAACTATTAGCGAAAACAGCTCCTATTACTGGAGTATCCAGCGAGATTGACTTCATAATAGATGGTGACAAGTCGATAATGCGCTTTTCCACTAGCAGCTTTTCGGAAGGTGTTGGCGGGCATATCAAAAACGAGGCTATATACGATGCGACATTGGAGGACATTAATGCCAAAATCGCAGAAGTGCTCGCGGAATATCAAGGCGTGAAATTTTGGGTCGTTTTTGAAGGTTGCCAGACTGTCCAGTTTCCCGCAGTATTTATTGGGGATCCTATATGGAAGGAACTTGCTCTTTATACATACAATGATCACCATTGGATAGGCCAGGCCATGATTAATAAGGCGGATTCTTTTGAAGAATTGGCAACGATTAATGCTACGTCAGGAAGTATCGGCATTATAAATGGTCATAAAACAACTGCTGAAATGTCGCTTGCGGAGTTGGAAAGTCGATATACAGGGATTGTTGGGGCATATGCAGAAACAACTCTCCAACTTGAAATTGAATCATTAGTGCTTGACCGTAAGTACCAACACTACAATGTTGGCACTGGTTTTAGCATACGTAGCGGTGACGATGAAATTGTAACCTATCACACGTGGAATGATAACCTAAGTATCTACGTCACAGATAATGGTAATTTGTGGAATAGTTCATTAGAAAAGATTAATTCCTTAATATCGGCTGCTCTGTCAAAATATAAAGGACAAAAATTGACATTGACCTTACTGAATTGTAATTATTTTGATTTCCCCGCTTCGATTCGGTTTATAGACGAAACATTGCCCACTTTCGCACAATGTATTAACGGGGTGTGGCAAACGGTGTCTCTTCCATATTGCACATTATCTCTCTCTAATTTACCTTCGGGGCCAGATGGCAGCATTGGTGTAGTGTTAAACGAAGAGGAACAAACCGCAGAGTTGTATCTGCGTAGTGCTGGTAAGTGGAGCAATATTCAATCTTATAACCGTCAAGAGAGCGCTGATGTGATACGGATTGAGGGTGAAAGTGTGGTCTCTGGAGGAGATGTGTTGCTCCGAGCTTTTACAGATAAGTCATATCCCAATGTCTTAATGGTAAGCTATGGCAATCCTTCTGCTTATATACAGGATCCCGGAATGTATATGGTTCATAGAGTAGTTATTTTAGATTCTCAGGAAGCAGGAGACACCGTATTGTATGCCTCGGGGGTGGCCGGAGATATTTTGAATACTGGTGTACTGGCTAGACAATCATTTGGGATTGAGTTCGGTATTCCACGAGATGGAAGCCGTATATATGCAAATGTGCAGGCAGGACCTTTTGTCGCTTGTTCTACCCCTGATTATCCAGCTATAATGGAGGTCTCATTTATAAGGTCGAATGGGGTGCTGATTAACGCAGATGTTGACTCTACCCCGCGAAATCTTATGCCTCCAATTAATGGGGAACTCTCGTATTATCCCAGGTTTGCCTCTGTAAGAATATGGGATCAGGATACAGCAACAAATTATATAGATGGGCTGCTGGCTGTTAGAGTAGGTGAAGACACTTATAGGACTCTAGGTACTCGTGAGCATTCTGGGTATCTATCTTTCAGTGTTGGATTTGAAGAGATATATGGAGAACAATGGTATCGAGTAGCTAGTTGGGAGGGCGGAATATCTTCCGAAGATACTGCTTCACGTCCAAGAGTTTATGAAGATGGGAATGTCGCCATAATTCGTATCCCCGGCGATGTGCAAGATAGTGGTTTTTCTCCTTATGAAATTGCAGGTCTGATCCCTTTTTCGTTATTGGGTGAAGTAGATTTTTCTTCAGATGATTTCTATACAAATGGTTGGATCTGGGAAAGTCAATCGCTCAGACCATTAAGCGAAATATATATTGAGTATACAGAAGAGGGATATATTCAAGGTGGTTTGCCTATATATATTAATGATATTCTGCTTAACAACTTTAAGATAAATTCCTTAACTAATGACAGAAAGGAAACAGGCGCTATTCGCTTAAAAATGGACGCTGGAATAGGGGTGTCAGGAATGTATGAGCAATCAAACACTACATATGTAGTTGCGTCTATTCAGGCAATGTCCATTAACGATGCAATTAAAAGAATTAAAGTAGGATCACAATCACTAACCTCATCGTCACAGATTCGCATATCTGGTGCTTTGAAGGTATACGGACGTTAAATGTATTAAACTATGAAATTGACAATGATTATTGTGTTGGCAATCGTATCGATTGCGGCACTCGCGTGGTTCATCTACCGCGCAAAACGAACTGAGGGCAGATCCTATAAGCAGAATGTTTATGCAACTATTGCCTCATTAATGGGTATCGTTGCAGCATTTGGGCTACTACTTGACGAGGTGATTCCTTATCGCAATTACACGTTCGAAGAACTGAATAGTGATGCTGGAAGCGGTGCTGGATGGATTGCAGGTGGGGTTTTCCTAATTATCTGCGGGTTGTTTGCCTATTTCGCGTGGAAAAAGGTGCACAAAAACACGTAAAGTTATGTGGAATAGGCTCAAACAAATGGCTGAGGCGGTGTGTTCGTACATCGCCAGCCGACCCGCAGATACGTGGTTGCATATACTCGCTGGACAACTAATCAGCTTTGTGCTGGCACTATTTGGGATCTGGTGTTGGGTGGGCTTTATCGGCGGTGTGCTGATTGGAATCGGCAAGGAGGTATGGGACTCGCGGCATTCAGAGTTGCACACTCCTGAATGGCGAGATGTGTTGAACACTGCAATTGGGGCATTTATGGGTGCCTTGATGGCAATAATCTAAATGACTATGAACCTAGCTGATAACCCAACCACCACGAGCGTAGTTCTGCAAAGTTCTATGACTGTTACGTTCACCGCATTTTTCAGAGATACGATCCAAACTATGATTCCCTTCGTATGCGTGGTCGCGGTAGCCATCGCCGTTGATCTCTATTTGGGCATTTGCGTATCTCGCCGTCGTGGCGAGCAGATTCGTCTCTCCCGTGCGATCCGTCGCACGCTGACCAAAATGGTCGAATACACCGGTATTGTTACGCTTGGCGCAACAGCTGCTGTGGCATTCGATTATGATCTCATTAAATATGCAGTCAATGGGCTCGCCTTGGCTGCCGAGATGTGGTCAATACTCTCTCACTTCGCAGAACTTCGCGGTTACTGCGTTAATGGCAAAGGCTTGATGAAGGCTCTTATTGTCGCCACAGGCCAAAAAATAGGCATTGATTTATCAGGTATTACGATTGAAAAACAAGATGAAAACAAGTAAGGAGGGTATCGACCTTATCGCAACCTTTGAAGGGCTTAGAGAAAAGGCGTATGTATGTCCTGGCGGAAAACTGACGATTGGCTACGGTCATACACGCGGGGTTAAACGTGGCGATGTTGTAACCGAGGAGCAGGCTCGACAATTGTTGCAGGAGGACGTTGCAGAAGCTGAGCACTTCGTTAATGCGCTTGTTCACGCGCCGCTGCGACAGAATCAGTTCGATGCATTGGTTTCATTCGTGTTCAACGTTGGCTGTGGCAATTTCAGGCGCTCATCACTCCTAAAAGAGGTGAACTGCGATGCCGACAATTTCGGGGACATCCGTCCTCGCTTTATGGCGTTTGTTAAGTCCAAAGGCAAAGTTAGTCCGGGATTAACTCGGCGTCGTAAGGCCGAAGCAGATCTGTATTGTCGATGAAGAACGTTGGGTATATCGCAATCGGACTGATCGCCGGCTGTTTGATTGGAAGGTTGTCCGTAAAGCCGGAGGTGCATACCGAGGTGGTAACGGAGTATCGCCCGATACTCTCGTCAATCACAACTCCCTCATCAATCAGCGAGCAGGTCGGATCTCGCTTTGAAAGAGTGAAGTTCGTATTTGTTCGGGAAGATAACTTCCCGATCATCGACCAAACTGGTGATAGCACCACTATGGTTGAGCATATCGATCAGTCGCTCGAAATGGTAGACTCGGCTATTGTTGAGTTGCCGATACGCGATTACACGTTCACCGACGACTCGACCTACACAATCACTGCTCGTGGAGCTTATGTCGAAAGTCTTCCTGATGTCCAATTCTGGCCGAAAAGAACGACTACTACCACGCAAACATCTCGCCAACCTCGCATCATTCACGGTGTGCAAGCAGGTGGAGGTTTAGCGTACACTTCTCACGGACTGTTGCCCTGTATCTATCTTGGATATGGCGTAACTATCAGATTCTAAACATTTTATTGGGGGGGGTAGGAAGAGCCCCCGCCTCCATCAGCGACTCTCTGACCTTTCGTTGATGGCAGAGGTGCAGACACACCACGGCAGGGGCTATTATAGTCCTTGGGTGTGTCTGCACCTATTTTTTATGTGGTCAGAGATTGCAAAGGTATAAAAAATGGCTAAAATTCGCAATTTGCGCACAATTTTGCGCGACAATGAGTTTCACGAGATCCACGCAGAGCTGCGTGAACAGGCAGGTCCACTGTATCCGGCAGTGGCCAAAGGTTTCATTTATGACGTAATTTCTCGCCGCACAGGTTGGAGTAGTAAAGTCGTTCAGCGAGTGCTATCGTCCACGGTTTGGACCGATCCGACCCCATATTACGACAAGTTGGGCGAGTTATAGCCACATATAAATTGGTTGGCCGATCTCAGATCCCGATCTTTGCAGTGATCGATCGGGTGGATTTTGGCCGGCCCCGAAACGGCCATTAAACGTAAATTAAACAACGATTAAATGGACACTCAAAAAATTTATATGGCAGGTGGTGCCGGCAATGGTACCGACATCGCTTCGTTGCTAATCCCGGCACTGCAAAGCCGAGGCCTTGATACCAATGCTGTACTGGCATTGATGGGTAATGGCGGTTTCGGCGGCTTCGGTGGTGGCATCAATGGCCTGATTGCATTGGTTGTTGTCGCAGCTCTGTTCGGCTGGGGTGGCAATGGTAACGGCCTCTTTGGCGGAGGCAATAACAATTGTCGCGACACATCGCTTGACCTTGTAATGTCGGCGATCCAGCGTAACGGTACCGACTTGTCGCAGTTGGCACAGACTATTGGCTGTAATACCAATCAGATCAATGCTGCTATCAACACCATTGCTACACAGATCACTACATTGGCCGGTCAGCAGGGACTTTCAGCTCAGCAGATTATCAATGCTTTGCAGGCTGGCGATGCTTCAATTATGTCGCAGATTGCTTCTTGCTGCTGCGAGTTGAAGACTGCTATCGAGCGTCAGGGTTATGAGAACCGCCTGGCAACAATTGAGCAGACAAACCTGTTGGGTGGTAAGATCGACGCACAGACAGCCAAAATGATCGAAATCTCGTGTGCCGCTGAGAAGCGCGAGATGCAGCGTGAGATCCACGCTTTGCAGGAGTCGAAGTCGGCTCTGATGGCACAGCTCAGCAATGAGCATCAGACTGCGGCAGTAGCCCAGATGCTCGGCAGCTCGTTGGCTCCGATCACTCAGATTTTGCAGGGCTTGCAGCGTGAGGTTGATGGCATCAAGTGTAAGTTGCCTCAGACGGTATCGGTTCCCTATCCGCAGTTGTCGGCTGTGAACCTCGATGTTGCTCGCGCGGTAGCACTGGGTACATTCGCGGGTGATCGCGCAGCATACGACAGAAACTGTGGTTGCTAAGCAGAGAGGAGGTGAACAATGCCCGGTTTATTTGACCCCTTGTTCCCGTTCGGTGGCGGCCTTGTGCCGCGCCGAGCTCCTCGCTTGCGCGAGCTGAGAACATTCGAGTTGCCAATCAATGGCTATAACGTGTCGGATACATCGTTCGATTTTGGTATTGATCCTTGTGATTATGCTGAATTGCCGTGCCGATGCTTAGTTGTATTCCGTATTGGATCGATTCCGACAGCCGATGCTACATTGCCTGTTACGGTCGTAATTCCCACAAACTCGACCACAAGCACCATCACAGGCTCGACGAGTACTGCTAAATCGCCAGTCGTCGATAAGGACAATAATCCGATCGTTGCTGGTGATATCACTGCTAACACTGAACGCTTGGCTTTGCTCGATAAGAACAATGGAACGTTCAGGATACTTGAATCTACGACGTCGGGAGCCACAGCTACTGACGCGCCCACAGAGGGATAATACTAACTAAAATCTTACAAAAAAATGTTCAAAGACTTACAACGAGGATACCAGGTGCATCTGCTGGACAAAACTCAGCGAGTACCGAAATACTATGTTGGTACAATTGTAGGGGTATCAGATCCCCGCGTTGAGAATCCAATGCCCCAAATGGGACAGATACAGCCGAACTTTAATGCTTTTGGCGGAGATCGAGTCCGTGATCTGACAATAGAATTTGGTGGTACGACCAAAACTATCGTCGTGTCGGAAACTGCGAGTGTAACGTCCAACTCGGCTCTCACGCTATCGTGTACACTTGATCCAATAGCGAATGAGGTTCGAGCCATACAGAAGCAGAACGAAGACGAGATCGCAAGCGTACCACTGCGTAAGGAGATCGTTGCTGAGTGCGAGGACATATTGAGTAAGGTGATTCCTGCGTATGGCGATGCAAAGGCCCAAAATGAACGCTTTGATCGATTAGAGCGCTCAATGACGCTTATGCTCGAAGCGATGCAGCAAATGACCTTGACAGTCGCCGGTACAGGTAAAAGTTCTAAATCAAAAAAAGAAGAAAAAGATGTGGAATAATATGTTGAAAGGCCATTCGATGGGCCACGATCCGATGATGCAGGACTTTATGCGCGACGAGCGTGAGGCCTTCGAGCGAGGTCGTGCAATGGGACATCGCGAGGCGATGGAACAGATGCAAGGTGGTATGCAACACCGAGGGTATCCTCCGATGATGCCCAATTACAACGAGCGTGATGGCGGTATGCAGGGCGGTGGCTACAATGAGCGTATGCCGATGTATCCTGTTGCTCCGATGATGCCCAACTACAACGAGCGAGGTGATTATGGTGGCGGTGGCTACAATGAGCGTCGAGGTGTAGAAGGTACAGGCCCTTACGGTCGCGGTGGCAACTACTATAATCGCTAACCAGAGAGAGGGATAACCCCTCTCTCTTAAAGTTTGAATGTATATGGATCGATTGGATACTTATGACGACCTGCCACGTGCAATGAAGGCATATCTTACGGCTCACGGCTGGCATTTCTCTAAGGCTTTATGTGATTACGCTGTGGCTCATCTGCAAACACGCGAGGGCAAGCCATTAGATCAGCCGTACGATAAACATAAGGTTGAAGAACTATTGAAACAGCACGGCGTTAAGCTTAAAAACGACAAAGGTTATGATGCTGTTTATGTGTGCAACTACGCGTTGGCTAAGTATTATGGCTCATCGATCACTAGTCAGCAGCAACTAGCTCATTATATTCGAGACTATCTTGATGACGTGTCGGCCGCTCCTTCCAAAACACTCGACGAATATGTTGGTCGTTGTATTGGTGAGGGTTGCCCGGTTGCGTGGGACGAAGGTCGATAGCTATGCGTGTTCGTGATTACTATATCAAGGACTATGATTGGCGGGTTACTGTTTACTATGCAGTAACCCGCTATTATATATCGTCTATATTAGAGCATCTAAAAGCCATTAGATGCCCCAATGCGATATGTGATAGAGTTTTGTCTAATCTTTTGTCGGGCGATATGAATACGGGATTTACCTATACCAATAATTATTGGAGAAAAACCATAATGGTGATTGGACTATCGACCTCGCCCGCCCAATTCTACAACTCATTAGCACACGAGCAAAGGCATCTTGTTGATGATATAGCCGAAGAGTTTTATATGAATTTCACAGGCGAACAAGTGGCATACTTAACAGGCGACTTCGCAATGCAGACGCTTCCTGATATCTATGACTTGTTGTGCCCGGCGTGTCGCTGCCATTAAAAAATCCGACCCTCAAAAAAGGATCGGATTTTATTTTCCCCAAAATGCACCTTTTCGTTTTTTACAGATGCACCTTTTCGTTTTGCGGATTATGGTTTGTCATAAAATGAAAATGAGGACTAACTCAATTGAGTCAGTCCTCATCAAACTTTTAGTAATTAACCTCGAATTAATCCTCCAAACCTGCCTTGCGCAGTACGTCCATAAACCACTCGGGAGCGCGGCAAGGACGACGTGTCGAGCTGTGCATAAAACCGAGCACCACCTTACCCTTGTTGATCAGTTGCTCGTGTTGATTATAGACATCATAGAAGAACTCAATGCGAGCCATCGGCATCTTCTCCACTCGCACAACGAACGTCAGCAGATCGTCGTAATATGCGGGAGCATAGTAGTGCAGCTGCACATCGACTACGGGCATCATCACCCCACGATCCTCCATCTCCTTGTACGAAAGACCGAGCTGACGAATTGCCTCACCGCGAGCCTCCTCGAAATATGCTACATAGTTCGAGTGATGGATAATACCCATCTGGTCGGTGTCGCGGTAGCGAGCGCGGATTTGTACCTTATATTCGAGCATTGCTTTACTCGCCACGGCTGTAATTGGGAGCCTCGCGCGTGATAGCTACATCGTGCGGGTGCGACTCCTGAACGCCCGAGTCGGTAATACGGATAAACTGAGCCTTCTTCAATGCCTCGATATTCTTGGCACCTACGTAACCCATACCCGAACGCAGACCACCTACCAGCTGGTAGATAACCTCAGCCAACGTACCCTTGAACGGAACGCGTGCTGCGATACCCTCGGGAACAAGTTTCTTGGTATCAGTCTCGTTACCCTGGAAGTAGCGATCCTTCGAACCGCACTGCATAGCCTCCAACGAACCCATACCGCGATAGGTCTTGAACTTACGACCATTGTAGATGATAGTCTCACCGGGTGACTCCTCTACTCCTGCGAACATCGAACCAGCCATTACGCAGTCGCCACCGGCAGCCAATGCCTTAACGATATCGCCCGAGTAGCGCAGACCGCCATCGGCAATAATACCCACATCACTACCCTTCAATGCCTTAGCTACGTCGTAGATAGCCTCCAACTGAGGAACGCCGACACCTGCGATTACGCGAGTCGTACAGATCGAACCGGGACCGATACCAACCTTAACGCCATCAGCACCTGCGTCAGCCAAGTAGCGAGCAGCCTCACCCGTTGCGATATTGCCAACCACAACGTCAATATCGGTATATGTTGCCTTGATCTGTTTCAGCAGGTTGACGATATTCTTCGAGTGGCCGTGAGCCGAGTCGAGTACCACAACATCGACCTGCGAATCGTGCAATGCAGCCACACGCTCCATCGAGTCGGGCGTTACGCCTACACCCGCAGCTACACGCAGACGACCCTTAGCGTCCTTGCAAGCGTTAGGATTCTGCTGAACCTTAGTGATATCCTTGTAGGTGAGCAGACCGACCAATTTGCCATTAGCGTCAACTACGGGCAACTTCTCGATCTTATTCTGCAACAAGATGTCGGCAGCGTGGGTCAAATCGGGGTTGGTGGTCGTAACCAGACCCTCGTGGGTCATCACCTCCTCGATCTTACGCGACATATCGCGCTGGAAACGCAGGTCGCGGTTGGTTACGATACCGATCAGAATGTTCGAATCGTTCACAACGGGAATACCACCGATCTTGTTGTCGTGCATCAATTTGAGTGCATCGCCTACGGTGTTGTCCTTCGAGATAGTGATAGGATCGTAGATCATACCGTTCTCAGCACGCTTAACCTTGCGCACCTGAGCGGCCTGAGCTGCGATGCTCATATTCTTGTGAATTACACCGATACCACCCTCGCGAGCGATGGCGATAGCAAGTTCTGCCTCGGTTACGGTATCCATTGCAGCCGAAACGATCGGGGTGTTAAGACGAATGTTGCGAGTGAATTTCGAGGTAATATCCACTTCGCGGGGCAATACTTCCGAGTATGCCGGAACGAGGAGCACGTCGTCGAACGTCAGGCCCTCGGTCTTGATTCTATCGGTAATAAATGACATAAGCTATATGGGTTTTAATTGACAAAGTTAACATTTTTTTTCGAATTGTCGATATGTTTCGCGCTTTTTTATCCAATACGTTCGATAAATCCTATTTGGAGTGCTTGCTCCAAGTTGTATGTCGAGGCATAATCGAGTTGCACACCTCGGCTCGAAATAACCAAAACGGCCGCACCTTGACCCTCGATTTGAACGCGGTACCGACCATCGGGCGGTAATAATTTGTATTGGTCGAGTCGATTCTCTTTAATGTTGGTTATCAATATGTAAGGACGCTTCAATAGACGCATTGCGTGAGCTACGTCGCCCTCAGCAATCAGCCCTCTCACAACGGTCGAGCTGACCTTTTCGTCGTCGATTTGTTGTCGAGGAATCTCGCACACCTCAAAGCCGTACTCTTGTTGCAACGATTGCAGAAAGCGGAAGTCGCCATCTTTGTTATGACCAAAATGGTGGTTATACCCCACCACCAGCGTGCGTACGCCGATCTTTCCGACCAGATAATCACGTACATACTCCTCCGATGATAGACGGCTAAACTCCTCGGTAAAAGGTGCAACGATCAAGCGATCAATCCCTACCTCGTCGAGCAATACTATTTTCTCGTCGAGCGTGTTAAGCAATTTCAAACCATCGGCCTTACCCAGCACAATTCGCGGGTGCGGTGCAAAGGTTACAACTACGCTCTCGCCACCGTTCTGCTTCGCCAACTCGTTGATACGTTGCAAAATAGCACGATGACCTCCGTGCACACCATCATACGATCCGACCGTTACAACGGGTGCACGAAACGCAGGCAGAGAGTCAAAACCGTAGTGAACCGTCATCGCTTAAATATCCTTTTCCTCGTTCTCCTTAACGAAATATGCCACCTTTTCGAGCAGCGTTGTGATGTCGTAATTCTCGACAACGATTCCGTGCGGCAGGTTCAGCGGTTTCGAGGTGAAATTGAGCACGCCCTTGATACCCGCATTGATAATCGGAACGTCCAACTCCGACGCCACACGTGCGGGCGACGACAGAACGACGATGTTAATACCAAGCTCCGATACGCGCTCCTCGAATTCGTCCATATGGAACACGGGTATTCCGTCGATCATCGTACCCACTTTATTCTGGTCAATATCGAAAGCAGCCGTGATTTTCAATTTCAGGTCCTTGCTATTGAAGTATTTAGTAATGGCCTGACCGAGGTGACCCATACCGATCACACCAATATTCATCGGCGACTCACTATCGAGAATCGACGAGATGAAATCTATCAACACCTTCACGTCGTAGCCCTTCTTGGTATCGCTCGAAAAGCCGATTAACATCAAGTCGCGGCGCACCTGAACGGCCGTAATGCCGTGCATACCCGCCAACACGTGCGAGAAGATATGTGTGATACCCTGCTTGTGGCAACGCAACAACGTGCGTCGATATTCGCTCAGACGCTCGATAGTCTTTTCGGGGATATTGCTTGGAATATTGCTCATCGTCGATTAATCTTTGAAAATCATAGTGCAAAGATAGCGATTCTGCTCGATATTTGCTTACTATTGTTACAAAATAAACAATCGCCACCCAATCGGGCAGCGATCGTTTGTTGTTGATTGGTGTCGGATTAGCGGTTGCCGAGTGTCGAGCCACCCTTCAAATTAACCTTGCCAATCTCGCAGTCGCCCTTGAAGTAAAGCGTGCTATTGCCCGTAAGATCAGCCACATCGATACGATCGTTGCACTGAATCTTAGCGTCGCTGCCACCGGCAAGCTCGCACGCTGCGTTCTTGGTCTTGAAGTTGTAGCCATTAAACTTCGAACCACCCTCCATAACGAGTTTCATCTCGGCTGCTTTGCCGACCAGCTCACACTTGGCGTTGCCAATCATCTCAATCTGCACGGTCTGGCGAGCGTCGAGTTTCATCTCAACTTGCGCACCTCCCATAAGTTTGAGCTTCATACCCTCGACAACGACCTCCTCCTTCATCGAGAATTTGCAGTTTGCACCAATGGTCAGCGCCGTCACCAAGCCATTGTTAGGTACGGTAACAACTACATCTTTCTTGGGCTTAACCGTCTCGCCCGTCTTGAAGCGTACGATAAGTTCGCCACCAACAACCTCAGTGACAACATATTCGCACACGTTCTCATCGGCCGTAACTACGACGCCCGACAACTGCTCGCGCGAGAAGTTCAGTGCGATACCATCTGCAACCGAGATAGCTGTATATTCCGCGATTGTACGAGCGTCTTTTTTTTCTGCGCCATTACCCTTGATCGGACTTTTAGCCTGGCACATCACGACTGCCACCACTACCATTGTGACCGTCAGAATCAATTTCTTCATTTTAGTATAAATTTTAAAATTTCTTCATCTATAAACGTGCTACTCGCCCGAAATAGTATAATCGCTATTGTAACGAACGATCATCCACTCGTTATTGGCGTAAGTATCACCCACTTGCGCCTGCATAAATTTATATGCAGTTTGCAATGGCTGGTGCGTGTTCGACTGCACGTATCCCACTACGCCCATTTGCGACACCACTGCGTGACCGAAGATCACCGCAGCGTCGTAACCACGATACGAATACATTGAAGGCAGCGACTGATAAGCCTCTACATATCGACCATCGAAACGATCAATCACCTCGTTGCCACGCTTGGCAAGATACGAAGTTACGTAGCTGACGCCCATCTTGAAGAAGAGGTTGCGGTCGATATTGTTAAAACGATTCCAGCGCGACGAACCAATCACGTTGATCGTAGCCGAGTGCAACTGCGAGCGGCTAACCAGATTGTTGTGTGTCGAGCTCAATGCTGCCATAATCTTATCCACCTCCAATTCGTTGCGAGCCATCACGACGTAGACGTTGTGGCTCTCGCTCTTGAACAGATTTGACGGTATATCGCCACCAATATAATTATAGGTGTGATATTGCTTGCCCTCTAACGCAGTTTTGATCTCGCCTTCGAACTCTGTATCGTTCGATTTGCCATAAACCAGAACGATGTTGTCCTCGTCGGTAAACATCGAGCGCATTTTATCCGCTTTGCCACTCTCAATGGGTGCCATACCAAACAGCACGGGAGCGTGCAACGAGTCGGCTGCAGCCAAAGGCGACACAACCGCAATGCGATTCTCAACCGCATACGGCAATACGGCCTGCAACTCATTGTCGTAGACCGGGCCGACGATCAAATCTGTGCCCTCAAATTCTGCGCTGCCCACGATTTGCTCCACCGCACTCTCCGAGCGAGCCGAGTTGTAAAGATCGATCGTAAACGACAGACCCTCAGCCTTCAAATCCTCCATACCGAGCAAGAAGCCCTGATAGAACTCCAAGAAACTTGCATTGGCAGCACCCTCGGCACGCAGCGGCAACATCAGTGCGATGTTTGCGTGATTTGTGCTCTCGTTGATTGTGATCTCGACATTCTCAAATACGGGAGGTTGCTCCACTTCGGTCGGTGTCTGAATCTCCGAATCGGTCTGCTCCGAGGGAGGCAACTGCGCCTGCTCGACAATGCCAACTCGAATCATCGTACCCGCCTTCAACCCATCGGTCAGCGCATTCCACTCGATCAACTGCTCTTGCGAGATGCCATAAAGTTTGCTGAGCGAATAGAGCGTTTCACCGTGCGCAACCAAGTGGTAAACGTAGTCGGTCGATACGCTATTCAGTGCCTCTTTATACTCGTTGAGCTGAGCCATAGTTTGGCGTTCGTTGCCGTCGCCCTTCTGATCCTTGCGGATCAAAACCTTCTGACCAATAGCAAGATGTGTCGGGTCGAGAGCTACGTTATCTTCGAGCAACGTAGCTACGGGAACGGCATACATACGCGAAATCGAGTAGACGGTTTCGCCCTGCTTCACTTCGTGCTCATCGAATAGACGGTTCATTTTGCGAGCCGACATCTTCGGTGCAGTCACGCCCACAGCGGGAATTTTCAGCACTTGCCCAGCCTTCAAACCACCCGCAACCAACGGATTGTAGTGAACAATGGCAGCCGTCGAAACTTCGTATGCCTTTGCCAACGAATAGAGCGTTTGACCCGCCTCGACGGTATGCACATAGTAGCTATCACCCTCGATGCGAACGATACTCTCCGAGCGACGCACATCGGGCGATTGAGCCATCGTGTCGATGCCAACTGTCAGCGAGGCAAGAGCCAACACCGTTATCAATAGTTTCTTCATCTCAATCTCTTAAAGACTATTTTTTGTCACGCAGGCGAATCTCGGTTATCACCTTTTTGGTATATAACGGGAAATCGCCATTCATCATCCACGAGTAGTAGCTCGGCTCCTCGCGGAACACCTCAGCTACGCTACGTCCCTTGTGCTTGCCAAATCCAAACACCTCTACCCCCTTGTCGTCGTAGAGAATTCGACCCGCATAGTCAGCCGATTGTCCTTGTGCCGAGAATTCGGCCAGATATGCCACGTCGTTTTGCAGATCGGGATAACGATCGAGCTGCGCCATCAGCACCTCGTAGGTTGCCAGCGTGTCAGCCTCAGCCGAATGTGCATTATCCAACTCCTTATCGCAATAGAATTTGTAAGCGGCCGTTAGCGTGCGCTGCTCCATCTTGTGGAAAATATTCTGCACATCGACGAATTTTCGATTCTTGAGATCAATGCTAACTCCTACGCGCAGAAACTCCTCGACCAGCACCGGAACATCAAACTTATTCGAGTTGAACCCACCGAAGTCACACCCTTCGAGGTAAGCGGCAAGTGACTTGGCAATCGCACGGAATGTGGGCTCATTAGCCACATCTTCGTCCGTAATGCCGTGCACCGCCGTAGCCTCTTCGGGAATGTGCATTTCGGGATTCAAACGGCGAGTTTTGACCTCTTTGTTACCGTCGGGAAAGACCTTGACGGTCGAAATCTCGACAATGCGGTCACGCGAAGGATCAACACCCGTCGTTTCAAGATCGAAAAATACGATCGGATTTTTAAGGTTTAGCTGCATTGCTTATGCGTTAATCATCATCGGCATCAGCAACATCAGCGTGTCGCTGCTCTGCTTGTCGTCATAAACGGGCTTGAATACACCTGCACGAGTCGAATCAGCCAACTCGATCTGCACGGTCGGAGTCTCGGTATTAGCCAGAATCTCAACCAAGAAGGTCGATTTGAAACCGATGGTGATAGGCTCGCCATCGTAGCTGCACGACAACGACTCCTTAGCCGAAACCGAGAAATCGAGGTCCTGAGCGGTCAGATTTACGGTGTTAGCCGCAACGTCCATACGAATTAGGTTTGTAGCCTGGTTCGAGCAAACCGCAACGCGCTTGATACCATTCAGCAACTCAATACGGTCGATCAGTACCTTATTGGGGTTAGCTGCGGGAATTACTGCGTTGTAATTCGGGTAGTTACCCTCGATCAAACGGCAAACCAAAGTGTGGCTCGTAAGCTCGAAAATTACATTCTTGCTATCGAAGCTAACCTTAATTGCGTCGTCCTCTTTGAGCAGGACATTCTTCAAAAGGTTTGCGGGCTTCTTAGGCAGAATGAACGACGCTGCAACCTCCGACTGCTGCTCAGCGGTGTAGCGCACCAGCTTATGAGCATCAGTACCTACGAAGGTGGTAACCTCGGGCTGAATATTGATAAATACACCGTTCATTACGGGACGCAGCTCATCGTCAGCCGTAGCGAAGATGGTCTTATTGATACCTGCAACGAGCGTATCAACGTCGAACTCGATCTCCTTCTTATCCTCAGCCAATGCGGGCAGTGCAGGATAACTCATACCCGATACGCCGGGAATCGACGAAGCACCGCTATTCCAATTGATCTTGATCTCCCAAGTCGAGTCGTTAACCTCGATAGTCAGGGGCATTTCGGGGAACTCTTTGAGCGAGTCGAGCATCAGACGTGCGGGAGCAGCGATAATACCCTCCTGCTCAACGTTATCGACCTCAATGCTGCCAATCAAAGTGGTTTCGAGGTCCGACGCAGTCACTTTGAGGCGACCATCGCGCAGCTCAAAGAGGAAATAATCGAGAATAGGCAACTGATTCTTATTGCTGATAACCTTGCCCGTAGTCGCCAGCAGCGACAACAGAGCAGAACTCGATACTGTAAATTTCATAACTCTTAGTTGTTTACTTTTACTTGTTTATACTTTTTCTTTGTTTTTATTGTCTTTTTTCGGTTGCCAACTTATCGAGAGCCATCTCGATCATTTGGCGTACAAAATCTTTGTAGTCGGTCTCAACATCGAGAGCAACACGCTGAGCGATAATTGCGCAGACGGTCGCTGCACGGTGACCCATCAAAGCAGCCAAACCAGCCAGCGCCGAGCCTTCCATCTCGAAGTTGGTAATGCGACGCTCATTAAAGCGGAACGACTCGATCTTGGTATTCAGCATATTGTCCGCAGGCTCCAATCGTACCCAGCGACCTTGCGGAGCGTAGAATCCGGGAGCTGAGATCGTAATACCTTCCATCGTCGCATCACGGAACAAGTCCAAAAGCGACTTGTCGGCATCGATAAAATATGGCTTAGGCAACAATTCGCTCCACCCCGTATGCTTCATAAATGCCTGTTCGATAGCTAAATCGCACACTTCGTTACGACCTTTATAATAATTCAGCAAGCCATCAAAACCAACCGATGTGCGCGAGAATACCGCCGTACCCACCTTGATATCGGGCTGAATTGCACCCGACGTACCCAAGCGAACGAGAGTCAACTGACGCAGTTCGGGTTTAACCTGACGAGTTGCGAAATCGATGTTTGCCAAAGCGTCCAACTCGGTTACAACAACGTCGATATTATCGGTGCCAATGCCCGTCGAAATGACCGTCATACGTTTGCCTTTGTAGGTACCCGTAATGCTCACGAACTCACGGTTGGCCACGCGGCACTCTTGGTTGTCAAAATACGATGCAACCATCTCGACACGACCCGGGTCGCCCACGAGCAGAACGGTGTCGGCAAGTTGCTCTGGTTTAAGATGCAGGTGAAAAATCGACCCATCATCGTTGATAATTAACTCGGAAGATGGAATAGTTCTCATATAGCTACATTTTATATCGTACATATTAATTGGGTAAAAGTACGAATTTTGTCGAAAAAAAACAAGCATTTGCGAATAAAATGCCAAAACGTTCTTTTTTTTCGAATTTTGGTGTAACTTTACAAGTCATTTTATGTATCTTTACAAGTCAAAACGAATAAAACGATAAACTAATAATACCTAATTACAATGACTTTAATTAAATCTATCTCTGGTATTCGTGGCACAATCGGTGGTATTCAGGGCGAAAACCTTACTCCGGTCGATGTCGTAAAGTATGCAATTGCCTACACGCGTTTCATCAAGAAAAGTCGTGGCAAAGAGCGCATCAAAATCGTCGTAGGTCGCGATGCTCGTATCTCGGGTCAGATGGTTATGAGCTTGATCGAGGGTACGCTGATCGGTTGCGGCGCTTATGTTGTCAATGTTGATTTTTGTACCACTCCCGGTGTCGAGATGGCTGTAACATCTCATCAAGCTGATGGTGGTATCATTATCACCGCTTCGCACAACCCCAAGCAGTGGAACGCTTTGAAGTTGCTCAACGCTCGTGGTGAGTTCTTGACCGACGAAGATGGTAAGCAGGTGCTCGCTTTTGCCGAGGAGACCAACTATGAGTTCCCCGAGATCGACCACATTGGTCGCGTTGTGGCACGTGAGAACTTCAATTTCAGACACATCGATATGGTGTTGGCTCTGCCTTTGGTTGATGTCAAGGCAGTTGTCGAGAAGGGATTTAAGGTTGTTGTAGATGCAGTCAATTCGGTGGGTGGTACGGCTATTCCCGAGTTGTTGCGCCGTATGGGCTGCGAGGTTATCGAGCTGAACTGTAACCCCAATGGTCAGTTTGCACACAATCCCGAGCCGCTGCCCGAGAATTTGACCGAAATTTCGCAGGTTATCGTGCGCGAGAAGGCCGATCTGGGTGTCGTTGTCGATCCCGATGTTGACCGCTTGGCTTTGGTTTGCGAGAATGGCGTGATGTTTGGTGAGGAGTATACTCTGGTTTCGATTGCTGACTACGTGCTTTCGAAGGCGGGCGGTAATACCGTTTCGAACCTCAGTTCATCGCGCGCTCTGCGTGATGTAACAGGCTGGCACGGCGGCACATACTACGCTTCGGCTGTTGGTGAGGTGAATGTTGTTGCCAAGATGAAGGAGGTCAATGCCGTTATCGGTGGCGAGGGCAATGGCGGTGTAATCTATCCCGAGTTGCACTATGGTCGTGACGCATTGGTTGGCGTTGGTCTGTTCTTGACCCACTTGGCTAAGTCGGGTAAGACGATGACCGAGTTGCGTGCAACCTACCCCGCTTACTTCTCGTCGAAGAACAAGATTGAGCTGACTCCTTCGATTGATGTTGACGCTGTTTTGGCTCAGATGAAGGCTCGTTATAGTCACGAGCAGGTGACCGATATCGACGGTGTGAAGGTCGATTTTGCGGACAAGTGGGTGCACTTGCGCAAGTCGAATACCGAGCCGATTATCCGTATCTATGCCGAGGCTAAGTCGATGGAGGCTGCCGATGAATTGGCAGAGCAGATCATTGGTGAGATTAAAGAAATTTGCAATTTGTAAATAATTGATACTATGATTAAAAGTAGAGATTATATCAAGCAAAACAGCGAGCGATTCGAGAGCGAGTTGTTCGACCTTTTGCGTATTCCCTCGATCAGCGCACAGAGCTCGCATAAGGGCGATATGGTGCGTTGTGCAGAGTGGCTGGCAGCGTCGCTTTTGAAGGCTGGTGCTGATAAGGCAGAGGTTATGCCGACCGAGGGTAATCCTGTCGTTTATGCCGAGAAGATTATCGATCCGAAGGCTAAAACCGTGCTGGTTTATGGTCATTATGATGTTATGCCGGTCGATCCGGTCGAGGAGTGGCACACCGATCCTTTCGAGCCGGTAATCAAGGACGGTCGCATTTGGGCGCGTGGTGCGAATGACGATAAGGGCCAGTCGTTTATGCACGTCAAGGCATTCGAGGCAATGGTTAATTGTGGCGAGTTGCCTTGCAACGTGAAGTTTATGCTCGAAGGTGAGGAGGAGATTGGTTCGGCAAGCCTTTACAAGTGGTGTCGTGACAATAAAAAGATGCTCAAAGCCGATGTGATTTTGGTGTCAGATACAAGTTTGATTGGTTGGGAAACTCCCTCAATCACTTGCGGTTTGCGCGGTTTATGTTATATGGAGGTTGAAGTAACTGGTCCGAACAAGGATCTGCATTCGGGTCTTTACGGTGGCGCAGTTGCTAACCCCGCAAATGTGCTGACTCGATTGGTTGCGTCGCTCATTGATGAGAATGGTCATATCACAATACCTAATTTCTATGACGATGTTCGCGAGCTGACTCCTGCTGAGCGTCGTGCTTTCAACAAGGCACCGTTCTGCCTGCGCGAATATAAGAAGGCGTTGGAGATCGGTGATGTCGAGGGCGAAGATGGCTACACCACTATCGAGCGTACGGGTGTTCGTCCGTCGCTTGACGTGAATGGTATCTGGGGTGGCTATATTGAGGAGGGAACAAAGACCGTGATCCCTTCGAAGGCGTCGGCAAAGATTTCGATGCGTTTGGTTCCCGATCAGGATTATGTGAAGATTGGTAAGTTGTTCGAGAAGCACTTTAAGGCAATAGCTCCCAAGAGCGTGAAAGTTAAGGTGCGCACGCTGCACGGCGGTGCTCCCTATGTTTCGCCCACCGACCTGCCCGCATACAAGGCTGCGGCTAAGGCATTGGAGGAAACCTTCGGCAAAAAGCCTCTGCCTTACTATTCAGGTGGCTCGATTCCGATTATCAGTGGTTTCGAGAAGATTTTGGGCTTGAAGTCTATTTTGATGGGCTTTGGTTTGGATCGTGACGCTATTCATTCGCCCAATGAGAGCTATGGTTTGGATAATTTCTATCGCGGTATCGAAACTATCACCCTGTTCTACAAATATTTTGCTCAGTCAAAATAAAGTAATACTTTAAGTAAAATGGGCGGAGATCGACGCAATTCGACTCTCCGCCCGTTTTATTTTGCGCTCGACGACTTAATGAGCAATTTGGTAGCTAAGCAAAAACGCACACTACTCGTTCGGAGTTGTGTGCGTTTTCTTGTGTAATGAGAATCTCAATTACATCATCTCTTCGTATGCGTATTGAATTGCGCGATTGACTTGGGCGATGAAAGGTTGCGTCGAACGGAATGCCTCGATTGTTCTCGGCAACAAATCCGCGCGACATAACTCCTCCTCGCTCATCGGGCGACCCAAACAAACGTCTTTCAATTTCAGCAGGTCGTCGTATGGCGTTCCCGTCGGGAAACCCGTCGGAGTGCGTTTCAATGAGTAGGTGCGATCGACTTCGAAACCTTTGGCCGCAGCTATCGACGCCAACATCTGCTCGCCATTATCCAAAATCTCCTCACGGATACTCTTCAAAACTATCGGCGGAATGCAAACTGCACCCGACGCCAACAAACTATGACCAATCATTCCATCTCCCTCAGGCTCAACGTGAAAGTAGTAACCTGCATAGCCCGATTTCTTGCCGTGCGGACAGATGTACGTGCTGAAATGTGTTTTGTAAGGCGATTTGTCATTCGAGAAACGAGTGTCACGATTGATGCGGAAGATGCAGTCCTTAGGTGTTAGGCCGCGCACCTCCGCATCAAACGTGCCAATGCCATCGATCAACTCAGCAGTAAATTCTTCGAATCGAGTACGCAACACCCTATAACGCGCACGATTAGCGTCGAACCACTGTTTGTTGTTGTTCGCGGCAAGCTCTCTGAGAAATGCAATCGTCTCTCTCATAGTGTTTTTCGGCTGTTACCTACCACGCAAAGAGAGGATACTCTTCCATCATCTTGTTCACTTCAGCACGAACCGATGCGATATTCTCCTCGTTCTCGTGATCTGCCAAAACGCGATCGATCAACTCAACGATGTAGTCCATCTTATCCTCTTTCAGACCACGAGTGGTGATTGCGGGCGTACCGAAACGCAGACCCGAAGTCTGGAAGGGCGAGCGACTATCGAACGGCACCATATTCTTATTGGTGGTAATGTCGGCAGCAACCAAAGCCTTCTCGGCAACCTTACCAGTCAGTTCGGGGAACTTGGTGCGCAAATCGACCAAGATCAGGTGGTTGTCGGTGCCACCCGAAACAATCTTATAGCCACGCTTAACGAATGCCTCTGCCATTGCGCAAGCATTCACCTGCACCTGACGCTGGTACTCCTTGTAGCTTGGATCAAGAGCCTCGCCGAACGCAACTGCCTTAGCTGCGATTACGTGTTCCAGCGGACCGCCCTGAATACCGGGGAATACTGCCGAGTTCAAGATCTGCGACATCTTCTTTACGACGCCCTTCGGAGTGGTCAGACCCCACGGGTTGTCGAAGTCCTTGCCCATCAAGATGATACCGCCACGAGGACCGCGCAAAGTCTTGTGGGTTGTCGAGGTTACAATGTGTGCATACTTCACGGGGTTCTCCAACAGACCTGCTGCGATCAAACCTGCCGTATGTGCCATATCAATCAGGAGCAATGCGCCAACCTTATCTGCGATCTCACGCATACGCTTGTAGTCCCACTCGCGACTGTATGCCGAAGCTCCACCAACGATCAACTTGGGTTTGTGCTCCATTGCCAAAGCCTCCATTGCGTCGTAATCGACACGACCCGTAGCCTCATCGAGCTTATAACCGACAGCCTTGAAATACATACCCGACATATTCACCGGCGAGCCGTGCGAAAGGTGTCCGCCGTGCGACAGATCAAGACCCATAAAAGTGTCACCCGGTTTCAAAACAGCGGTAAACACAGCCATATTTGCCTGCGCACCCGAGTGAGGCTGAACGTTTGCATACTCAGCGCCATACAATTCGCACAGACGGTCAATAGCCAGCTGCTCGACCTTATCCACTACTTGACATCCGCCATAGTAACGTGCTGTGGGATAGCCTTCTGCATACTTATTAGTAAGCACCGAGCCCATAGCCTCCATAACTTGATCGCTAACGAAATTCTCCGAAGCGATAAGTTCGATACCGTGCATCTGACGCGAGCGTTCCTCGGCAATCAGATCAAAAATTTGAGAGTCTTTTTTCATAAAAACTTATGTTGTTAATCATTTATTTCTGTCGAAATATGCGAACGCAGCGTTTGGCAACATTCACGATTCAAAGATAAAACTTTTTCGCTAAAAGCCACCATATTTCGTCTCCTTTTTTATCGTAATTTTTTGCACAAAGCGCACTTTGATATTGTCGAATTGGAGCGATCATTGCGATAAATTGGGATCTGGGTGACAGATTATAAATATTTTTTGTATCTTTGGTCCGTAAAATTGGACTATTTACCATATTAAATATAAAAGAATATGAAATTACTTGAAGGTAAAGTAGCGATCGTAACCGGTGCTGCACGCGGTATTGGTAAGGCTATCGCTATCGAGTTCGCCAAGGCGGGTGCCGATGTAGCATTCACCGATTTGGCAATTGACGACAATGCTAAGGCTACTGAGGCTGAGATTGCAGCATTTGGCGTTAAGTGCAAGGGTTATGCTTCGAATGCAGCTAATTTTGAGGATACGCACAACGTTGTAGCTGAGATTCACAAGGATTTCGGTCGTATCGACGTGCTGGTTAATAATGCAGGCATCACCCGTGACGGTCTGATGATGCGTATGAGCGAGCAGCAGTGGGATATGGTGCTGACTGTCAACTTGAAGTCGGCATTCAACTTCATTCACGCTGTAACTCCTATTATGGCTCGTCAGAAGGGCGGTTCGATTATCAATATGTCGTCGGTTGTAGGCGTTTCGGGTAACGCTGGCCAGTGCAACTATTCGGCTTCGAAGGCTGGTATGATCGGTTTGGCAAAGTCGATTGCAAAGGAGATGGGTCCTCGTGGTATTCGTGCTAATGCAATCGCTCCCGGTTTTATTATTACCGAGATGACCAACGCTCTCTCGGACGAGATCAAGGAGGGTTGGTACAAGCAGATTCCGTTGCGTCGTGGCGGTACGCCCGAGGACGTAGCTAAGGTGGCTCTGTTCCTTGCGTCGGATATGTCGTCGTACGTGAGTGGCCAGGTAATCCACTGCTGCGGCGCAATGAATTGCTAATACGCTATTATTCAAATAGAAAGTCCCGCTTATTTCAAGCGGGACTTTATTATTTCAAGCAGTCATCAAGCAGACCCTCACACGCATCTTCCAATAGGTCGAGAACGATCTCAAAGCCTTCGCGACCTTCGTAATACGGATCGGGAACGTAGTGTGCGTCGGGGTGCGAACGACAAAAATCAGTCATTCGATCAATCTTCATCGAGAGTGCTCGACTTGGAGCAAGACGATGAACCGATTCGTAATTATAATCGTCCATCACAATAATTCGATCGAAACGCTCGAAATCCTCCTCGCTAATTTGCCGAGCACGGTGAGTCAGGTTGTATCCACGACGTGACGCAGCAGCACGCATACGCAAATCGGGAAGATCGCCTGCGTGTCCCGAATAGGTCCCCGCCGAATCAATCTCAAAACGGTCAGCCACTCCCCTCTTCTCGACCAACGCACGCATAACGCCTTCGGCCGCCGGAGAGCGACAAATATTACCCAGGCAGACAAAGAGGATTTTGTATTTATTTGCCATAAATTCAGTTGATTATAAGGTTTACTTCTTGTTGTTGCTGCGATTGCGGGTGGCCTTGCGTTTTTCGACATACTTGTCATATCGCTCGCGAGCCGCTTCGATACACTCGTCATCGAACGCAATTGTCCCCATCAGTGGCATAAGGCGTTGAATTTGCGCTGCTCGTTTATTGAGGAATGCTGTCGGGTGTGCAGGGTCACGGTGGCGAGGGGCGGGATAAGCCGATACCAGCAAAGCTGCTTGACGCTTGGTCAGTTTTGCCGCCGAACGTCCAAAATAGTGTTGTGCCGCAGCTTCAGCGCCATAGACACCCGTGCCCATTTCGATTACATTTAGGTACACCTCCATAATGCGTTCCTTGCCCCATATGCGCTCAATCAAAAAGGTGAAGTAAACTTCGAAACCCTTTCTAACCCAAGATTTTCCACTCCAAAGAAATACATTTTTGGCAGTCTGTTGTGAAATCGTACTTGCTCCGCGTTGGCGCTTGCCTCGGTTGTGCTCTTCGATAGCGTCGTAGATTGCTCCGATATCGAATCCACGATGACCGAGGAAATTATTATCCTCCGACGCAATTGAAGCGCATACCAAGTTGTGTGAAATTTGGTCGAGCGACACCCACTCTTTTTTGATTCCTGCCCCATTGAACGCTTGCGAGATCATCAAAGGGGTAATCGGAGGATTTATCCAACGATACGCAATGGTTATAACGATGCTCAACAAGAACATCGCCACAGCAAATATCCCGATATAGCGCAACGCTCGCTTCATACTTTGCACATTTGGCTCAATATCCGTGCAAAGATAGCGATTTGATTTCGATTATCGCCACGTTGCTGGCAGGATAATTGTCGGCAAAGAGGGTTGTAATGCAAACTTTCACGATATGTATCGCAAACTTCTCAATCTTCTGTCGCAACTCTCGTCGGATCAGTGGTTCGATGCAGCTGTACTCTTTATGCGAATTTTCGTTGGTGCAATGATGCTCACTCACGGCATAGGTAAGTTGCAGAACTACAATGCAATAGTTAATTCGTTTCCCGATCCGTTTGGCATTGGTAGCGCTGTTTCTTTCACGCTGATTACGCTTGCCGAGGTCGGTTGTTCGGTGCTGATTATTATAGGACTGCTGACCCGATTGGCAACGTTGCCGCTGATTTTTGGAATGTTTGTGGCAACTTTTCTCGCATTTCCCGACAAAACCTTTGCCGAGGGCGAATTGTCGTTTGTCTATATGGGAATTTATGTAATGCTTTTTATCTCTGGTGGTGGACGATATGCACTCGATGCCCTATTCTTTCCGTATTGGGACGCTGAGCGAGCTTACAATACAGAACGAAATGACACGCAAAGAGGTAGATAGGTCGAAAAATGGCTCAAAAGGCAGTTTTTTAATAATTTTTAAATATCTTTGTGCGCTAAAATTAGCTATAAAAGATAAAAGCTATTAGGATTGTTATGAAACTGAAATCGATCATTCTTATCGTTGCTGCACTAATCTCGGTGTCGGCAATCAGTGCGCAGCCCCTCAGTGAGCCGCGCAAGGTTAATAATCCCCAAATTACCGATCTGAAAAATAATCCCGCACAGTTACCTCATTGGGGCGAGGTGAATCTGTTGATTTTCTATGCCGATCCCGACCACCCCAGCCAGTGCGCTGAATTTTGCAGGGATATGGAGGATAATCATCGTGCTGCGGGCGACAATATCTACGGCTTGGGTATTGTTAATCTGAAAGATGCACCTCTGTTGCCCAATGCTATTGTACGCAAGATCGCCTACAATCGCACCAAGAAGAATGGTGCTACAATTTTGGCGGATCCCGATCGCATAATCCCAGATCAGTGGGGTCTGGGCGACTGCAACAATAAGTTTACAATGATCTTGATCTCGAAGGAGGGCGAATTGGTCTATTATCACAAAGGCGAGTTCTCGAAAGAAGATGAGATCGAGTTTTACAAAGCCATCGAACCCTATCGTTAATAGATGAAAAGAGCGATTTTAGTCGCGCTTTTCGCCCTCGTTGCGTTCGATCTTTCGGCGCAAAACGAAGGTGTATTGATCCGCGACAACGATACAATCAAATATACCTATACCCCTTTGGCGGCGACCGTTACCGATACGATTGCCGCTACGGCTATTTCTGAGGTGGCTGATTCGGTTGTAGTGGACACGGTAGCAAGCAAGCCGCGCAACTCGATTTTCCGTCGTCTGATTCGCTATTTCGAGCAGGCAAACGAAGATCGCACGCAAGAGAAGAAATTCGACCTCACGTGGGTGCTTGGACCGAGCTACTCGGCCGTTACGAAGGTTAGTCTGGGTATTCTGGCATCGGGTCTTTATCGAATCGACCGCACCGATACAATCACCCAGCCGTCGAACGTTTCGCTTTATGCAAACATCTCAACATCTGGATATTACAAGGTGGGCGTTACGGGTTTGAACCTTATGGATCGCAACCGTCATCGCATTAAATACGACATCTCGTTCGCCTCTATGCCGATTGACTATTGGGGCATTGGCTACGCAATGGCGCAGGCCGAGAAGTCGTCAATGGTCGAAAAACGCTATCGAATCGATGCAGAGTATCAATATGAGATGGCTCGCAATTTCTTCGGTGGTGTGGCGTTGGATTTTACTCACGCTGCGGCAAAGAAGGTCGCAAATGCCGATTATATGCTCGGTCAGCGCGACAAGTACACTGCAACGGGTTGGGGACTTTCGTTGCAGTATGATAGTCGCGACTTTGCACCCAACCCATATAAAGGCATCTACCTGAGTCTGCGTGAAACATACTTCCCGGCAGCATTGGGTACGACCGAAACCATCTGGCGTACAACCTTTACGGGTAATTACTACCAACGTCTTTGGAAGGGCTGCACGCTGGCGCTCGATGCCTATATGGAGTACAATGCGGGCAAGGAGATTCCGTGGTCGATGGTGGCTCAGCTGGGTGGTGGTTACCGAATGCGCGGCTACTATCTGGGTCAGTATCGTGACAATGGTATGATCGAGGTGCAAGCAGAATTGCGACAGAAGATATATAACCGTCACGGCATTGCAGTTTGGATTGGTGCGGGTAATGTATTCCCCAATTTCAACAGTTTCCAATGGCGACAGACGCTGCCTAACTATGGTATCGGCTACCGTTGGGAGTTTAAGCATCGTGTCAATGTGCGCATCGACTATGGACGAGGCAAGCACGGCGGCTCGGTCGTTTTCAATGTAAACGAAGCATTCTAAAATGACAAATAGTTCAAATCAAAATAATACACGTTACTCTCGTCTGTTGATTGCGGCATTTGTAGCTACGCTGATGTTGCCCGCGTGCGTGCTGATCTTCACAGACGGATATTCGTTCCTGCGTGCGTTATCGGCGGTGTTGCTCCCGACGGGCTTCTATCTGTTGTGGAGCGTGGCGCACAAACGTAGCGGAATGATGGTGTGCTGGGGTTTGTTGTGGTTTATTCTGGCGGCGTTGCAGTTGGTGTTGCTCTATATGTTCGGCAGCTCAATCATCGCAGTAGATATGTTCACTAACCTATTCACTACCAACCCGAACGAGGCGGGCGAATTGTTGAGCAACATCTGGCCGATGGTTACATTTGTCGTGGTGCTCTATATTCCCGTGATTGCACTTGCTGTACACTCATTGCGACAGGGCTTCACCATTGCGCCATCGACACGTCGCACGGCGGCAGTGGTTGGTGCGGTGATGATCGTTGCGGGTTGCGCTACGACGCAGTTCAATGTATTTCCGTTTAACGTCTTGGAAAATATCTACCGCTCGTTCGATGAGCTGGTAAAGGTGCGTCGCTACCCCACCTCTTCGGCCGATTTCGATTATGAAGCGAAGTGTGACAAACCGACCGACAAGCGCGAAATCTATGTGATGATTATTGGCGAGGCGTCGCGAGCAGCCAATTGGCAACTCTACGGTTACGACCGAGCAACCAATCCCCGACTCAGCACGGAGGAGAATTTGGTCGTATATAAGAATGTTGTAACGCAATGCAACGCAACGCACAAGAGCGTTCCACTGATTCTCTCGTCGGTGTCGGCTGACAATCATTCGGAGATTTACGAGCGTCGAGGTATAGTCCAACTATATAAAGATGCAGGTTTCCGCACATTGGTCGTATCGTGTCAAGCGCCCAATCGCAGTCTGATTCAGATGATGTGCGATGAGGCTGACCAGACGATCTATATGAACGGATTGAACGATGGAGCTATGCTCGAACCGTTGCGAGAAACGATTGCAGCCGATACGTCGGATCTGTTTGTGGTAATGCATTGTTACGGCTCGCACTTCAACTATCGCGAACGCTACCCTAATCAATTCTCGCAATATACGCCCGACGACGATGTGTCGATCTCGAAGAAGAACCGCGAGCGTATGGTAAACGCTTACGATAATTCGATAATCTATACCGATTGGTTTATTTCGGAGGTGATTTCGACTTTGCGTCAGACCGACGCTTGCTCAGCGATGTTCTATTGCGCCGATCACGGCGAGGATCTCTACGACGATCGTCGAGGTCGTTTTCTCCATTCGTCACCGACAATTACCTATTATCAAGCACACGTAGCGTGTGTAGGTTGGTATTCGGACGAGTGGCGTGCGACCTATCCCGAGAAGGCTGAGGCTGCCGTTGCAAACACAATGGCTCCCGCATCGACGCATACGGTGTTCCACACCACTGCTCAACTTGCACCGATCGAATCACCCTATATTAAGCCTGATGTTTCGTTGGTAAGCAACGAGTTTGACTATGCGGTCGAACGCCACTATCTCGACGACCATTGCAAGGCTCGTTGCTATGGCGAAATAGGTTTCCGTCGTGAGGATTGGGAACTGCTTTCGCAGCACAATATTACTGATTTGCGATAAACAATCACCACCAAAATAAAAACGGCTCGAAGCGTTATGCTCCGAGCCGTTTTATCATCAAACTGTCCGTCGAATTATTTCTTGGCAGCCTCTACAGACTCCTTACGGAACTCCTTCATCAGCTTCGACAGTTCGAGAGCAGCCTTGCGTGCACGAGTGCCGGCAGCCTTATTATTCTTCTCTACCTGCAATGCAGCGTTCTCCTGGAACAGGGCGATCTGCTCGTTGATTTTAGCAACTAATTCTTTCATAACTTTATTTAATTAAAAGGGTTTTCTTGTTGCAAAATTAATTAAACTATTCAATATCACAACTTTTTCGGCAGAAAAATTCATCATTCTTTTGTTTTTTTCGTACCAAGGCACCTCTCGAAAGCCCCAAATGGCATTACGCGGTATGTTTTTTGTCTATCGAATTGAAAACATATCACTATGAGAAATCTATTCTTTCCACTTTTAGTTTTATATGCAATGACAATCACGGGTTGTCATTCGAAAAAGAGTGCGACTACTCCCCCGCCGCGTCAGCTGTCGGTGGTACGAGTCGAGGAACAGTTGCTGCCTACCCCGATGACCTTTACGGGGCAGCTATCGAGCAATTATAGTGCGGTAATCCAGCCTCGCGTAAGCGGCTACCTCACGGCAAAGAATTACGAAAAGGGAATGCCCGTTCGTCGTGGACAGCTGCTCTATACCATCGACCCTTCGCAAATCAATACTCAGCTGCTTGCAGCCGAGGCCTCGCTCAATGCTGCCCGAGCAACGGCAATCGAGGCTCGAAACAACTATGAGCGAGCCGTTCCGCTTGCGAAAATCGAGGCAATCAGCCAGAGTCAGCTCGATCAATATACTGCTGCATATAAATCCGCCACATCGTCGGTCAAGTCGGCTGAGCAACAACTTCGCAACGCTCGACTTGAATCGGGCTACACGCGGATCTATTCGCCTATTGACGGCATAATCGGACAGACGAGTGCGTCGGTGGGCGACTATGTAGGCGTCGGGACAGAGTTCTCGGTGCTTGCAACGGTCGAGAATATCGACACCGTGTCGATCAATTTGTCGATCCCCGTTTCAGAGTATTTGGCACTGCGTCCGACCGATTCGCTCCCGTCGTACGACAATAGTCGATTATTGTCGAATATCCGTCTGCGCCTTGCCGACGGAGCGCTCTACCCTTATGAAGGCAAATATTCATACACCGAGCAGAACGTCGGCTCGCAAACGGGTACGATTGTGATCGTTGTCAATTTTCCTAATCCTGCGCACCTACTCAAAGCGGGACAATATGCACGTGTGAGCGCCGATGTAGGTATGCCACAACCGTCGATACTCGTTCCGCAACGTGCCGTTGTGCAGAGCCTCGATCGTACGAGTGTATGGGTCGTCTCGGCTGATAGTACACTTGCATTTCGAGATGTGACACTCAGTGCGACGGTTGATTCGCTATGGATCGTGCGCCAAGGGCTTAATGCGGGCGAGATGGTACTCGTCGACGGCATACAACGTGCCCGAAGTGGCGAGCGAATTGTTCCTATTGAAATACGATAAGCGTATGGAGAAGTTTTTCGTTTCACGTCCGATCTTTGCCATCGTACTTTCGATTGTTATTGTGTTGTTGGGTGCAATTTCGATTTTCAACCTCTCGATTGAGGAGTATCCCGACATCACCCCACCCGTTGTCGAGGTGTCGGCAACATACGAAGGTGCCGATGCCGTAACGGTCGATAATGCAGTCGCAACGCCCATAGCCGAGAGCATTATGGGTGTCAGCGATATGATCTATATGCAGTCGACCAGCGCCAACAACGGCACGATGAATATCCAGGTGACGTTCGACATCGGCTCCGATCCCGATATGGACGCTATCTTTACGCAAAACAACGTTGCGTCGGCTACCGCTCTGTTGCCTTCGTCGGTGACTCGTCAAGGTGTCACGACCCAGAAGACGCAGACGGGATTCCTACTTGTCTACTCGCTCCATTCGGACGGTCGTTACGACGATCGCTACCTATCGAACTATGCCTACATCAATCTCCAAAACGAACTATTGAAGATCGACGGCGTGGGTAAAGTCGAGATTATGGGTGCGGGCGAGTACTCGATGCGTATTTGGATTCGACCCGATCGTATGGAGTATTACAACCTTTCGCTTGCTGAAATCACGGCGGCTATTGAGGCTCAGGCGGAGATCTACCCCACCGGTCAGTTGGGCGCGGAGCCTTCGCCCTCGACAACCGAATTTACCTACACTGTAACCCTCCCACCGCAAATTACGACACCCGAAGAGTATTCGAATATCGTTTTACGGACGCTCGAAGATGGGTCGCAGCTGCTTTTGAGCGATGTGGCAGAGGTAACACTCGGCAGCGAAAACTACGGCACATCATCGACCTTTGGCGACAATCCGTCGGCGATGATTGTCATTTATCAGACCCCGAATAGCAATGCTGTCGAGGTTGGCGCACGTGTAAAATCGACAATCGAACAACTCTCGTTGCGTTTCCCCGACGGGGTGACGATTGACACGGTGGTCGATACCACAATGAGTATCAAGGCGGGCATACGAGAGATTCTATACACTTTGTTGCTGGCATTGGTGCTGGTCATCATAATCATCTACCTTTTTATTCAAGATTGGCGAGCAACGCTGATCCCGCTGATTGCCGTGCCTGTGTCGCTGATAGGTACGTTTATCTTCTTCCCGTTGCTCGGCTTTTCGATTAATATCATCTCGTTGCTTGGCGTGATCTTGGCTATCGGACTTGTAGTCGATGATGGTATTGTGGTGGTCGAGGCGGTGCAGGTCAATATCGAGCGTGGAATGTCCCCACGCGAGGCTACACTCGACGCTATGCGTAGCGTTTCGTCGCCAATTATCGCAACAACGGTTGTGCTGTTGGCAGTGTTTATTCCCGTGTCGTTGACGGGTGGCATTACGGGACTGCTGTTTCAGCAATTCTCGATTACGATTGCAATTTCGGTGACGATATCGGCATTTAACGCTCTGACCCTCTCGCCTGCACTCTCGGCAATGATTCTGCGTCCTAAGGCTAAGCGCGAAACGGGTTTCTTCGGGACGTTCAATCGCTGGTTCGACCGAATGCTGGCACGCTACTCAAACGCCACACGACGTATGGCAAGCCACATTGCCCGTACTGCCATTTTTGTCGTGATTGTATTGGGGGCTATTGCTGCTTTGTGGCGGGTGATCCCGTCGGGATTCCTACCCGAAGAGGATCAAGGCTACATTATGGTTATGGTCAATCTCCCCGAGGCGGCGTCGTTGCGACGCACTGAACAAGTGGTGGCGCAAGTCGATCGTCTGGTATCGGGTCACGAGGCGGTGTTGTACACCTCGGCGGCTTCGGGCTTCGATATGATTTCGGGCATTGCGTCGACGTCGAATGGCGTTTTGTTTGTGGCATTGAAGGATTTCGACCAACGTCGGACAACGGCTACCGAACTTGCAGCAACACTCAACCGAGAACTCTATGCAGCTATTAATTCGGCCGAGGTCTATGCCGTTACACCACCCGCAATACCGGGAATGGGTGTAACGTCGGGTGTCGAGGTTCAGGTGCAGGATCTCGAAGGGCGTGGGTTGGGTTACCTTGCCTCGCATTCACGTGCACTGATGGCGGCACTCGAAAAGAGCCCTATGGTAGCCTCCGTGACCACGCAGTTCAACGACAACGTTCCGCAACGTCGCTTGGAGGTCAATCGTGATTACGCACTGAGCGAAGGTGTCGAGCTTGCGACGTTATACGATCAACTTTCGGCGTTTATGGGTGGCTCGTATATCAATAATTTCAACCGTTTCGGACGGCTCTATCGCAGTTATATCCAAGCTGCGCCCGAATATCGAACCGACGCAGCCTCACTCGACAGCTACTTTGTACAGAATGGTGCGGGCGAGAGTGTTCCCGTGTCGGCATTTGTGCGTGTGATCGATACTATGGGCGTTGAGTTTGTATCGCAGTTTAACCTCAATCGCTCGATAGCACTTACGGTCAATCCTGCCGAAGGACACTCGTCGGACGAGGTGATGAACGAGATCGAACGCCAAGCCTCACAAGTTCTGCCCAATGATGTGGGGATCGCGTGGAGCGGAATGTCGTACCAGCAGAAGGAGGCCTCGAAGGGTGGCGCTGCAATCTATGCATTGGCGGTATTGTTTGTATTTTTGGCGTTAGCGGCTCTGTATAATAGTTGGTCGTTGCCGATTGCAATTTTGCTCGGTGTGCCGCTGGCAGTGCTGGGAGCGCTGATGTTTATCGGTACGGCACACCTGTTCGATGCCAAATATATCAACGACATATTTATTCACATCTCGTTGGTAATGCTTATCGGCTTGGCGGCTAAGAATGCAATTCTGGTGGTCGAATATGCCGATCGCCTATTCTTTGAGCAGAAGAAATCGCTACTCGAAGCGGCACTCGGCGCTGCTCAGTTGCGTGTGCGACCGATATTGATGACCGCGTTTGCATTTATTCTCGGCATCGTGCCGCTGATATTTGCACACGGAGCCTACTCGACCGCACGCAACACGATGGGCGTAGCTTTGGCGGGCGGAATGTTGGTGGCGACGATGGTCGGAATCTTCCTCTACCCTGCTCTCTACTATCTTGTGGGTCGGCTCGGCCACCTCGAACGTAAGCGCGAACAACATAAAGATCAACCGCTATGAAACAACTATCGATAATTCTCGTCACGGTCGTAGCGCTGAGTGCTTGCAGTGCTCGGCTGACACCACCACATATCTCGATACCGACCGAGTATACCTATGCCGAAGGGCATGTGACTGATTCGCTCGGAGTCGATTTTGCTTGGTGGGAATACTTTGGCGATTCGACCCTGAACGATCTTATAATGCGATCTATTGCCAACAATCGTGATCTGCTGGTTGCCGCCTCGCGTATCGAGCAAGCGCGGATAGCGTTGGGTAATGTTCGTTCGAACTTCTTGCCGTCGTTTGCGTTTGACGTTTCGGCCGACGGTAGCTACACCAAAGAAACACGTATCGAACAACAATATCAAATCACTCCGACGATGAGTTGGGAGATCCCGTTATTCGGAACCCTGCGCCACTCGCGTGCGGCTGCTTATGCCGAGCTCAACGCATCGAAATGGGCTTTTCGGGGTGTGATGTTGTCGCTGACGGCTGAGGTTGCAACGTCGTATTTTACGCTATTGCAATATCGTAGCTCGTTGGAGGTGGCTCGCAATACCTATAAACTCCGCTCAATCTCGGCGGCATTGATGGATTCGATGTATCGTTACGGTTTTGTGTCGGCAGTCGAACGGCAACAGTCATATAGTCTGGCGGAGGCGGCGGGTGTCGATATACCGCAATATGAGCGTGCCGTAGTCGAAACTGCCTCTGCACTCAGCACATTGCTCGGCGAATATCCGCTTGATTCGTTAATCGATTCGGCGGCAGCTCTCCACACCGACCGTTTACCTCCCGAAATTCCAATCGGGCTACCGTCGGAGTTGCTCGAACGTCGCCCCGATGTTTTGGAGGCGTATTATGGCGTTGTGCAAGCGGGCGCGCAGGTGAACTTGGAGCGGGCTGCACGCTTCCCGTCGTTGGCATTGACTGCCTCGGGTGGTCTGCTTTCGTCGACAATCAAGGGTCTGACCTCATCGAATCCGTTTACGTGGAGCGCAGCAGCAAAGCTATTGCAACCGATCTACTCCTTTGGACGTTTGCGGCGCAACGAACTCTCGGCACGCGAAGGCTATTATCAAGCCGTTAAACAATATGAGCAGTCGATTCTGCAAGCCTTCACCGACGTTAGCGAGGCTCTGTCGCAGATTTCGACCTATGCCCGTGAGGCCGAGCGTTATGCTGCAATGTTGGAGTCGGATCGTCGCGTGTATGAGATGTCGAAAGCACTCTACGAAAGCGGAATGAATGCCTACACCGATCTGGTCGATGCCGAGCGAACGCTCTACGATTCGCAGCTGAGTTATACGCAGATTCGAGCCGAGCAGTATATTGCCTACGTGACTTTATTCAAGGCTTTGGGAGGCGGCTGGTAGCCAAATACCCATAAGTAGGTAGCCATTATGGGTGAAAATAGTGTCAAATTGTGATCGGAAAGCGCACAAAAAGATGTATCTTTGTAGCCGATAAAAAGTGACTACGAAGATACAATGCGACTTTCTGACTTACAGACCGGACAAACAGCCATAGTTCTCAAAGTTTTGGGCTATGGTGGTTTTCGTCGCAGGGTTATGGAGATGGGTTTCGTGCGCGGCAAGCGTGTCGAGGTAATCCTGAATGCTCCATTGCGTGACCCGATCAAATATAAGATTATGGATTATGAGGTTTCGTTACGTCGTAGCGAGGCCGAGATGGTCGAGGTGATTACAGAGACCGAAGCACAAGATATGATCAGCCAGCTGGCCGATCGCAACGTGATGACCGAGGAGGAGCAGATCGAAGAGGTAATTTCGACCCACCGCCGAGTGATCAATGTCGCATTGGTAGGCAATCCCAATAGTGGCAAAACATCGTTGTTCAATGCCCTTTCGGGCGGGCACGAACACGTCGGCAATTATAGCGGCGTGACGGTCGATGCCAAGTCGGGCACATTCCGCTACAAGGGCTACCGTTTCAATATCACTGACCTGCCCGGTACGTATGCTTTGTCGGCATATTCGCCCGAGGAGATCTACGTTCGTCGCCATTTGGTCGAGAATACTCCCGACGTTGTGATCAATGCCGTCGTTGCGTCGAATCTCGAACGCAACCTCTATCTCACCACCGAGCTTATCGACATCAACCCCAATATGGTGGTGTCGCTAAATATGTTCGATGAGTTGGAGAAGCGTGGCGACAAGCTCGACTATGAGCAGTTGGGCGCAATGTTGGGTGTACCGATGGTGCCCGTCGTGGCACGTGACGGACGCGGTTTGGAGCGACTGCTCGATACGGTGATAGATGTCTATGAGAACCGTGACAGTCGTGTGCGCCATATCCACATTAACCACGGTGCAGTTATCGAGGGCGGTATCGAGGCATTGAAGGCGGTTATGCGTCCTGTGCGTGATCAGCTACCCAAGCACTTCCCGCCCCGTTATTGGGCTATCAAGTTGCTTGAACGCGATAAGGAGGCCGAGCAAACACTGCAATCGATCGAGGGCTACTCGGAGTGGATTGCTGTGCGTGATCGTGAGGTGGAGCGAATCGAGAAACAACTTGGCGAGGACGTCGAAATGGCTGTAACCAGCGAGAAATATGGTTTTATTGCGGGTGCTCTGCGCGAAACTTATCAAAAGAGCGAACAGAATCCAATTGAAACCACAACTATTATCGACACAATCGTAACGCACCGCGTATTCGGTTTTCCGATCTTCTTCTTGTTGATGTGGCTGATGTTTGCAGCGACATTCTCACTCGGTGCATATCCGCAGGAGTGGATCGAGGCGGGTGTTTCGTGGATTTCGGAGTGGATTGGTGGGCTGATGGAAGATGGTGCACTGAAAGATCTGATCGTAAACGGAATTATCGGTGGCGTAGGTAGCGTGATTGTATTCCTGCCCAATATTTTGATTCTCTATCTGTTCATTTCGCTAATGGAAGATTCGGGATATATGGCTCGTGCAGCCTTCATTATGGATAAATTGATGCACCGAATCGGTCTGCACGGCAAGTCGTTTATTCCGTTGCTGATGAGTTTCGGTTGCAACGTGCCTGCAATTATGGCGTGTCGCACAATCGAGAGCCGTTCGAGCCGCATCATAACGATACTGATCTCGCCCTTTATGTCGTGCAGCGCGCGACTGCCGATCTATATTCTGCTGGTGGGGACATTCTTCCCGTCGTATGCGAGTCTGGTGCTGATTGGATTGTATATTTTGGGCGTTGTGGTGGCAATCGTCACAGCAAAACTTATGCGCCGCTTCCTTTATCCCGTCGATGAAACACCATTTGTGATGGAGTTGCCTCCCTATCGAGTGCCTACGTTGCAGGCAACAGTGCGCCATATGTGGGAGAAGGCGGTGCAATATCTGCGCAAAATGGGAGGTGTGATTTTGGTTGGATCGCTGATAATTTGGTTCCTCAGCTACTACCCTCGCCCCAAGCAGATTGATGCGAATGTTATTCCGACCGAACAGACTGCGTCGGACTACTCGAATTCATATTTGGGACAGATTGGTCGCATTTGCGAGCCCGTGATGGAGCCCATCGGTCTGAATTGGAAAGGTAGCGTTGCAATCTTGTCGGGTGCAGCAGCAAAAGAGATCGTTGTGAGCACACTTGGCGTTCTCTATGCCGAAGAGCCTCTGCCTGAACAGCCAACGGAAGAGCTGTCGGAGGACGCCTCGCTCGGAGCAAAACTGATTGCGTCGGGCGACTTCGATACACGTACCGCAATGTCGTTTATGGTATTCATCTTACTCTATTTCCCTTGCGTGGCAACGCTTATCGCCATTGCGAAGGAGACAGGACGTTGGAGTTGGGCGGCAGTTACGGTGGTCTACAATACGCTCGTGGCGTGGGTTGCGGCATATCTTACCTATCTAATCGGAGGATTGTTCTAATGACTTGGCAGGATTGGGCAGTTGCGGCCATTGGAGTTGCAGTGGTTGCGTGGTTGATTTATCGACTTATTCGACGTTTACAAGGTAAATCAAGCAACTCGTCGTGTTGTGGTTGTGGCTGTGCCGAGAACTGTCCTTCGGCTCGAAAAGTGCAGGGTTGCGAGGCTGAAAATCGGAAATAACGCCCGTAAATCTCCCTAAAGGCGATTTTATCCCAATTATATTTTTTAAAAATATTAAATATATATATCTTTGCGGCCTGTTTGGCAAGAATAATAGGTTAGTTTAGATATATGGAATGGTTAACTTCGCTATTCTTTGGTAATAGCATTGCCCATACGGTATTTACTTTGGCGATTACGATTGCTATCGGTATCGCGCTGGGCAAAATCAAAATTGCCGGAATCTCGCTCGGTATTACGTGGATCCTGTTTGTGGGTATTGCTCTGAGCAGTTTCGGTATGCAGATCGACCCAACGATCATCGCATTCGTCAAGGAGTTTGGTCTGATTCTGTTCGTTTACTCGGTCGGTATGCAGGTCGGTCCGAGTTTCTTCTCGTCGTTTAAGCAGGGAGGTATGCGTCTGGTCGGTATCGCAACGGCAATTGTGCTGGGTGGCGTGCTGACGGCATATATCATTCACTTGGTAACGGGTACCCCTATCCCGACAATGGTCGGTGTGCTCTCGGGTGCGGTGACCAACACTCCCGGTCTTGGTGCGGCACAGCAGGCATATACCGATTCGACAGGTCTGAACGACCCCTCGATTGCAATGGGTTATGCAGTTGCATATCCGTTGGGTGTGGTTGGTATCATCGTGTCGATCGCTCTGCTGCGTGCAATCTTTCGCATTAAACTCGACAAAGAGAAGGAGGCTCTCGAAAGCGCAAATGAGTCGAAGTATGCAGCTAAGATCTCAATCGAATTGACCAATACCAACTTGTTTGGTCGTTCGGTAGTCGAAACTCGTAGCTTGATCAATCGCTCGTTTGTTGTGTCGCGTATTTGTCGCGTAAATGGCACGATCGAGATTGTTAATGCCAATACGATCTTGGCCGAAGGCGATAAGATGTTGATCATCTGTGCAAACGAAGATGTCGAGGCAATCGAGATGATGCTCGGTCACCAGATTAATATGCAACATTCGGATTGGATCAATCTCGATCAGCAGTTTATCTCGCGACGAATCATCATCACCCAACCGCATATCAACGGTAAGACCATCGGCGAGTTGCGTCTGCGCAGTAGCCACGCGGTGAACGTAACACGCGTAAATCGTTCGGGTGTCGATCTGATCCCCGAGCACAACCTCGAATTGCAGATTGGTGACCGTTTGACCGTTGTTGGTTCGGAGATGGCTATCGAGGCGGTGGCTAAGACGCTCGGCAACTCGATGCGCCGTCTGCGTGAGCCTAATCTGATTTCGATCTTCCTCGGTATTTTCCTCGGAGTGCTGGTCGGCTCGATTCCTATCGCTATTCCGGGTATGCCTCAGGCCGTGAAGCTCGGTTTGGCAGGTGGCCCGCTGATTGTTGCGATTTTGGTGAGCCGCTTCGGTGCACATTACCACTTGGTGACCTACACCACAATGAGTGCAAACCTGATGTTGCGCGAGGTGGGTATTTCGCTCTTCTTGGCAGCTGTTGGTGTTAGTGCCGGTGAGGGCTTTATTGACACGGTTGTAAATCAGGGCGGATATATGTGGGTTCTTTATGGTATAATCATTACAATGTTGCCCATTCTGTTGGTTGGTATTTTTGCACGTAAGGTATGCAAACTCAACTACTTTACACTGATGGGTGTTGTGGCTGGTAGTATGACCAACCCGCCTGCATTGGCCTACTCAAATGCAACGGCAGGCAACGACGTGCCCGCAGTGAGCTACGCAACGGTCTATCCGTTTATGATGTTCTTGCGAGTGCTCACGGCTCAGCTATTTGTCCTCTTTGGATTGTAGCTCAGTCGAGGCGGAAACGAAAAAGCGGGAATCCTTTCGGGTTCCCGCTTTTGTTTTGCAATGCTTTATTTTTATTCCTCAGTTGCGATCTGCACCTCTTTGATGTGTCCACCCGAGAAGAGAATTGCACGCGAAGGATAGTCCTCCAAAATGTTTGTATTGTGGGTCGACATCACCACCGAGCAGCCACTCTCGACAATCTTGCGGAATAGCTCCATAATACCCTCAGCCGAAACGGGGTCAAGATTACCCGTAGGTTCGTCGGCCAGCACCACCTCGGGACTATTGAGCAGAGCACGGGCGATAACCAATCGCTGCTGCTCGCCACCTGACAATTCGAAGGGCATTTTATGCAGTTTGTTCTCCAAGCCGACCAACTTCATCACCTCATCGGCACGACGGCGCATATCGGTCTCGTTTTTCCAACCCGTGGCCTTCATTACGAAGTAGAGATTCTGGAAAACGTTGCGATCGTTCAATAGCTGATAATCCTGGAAAACGATACCGATCTTGCGACGCAGGTGCGGAATATCCTTGCGACGTAACTTGCGTAGGTCGAATCCCGCCACACTACCCTCGCCCGTCAAGAGCGACACCTCGGCGTAGAGCGTCTTCAAAAGCGTTGACTTGCCGCTACCTACGCGACCGATCAAGTAGACTAACTCGCCACGACCGACCTCCAAATTTACATCAGCCAAAACCAGCTCGCCTTGCTTAATAGCGCGCTCCTCAGCCTTCGGTCCAAAACCGAGATCGGTGTGATATATTGACACTCCACGGAGTGAAATTACACTGTTCTGTTCCATCTATCGAAGTAAAAGTTTAGAACAAAGATAGTGTTTTTGTGCGGATTTCGCAATATTTCGAAGAAAATGCACTATCTTTGCGGCGTTATTACAACAGTTCGACCCAACGAACGAGAGTTCGGGGGTGACCGGTTTTGACAGCAGGTAGAGTCTGATTGTAAGCACGTCGAGCATTGTGTGGTGGCTCGTAAATATCAACGCTCAAAAATTAACTGGCAATAACAGCTACGCACTCGCTGCTTAATTTTCGAGGAAAATTAGCTTAATCGACGGCTCCAAGGCGGGCTGACGACGAGTATCCCGAACGGTGGTTCCGCTCTTTAATCATCGCTCATATGGGGTATCATTCATTTAGAGATAGTCGCGAGGAGGGCTTCGGCCGAGTGGCGAAATTTTAGAAGCTGGGGCTTGTGTTCGGTTGTTGCCTGCCAGACATAAGCAGAAGGATCAAACGGTAACTAAACGTGTAGAAAGCCTTCGGGTTCCTTGTTTGGACGCGGGTTCGACTCCCGCCACCTCCACCAAGAGAGGAAAATAAAAACGCTCGGTTTGTGCCGAGCGTTTTTATTTTCCCTAATTCACAATTCACAATTCATAATTCACAATTGTGTTTTGTTGTTGATTTAGAAATAGTAGCGGAATGAAACCGAGGTATTCATCATCATATCTGCCGAGAACGAAAAACCATTGTTAAACAACGCGCTCATCGAAAACAGATTGATGTTCATACCAAAGTGCGGTGTCGGGCGAAACTCGAATGCCGCTAAATCCAAACCTATACCTACATCGCCCGTATCAGCGCCTCCAACATTAACGTATGCGCCAACAACGCTAACACCAGGTGTGTAATAGAATTTATCAGCCAAACGAGCATAGTAAGAGAGCTTTGGACTAAAGGTAATGGCGTGAATCTCGCCACCAATTAAATTATATGCCACCGAACCACTCAGCGCCAAACGATTGGCAACAAAGCCACCACCCTCGACTGCCAAACCAAAACTTGCAGATTGATCTGTACCTGCCGAGAAACCGATTGCACCACCGATAAATGCGTCGCCCTTCTGCTGAGCCATAGCCGTCGTGCTCAAACCAAACACAACCGCCAAAACCAATAAAATTTTCTTCATATTTATTCGATATTTGAGTTATTAATTATTATTTACAAAAATAGTAAAACTTATTTCTTTTTGCAAATTATATAACATTCCGACCACTTTTCGCAGTTAAATGCACCATATTTGCTTGCGAGGGGGCGGATTAACAGTTAATTATAATGATGGATTGGGATCTGATTTTACGACTGACGGTGGCTTGTGTGCTTGCTGCGGTCGTTGGCTACGACCGCGAATATCGAGCAAAAGATGCGGGGTTGAAAACCCATTTTCTCGTTGCATTGGGCAGTGCGCTTTTTATGATCATTTCTCGCTACGGATTCGGTGATTCGACGCAGGTCGATTTCAGTCGTGTGGCGGCGCAGGTGGTTAGCGGTATCGGTTTCATCGGAGCGGGAACGATCATCTTCCAAAAGCAGGTTGTGCGCGGACTGACAACGGCGGCGAGTTTGTGGGCAACAGCGGGTATCGGTATGGCAGCAGGTGCGGGGCTATATTCGATTGCGGTAGCGGCTACCCTACTGACGCTGATTGGATTAGAGGCGGTTGGTTATCTCTTCAAAAAGTTCGCTGCGCGACACATCTACATCTCGATACTCGTCAATGATAAGCAGACGGCACAGTCGGTCTATTTCGACTTGAAAAAGGTGGGCTATCAGATCCTGTCGTACGATATGAGTCGCTTGGATAGGGCTGAGGGATACCGCGTTGCGATCGTAGTACGATCGCTGGTTGGTAATGACGAAGAGGGTTTTATCGAGATCCTGCATACCAATCCCGACATAACGGTCGAAGAGGTTGAGTGAAACGGACGAAAAAAAGTGATTTTTGGTGCAAAATCGGAGTTTTTTTGGTCGTTGAAAGTTGTTGAATTGCGAAATAAATCGTAAATTTGCAGGAATTATTTGATCAACAATGAACAACGATTTGGAAAACGTAAAGCAACACGCCGAGGAGGAGTATTCAGCTTCCAGTATTCAGGTGTTGGAAGGTCTTGAAGCAGTTCGCAAAAGACCCGCAATGTATATTGGTGATGTGGGCGAGAAGGGTCTGCACCACTTGGTTTATGAGGTTGTCGACAACTCGATCGACGAGGCTCTGGCGGGCTATTGCACCGATATCAAGGTAACCATCAACGAGGACGACTCGATCACAGTCGAGGACAACGGTCGAGGTATCCCCACCGATATGCACGAGAAAGAGGGCAAGTCGGCTCTCGAAGTTGTGCTTACGGTGCTGCACGCCGGCGGTAAATTCAATAAAGATAGCTATAAAGTATCGGGTGGTCTGCACGGTGTCGGTGTATCGTGCGTGAATGCACTTTCGGTCAAGTTGGTGGCTGAGGTGCACCGCAACGGCAATATCTATCGTCAGTCGTATAGCAAGGGTAAGCCCACCTCGACAATGGAGGTTGTGGGTCAGATCGACACTACGGGTACGATCGTAACATTCAAGCCCGACGGCGATATCTTTATCACAACCGAGTATAAGTACGATATTCTGGCAGCACGTCTGCGCGAGTTGGCATACCTGAACAAGGGTATCAAGCTGATTTTGACCGACCGTCGCCAGCAGGACGAGAATGGTGAGTTCCGTAGCGAAACCTTCTATTCGCACGATGGTTTGAAGGAGTTTGTCAAGTATCTTGACGCTACACGTGGCGAGACGCTGATCGAGTCGGTGATCTATATCGACACCGAGCGCGATGGCGTACCCGTCGAGGTTGCTATGCAGTACAACAACTCATTCTCGGAGAATGTACATTCGTATGTAAATAATATCAACACGATCGAGGGCGGTACCCACCTCACCGGTTTCCGCCGCGCTCTGACCCGCACGCTGAAAAAGTATGCAGATGAGTCGGGTATGTTGGCCAAGTTGAAGTTCGACATCAGTGGTGATGACTTCCGCGAGGGCTTGACTGCGGTTATCTCGGTGAAGGTTGCCGAGCCTCAGTTCGAGGGTCAGACCAAGACTAAGTTGGGTAATAGCGAGGTGATTGCGTCGGTTGATGCAGCCGTTTCGCTGGCTCTGTCGCAATATTTGGAGGAGCACCCGAAGGACGCTCGTGCGATTGTGCAGAAGGTGATTTTGGCGGCTACGGCACGCCACGCCGCTCGCCACGCACGCGAGTTGGTGCAGCGTAAGACTCCGCTGTCGGGTTCGGGTCTGCCGGGTAAGTTGGCCGACTGTTCGAGCCGCGACCGTTCGATTGCCGAGATCTTCTTCGTCGAGGGTGATTCGGCAGGTGGTACTGCTAAGCAGGGCCGCGACCGTCAGTTCCAAGCAATTATGCCTCTGCGCGGTAAGATTCTGAATATCGAGAAGGCTCAGGAGCATAAGATGTGGGAAAACGAGGAGATCAAGAATATGTTTATCGCTCTGGGTGTTACGATTGGCACTGAGGAGGATAACAAGGCTCTGAACCTCGAAAAATTGCGCTACGACAAGATTATCATTATGACCGATGCCGACGTCGATGGTAGCCATATCGCGACGCTTATGCTGACTTTCTTCTTCCGCAAGATGAAGGCTCTGATTGAGAATGGTCATATCTATATCGCTACCCCGCCCCTCTATATGGTTAAGAAGGGTAACGTACAGCGCTACTGCTGGACCGACGAGGAGCGCGACGCTATCTCGGCTGAGCTGGGCGGCAAGGGTTTGCACGTACAGCGTTACAAAGGTCTTGGTGAGATGAATGCCGAGCAGTTGTGGGAGACTACGATGAATCCCGAAACACGTATCTTGCGTCAGGTTACGATCGAAAATGCAGCTGAGGCTGACCGCATTTTCTCGATGTTGATGGGCGACGATGTACCTCCTCGCCGTGAGTTCATCGAGAAGAACGCTCGCTACGCAAATATTGACGCTTAACAACTATTGACAATGAGAGATTGGGAACGCCCGCTACGATGTGGAGTTTCCAATCTTTTCATATAATAACAAACTAAACACTACCCCATTATGAACGTAACGATCATTGGAGTTGCCGGCGGAACGGGCTCTGGCAAGAGTACATTGGTAAAGCGACTGCGCGAGGCATTTGAGGGCGACGACGTTGTAACCCTCTGCCACGATTTCTACTATAAGGCGCACAACGAACTGACCTACGAGGAGCGCACGAAGCTCAACTACGACCACCCGCAGGCGTTCGATACGCAGATGTTGGTCGAGCACTTGAAGGCATTGAAGAACAACGTGCCTATCGAGCACCCCGTATATTCGTTTGTCGAGCACAATCGTATGGAGGAGACCGTTTTGGTGAAGCCCTCGCGTGTGATTATTGTCGATGGTATTTTGATCTTCGAGAATAAGGAGCTGCGCGATATGATGGATATCAAAGTGTTTGTCGATACTGACGCTGATTTGCGTTTGGCACGCCGTATTTTGCGCGATGTTTGCGATCGTGGTCGCACGATGCAGTCGGTTATTGATCAGTATGTTACGACGGTCAAGCCGATGCACGAGGAGTTCGTCGAGCCGAGCAAAAAGTATGCTGACGTGATTATCCCCGAGGGCGGTTTCAACTCGGTAGCAGTTTCAATGTTGATCGAAAATATCCGTTCGTTGATTCGATAATTCACAATAAATGAAATAAAAAAAGCGAAGGCCAACGACCTTCGCTTTTTTGTATTGGCTGACTATTCTTTGTCAAATTCAATTATTAAACCGTGATATTTCACTTCGTGCGTTACTACAAACGGAGCCAAACCACGGGTCTTAGTCTCAATTGTGGCATTTACAATCATTTGCGAACCTTGCAGATTTGCATTTTGAACCATTTCGGCATAGGCATTTGATTTGACCGCCCTTCTCGACAAGCCTCCAATACCCAATACGTACGTGGCACTTGCCTTACCCTCTGCCATACCAACGACGTGGAAATTGCCCTCGCCAATGTTTACATTTGTTGTTGCAACATTGTGGTTGTCAGTCGGATAAAACGAATGACCACACCCAACCAGCATAGTCAAAAGCACGACTACAACTGCCATAATCAATCTCTTCATTTGATTTAGTTTTGCGCTGCCCGCACCTCAGCAACATTTATCCAAAAAGAAAGCGTGGTGCCGAAGACTCATTTTAGCTAAACTGGTCGTAGGAAACCATTGAGAATAAAACAAGTAACAGCCCCACGCCATAACCCATATAAGGATATGACGCGGCAAGTTGTTAGCCAATCTCTTCTCAAAATCGAATTTCCTACGTTCGTTTAGCGAGAATAAGCTACACCTTCCGTGTATTTATTAATATGTCAGAACAAAATTACACAATTTATCCGATTCTACAAACAAAAAACGCAACCCTGCGTGGAGGATTGCGTTTATTAGCTATCGAGAACTCTATTAAATTCCCGTAATCTTTTTGATTTCATTCAGTTTATTGAGAGCTTCGAGCGGAGTCAGCGAATTGATGTCGATACCCTTGATCTGATCACGAATCTGAATCAGTACGGGATCGTCAAGTTGGAACATACTGAGTTGAACGCTCGGAGTACTCTCGGCTGCCGTGCGTACCGTTGCAGCAGCATTTGCCTTTGCCGATTTCTTGCGACGCGTGGGGCTACTGCTCGGCACGATCTCGTTATTACCATAGACCAATTCGAGGTTGCGCAGGATCTCCTCGGCACGATCGACAATCGAGCGCGGCATACCGGCCATCTTCGCCACATGAATACCAAACGAGTGCTCCGTACCACCCCGCTCCAACTTGCGCAAAAAGACAATCGTGCGATCGATCTCCTTGACCGAAACGTGATAGTTCTTAACGCGTTGGCACATCTGCTCCATCTCGTTAAGTTCGTGATAGTGAGTAGCAAACAGCGTGCGAGCGTGCGCCGTGGGGTTATTGTGCAAATACTCGACCATCGCCCACGCAATCGAGATACCGTCGTAGGTACTCGTGCCGCGACCGATCTCGTCGAGCAGCACAAGACTACGATCCGAAATATTGTTCAGGATCGAGGCCGATTCGAGCATCTCGACCATAAATGTCGATTCGCCCTGCGATATATTATCCGACGCACCGACACGCGTAAATATCTTATCCACAACACCAATACGCGCCGACCGTGCAGGTACGAACGATCCCATCTGCGCCATCAGCACGATCAATGCAGTCTGTCGCAACAGCGCCGACTTACCCGACATATTGGGTCCGGTGATCATCATTATCTGCTGTTTCTCGTTGTCGAGATAGGTGTCATTGGGGATATACTCCTCGCCTACGGGCATAAGGGTTTCGATCACGGGGTGGCGACCCGCCTTGATGTCAATCACGCGACTATCGTCGAGTGTCGGGCGGTTGTAACCTCGCTCGGCTGCAATACGCGCAAACGACAACAGACAATCAATTTGTGCCACTATCGAGGCGTTACGCTGCAACTGTTTGAGCCAACCATCGAGATACTCAATCAACTCGGCATAGATACGCTGTTCGATCGCCAAAATCTTCTCTTCGGCACCGAGAATCTTCTCCTCGTACTCTTTCAACTCGGCCGTAATATATCGCTCGGCCGCAGTCAGCGTCTGTTTGCGAATCCAGCCCTCAGGCACCTTGTCCTTATGCGCGTTGCGCACCTCGATATAGTAACCAAAGACGTTGTTATAGCTGATTTTGAGCGAAGGTATACCCGTCGCCTCACTCTCGCGACGCTGAATCGACGCCAACACATCTTTGCCGTGCAGAGCCACGCGACGCAGGTCGTCAAGCTCCATATCGACACCGTCGGCAATCACCCCACCCTTCATTATATTGTTGTTCTGAGGATCGGGATATACCTGTGTAGCAATACGTTCACGCACTTCGGCCATTGTATCGATCGACTCGGCCAACTGCGCAAGTTGAGCATTTCCACTACTTTGCAACTGCTCACGCAACTGCGTAATAGCGTCGAGTGCATTGCGCAACTGAACAATCTCGCGCGGCAACACTCGACGTGCTGCAATACGCGAACCGATACGCTCCACATCGCCCACCGACGAGATCTGATCACGCATATCGTCCGCCTCAGCGCCATTCTTAACAAAGTGTTCTACCACGTCCAGGCGACGGTTGATTCGCTCAACCGACAGCAATGGCATAGCAACCCAACGCTTCAACATTCGGCTACCCATCGGCGACAGCGTGCGGTCGATTACATCGACAAAACCGCTACGCTCACGACCCGAATTTGACGAAAAGAGTTCGAGGTTGCGGATCGAGAATTTATCAATCCAGACATACTCCTCGCGGTCGATACGCGAAATCGAGGCAACGTGGCTCGTGTCGCGGTGCTCGGTGTATTCCAAATAGTGGAGAATCGCACCCGCAGCCGACACACCTTCGTGCATCTGCTCGATACCGAAACCTTTAAGTGAGGTCGTTCCAAACTGCTCGCATAGTTTGCCGCGATTGACATCTTCCGAGAATACCCACTCATCAAGACGATAGGTATAGTAACGTGTACCGAACGACGACTGAAAACGATCGTCAGCACCACGTTGATAGATCACCTCCTTCGGAGCAAGATTCGAGAGCAATTTATCGACGTACGACACATCGCCCTCGGCCACATAGAATTCGCCTGTCGAGATATCAAGGAATGCAACGCCCACCTGCTGCTTGCCGAAATAGACCGCCGCCAAGAAGGTATTCTCCTTGCCCGCCAGCACGTTATCGCCCAAGACAACGCCCGGTGTAACCAACTCGATAATACCGCGTTTGACGATTGTTTTGGCCAATTTCGGGTCTTCCAGCTGCTCGCAGATTGCCACACGCTCGCCTGCTCGCACCAACTTTGGCAGATAGGTGTCCAATGCGTGGTGAGGGAAGCCTGCCAATTCGACCGACGAAGCCGATCCGTTGGCACGTCGCGTGAGAGTTATGCCCAGAATCGAGCTTGCCTTAATCGCGTCATCGCCAAATGTTTCGTAGAAATCGCCCACACGGAAGAGCAATATCGCATCGGGGTGTTGCGATTTGAACTGATAATACTGCTTCATCAGCGGGGTTTCGACATATTTTTTCTCTTGTGTCTTCTCTTTCTTAGCCACGTCGGTCTGCATTAGTAATTAACAAGCAAAGATACTAATTTTTTCCGATAGCTCACCATATATCCATATAAAAAAGCAAGACCCCCGTTTCGGAGAGTCTTGCTTGTGTGCGTAAATTGGCTATCAAAATGCTATTTCTTCACGTGTTTGTGCGACGAGCCGCCACTGGTTGATATATTCACATTAGCCGAGCCAAAAGTTGTCAGGTCGCTCATACCACTGACGCCACCCGTAATACTCTCCGACGCATTCACCTCAGCCTCGCTCATTCCCGACACGTAAACCTCTGCCGTGCGAGCGTGCAGTTCATCAAGCGACACCTCGCTCATTCCGCTCAATCTAAGCGAGAGGCGGTCGGTGCGACCTTCGAGATCGACCTCCGACATTCCCGACACCGAGAGATCACATTTATCGGCTTGAAGTTGAGCATCGACCTCGGTCTTACCCGAAATCGAGAGCGAGAAGGTTTTGCACTCTACCCTCTCAAAATCAATCGAAGACATTCCCGAAGCGCTGATTGTTATCGTGCTGGCTGCGATCGGCATATCGGCCTCAAACTCAGACATACCCGACGCTGTAAATGTATCGACGCCACGTGCTGAAACGTAGATACGAGTATCTGCAAGATTTATATTGCGCTTACGTATACGTTCCACCTCGCGATGATCGTCAAAGTTCAACACCAGCACTCCGTTCTTAACGACAATCTGCAAATAAGGCATCAATCGCTCGTCAGCCTCGACACGAATCGAGTTCTTTGGAGCGTCCAACAACACCACTTCGATCATATTCGTGACCGAAATCGCGGTGTAGTCGCTCTTGATCGGATAGGTTTCTGTTACGACGTTGCCTGCCATAACCGTCGTCGCAGCCGAAAGAGCTGCAAAGGTCAAAATTGTTGCAAAAAGTTTTTTCATAGGGGTTACATACGTTGTATAATTAATACTTTATTGCGTCGTCAATCATATTCGACAATGCAAATGTATGAATTATTTTATTACTATGCAACACATAGAACATAATTTTTATGAATATTATTAAAATTCCTCACGTTCCCCTACGAACTTTTCATCGAAATTGACCAAATATATCTTCTCGGTGGCTCGCGTCAGTGCCGTATAGAGCCATCGCATTAGGTCGCGTGTCATCGGTTCATCGCCAAACAGCATTCGGTCGATGAACACAGCACTCCACTGCCCTCCCTGCGCCTTGTGACACGTTACGGCGTATGCAAACTTAATCTGCACGGCATTATAATAAGGTGAGGCCATAATCTCCTTATAGCGTTTTGCCTTGCTGCGAATATCCTGATAGTCCTCCTCCACGGCATAGAACAGCCGCGAACTCTCCTCGCGCGTGAGCGAAGGCGACTCGGAGCTAACCGTATCGAGCAACACCTTACACTCCAATTCATAATTATCATAATCAACGAGTTGCAGTATCGCTTCTGCGAAATGGAATCCGTATAACTCCTCAAATCGGCGCAGACGACGCAGACGAACAATATCGCCATTGGCGATGAAATCCAACTTCGAGTCCTCCTCGCGCTCGGTGAAGTGATAGTTATTCTTCACCACCATCAACATATCACCACTCTCGATCTCCTCCTCGGCAAAGAGTACTTGACGACGAATGCCGGCATTGAAACGGTTGGCACGCTTGTTCGAACGAGTAATAACAATTGTTTCGTCCTTGCCGTAACGTGAATAGCACTCCTCGACCTTCTCCATAAACTCTGCGCCCGAAATAGCCTCAAAATCAGGGAACGACATATCGAAACGTGGCGGCTCGTAGATCCCCTTTTCGAGCATACAACGTGTTAGTGTGGCATTGAACAGAATACCCGAATCCATCTGCTGACGCACCACCTCGTCGAGCGTGCAATACTCCACATCGCCATAACCCGCCATATAGTCGGGATCGAGCGCAGGACTGCGATCATCGCCTACGGGTGGCAGCTGGGCACTATCCCCTACCAACACCAAACGACAACGCTTGCCACTGCGCACATATGCAACCAAATCGTCAATCACATTGCCCGAACCAAAGATCGAGCCTTCGCGCGAAAAATTCGACAACATCGAGGCTTCATCTACGATGAAACAGGCGTCGTGCTCCTTATTTGGCGCCAAAGAGAAGCGAGATTCGTAAGAAGTTGTACTATTTTGACGATAAATGCGTTTATGAACAGTTTGGGCCGATTGCGAGGCATATTCAGCCAAAACTTTTGCTGCTCGTCCCGTTGGCGCAAGAAGTATCGTTTTGATATTCAATTCTTTAAGTGCCGATACAAATGCTGCAACGAGCGAAGTTTTACCCGTACCTGCATAACCATTAATGATGAAAATGCGCGAAAAGTCCGAGTCCGAAAGGAATTCGGCGAATTTTTCTACGATTTTTTTTTGCCCAAAAGTTGGCGCAAAACTAAAATTTGCGTAAATTTGGGTCGTGATATGTGTGTTAAGCATATTTTTAATCAAAAAATTGGCTTTTCAACGTGTGTCCGAAATTTTGTACAAACTTAATAAAATTATAACAACAAATGAAAAAAGTACTCCAATTGATTCTTGCGATCGTTATCGTCGCATTAGTTTACGTGGTTTACCGTCAGGTAGCTACGCCTATCGAGTTTGAGGGTGACAAGGGTCGCCGTGAAGCAGCTGTTATCGAGCGTATCAAGGACATTCGTGCAGCTCAGCGTGCATTCAAGTCGAAGTACCAGCACTTTACCGGTGATTTCGACTCGCTGATCAACTTCGTTCTGAACGATTCGCTCGTAATGGAGCGTAAGCTCGTTGACGAGGACGACTCGGTTGCTATGGCAGCATTGAAGGCTAAGAAGATTAAGAACGTTGAGAAGTTCTCGATGGCTGTTATCGACACCATCTTCTCGCCCAAGAAGCTCACCGAGCAGGACGTACGTAACTTCCGTTATATCCCCGGTACCGGCAACCAGGCAGAGTTCATTATGGCAGCTAACACCGTAACCGTTGGTAACGTTCCCGTTCCCGTTATGGTTTGCAAGGCTCCCTACAAGCTCTTCCTCGACACCGTTAAGTATCGTCAGGAGCTGATCAACTTGATCGACGAGTGCAAGAACATCTACAATAAGTACCCCGGTATTAAGGTAGGTGACTTGGAGCAGCCTAACAATGAGGCAGGTAACTGGGAGTAATCCTTCGCCGTCTGCGAACAGAATGTCCATTCAGCTCACGTTGAGTGGACATTCTTTTTCGCGCTCTGACCTGCCACGATTGTCAAGCCGCGATGATCGCACGGTCGAAATCGAGGTTATGACCGACCGTGTAATGCTCGCCCCGATGGAAATTTTCGACGAAAATCGGGCAAAGGAGTTACTTGCAATTTCGGGCATCGAGGTGCAGAATGATGAGCGTATTGTAATCGCACGCGACCAGAAGGCTGGATTAGTTGCGATTATGGCTCTGCCACGTACGTTGTTGGCTACGGTCGAGGAGCGTTATGGCCGCCGTGCCGAATTCACTACTCCACTTTTGCGCACCCGACTCTGCACCGAGCCTACCGCTTGGTTGTTCTTGGCGGACGAACTTATATATATAAAGGTATGGAGTGGCGGCAAGTTGCGTATGGCGGAGGTTCTGCCGCGCAAAAAAACTGACGATGTACTCTATTATGCGACCGTAATCGACAAACGATTCACTCTGAATGGTTTTAAGGTAGTTGTTACAGGTACTGAGGCTGTCGAAAATGATGTGCGTGAAACATCAAAGTTATTAAGTAAGTTTTACAAGAAAGTAGTATGCGAATAATCAGTGGAACACATCGCGGACGAGTGATCAATCCGCCCAACAATCTCAGAGCACGCCCCACGACAGATTTTGCTAAGGAGAATCTGTTTAATGTATTGGGCAATATGCTCGATTTTGAGGAGTGCGATGTGCTCGATCTATTTGCAGGAACGGGCTCGATCAGCTATGAGTTCTGCTCACGTGGCGCAAAGAGTGTCACTTCGGTCGAGGTAAATAACGTGCACTACAACTTCATCAAGCGTACAGCTGCCGAGTTAGGATTCAAACAAATGTATCCCACTCGCGCAAATGTTTTCCTCTATTTGAAGAGCTGCCCCAAGCAGTTCGATGTGATTTTCTCGGACGCTCCGTATGACCTCGAAGGTAGCGAAGAGGTTATCAAGTTGGTCTTTGAACGCAACCTTTTGCGTGAGGGCGGACTGCTGATTTTCGAGCACCCGAAGGGGCAGGATTATTCGTCACACCCGCAGTTCGAACAACAACGAAGCTACGGTAGCGTGCAGTTCGCATTCTTCCGTAGATAATCGCCGTATATTACTGATTTTCTTTACGAAAGCAACCGTGCTCGAATGAGTTCGGTTGCTTTTGTTTTATGGGTGTTTGACCAGGCACTATTTTTGATCGGGAGCAATTAAGTCGAATCAAAAAACTGAGTAATTATGTTGTTTTTTCTTTGGTATCTTCTTATTGGCTTGGTGGCTGGTTGGATTGCTAATATGATTGTGCGCGGTAGTGGCGCAGGACTTTGGATCAACCTCTTGGTAGGCATTGTCGGAGGCTTTTTAGGCGGGTGGTTGTTCTCGCTATTCGGAATATTTGCAGTCGGCACTTTTGGCAGTATAATTATGTCGATCGTGGGCGCAATCGTGCTACTCTGGATAGCCGCTCTCATTCGTCCCTCAAATCGCAGTTAGAGCTACATCAGGCCACATTTTAGTTCCAAAATCAATACCCGTACTTTATAAGTATGGGTATTTATACTTATTTACTATGTAAATAATTGAAAAATAGCCGAATTTTGCTATATTTGCATACTTAATTGGTAAAGTAACGGCTGATGATAGATTTTCGCAAACTGCCTTCTCCGTGCTATGTGCTTGACGAACAACTGCTCGCACAAAATATGGAGGTAATTGACCGCGTTCGTCGTGCTACGGGCGTGGAGATTATCGTTGCACTCAAAGCGTGTGCAATGTGGAGCATCTTCCCTACCCTGGCGCAGCACTCAGACGGAGCAACTGCCTCGTCGGCGGCTGAGGCTCGCTTGGTGATGGAAAAGTATGGACAGATGGCTCATACTTATGCGCCGACCTACACCGATCGCTCGTTTGCTGAGATCTTGCAATGCAGCAGCCATATAACCTTCAATTCGCTCAATCAGTTCGAGCGCTTTGGAGCACAAGCTTTGTTGCGTGGAATTTCGTGTGGCTTGCGAATCAACCCCGAATATTCGCCCGTTGAGACCGATCTCTACAACCCTTGCGTTGCGGGTTCGCGTTTGGGTATCCGCAAGGAGGAGTTGGCTGATCTACCCGCAGGAATCGATGGTCTGCATTTCCACGTATTGTGTGAGTCACGACCCAATCATCTGCGATTGGCTTTGGAGGCAGTTGAGAAACACTTTGGTCACCTTCTGCCCCAAATCAAATGGCTCAATATGGGCGGTGGCCACTTAATGACGCACACCGAGTACGATTGCGACGAGTTGATTGCCGTGCTCAATGATTTCAGAGCACGCCACCCGCATCTTCGTCTGATACTTGAACCTGGTAGCGCATTCACTTGGCGCACAGGCTATTTGGTTTCGACCGTCGAGGACGTTATCAAGAGCGGTGGCGTCAATACGGCTATGCTCGATGTCTCGTTTGCGTGCCATATGCCCGACTGTTTGGAGATGCCCTACAAGCCTGCAATCATTGGCGCACACGACCCCGAGGAGGGCGAGACGAAATGGAGAATGGGCGGCAATAGCTGCCTGGCAGGCGACTTCTATGGTGATTGGGCGTTTGATGTTGAACCGAAAGTCGGCGACCGAATCATATTTGAGGATATGATCCATTATACGATGGTCAAAACGACAATGTTCAACGGCGTTGAGCACCCCTCGATCGCCATTTGGCACAAAGATGACACGTTCGACGTAGTACGCAAATTCGGTTATGAGGATTACCGCGACCGAATGTCGTAAACACAACTATCGAGATAAAGAAAAATATTAAATAACAACCGAAACAGAAAGAAATGGAAGAATTTAAGCCTACTCAGTACACCTTGCAGTGTGTGGCTACGGGCCGTGAATTTGAGGACACTGGCTGGGTGTTGGACGACAAAGAGTGTAAATCGCCGTCATTGGTGCGCGCCATCTATGCGAAGAAGCAGATCGAGGTGCGTGATAATAGCTATGGTATCTATAAATTTGCCGATTGGTTGCCTATCAGCCGTATGCTCGAAGGCTCGTGCGCACCTGTAACCTATCGCAGTAAGGGCTTGGCAGAGGCTCTCGGGTTGAAGAACCTCTACATCACCTTCAATGGTTATAACCCCGCTATCGGTGCGAAGATGACCACCTGCTCGTTCAAGGAGACCGAGGCATACTCGGTGTGCGGACGCATTGATCCTAAGAACGATAAGATTCTTGTGGTTGCATCGGCTGGCAACACGGCACGTGCATTTGCAAAGGTTTGCTCGGACAATAATATTCCGTTGCTGCTGAGTGTTCCGGCTGACAATCTGTCGGCGTTGTGGTTTGAGAAGCCGCTGAATCCTTGCGTGAAACTGATTTCGTGCGACAATGGTGGCGACTATTTTGACGCTATTCATCTGAGCAACTTAGCTTTGAAGTCGAAGAAGTTCTACGCTGAGGGTGGCGCAAAGAACATCGCTCGTCGTGACGGTATGGCAACTACGATGTTGTCGGCAACGACTACTATTGGTCAGATTCCCGACTACTATTTCCAGGCGGTAGGTAGCGGCACGGGCGCAATCGCAGCTTGGGAGGCAAATATGCGACTGATCGAGGACGGCCGTTTCGGTACGACCAAGACGAAGCTGATGGTGTCGCAGAATGCTCCTTTCGTTCCGATGTACGACGCTTGGCGAGTGGACTCGCGCGAGATGTTGCCTTATGAGGACAATAAGGCTCGTCGTGACGCTGAGATCATCAATGCAAAGGTTCTCTCGAACCGTAAGCCTCCCTATGGCATTATCGGTGGTCTGTACGACGCACTGAAAGATACTGATGGCGAGATCTTTGCTATCACTAATGCTGCTGCCAAGAAGGCTGCTGAGCTGTTTGAGCAGACTGAGGGTTGCGATATCTATTCGGCTGCTGCCGTTGCTACCGCATCGCTGATTAAGGCAGTTGCTGATGGCAAGGTTGACAAGGAGAAGATCGTAATGCTCAACATCACCGGCGGTGGCGAAAAGAAGGCTCAGGAGGGCAAGGAGTTGTGGCACTTGAAGCCCACTCACGTCTTCTCGCTTACCCCCGACGAGAAGGACGTTATCGCCAAAGTCGAGGCTATGTTTGAATAATTAAAAAGGACGAAATACACTACTCTATTTAACGATGCTCTATCCGTTACGATTCCGCCCTCGTCTGAAACCTCGCATTTGGGGAGGTTCGACGCTCATTGCCAAGAAAGGCAAGGGGCTGCGTATTGACCGTAGCCGCCAATACGGCGAAAGCTGGGATTTGTCGGGTCTGCGTGGCGACCTCTCGGTTGTCACCAATGGAATGCTCAAAGGGAACAATATCGAAGAGCTGATCGAGGTCTATATGGGTGACTTGGTTGGCGAGAAGAACTTCGAACGCTATGGCGTTGATTTCCCGCTGCTTATCAAGACGCTCGACGCACAAGATACGCTCTCGATTCAAGTGCACCCTGATGACGAGCTTGCCGCCGAACGCCACAACTCATTCGGCAAGAGCGAGATGTGGTACATAACCAACTGCACCGAAGGAGCCACGATCCACGTCGGCTTCAAACGCCCCGTATCACGCGAGGAGTTTATCGATGCTGTGATTACTAACCGTCTGCCCGAATTGCTCAACCGTTATGAGGTTAAGCGCGGAGATGTCTACTTTATTCCCGCTGGTACAATCCACACTATTGGCAAGGGCATTGAGTTGATCGAGATTCAGCAAGCGTCGGATATCACCTATCGTGTTTACGATTGGGATCGTGTCGATTCTGAGGGCCGTCCCCGCGAACTGCACACCGCATTGGCTATCGACGCTATTGATTTCGAGAGCGAAGAAGAGTACGTACTGACCAAGTCGCCCGAGGTTAATTCATCGGTTGAGTTGATCAAGCGTGAACAATTCGTTACCAATCTGTTAGCAGTCGACGGAAAGTACGTTCGTGACTTAGCTGCAATGGACACTTTCGTTGTCTATATCGTAGCCGAAGGAGAGTTGGAAATCGCAACAGATAGCGGCTCGGAGAAGTTGGCCGTTGGCGAGTTGGTGCTGATTCCCGCCGAAATTAACGAGGTTACAATCACAGGCAAGGGACGATTGCTTGAAGCATACGTAGAGTAGTTGTTCACAACGAAATTAATCGCAAAGAGCGTTTCCGATTGCGGGAACGCTCTTTTTTCGTGCGGAATTGCTATCTTTGTCTTACAAAACGAATAAGGACGATGAAACGATTTATATTTACTATAATATTTGCGATTGCAACTATCGGGTCAGCTATCGGGCAGAATTTCCGTGTGCGAGTGGTCAATCAACTGCAAATGCCTATCTCATATGCAGTTATAACGATCGAGGGCGCACCTCGTGCAGTTACTGATATTGACGGCGTTGTCGAGATTGATTTTCGCCGCATACGCCCCGAATATCGCCTTGCGGCCCACGCTGCGGGTTATCGGAGTGCCGAGCGCGAGGTCGGACAGGAGGGAATGACCTCAGGCAGTATCGAATTTGTGCTACCAATGATTGAGGGCGTTGTTGCAGATACTGACGTCGATCGCACATCAGATCAAGCACGCGCGCTATTTGAGGCGGCAGTGGGCGAATCGACCGCGATGGACTTTAATTGCACCCTTACGAGCGCATTCTCATTCGAATATATGAAGCATAAAGCATCGGGTGAGCTGACCGTTGAGAACTTAGTGGACAGCAAAGAGTTAGAATACTTCCGTGAAAAGGGTTGGTGTCATCTTCCCATTGACATTCGTATGAACGAAGGAAGTTCACAAAGCGTAATTCACAAGCTCGATGAATCGATCCATTATGCGCTGTCGGAGTTGAATTTTGCGATTGCGGCCATTGGTCACAACCGCCATTTCTACAAATATCGCCCCGATTATTCGCTGCTTGGTCAAAGCACCGATGGCACCAAGCAGTACTATCGTGTTTCGTTCCCGATGTTGGCCACAAAGGCTACCCAAATCGTTGCCACGGTCGATCTTACACTACACCAGCTAACCTCAATCGATATTTTAATTAACGATCGTAATACATCTATAATCAAACACATAACGTCTGATTTGCAATACATCTATCCGACAAAGAAGAGCAAAATTCCAGCGCTCTGCCCCACCGCATTGCGCTATACCTACCACACGCGCTATGCAGACCTAATGCTGCAAATGTCGAACGTAGTAATCTCGCCCTCGGACAAGAAACGATAAGGCTTCGGGCGATTTCGGTGCGCTTATTGCTCATAACTGACCAAAACAAACATGGTCAGTTATGTCTATAAAATTACGTACAGTTATTCGCCGTATATCCCTCACACAGATCCTTTTACGTTGCATTGGCGTCATTTTGGCATACGTTATCGGCGCGCACGTTACCGGGCAATTTCACGCGTCGAGCTATATGGGCGCAATGCTCGCCTGCACCTCGACTGTTGTGGTAATGCAGGCTGAGGACTCGCGCGAATCAATGCGTAAAGGGTGGCTACGTGTCGTGAGCACGCTGATTGGCGCAATAATCGCAACTACATATCTCCAATTCTTCCCGTTCTCGCTACACGGACTTGTGATTTCGTTCTGCATTCTCGAAGCGATTTGTATGTCAATGAAGGTCCCCGATGGTGGCGTTGTAGCCGCTATGACGTTGATAATCATATCCGTAATATCGCAAGAGCTTCCCGACCTACCACCACTCACCAACGGAGTTCTGCGTTTTGTCGAGGGTACAGTTGGCGTATTTATTGGGGTGGCAGAATTATGGATCGTCGAGCAAATCCAGACATTTTACTCAAAGAAAAAAGGCTCAAACCATCGGACTTGAGCCTACATATTAATATTCGTATCGTTAGAAAATCTTACCGGGAATGTGATTTTCGACGCTCAATGCCTCGCCTTCACTCTCGCCTTCGGGAACCTCCTCCTCTTCGACGTTCCAATATTCCTTGCCATAAACCTCTTCGGGATCGAAATCCTCGTCCACCTCGACGCTACCGATACCGCGATTATCGTACTCCTCTTCGGCTGTGGTGCGTTGCGCGAGGTAAGTAAGCATAAGTATCTGACCAACAACAGGAACCAACATCACTGAAAGCCACCAACCGCTACGCGAAGTATCGTGCAGACGGCGCACCATTGCAGCCATTGCGGGCAGTAGATTGATCACCGAGAAAATCGCAGTAGCCATAAACGGGAACGGAGCCACCTCGTTAAGCACGAATACGTCAAGTGCAGCGCAAGCGATGTAAATCCAAAGGGTAATGCTGACATAGACCCAGAATGGGCGACGTGCGAGCGAGCCGCGATAGTCGAACGTATGTTTCCAGATATCGAAATAGGTTTTCATAGTGCAAAAATTGTAACAAGTTATTATGACAAATGTAGCGATTCGGCGTGAGAATTGCAATTGAAACAGTCGAAAAACGCAAAAAAATCGACCGATGGTTTGCAGATTGTGAAAATTGTATTACTTTTGCACTCGCAAACGTTGCAAAACGGTGTGGTAGTTCAGTTGGTTAGAATGCCTGCCTGTCACGCAGGAGGTCGCGAGTTCGAGTCTCGTCCATACCGCAGAAAGTCCGAAGATTTATCTTCGGATTTTTTTTGTTTATGTACGTTGAGTTATGGAACTCGCGACCGACTAAGCCTCCCCTATCAAGGGGAGGTTTGGAGGGGTTGTCAAAATAAAGATCGCGAGCCCGCACGCGCGTAGCGCGGGCTCGAGTCTCGTCCATACCGCAAAAATCCCTGAGATTCTTTTGAATCTCGAGGATTTGATTTTATGTGCGTTGGGTTTTGGAACTCGCGACCGACTAAGAAAAAGATAGCGGCACCATCACGGTGTCGCTACCCTATTCGACTGATATTGTCAAGAGCTTATATTAGATGTCTGGCAAATACGTATTTATAATTCAAAAGCCGACAATCTCAGCCGTTGCGATTAGAAGCGTACAGCTACATCGTCATACGCAAAATATGCGGGGCAATTCAAGCCATAATCGCCACTCAAATCATCGCTACCTACAAGGTTGAACGTGATCTTTGCAACCTTGCCCAAGCACGATAGGTCGAACTTAGTCCACTCATTTACAATCTTATCCTTACCGTCGCAAAGCACGAACTCGGTCGTTGCCGTTACGTTACCCTCTACATCATAACCCGTTGCAACGATCTTATACCACGTGTCATCACCCGCAGGAGTCGAGAAACCGTCGCCATTAGCCAACGAATTATACACATAGCTGGTATTGGTAACGTACATATGATCAACTACACGCTCTACATTATCAGCAAAATAGAAATAGGGAACAACGGTTTTCCACGACTTATCATCGACATAGCCATTCTGCACACAGAAGTTCTTCGAGCCACCGTGGCCTGCGCCCTCAGCAGTTCCCGTCGAGATCGAAAGCTGAGTCTCGTAGCTCGCTGCGGTGTAATCCTCCATAAAATAGTTCGAAATTGCGTGGCCACCGTTCCAATATGCGCCACCATCGATAATACCCGACGCCAATTCAGTATTGCCTGCATCGTGCCACTCATATCCCGTGTACGAATAATCGTTATAGAGCAGCGGACCGCCATACTGGGGATTGTCGATCAAGTCCGACCATTTCTCAATGGCGGCACCACACCCCGGAATTGCATACGAGGTGAACTTCGCATCAACATCCTCAAATGTCAGCGTGCGAATCTCAACCTTCGGGATCGTAATCACACGACCATCAGCCAGCGTAATGATCACCGTCGTGTCGGTCTCCTCAATCGAAACGAAGAACGAATCACCGTCTGCGCCATCAGCACCATTTGCGCCATTCTTGATCTCCAAACTCGACCCATCGCTAAACATCAATTTGTAGCCATTCTCGGTCTGCTCGGTGCCCGTAATCACCTTGCCCTTGTTCAGAGCGTCAATCAGCGACGACAACGTAGCGATATCCTCGCTATTTGCCTGAACTTGATCTTTGAGATTGTCAATCTCGCCCCACAGATCCGAGTCATCATAACAGCCTGTCAGCGTTACGCTCATCAGCGCAACTGCAAGAAATGTAAAAAATCTTTTCATAAACATTTGGTTTTTAAGTGTTAAACAAAAAAGTAAAGTCGTATCCTTCGGGCAATGCCTAATAGGATACGACAACTCTGAAAAAGTTTGTTTAAGACTCAAAACTGCGATTCTGGCCGACAGCCCGCCACGAGCGTTACTCGCACATATATAATGTGACAACGAGCGCAAACTCGATGGGCGACGAAGTATGGGAACTACGGCTAAAAACATTGTCTTGATTCTTACCCGTAGTCCTGCAGGCATAAAATCCACGTATGCACAGGCAGGTCTTCTGACTTGTTCCGCCGATCGCGCCTTCCCAGTTTTCACCAGTGGCAAAGAGAGCGACCAACCTCAATTTCTCGCACGAGAAATAGAACTCACAGCAACAGGCATTGTTCGGGATTTTCACCCGATTCCCTTTTCACTTTTTGCGACGCGCAGTCGCTCAAAGCTCCGTGTGCAATGACAAAGATAGTAAAAATTTTTCAAGTTGTACACTTAATCTGCAAAAAATCGTGGATAATCTTGTGGACAACAAATGCCAAATTTCAAAGGCGAATCATACTAAAATTCCCCAAAAGCCCTCGAAAACCAAGCGCAAAATAGACTTTAAGAAAAATCACAAAAATAAAAAAATCTCCGATAATCGTGTGATTATCAGAGATTTTATCAGGTGATCCGGCCGGGGCTCGAACCCGGGACCCCAACATTAAAAGGGAATTATAACGTAATTTTCGCGTCAATATACCCTGCTGATTACCAGATCATTGTCAATTATCTCTTCTATCAATTCATATCTGTGGACAATCTTGTGGACAACACACTTTATAGCTCATTTGCGGGTTAAACAATAAACAAAGCCCACCGCGCTTGCGTTGAACGAGCAAGACACGAAGAACTGTAAAGTTGGTGATGGTCTTAGTGTAGACTAATCAAAGCGACAACGCTTTTTGTTGTTTCACAATAGACTATCCAAATCAAATTATATCATCATTTATGTCAACATATATCTCCATTTCGACCATATCAGTCATATGGAACATTTTTGTTAGCCTATTCATAATAGATGGCTTAGGGTGTCTATTGTTTAAGTCCTGACGTTCAATTAATTCTTGTGGCAGTAATATTCGCTTGGCCTCACCTCGTTCACCTTGAATTATATAGTTTTGCGCTAAACGCTCGTCGAACTTACCGACAAACGCAGCGCGTATTCGGGCACAATTGACGTTTATTGAATTACTCGTAGGATCCGTAATGTCCTCAATGCTCCGTTTGGCTCGATGAATATTGTTGATTTTTCTAATGCGTACATATATACCTAGTAGTTCATCGTAGTAATCAGGCAAATATTTGAATACAATACCCTCTGGGTGGTTCAAAAACAATAGATATACAGCCTTCGCTAATGGTGTCATCTCTATCTCAGTATTCTTATAGTTAGGCAACAATATGCGACAATCACTTGTAACAACCAACCGACTTAGCTTTGCAGGCTGCTGCACCATCTGTTCCAATATATATGTCGCAATACCCTTCTGATGAAGTTTTGCAACAGTCGTCTGCAACTCAACAAATAGTTTGCTGGTTTCTTCATCATAGTTTGGCGTGTCGGCGCGACGAGCTCTAACCTCGGAATCACGAAAGCGAATATTCGAATCGTCGTGGCATACGTTTGTATGTCGCGAGCAAGGACGGTAAATATCATCAAAGATAGCCCAAGCAATATCTGAGGGCTTTTGACATCGCGTGATTAATTCCTTGAACGTAAAACCCCTATACTGTACAAACGTATTTTCTCGGTTTGCTCTTATGCAATCTAAATCCCAATATAGCAATGATGGTTCTATATGACTCCTATTTTCGGAGAGAATCATATAATTCAACAGCAGATCACTGCTTACCGCCACCTCGACAAATCCGTCGTTGTAAGGAGCATAATAGTCTGCGATGGGTTTCGAGGCGAGTTGTTGTGCCATTAATGGCAAATAGCAGAACTCATACCCCATCGACTCAAAAGTTTCACATAGGATCTTATAATTGTTGCGGATATAATCATTTGTTTCAGTATCATAGCCATTCTCGACATAGATAACTTGATTGTAACTCGGCTCAAACGGCAGATCCTTAAAATCAATGTAGAATTTCATAGGAGGCAATTTTAATGATTCTACAACAAAAGTAGTGAAAAACGACAATCGTTCCAAATTGCAAGGCTTTCAATTGCAATTTGCTTGTAAAGGAGGTCGGTGCGAGATAATTTTGCTAAAAATTCATTAACAAAAATCTAATAATTATGAAAAAGACATTATTCTACACCTCTCTCGTTCTTGTATTTTTAGCAGTTGTAATAATCAGAGTTACCCTCTCATTTCTGCCTTATCCCTTCTCATTAGCGTGCTTGCCTTTTAATAATAGTGTCGCAGTGATGGTTGCACTTCTTTCTCGCAAGTATATGTGGAAATGGATTATGAAGGAGGAGCGAACTTTTGAAAAATGGGCAGTAAACTTATTTGGCGTACTTGCAATACTTGAATTTTTCGCATCACTAATAAAAGTGATCTCGCAGATTAGACTAAGCGCAATATACAACGCAATGTAAAGAGTTATGAGCCATCTAAAGAATTTTCAAGAAGAGTTTTCGAGAGAAGATATTCGAATCGCAAGAGATGTGCTCGAAACAAATGATTACAGCATATTATCTCGGATATGCTTAAATGCTCCTACTCAAATTCACAGGTGTCATTCGACATTTTTACTTGGTAGTGAGCACCAACCTGTAAGGAGTAAAACTCTCAAATTTGAGTATGCTTTGCAAGTGTGGATAAAGGCAATATTTAGGATGGGTGAAATGCGCAGATCTTGGAATATGGTGTCCGTCAAATATAGTCCTTTTGGCGTGATGAAATATTGGAATCGAAATACGCAAGAGGAGTAATTTCTATTGCAGAAATTTTGGCTTCGCCTCGAACAGATTGCTGATTCAGGAGAGATCTCTGTGTGCGAAGGCTTCTCGTTTGGGAGCACAGGTAGCGGGGACATATATAAAATAGTTTGTGATGTAGTTATTGATAGCCCCACTGCATTTAATACTTACGGCTGGGATATGTACAAATATCCATACAATAAAGAACTCGTATCATACAAGTGGAATGAGATTAAATCATTCTTCTGCGAACTAACACTCAATCAGATGCGGTTATGCAACTATAAGCAATTGCATACTCCCAAGATATGGGATGAATTGCTTTTATCGGCTTGCGAGTCTTGGGATATCGAAACAATTGAGTATGCTATCAAGCACGGTGCTAATATAAACTGTCTAAGCAAATATGGAGATTCACCGCTCGCTGAGGCTGTGCAATTCTTCTTAGATGAAACCGATGAGAGCCGCGAGAGCCGCATTAGTCAATGCAAACAGATTATTGACCTGCTTCTGTCTTATGGCGCAGATATAAATCTATATGGAGTTGATGGCTCCACGCCATTGCTGAATGCTTATCACGAAGGTTGCCCTGAGATTGTAGAATACCTGCTTGATAGAGGAGCAGACCCCAACGTCAATTGCTTTTTAATGGATGACGACTTAGATGTTAGCAGTTCGATTTTAGATAGCATTTATGGCAATCCCGATGGTCCCACAGACACAGACCGCGAGATCGAAAAGATGATCTTAGCCGCAGGAGGGAAATATCTGTTAGAGTAATTGATTATAAAACATAAAACATATGAATACCACGCATTTAGTCAAGGATTTTAATATTGAGATTGAACGTATCGATTTAGGATGGGAGCACATTAAGCTACGCTTTGACGATATAGAGATTCCATTCGAGGCGTCTTACATTGGTAGCGAACCCACATCATCGCTTGTCGTGTCCATTTTTCACCTCGAAAACCATTTCTATATAACCACAGACGATTACTTTGCTCAATGGCACTGGAATGACGAACAAGGTAAAATGCGATTCGAGGCCGAGCGCTCATCAACAACCGACGTGCTGACAATTGACATAGTATTTGACAAATATGATAATGGTAGCGATATCAAGCAATGGCACCTCCAAATGCCCTACGTGCTATATCGCAATATAGTAATTAAAACAGCTCTGCGCCAATTAAAACGCTATGGGATAAAAGGATTCCACGAGAATTGGATGACTGACGACTTTACGGAATTGCCAACTATGTTGATTGCGATCTTGTCATCAGAGACGAAAAGGCTATCGGAGGATCCGAATAGCAGTGAGCAATTTAGTGATATTTTCAGTGAAATCGAACTATTCAAACAAGCATTACAAAATTGTTAACGATCTTGGAATTATGAACGACACATATAATCCCTTGTGTATTAAATTCCGCGAAGGCGGCAACGAGGGCAAATTGGGCATTTGGGTTGGGTACGATTGCTGCGATCTATTAATCGACCCGATTTCGTTGGGAAATAGTCTATGCATTTCGCATAAATGGCGAACGATAAACGTAATGGAGGATAGCAATATTAAAATCTATTCTCTAATTGACAATGCTTTAAGAGTGTGTTGTTGGATCGTCGATTCGGGAATTATGATGCGTAGATATAAATTCCCAATAAACGAGTATGTGGACGCCGTAAAACAAGTATTAGGTCAACTATACCAAGCCATCGGTTCAAATTACGAATTAGCTTATGAGTCTGATCCTAATCTTTTTGAACCACTAAGTCTTGATGACAAAATAGATATTATATACAAACAGATCAGAGCGTTGGGCCAAACTATCAGCCTGCCACACCCATTGCCGCTCAGAAGCATTAAAATCGATCCTTTCAATTTCAGGGTCGAAGGAGAGTATGGCCACGACACTCGTTTTGAAATCCGCATAGGCAATAGAAACTATGTCAATTATATCACCAACTCTGCAAATAATTTCGAGTATATTCGCCACCAACTCGAAAATATTATCTACGAGAATGAGGCTCAAATAAAGATTAATAATAACTTCATTAACGCTGTTACTCTCCATCTGCAAAAGATTCATACCAGAGAATTGGATTACACTGTAATGAAGGTTACTTTATTCCCGTACGAACTCAATCAGCCAATAATATCAGGATATTGTGATAGCAAACAAGTTATTCGGGCATTATATCAAGGGTTACTTGGTATTACTCGTATAAATCTTGATAAGGATATGAATGCCGAGATTGCAGATTGGAGTTCCTATCGCTTGAATATCTACAACAAGCTAAAATCGCCACTCGTCGAGCATTATATCAATCGTTTGCGCATTTATAAGCAAGACGACTATATCACTCGTCAATATCACATTAAGGATATTATAACCATCAATATTGATGCAGATGCCGATCTCTGGCATAATGATGGTTGTGTGAGCGGAGTGCTATTTGAAGACACCTTCGAGATTGACAATTTATCGATACGGATTGATGGATTTGAGCGTTGGAGAGACGAGTTCACCGACGCTGTTGATTGGTCCACCTCCACCGTCGAGGAGGGATTTGATTGGGGTGCTTGGCACAAACGAGGATTAGAACTGGCGCAGCAGCTACGTCAGCAACTCCCAAATGAATATGAACTATGGTACTCTGCGCCATTTGAGGATAACAGCGGTACGCTAAAAGATGATATTCTAATAATCAAACAATAGCAAGCAATGGATAACGTTAAAGCATATTACGATGTTTGGCAGATGATGTGTTGTGGCGACCCATTTGTAGTTGGTGATGAGGTCGAATGGACTGGATCTCTAAACAAAAGTTGCTCAACCCAAGAGGGCCAACACATAGATTTCTTTGTAAACACACACTATCATAGCGCTGATGGAATCCTTAAAATACGTGGCAAGGTCGAAAGAATCCTTTTTGAATATTCTGATGGAAGCAGTACAGAGATCTTCACTCGTGAAGACGGGAAAGAATGTAGGTTCACCAGCCACCAAAAAGAGAAGTTGCTGTATAAAGAGATCTGTTACGCTGATGGATATGAGGAATTACCAGAGGATTACTCAGGTTGGGGATATTTGGTTACGCTATCTAATGTAGTATTGCTCAGATTGGAATAAAATATTAATTAACATATTGTACGATTTGTAGCTCAACATTAACAGAGAAAAAACTATGAAAATCTTCACAAATAATAGAATCCCCATAAAATTATGGGCAGATAAGATTGATGATAATGCTTTGGCGCAGGCCCATAACCTCGCATCGCTACCATTTGCATACCACCACATTGCCCTTATGCCCGATGTACATTGTGGCTTAGGTATGCCTATCGGTGGAGTTTTGGCAACTAATGGAGTTGTTGTACCTAATGCTGTTGGCGTTGACATTGGGTGCGGAATGTGCGCCATTAAAACATCATTGCACGTAGAGGATATTGATAGTAAACGAATACGCAAAGTGATGTCGGCTATTCGATTAATGGTGCCACTCGGTTTTGATCACCATAAAGAATTGCAAAACGAAGCTCTATTACCCAAAGGGCACGATATTGACAGCCTGCCATACGTGAAGAGTTTGTTGGTTGCAGCACGTCATCAGGTTGGGACATTAGGCGGAGGCAACCACTTTATAGAAATTCAAAAATCAAGCACGGGCGAAGTGTGGACAATGATCCATTCAGGCTCTCGCAACGTTGGCAAACAAGTGGCAGATCATCACAGCAAAATTGCAAAACGATTAAATAGTCGTTGGTATTCCGATATAGTCGAGGGGTTAGAGTTTTTACCTATAGAATCCCCCGAAGGCAAAAACTATTGGCGCGAAATGATGTGGTGTGTCGATTTTGCACTATGTAACAGACAAACAATAATGAATCGTGTCTGTGAAGCGTTTAACGAAGTGTTTCACAACGTAACGTTTGAGCCGATGATAAATATCGCTCATAACTATGCAGCGTGGGAACATCATTTTAATAAAAATATAATTGTCCATCGTAAAGGTGCAACACGAGCATATAATGGCGAGATTGGCATCATTCCGGGATCACAAGGGACAAAATCATACATTGTAAGAGGCTTAGGCAATCCCGATAGCTTTATGAGTTGTTCCCACGGAGCAGGACGCGTATTGGGGCGCAAAGAGGCGTGTCGCAAACTCGATTTACAAACCGAAATTGAGCGTCTAAATGCGTTGGGCATTATTCACGGCATACGAGAACAGCGCCAATTAGACGAAGCGCCCTCGGCTTACAAAGATATTGATTTGGTTATGGCAAATCAGCGAGATCTAGTAGAACCAATAGTCGAGTTATCACCAATTGCAGTAATTAAAGGCGATTAGGTGGAATAGACAAGGATTAATAAATAGGCATTGGGTATAAGATTGGAAAGGGCACCAATCTCTTCCATTATCACGGAAGGCAGTATGAGGAGCTGCCCGTCCTCATACCCAATGCTCGTTATATAAAGGCAATGCGAAACGACAGACGGTTGACTCTGATTTTGAGAGGACTCGGTTTTGCGTGCCGCAATCGGGACAAAGGCAATAGTAGGTTGATATTTCCTAATGGGGAAGGACGCAGTCTTTGCCCCGATTATTTTTTTTGAGAGAAGTACCCCGTGAGGCTGAAACGCTGCGGTTTGAAGGGTGTTTCTCTTTTTGCATATAAAAATCCTTGATCATTTCAGCGTTTCCGCTCCTATGGCAAAGCTTTGAATATCCATAGAGAACTTTATACAAATTATTTACTATGAATGTTTTGTTGTGATTTGCTTTTAAATTTGTACCTTTGACATATCAAACACACCCTCGGCGAAAAGATATGGCAAGCGTTGAGTGTTGTGATTTGCTTTTAAATTTGTACCTTTGACATATCAAACACACCCGCGCCGATTCATAGTGCCGTATATGTGCGTTGTGATTTGCTTTTAAATTTGTACCTTTGACATATCAAACACACCATTTGATCGTGCAACAACTCGAACGCATTGGTTGTGATTTGCTTTTAAATTTGTACCTTTGACATATCAAACACACCACGACCAGCGCAATCAGCTGTTTTACAATGGGTTACAAGGATAATTAGAAAATAAAAATCACAGTGTTTGATTAAAGGATTTGTCCTATTATGAGGCAAATCCTTTTTCTATTTTAGAATAGCTCCAATTGTTGAGTGGGGAGATCTTGGCTAATGCGTTGGCAACCTCGAAACAACTCCATTTGACCAAATTGCTTATCGGTAACCGTCAAAATTCCAATATATCCCTCTTTGGGCAACCATTTTTTTACTCGTTTGATATGAACATCTGCATTCTCTCAACTTCGGGAAGACGGACCTCCAACTGCGCCAAACGAACCGACAGATAGGCGGGATTGCCGAAATATAATGTTCGTTTTATCATATCTCCGAAATTTTGCCAGTTACGCTAATATGGACCTTGTGCGGATTGTTCTCAGTTAAAGACTTTAAACTCTGTACTCTTATCATCTTTTTCATACTAATTGACAAAGCTTCATTCTTTACTCCATTATATTTGTCATCAACAGTTGTTTCTAAATGATGTCTAAATACATAATAATTTTGCGCAAGTTTCTGTACCCTATATAAGTACTTACTCAGCAACGCATAGTCCTTATGTCGCATAGCGTCTTGATAGAGTTCCTCGTCCATTCCGAGAATAAACATCTCGTTCTGTTGCATCGAAAACTTGAATTGCCAAGTTGCCGATTTGGGCAACTGTTCTTGGAATGATTCAGGCATTTTAGGCGTAATGCTATCCCAAACCTCAGCAGGTTTAGTGATAATCGTTGGCACTCCATATTTCTTGCGTTCAACCGCGTGCCAGAACGTAACAATATGTTCCTGCAATTTACCTTGCTCGTCCTCATATATAGCGACGTGATGATTGTTGCCCGGCTTAACAAAGGCAATAGATTCCCCTTTATCATTATAGCGTAAAGGTACAGTTGAGTTCAGTCCGGTATAACATCTAACACTGCGAATCTCGCTCCCTTGATGATCAAAAATAGGCTCTGCAAAGGCTTTTTCTGGTTTACCGCCATATTGTTCCAGCCTCTTACGGAGAATTTCCCTAATTCGCTTATCTACAACAAATTCAACATCTTTAATCGTAATGGAACCTACTTTATATTTAATTACATAGTCCAATTTGCCAGTTTCACTGTTACGAATACGGCCATAGACACTCTCTTCGCTCAATGCTCCACGAGGAATAATTATACCACGTTGAACGCAAACACGCTTACCTCCCTTGCGTATATAACGTTTGCCCACACTCGCTACACGTTTGCCACTCTTGAATGAAACCGCTATGCCATCAACAGCCTTGGCGACTTCTGCTGTCGAAAAATGAGGCTGCATCTGAATATAGCGCTCTAACTTTGTCAGTCGGTGGCGTGTAACATCGCCTTGATCTACACTATCGAAAGATTGGAACGACACCTCTTTCAATGAATTAAGATTGTTAATGCGCTGTATATATCCTTGCTTAGTACAAGCAATGGTCAGAGCATCAACAGCGTGGTGTCGATGGTCCATACGTTTCGACCAATCGGCAATGCGCTCAACTTCTACCTTCTTACCATTAACTTCTCGCTCCATCATCTTGGTGAGTCCTGCTGCTTGATAGCGTTCAAAGTTAAGCGAGTGTAATACTTCGTCCCACCCCCAAATATGGCGAATAAAATCGGTAATACTTCCACTCGTCGAATAGACATTACGACAAACGGATTGTAACATCTCTTTTGCTTTCTTGGCTATATATTGGCTCTCTCGCAACTGTCTTTCAATAAAGTCCTTAGGCAGATCGTCGGCTTTCATTAACAGTTTGTTTCGTTTGGTATTGGAAATTTTCTTCCGTTCAGCCAAATCATTTACTCTGTCAATATATGCATTCATCTCACCTTCGCCACGACTCTTCATAAAATCGTATGCTGTGCGATTATCCTTCTCTTTATTACACTTGCGGCACGCACAAACTTTGTTAGAGAAACTATCGTCAAATATCACCGAACGAGGAATAATATGCTCAATTTCAACTCCCGAACCAAGTAAAAACTCTTTAACATTAACCGTTGAACCACAGTATATACAAATACTCTCCGTTTCTTGCCACATCTTGTACTTTTGTATGCGAGAACGTGTAGGAGTCAATCCATATTCGTCAGCTATTCGTTTGGCAATGGATTCATTTTCCTTCTGGCTCTTTCCAATTGCTTTGGTTGCTGCCTCGCGCTCCTCACGGCTTTGTTTCAATTCACGAGCAAGTTCCACTCGGATCTCGTCAAAACGACCATATTCAGCCATCAAGGCATTGACTAAGTTTACAAGCTGGTTGAGAATTTTCTCAACAACAGGCTGGCGCAATTCGCCTTTGGGAATTGGTGTTAATTTTTCAGCAAGTTCACGCGCCTCGTTCTGCGCTAACGTAAGCGGAGTATCATTATACCCAGCAGCCAATTTCGCGTCATAATATTGTTTACCCTCTTGTAAATAGGGTAATATCTTACGTATCGCTCGCGACGACTTATTACTATAACCCGCTTTTACAAAATCAATCTTGCATAAGGCGTCAATAGTTGCATCCTCAGTTATTGCAAACTTATTTTTCAATACAGTCTTTAACTCTTCAATATTCGTAATAGAATAGAGCACGTGCCACAATTGATATAGAGGTTCTTGCTCAAATGAGGAGCTAATGATCTTGGTTATCTCCCCCGTTTCTGTATTCACAAGATTGCCGTTAGTTATAGACAATTCAAATTTCAGCAGTTCCTCTTTCTTGTCGCACTCATCAAGGGCTTTTGCAATTGCACAGTATGTAGTATTGCCTTGCAAACCCGTACCAACAGCCTTGCCAAACTGCCACTCTTTTGATTTTATTCCAAGTATTGATTTTAAATCAGTCGCCTTTAACTTTTCGTTAGCATTCATAAAGTTAAAGATCGCGTGTTTCTGTTCATTTGTTATGTAGAGCGAATCATTGACCTTATTTTTAATATTAAGATTATTTATGCTCTCCCAAATCTTACAAACTTGAAACAATGGCGAACTGCGTGGAGCGACTTTAGGGCCTTGATTGCGTACTTGATTGCCAACTTTAACATCACATCGTTCCAATTCGCATCGTCCGACCAAATGTTTGCACGATTTCAATGGTCGCTGATGGAATATAATATAGTTGCGAATATGAGCAATCACCTCATCTGTCAACACATCGGCATAGAATTGCTTTTGGTAGGCCATTATAGCGTCATACTCTTCCACATAGGCATCACGCGGGAAAACCCGATCTTTACAACGGTACGTCGGATCCGCTTTCAGCCCGTCGAACATAAATTGACCTATCGTAACGCGTTGTTCGTGTATTTCTCGGTAACGACCAACTACCTTCTGTACATATTCACCTTGTTTCTTATCTCCGAAATCTGATTTGGCAGTTCTATAACCTCTCTTTTGGTTGATATGACACAATACTCGTCCGAGCTCCAACAATGATATTGGCTCACTAACTGCTTTTGCCCGCAAACCCCATAAATCGAGTTTAGATAGTTTCAACGTTGTTCCATTATACATTCCCAATTGCGATAGTTTTTCTAATAGCAATCCCCTTCGCAATTGATATCTATCATAGCCTTTACGCTGTGTACGTCTAGCCGTTCTCTCAGCATTCTTTGTTAACGCTTGACCTTTAGAAAATTGAGTACTTTCATCCGTACTCAATGGAATGATACGGCTTCCAATAGCCACTATTTTATCTTTGTAAAGATCTTTTACTTCAGAAACAATCTCATTACTATGCTCTTCTACAACCGCCCAGCCAATACTCGCTGAACCTAAATCTAAACCAAGTACGCGTTTCATAGACAAACAAATTTAAAAGAATATCACAAATTTACTCAAAAGTTTGCAATTATTCGAATAATATCATATATTTGCTGAACAAATTTAAAAGCAAATCACAATAAGGATTATTCCGTTGTGAAAACATTCAAGGCGGGGCAACTCGCCTTTTTTATTAAGCAAACATAGCCCCAAGCCAAAATTAATTGACTTGGGGCGATTCATTAGCAAAAGAAGGAGAACAACATCATTCCACAAACCACCTATACTGCTCGTCGCCATCGAGGGCACGGGTGAGGCCGTGGGTGAAGGTCGTTGCATTGAGAGCTCGCGAGAGGAACGTATCAATATAGCTCGACTTGTTCGCACCCGTGAAGAGGTTATAAACCCTCCACATATCAATTGAGCGATCCTCTGCGCACGCGAAATTCTCGTCAGCGTAGTAGGCTCGTGCAATCGCATTGATATGACTATCCGTAAACTCCATCGCGGGCAGTGCTCGTCGCTCGTTCGAGGGTAGGAATTGATACAATCGTGTCTTGCCAATGAGTTGTGCAAACTGATGTTCCGACAGGGTGTAATCGCTGAGTCGTGCCATTGCATTGAGATGTTTTGTCATCTCATATTGGCAGAACAACTGCACGGCTGATTCGTATATCTGTTGAACACTCATCACTCGTAGATCGTCCATCAGTCCATCACTCGAGACACACATATTGCAACAAACCAAATTCTTGAAACCGATAAAAATCTTGAATCGTTCGGCACCTTTTCGGGCATAGAGATTCTCGTGATTATAGGCTCTAACACCTCCAATCGAGAGATTGAGTCGATTACCCGCTACATCTTCATAGATTGTCGGTATTTCGACACAAAACGCCATACGTTCGTAATAGATCGTCTTATCCGATTCGAGCAGTTGAGAGGCGGGTTTGTGTATAGCCTCAGGTATGCGACCTTTGATAACGTGCGAGGCAACTATTTCGGGAGTGTCGATAGCCTCGTGCGGAAAGACTCTATGTACAGCACCGAGCACAGCCTCAATAAACGATTGGTGTGCAATGGTCAGCTCGTTATCCTTACTGAATACGGGCACAACGCAATCTTCCGCGAGGTGTTCGATTGTTACGGGACGAGTGTTAGCCTCGATAAAGTGGCGTTGTGGCTGAGTCTGCACAAGTGGTATCAAAGCCACGTTCGGCTCGTTAAGCTGATATGCGGGTAGGTTGGTCATAGCTGATAGTGTTTTGAGGTTTCATATTACACCAAGCAAGAATAGCTTGTCCGACTTTGGGTGTTATGGCAAACTCCGTTCGATTGGCGAACAGACCCGTTCGATCCTTCGAGGCTGTGGCACGATGATTCATCGCAATATCCAAGACTGCCGTAAACTCATAATCGACATTATCACGCTGAACGGCTTTCAAACCCACCTTTTCGGGCACCATCTTGCCGTTCTTATCCGAGAGTACATAATCCTGCTTGGAGCGCATTGTGCAGATGACGTGCGACGACGAGGAGAGAATACGACGAATAAAGTTGTTCTGTCGCGGTGTAACCTTTGCCCAATTGGCAAACGAGTTACCTTGCAGATTGGCGTGAAAATCGAGCAGATAGTCCCAACAGTGCGAAATGCTGTCGATAATAATCACCTCAGCACCTGCTTGCTCACAAATGTCGATAGCTGCGATGTAGCTTTCGGGCGAGAAGTCATCGAGCGTCAGCACACGATATTCGCCCAAGTGAGCATAGAGATCAGCCGAACAATTTTCCGAGTCGATTACGGCTATCTTCGACCAGTCGCCCGTCATTCCGTAGGCGATAAGTAGCGACGAATAGGTTTTACCCGATCCGCTTGCGCCTGCCAATGCCAATCGCATCTTGGCTGCTCGGCGCATTGATTGTCTTAACTGCATAACAATAAAACATTTAAGTGGTTAATAAAAATAAAATACTAACTACTCATTGTAGGTCTTAGTTGTTATATAAAGCTATTTTCGGGCATTTGTAATAGTATTTGAACGAAGGGCTTTTTAATATCCCAAAATATGGGAAAACAGATATCACACCTTATTAAAAATCACTTTACTTACCAAGATGGGGAGGGGGTATTTTGAGGGAGTGGCAGAACGAGCCGATGACACGTTTTTCATTTTGGGGTAGTATATAGACCCATTTGAATTTCTTGTCATCTTATAAAAATAAAAAATCGTATGACACTTTTTTCAAAAAGGGGTATATTTATAGACCCATTTGAATTTTATGTCATAGAAAAAGTAAATGACACGTTTTCTAAAAATGGGTAGTTATATAGCCCCTTTCAGATTTTATGTCATTCACTGAGTTTTACAAGTTAGATCTTCTCAACAATATGTATCTGTCGTTCGTGCATATTTCGTCGCCTTTCAAACTTAAAAAAGTGTTTTAGCAAACGTGATGAAACCTCCTTTTTGTAAGGGATACCAAAATGGTCAATCGCTTGGGTTAGAATCGATCTTACCTCCCTTACAGAAACAGTCTCTCCAACTTTCAGCCGAGAGTAGACGAACTCTCTCATTGCATCGCAGCTTAACAGCATCTGACACTCGTTCTCGCGCAGATCCTCTTTGAATTTATCAAGTCGATATCCTCGTGCCTCGATAGTCTCTTTGCCAAACGCATAGTAGGTGTCAATCATTAGATGTAGCTGAGTGGTGAGTGTAGCTTGAATATACTGCACGGGAAGATTGCTATTCTCATACAGCTCCAACTGCTTAATAACACCTCGAAACAAATCCCGAGTATCAATCTTCTGTACGGGGCGAATCAATCTCACGCACTCTTTATCAGGATAGATGTATTCGTAGAACTCTACACAGAACGTCCGTTCGTATGCTGTTTTTAATAACAGAGGATCGGTGTAGTAGAGTTTAATCCGTTCGTCATCATAGGCATTATCCCACATAAAGTAGTTGCGCTGACCGTCTTCACGCATAAAGCGATGATGGGGCATAACCCGCAGAGCCTCTTGTTTGTTCTCTTGTGCTCGGGCGGTAGTGGTTGCGATTGCGCTTACAGCTTTATAAACCTCCTCGCAACTCGCCAATTCTTCGGTTAGTTGCTCTTGGGTTTTATAAGTGAGTGAGGGATCTGTGTAGAAAATATGTGCTACATCTTCAACCCCATTACGAAATCTACCCACAATCTGCACCGCTTCGGTCAGAGGATCAATCATCGTGTAGTCGGCAAAACGTGGATCAGACAACATAATCACGCCTACTCGCTTGTCGCAATCAATATCGACGGCAGAGTAGAACCGACTTGTGAAGAAATTGATCTCGGCAAGTTCTTCTAATAGTGTGTGGGCGTTATTGAAACCAAGAGTTCTCAATCGCTTCACACTGTCTGCGCTACAAAAGACTTTGCTACGGTTCTCGATCCTCAGAGTCTTGATCAGTTGATAGATCAATTCTGCCGAATTTACGAATATGCAGCAGGGCAATTCCATTTCGAGTGAATCATTGATAAACGTTACCAACCACCCAACCATATTGTTCGTATGTATGAGTTTGATGGGGCGTTTGTAATCATAGCTCGGTGAGAGTATCAACTGTCGGAACTTCTGCTCCGCAAAACGAGGGTCAGAAGGTACAATAGGCGTTGCCGATACCATTGCCTTATTACGACAGCGAAAGAAGTCGTCCATTGGCAAAGTAATCGTACCACGAAATCCTGCGTCTTGGATTGTACGCTCACATTCGTCAAAGAGCAGAAACCAATCATCGTAGATTCTCTCCGCTGCCTCATAGAGTGCCGATCGTACCTTTGGAAAACTTTCGGGTGTTGTGAGAATCTTGTGATAGCCACAATCTGTTTTATGTTTCAGATAGGCTACGATCTCTTCTTTCGTTACGCCCTCCTTAACGCCGAAGATATCGGGGTGTTTTGCACACTTGCCATCAATCACGGGCAGATTAGGCTCGATGATGATCGAGTTGCGTTTTGCGTGAATCTCCGAGTGAGTAGCTCCACAACCCGTAATCGTTTTATTAAGTATTACACCCGTCGGGATCTCGGTCAGCACATCACTCAATCGTTGGTGTTGTGCAATTGTAATTTCGTTCTTTTTCATAGCTACGAAAAAGTGAGGGAGGCTTTGAGATACCTCCCTCGATAGGATTAAGTATTAGCTGAACAGCTCGGCAACATCAGCCACTTGCTGTGCAGGCATCACCACCTTACCATTGGCAAAGGTGTACTTCTGAAAGAGGTAGCCAATACCCTCGTCGTTCTGCTGGTACTCCTCGTAAGAGCTGTCAGCCAACTTGGCAACCTCAGCTTCAACGGTTGCCAACCACTCCTCTTGACAGCAGATTGCGTTGTCAGGATTGCAGTTAGTTACTGTCGGCAGTTTCTCACCCATCAAGAATGCCTTGATGTAGTTGGCAATCTGCTCATTCAGTAGGAGCTTGCCATCCAACTCAGTTTGCTCCTTGCGGATACCAAACCATACGTATCCACAACCTGCAACGTCCACACGAGGAGTTACGATAAGGGTAGTTGCGCCTGCCTTGATGGCGTTGTTCAGGGCATTGAAAGCCTTATCGTTCGACTCTGTTTTTAATTTGATCACTCGCAACGGAGTGTTGTTCGCCATCTCGTTGATAGCTGTCTGCTGAACGTTGTCAGCAATGAAAACTTTCTTATTCATAATACTTATATTTTTAATTTTTTTCTCTGATTTGTATCGGCTGCAGAGAAAGTTTTACCGAGCGACCGTGTGCACTTAGATCTTGATCGCTGGTACAAAAGTATGGTGAAAATTACCCGAAAAATAAAAAGAATAGGTATCGAAAATGACACCTATTCTTTCTAAAAATATTATTTCCAAATAGCGTACATATTATATACGCGCGAAGGAAGAAAAGCCTACAAAATGAGAGGGAACGTGGCTGAAAATATTTTGTTATTCTTGTCTGAGATCAAGAAATAAAGGCTGATTTAACAAGAAACTATCAATAAGATCAAGAGTATTAATATTCAGTCTCCGTGCCTTGTTGAGCACCATTTGCTCTTGTTTGTTATGTTTCTCGATTTCGCGGATTCGAGCTGCGATATTCAGTTCGTCAATCACCTCGTTATCCTTATCGACCAGCCCAATAAATCGAACATAGCAATTGATGATTTTACACTCGTTCAATGGAACTTTCACTTTGCTGTTGTCAAAGTCGTGAATCAGTCTGTATGTTCCGTAAATCACCTCATTAAGAAACTCGACATCATTAGGTCGTCCCGCACGGCGCAGATGACTAAGTACGATTTCTGCATCCTCTACCGACTTTATTGCAGGATAACATTGCTCGATATATTGCGGAATGGCTGCTCGAAACAACCAATTGTCAAAATTGGGAATACGAACTCGCTTGTGGTTTTTTCTAAATCCTTTGTTGATCGAGAGTGATACCTCATTATGTTTGTACCGACGAGTTGGAATCTCTTTCTTGCACTTTATATACAATTCAAGCAGTTCCTTATTAAGGTTTTTCTGATAGTACATACTCTCGTCAAACACCTCTTGCTCGAAAAATTCTACCATCTCTTTCTGACGTCGAATCCACAGATCAATAATCATTAATGTCTCTTCCAAATAGTGCAATATATATTCAGGGTATTGAGGCAGATTATATTGCATTGGAGGATTATAGACCGTTGCGAGTTTTTCGAATGAGATGGGGCGTACTCGTGCACAATAATATGTTTCGCCATCATCCTCGATTTTAGTAAAGTATTGTCGAACATCTTCAATGCGTTCACCATAATGCTCTTTAAGGATTGTCATTTGCGCATCGAACATTTTCTGATTTAGAACGAGATCTTCGTACTCTATACTTGAATTTGCGAGTGATTCCATTGGGTTACTTTTGTAATTATTCTGCTCAAATTTACAAAAAATTAGGGGACTATCTACCCAATTAGGCAGATAATCCCCATCTTTTTCACAATAAATGCTTCATCGCCTCGTCAATCTGCGAGTTTTCGAAGGAGTCGAGGTAGATTTGAGTCGTTTGGATATTCGAATGTCCGAGCGATTCGGAGATCAAAGCAACATTCACTCCCTCGCGTTTGAGTACCGTCGCATAGGTGTGGCGGGCTACGTAGGTGGTGAGGGGAATTTGCAAACCTATCTGCTCACCTAACTTCTTCAACTCGCGATTAACCTTCCCCAGAACCTTGTGCATTCGATTATATATCTGCAAAGAGGTAATATGAATCTCTCGATTCAATATTGGGAAAATATAATCATCAGGCGAAGCTCCAATTTTCATATATTTCAATATGATTTCGAGTGCCATAGGAGTAAGGCGAAACGTCAGCAACTTCTGAGTCTTATTTCGCGAATAACTGATTCGCCCATCATAGAAATCTTTATATCGCAACGAGGCTATATCCGTGAAATTAATTCCTGCTGTGAAATATGAAAATAGAAATATATCTCTTGCGAAAGAGCGATAATCATTTTGATCAGAGCCGGGGATATTTAACGCCATCAATGCACGAACATCGGATTTTGTAATGGCACGTTTGCGAGTTCGTGTCCAAAGGCTACCAACTTTATATTGAACAAAGGGACTCGTTGTGCGTAAAACAAACAATCCCTCTGTCAATGCTCGATTATATGTAGCTTTGAATATTGCGAATTTGGTTGCAATGCTATTATTAACGTTCCCAATTTTTCGCAAATAAATTTCAAAATCACGCAAGAACGAAACATCAATCTCATCAAGACGAATATCCAATGACTTAAACCTATCCAAACTTGACATCAAAGAGCGATATTTGGAGGCAGAGGCATACTTACCGAAAGATTCAAGACGATTGATATTTTGCATTATTGCATCACCTATCGAACATCTTACTTTACGACCATTAGTTTCAAAAAGGTTATCGAGATTAACTTCCATACCAAGCACCTCTAATCGGTAAATCTTTCGTTGCAACTCTTCAATCCTTTTGTCGATTTTGAGTTGGGCAGCCATTAGAGCCTTCGTCGATGTCTTTATGCAGTTATTTTCATCGTCCCAATGCTCTAATTTAATAGTTATTCCAAGCGAAACCCACCGTGTTTTTCGCTTATGCATAACACGTAAATTAATAGGTACTTTTCCGTTTTTCGTCTGTCTATCCTTTCTACAGACAGCTAAGATTCTAATACTCATCTTGTTGCAGCATTATGCAAACAAGCTATAAAGCGATTTTTGTGGACAACATTGTGGACAACAAATGATGAAATTCGAGGGCAAATCATACTAAAATTTGCCTAAAAACACCCAAATTTCAAGCGCAAAATAGACTTTAAGAAAAATCACAAAAATAAAAAAATCTCCGATAATCGAGTGATTATCAGAGATTTTATCAGGTGATCCGGCCGGGGCTCGAACCCGGGACCCCAACATTAAAAGTGTTGTGCTCTACCGACTGAGCTACCGGATCATCGCCATACTCTCAAAGGTCGAAACCTCGATTTTTGGTGGTGCAAATGTATAAACTATTTTCCATTTGCACAAATTATTCGTTGCTTTTTTTCGCAAATGCCACAATGGGTCGCAATTTTGGCTACTCATTTACAATTTTTCATTCGCATTTTGCAGTGTGGAATAATTTGGTTATATTTGTCCGAATAAGAATACAACAAACAAAAATATAGACTTATGTGTAAAGCTCTGATTATCGGTGCAGGCGGTGTCGGCACCGTTGTAACCCAGAAGGTTGCGGCTAATCCCGTGTTCACGGACGTAATGCTCGCAAGCCGTACTAAATCGAAGTGTGATGCTGTTGCCGAGCAGATCGGTGGCGGTCGTGTAAAGACAGCTCAGGTTGATGCCGACAGCGTGCCCGAATTGGTTGCGCTGATGAAGGAGTACAAGCCCGATATCGTTATCAATGTGGCGCTCCCCTATCAGGATCTGACTATTATGGACGCTTGCTTGGAGTGCAACGCCAACTATCTCGATACGGCCAACTACGAGCCTAAGGACGAGGCTAAGTTCGAATATTCGTGGCAGTGGGCATACCAGGAGCGTTTCCGCGAGAAGGGTTTGACGGCGATCTTGGGTTGTGGTTTCGACCCGGGCGTAACGGCTATCTTCACCGCATACGCTGCTAAGCACCACTTCGACGAGATTCACTACTTGGATATCGTCGATTGCAACGCCGGTAACCACGGTATGGCATTCGCAACCAACTTCAACCCCGAAATCAACATTCGCGAGGTAACGCAGAAGGGTCGCTATTGGGAGAATGGCAAGTGGGTGGTAACTGAACCGCACGAGATTCACAAGCCGCTGAACTACCCCGAGATTGGCGAGCGTGAGTCGTATCTGATCTACCACGAGGAGTTGGAGTCGCTGGTGAAGAACTACCCCACCATCAAGCGCGCACGTTTCTGGATGACCTTCGGTCAGGAGTATCTGACCCACCTGCGCGTGATCCAGAACATCGGTATGGCACGCATTGATCCGATTATTTACAATGGTGTTGAGATCGTTCCTATTCAGTTCTTGAAGGCTGTTCTGCCCGATCCCAAGTCGCTCGGCGCAAACTACCACGGTCAGACCTCGATTGGTTGCCGTATTCGCGGTATCAAGGACGGCAAGGAGCGCACCTATTATATTTACAACAACTGCGACCACGAGAAGGCATTTGCTGAGACGGGTACTCAGGCTGTCAGTTTCACTACGGGTGTTCCCGCAGCATTGGGTGCATCGATGTGGGCAAAGGGTCTGTGGCGCGGCGCAGGCGTATTCAACGTTGAGGAGTTCGATCCCGATCCGTTCCTGGCTGAGCTGGGCGAGCAGGGTCTGCCTTGGCACGAGCTGTTCGATGTTGATATCGAGTTGTAGTCGACACGATAGGCTTAAATCAAAGGCCGCCTTCCAAATGTGGAGGGCGGCCTTTCGTTTAGGGTCGTATCTGCAAATTACTCTTTGCCGTGCGAGAGTTTATACTCGCTGGGCGACATACCTGTCAAGTGTTTGAAATACTTGCCGAAAAACGACTGCGACGAGAAGTTGAGCGTGTAGGCAACCTCTTGAATACTCATTGTCGAATAACGCAACAACGTCTTAGCCTCGATAATCACATAGCTATCGATCCACTCGGCAGCCGATCTGCCACTAAACTCTTTAATGAGCAACGACAGATACTTAGGCGTTACGCACATCTGCTCGGCGTAGAAGCCAACCGTGCGCTCACGCTTGAAGTTTTCCGAGAGCAACTTAATAAATTTCGCAAAGTACTCCTCACGACGATTGCGCACCGAACGGTCGCCCTTGTCGACCAATTTGGGACTCTGGTCGTACATATCGCTAATGCGATAGAACATCGAAATCAGCAGACCACTGACAATCTGGTCGCGATGTTTGAGCGACTCATTGGTCGAGATATTCTCCAACAAATCGAGATAACGCTCAACATCTGACTGCTGTTCGGGAGTCAATTTGATCAGCGGGTTATAGGCCAGCTGCATAAACAACGGCAACGAGTTCTTGACATCGACGTGCAGGTTGCTCATAAACTCCTGCGAAATGATAATACCTCGCACGTGTGCCTTAGGCTCGCCCTTCTCGATCCTAATCACATTATTTGGGAACGACATCAGCAACGAACCCTCGTCGATACTTACCCGATCGAGGTTGATTGTTCCGTTCTCGGTACCGTGGGTACAAAGAATCACCGTAAAGCAACGCAGACGCAACGAGCGACCTTCGAGGAAGTGATCTTCGGTCGACGCACGAAAGACAAAGAAGTCATCGACAGTGTCCTTTTGGCCGATAGCCTCCTTAATCTGCGTAACGCTTAATTCAACAAGTTCATCATCCATATTTTTCATTTTTTGACTTTTTTACAAATGCAAATGTAATGTTTATTCCCAAACCAAATTAACAATCAAACAATCTTTCGACTTTTAGAACAACCGCACAATAATTCTGTACCAATGCAGATCGATTGTTCTATTTGGGAACTGCCACACAATACGTCATTTCTAACTTTAAATATAACGTATATAATCATCGATTTATTGCATTCTCACCGCACGATGTAACCACATTGTAACATCGCCGACAAACTGCCGAAATATCACTGCACTATTTTTGTGACAAAATTTATTGAATAAAACATTTTATGGAGATTTTCTACGTTGGAATTATCGGATTCCTATTTATTCTGGCCATATTCGATTTGATGGTCGGAGTTAGCAACGACGCTGTTAATTTTTTGGGTTCGGCTGTGGGCGCGAAGGTGGCAAGCTTCCGCACTATCATCACCGTTGCGGCTATTGGCGTGCTCTGCGGTGCGCTGTTCTCGAATGGAATGATGGAGATTGCCCGTCACGGCATCTATCGTCCCGAACACTTTGGATTTGTCGAAATTTTAACAATCTGCTTGGCGGTAATGGTCACCGATGTGGTGCTGCTCGACATCTTCAATTCGCTCGGTCTGCCCACATCGACTACCGTTTCGATGGTGTTCGAACTGCTGGGTGGTGCTTTCGCGTTGGCTCTGGTGAAGATCGCAGCCGACGATACGCTGACCTTTGCCCAACTGCTCAATACAGAAAAGGCCCTCTCTGTAATTATGGGCATCTTCGTGTCGGTAGCAATAGCGTTCTTCTTCGGTGCTTTGGTACAATGGCTGGCACGACTGCTCTTCACGTTCAATTATAAGCGTCGCTTGAAGTGGTTTGCGGGTCTGTTTGGCGGTGTAGCCGTAACGTCGATCATCTATTTCATCTTGATCAAAGGCTTGAAGGATTCGTCGTTTATGACTCCCGAATACAAGCAATGGGTCAGTGATAATACGCTTGCAATCGTACTCTACTGCTTCGTTGGATCTACGATCATAATGCAGATTCTGCACGCTCTGCGAGTGAATATATTCAAGGTGGTTGTATTGCTCGGTACGTTTGCTTTGGCTATGGCATTCGCAGGTAACGACCTTGTGAACTTTGTCGGTGTACCTCTGGCTGGTTATGCCGCTTACAACGACTATGCAACTGCGGGCGGATTCGACCCCAACTACTTGATGACCGCTCTCAACGAGCCTGCCAAGACGCCGTTTATCTTCCTCGCCATTTCGGGTGTAATTATGATTATCGCCCTTGTAACCTCGAAGAAAGCGCACAACGTCATCAAGACTTCGGTCGATCTGTCACGTCAGGACGAGGGTGACGAGATGTTCGGTTCGTCAGCAGCAGCCCGTAGTTTGGTGCGCGCAGCGATGAACATATCGAAGGTTGTGGTTAAATATACTCACGCACGTGTTCGCACGTGGGTCGATTCGCGATTCAATTCAAACGAGATTGTTCTCGAAAATGGAGCTGCCTTCGACCAACTGCGTGCCGCAATCAACCTTCTGCTGGCCAGCTTGCTGATTGCACTCGGAACATCGCTCAAACTCCCACTCTCGACCACCTACGTTACGTTTATGGTTGCGATGGGTACCTCGTTGGCCGACCGTGCGTGGAGTCGTGAGAGCGCAGTATTCCGTATTACGGGTGTAATGTCGGTAGTCGGCGGTTGGTTTATCACCGCAGGTGCAGCATTTACGCTCTGCTTCTTGGTAACGCTCTTAATGCACTTCACGGGCGCATTCGGTATGATTGCGATGATTGTGGTTGCAATCGTTTTGCTCGTTCGTTCAAATATCCGATACAATCGCAAGGCGCGTGCCGAGCACGAGGATAATATCTTCCAGCAGATCTTGGCCTCGCACGACAAAAATCAGACGTGGGATCTGTTGCGTCGTCACTGCCGTGAGGCTCTCTGCTCGTCGCTCGACTATGCATCGGAGACATATATGAAGCTAACCAATGGTTTTATCAACGACGACCGCCGCACGGTGCGCAAGGCTCACTCGCTCACCAACGGTCAGAAGGAGATTTTGAAACGTCGCCGCCGCAAGGAGATGGTTGCACTTCGTCGTATCGATCTCAGCTTGGCAATGGAGAAGAACACTTGGTTCCACGTCCAGAGCAACTGTTGCGAACAATTCTACTACATTTTGAAACGAGCTTGCGAGCCTTGTGTCGAGCACGTCGAGAACAACTTCAACCAATTGCCAAAGGAGTATGCCGACGAGTTTATCCCCGTTCGCAATCTGCTCGACCACCTGATTACACGTGTGCGTCGTGCAATCGACACAGGCGACTATTCGAAGTCGGACGAGTTGAACGAAACGGGCGCAATGCTTCGTGCACAGATTCAGACACTGCGTACGACTCAAATCTATCGAATCCACGACGAGCAGAGCGACCTGAAAGTTTCGCTGGTCTATCTGAGTCTATTGTCGGAGTCGCAGGAGTTGCTGGCGTCGGTAATGAAGCTACTGCGTGCAAGCAACCGCTTCCAGAACTAATTTTCCATAGATAAACCCTTTTAAGTGCGCATTCAATGCGCAAGCCGCACTCGAGTGATGGTTTCGAGTGCGGCTTTTTCATATTTTTTGCATACATTTGCGACCGTGAAAGCGCTACTTATTATATTGGGATCAATCTCATTGGCGTTGGGCGTCATCGGCATTTTTGTGCCGCTACTGCCCACAACCCCACTGTTGCTATTGGCTGCGGCTCTCTACTTCCGCTCTTCGCCCAAATTGTACGATTGGTTGCTCAACCACCCTCGATTGGGAACATATATTCGCAATTTCCGCGAACATCGCGCTATCCCGCTACGCGTTAAGATTGTGTCGGTGAGTTTGGTTTGGCTAACTATGGGTTATTGCATTATTGCAGTGGTTGAGCCTTTGTGGTTGCGCATTGCACTTGCACTGTTAGCGACGGCAATCACGATCCATATTCTCTCGTTCAAGACTCTGCGCAACTCATAATTTCACAATGGGCAGATCGTTCCAATCGGTCGTATAGGCAGGTGAACGATGGTCGCAATGGTTGAGTACGCCCTCGGCTTGCGAGGCTATACGCACAACGGGACGCCAAGGATCATCGGCAGCCGCATTAACCGCATCGACCGCCGACATCAATCGGGCGTGTTTCTCACGATCAAGCGTATCAAACAGATGTCGTTGCACGCGATCACGTGGCACAATATCCGATAGGATCACTCCCGCACGCTTGTACGACAACCCTTCACGAAAACAATCATTCAACATCTGACGCACAGCACTCTCGATTTCGAGCGTCGAGTCCGTCGCAACCGAAAAGAGAGTCAGACGATTGATAAATGCCTGCTCTCGATCTTCACGGTGACGATTGGTTGCGATGAATACAATTGCCTCACGACAAGCCGATTGTTGTGTACGCAACTTGACTGCGCATTGAGCAGCAAATCCTGCCAACTGACCGTGCAACTGTTCTATTTCGGTTATCTCCTCCGAGAAACTTCGTGACACACATATCTGTTGTTTGGGTGGTCGATGCTGTTCGAAATCGATCGAAGGCTCACCTCGCAGTTCTCGCCACGTACGCACGCCTGTCACACCCATCTGCACCGCTACAATATCCTCGGGCAACGACACAAAATCCCAAGCCGTTCGTATTCCTGCTGCCGTCCAACGCTTGACATATCGACGACCAATGCCCCACACATCACCTATTGGGAATTTTCGCAACACCTTTTCAATATCCTCCGAACGAGACATCAAACAAGCTCCATTCAAACGTGGATATTGTTTACAAAGTTTCGATGCCACCTTTGCGAGCGTCTTGGTTGGTGCAATTCCGACCGACACGGGAATACCCGTATTACGGCGGCACGTGCGCGAAATGCGATGACCCAACTCATTCAGTTCCTCCAAAGGGATTCCACTCAGATCGAGAAATGCTTCATCAATCGAATAGACCTCGACCGCAGGCACCAGCTCTCGCAACGTGGCGTGCACTCGGTGGCTCATATCCGAATATAGTCGATAATTCGACGAAAAGACCTCAATGCCATATCGTCGTACCAAATCTCGAAATTGAAACAACGGTTGTCCCATACCGACTCCCAACGCCTTAGCCTCGTTGCTACGCGACACAGCACACCCATCGTTGTTGCTCAACACGACAACGGGACGTCCTTCGAGCGAGGGTCGAAACACACGCTCACACGACACGAAGAAATTGTTACAATCGGCCAGTCCGTACATCGTTTACACCTTCTTAATCACATAGCGCACTACACCCCACACCGAAAAATTATTCTCGGCGGTCACTCGTATGGGTTTATACTTTTGATTTGCAGGCAGCAGCAGAGCATAGTCATTCTCGATTTGCAGACGTTTGAGCGTAAACTCACCATCGACTGCGCATACAGCCAAGCAGCCCGACGTTGGCTCAATCGAACGATCAACGACCAGCAAATCGCCATCGTCAGCCACATCACCCGACATACTGTCGCCACTCACGGTCATATAGAAAGTCGAGGCTGGATTGCGAACCAACCGTCGATTCAGGTCGAGGGTCGGAAAGGGCATATCGTCCGCAGGCGAGGGAAAGCCCGCTTTCATATATCCACAATCGGGCAACGCCACATCGCCCTCGTTGGTACTCGTATAGATCTTCTCGTCACTCATCATTCGTTCAAATTTTGAAACAAAGGTAGCGATAATAATTCAAAAATTGTACCCGCAACAACATAAAAAATCGGCGAAGAACCAAATTTGATTCTCCGCCGAGTAAAGTTTATTCGAAGTAGACTATTTGCGAATACAATTGCCCAGCTCTTTCGCCAAGCCACCCGTTGCAGTCTCTTTGTACAGACTCGGCAGGTCGTGACCCGTCTGCTTCATCACCTCGACTACTCGATCGAAGCTGACGCTATGATTTCCGTCCGAATAGGTTGCATAGATATTAGCGTCGAGGGCACGTGCAGCCGCCACCGCATTACGCTCAATACAAGGCACCTGCACCAGACCGCAAACGGGGTCGCACGTCAAACCCAAGTGGTGTTCGAGTGCCATCTCGGCAGCATACTCAATCTGCGACGGCGTACCGCCAAAGAGCTGACAAGCAGCCGCAGCCGCCATTGCGCAAGCCACGCCGACCTCGCCTTGACAACCCACCTCAGCACCCGACACCGAGGCGTTGGTCTTAACCACATTACCAAACAGACCCGCCGTTGCCAATGCTCGCAAGATACGGATCTCACGGAAATCTCGCGTCTTATAAAGGTGGTACAATACCGCCGGCAACACGCCACTCGAACCGCACGTAGGAGCGGTCACAATCACACCGCCCGACGCATTCTCCTCGGAGGTTGCCAACGCATAGGCATAGATCTTACCTCGACTATTCAAACTATCACGATAGCCACTTGCCTTAACATAATAGGTTGAAGCCTTGCGCTTTACGCCCAAGCCACCAGGCAGCACGCCCTCATTATTCAGACCTCGCTCGATAGCGTCGCACATCGTATGCCACACATCACGCAGATGATCCCAAATCGACGAATCTTCGCACTCCTCGACATACTCCCAATAGTCACGACCATTGTTCACGCACCAATCCAAGATATCGCTAATGCGACTCATCGGATAGACATCTTCACGCAGATTTGCCACCGAGCCGTCATCGACAATCGTTCCGCCACCGATACTATATGCGTGCCACGAGGCTACCGACTCACCCCCAACCAATGCCTCGAAAAACATTCCATTGGTATGGCGCGGCAGTACCGTATCAGGCTCCCACACAATCTCTGTCGGCGCCTTGTTGCTCATTGCGTTGATGATTGCCTGATCGGTCATATGGCCTTTGCCTGTTGCCGCCAAGCTACCGTAAAGCGTTACTCGAAACTGCTCTGCCTCGGGGTGTCTTTCGGCAAAAATCGTCGCCGCTTTGAAGGGACCCATCGTATGGCTACTCGACGGTCCGTGACCTATCTTATATAACTCTTTGAGTGATTCCATCGTATTATCTCGTTAAAATGGTTGACAAAGATACACATTTTGCAAAAAAATTACTAATTTTGAGGCAGGTGCGAAACATATTTTACTTTTACTACAAAATCGCACCCGACCTTTGCCCTATGAAGATACTGATTGTCGAAGATGAATCCTCGTTGCGCGAGCTTATGCAACGCACTCTGCAACAAGAGCGCTACGTAGTTGAAACGGCAGCCGACTTTGCACAGGCCGAGTCGAAAATTGCCGCATACGACTACGATTGCGTTCTGCTCGATATTATGCTGCCCGATGGCAATGGCTTGAAGTTACTCGAACAACTCAAAGCGATGCGCAAACGCGAGAATGTGATCATCATCTCGGCACGCGACTCACTCGAAGATCGCATTGCGGGCTTGGAGCAAGGCGCTGACGATTACCTGCCAAAACCGTTCCATTTGGCCGAATTGGTTGCACGTATTCGTAGCGTGATTCGTCGCAGTCAAGGACGTGGAGATATGTCGTTGCGTATGGGTAACGTGCGACTCGACCCCGATTCGTCGCGCGTTTTTATCGACGAGCAGGAGGTAGTACTTCTCAAAAAGGAGTTCGACATATTACACTACTTCTTACAACGCCCTAATCATCTGATCGACAAAGCGGTATTGGCCGAAGCGGTTTGGGGCGACCACGCCGATCAAGCCGATAATTTCCATTTCGTTTACGCCCAAGTCAAGAATCTTCGACGCAAACTCGATCTGGCCAATGCCACAATCGAGTTGAAGGCAATATATGGTTTTGGATACAAACTCGTTGAACGCGAATAATAGCCTCATATGAAATTGATCACACGCATAGCGCTTCGCCTCACGCTGGCTCTCGCCCCACTTATGACACTGTGGGCGGTGCTGTTCTATTTTACGATGATCGAGGAGATCAACGACGAAATGGACGACAACTTGGAGGCCTACTCCGAAACGATCATTGTGCGTATGCTCAACCATCGCGAGCTGCCTTCGCTCGATTCGGGATCAAACAATAGCTACTCGATCGAGCCCGTCGATTCGCTCTACGCAGCCACACACGACGGTATCGTTTATAGCGATGTCGAGGTCTATATTCCCGAGCGCGAGGAGCACGAACCAGCCCGTGTGCTGACCACAATTTTCCAAGACGCCAAAGGTCAGTACTACCAACTACGTGTAGCCTCACCTTCGTTCGAACGCGATGAGTTGGGCGAGGCTATTCTCAAATGGTTAGGATTGATCTATTTGATTCTATTGGTCACTGTGATTGTTGTCACGTTGCTGGTTTTGCGCCGCAGTATGCGTCCGCTTTATGAACTATTGCAATGGCTTGACCGCTATCTGCCCGGGCGCAAGCACGACCCCGTACCCAACAACACCAATATACCCGAGTTTCGTCGTTTGAACGAGGCTGCCGAGAAGGCTGTCGAGCGTTCGGAACATCTATTCGAGCAGCAGAAGAACTTCATCGGCAACGCCTCGCACGAGTTGCAGACTCCGCTGGCGGTGATTGGCAATCGTATTGAGTGGATAGTTGATAATACCAACCCCACCGAGGAGCAACTCGAACAGTTGGTTGGCATCAACCATTCGCTTTCACACATTGTAAAACTCAACAAGACCCTCCTTCTGCTGACCAAAATTGACAATGGACAATTCCCCGAAGTGAGCGATGTCGATGTGGCTACAATGGTACGCGAAGAGGCCTCGATCTATGGCGAAATTTATGAGGAGCGCAATATTAAGTGTAACATTTCAGGTGCTGAGTCATTGGTCGTTCCGATGAATCGCACATTGGCTATCACGCTCATTGGCAACCTCATTCGTAACGCATACATACATTCGCCCGAGGGTGGCTCGATCGACATTACAATCAATTTCGACCGTTTAGAGATCAGTAACGACGGCACTGCGGCTCTCGACGCGGAGCGCGTGTTCGATCGTTTCTATCGTGCCACCAAGCGTGAAGGTTCGACCGGCTTGGGTTTGGCTCTGGTCAAAGCCATTGGCGACTACTATTCGCTGGGTGTTGAGTACCATTTTGCGGACAATCGCCATATCTTTACTATAATTAGACCTAAAAATTTAAATTAATCGATCGAATTTCAAATTCATTTCAAAAACGAGTAGTAATTTTGCAGTATAGAAAAACAAAGCACTATGAAAACAAAATTGATTATTACTACCCTATTGATGGTTTTCGGTTTTGCGACAAGCGCACAAGCCGACGATGACCGCCCGATTCAGTTTGATCAGCTGCCTAAACGAGCACAGCAATTTATCACCGAATCGTTCCCGAACGATCGAGTTTCGTATGCCAAAATGGAGCGCGATCTGTTTGACGTATCGTATGAGGTGATTCTCGTAAGTGGCACAAAGATAGAGTTCGTACGCAACGGTGATTGGAAAGAGATCTCAACTCGTTTTGCAACGATCGACACCAAATTGATTCCGCAGCCGATTCTCGAATACGTAAAGCAACATCACGCAAATCGTGACATTGTAGCAATCGAGCGCGAGCACAAGTATTACGAGGTTAAACTGACCGATGGAATGCAGCTGCGCTTCGACCGTTCGTTCCGCTTCATTGGGTGGGACGATTAGCCGAATATTCACTCACAACGAGGACGCCCCCAATTGGGCGTCTTTTTTGTTTGTCCAGCACCTAAACCTCGCGCCAGCGAGCCCAGCAATGCATAAATAGTACATTAATGGTCAAAAAATCGCCACCGAAATATTGTGAAAACGATAAAAAAATTCTAACTTTGTACCCACACACAACAATCTATAACAAGTTTACAATAAACTCTAACTACTATGGCAGTAATTGGTGTCGATTTGGGCGGAACAAAAGTAGCTGCGGCTTTGTACGACCAGTCGGGAAAAATGTACTCGAAAGAGGTCAAATTACTCAATGGTGCTGAGGGCGACGCAGTCGGACAACTCGTCGTCGAAGTGATCAACACCTTGATTCTTCGCAGTCAGGATATTACGGTTGATGCAATCGGCATCTGCGTACCAGGTATTGTATATTCAAAGAAGGAGACCGTTTGGGCGCCCAACATTCCCGGTTGGGACAACTATCCCCTCAAAAAATGTATTCAAGATGGACTGAATCGTCCCGACTTGACCGTATGCGTCGAGAGTGATCGCACGTGCTACATTCTTGGCGAAGTATGGAAGGGTGCAGCACGTGGTTGCGACAACGCAATATATCTGGCAGTCGGTACGGGTATCGGTGCAGGTATTCTGCTCGACGGCAACATCATTCACGGCGCAAATGACATCGTAGGTGCAACGGGCTGGATGGCTCTGCAATATCCCTACACCGAGGAATATATCCCCTGCGGTTGCTTCGAGTATTACGCTTCGGGCAACGGCATTGCGACTCAGGCTCATCGCGAGTTGCGTTGCGCTCGCAACTATACGGGTAAACTCTCGGAGAAGCCTATCGAGCAAATCACCTCGCACGATGTATTTGCTGCATATGCCGAGGGTGATCCCATTGCAACCAAAGTTCTCGACAAAGCAATCGAAATGTGGGGAATGGGTACGGCCAATCTGGTCAGTCTGTTCAATCCCGAGAAGATCATATTTGGAGGTGGCGTTTTTGGTCCCGCTGCGCAGTTCATCACTCGTATCTACAACGAGGCTTGCAAATGGGGACAACCGATCTCGATGCAAGATGTCAAGTTCTGTGCCTCGGAGGTTCAGGGCGAGGCTGCTCTGCTCGGCGCAACCTATTTAGCAATTCGTGCTACCAATCCCGATAGCATAATGTAAGAAACAACGATACTAACTATGAAAAACTACTCAACTTCGTCCGTTTTCGTTGCAGCTTGCGCGGGAATGGCATTTTTTGGTGTGACTATGTTGTCACTCGGTCCTATTCTCGGGCCACTCAACGAGAGCGTTGCAGGTGCTAACGCACTCCCCTCGACAATGTCAATAGGCATTATCATCGGTACGATTCTGTTTGGCCCGATCGTTGATAAATTTGGTTACAAATGGCTCTTGGTGCTTGGCTCGGCAATGGCGCTGGCTGGTATTCAGGGCTTGGCAAACTTTACTGAGATTGGCTTGCTGCACGCATCGATTTTCTTGCTCGGCTTTGGCGGCGGTATCCTGAATGGAGAAACCAATGCGCTGGTTTCGGACATCTACGACGATGATAAGCGTGGTGGTCGTCTGGGCGTTCTGGGCGCATTCTATTGCATTGGTGCAATGCTTTGGACTCTGCTCAACTACTTCATTCCCGAATATCGCATTCCGCTGAACGCAGTATCGGCTGTGATGGCAGCATTCATCATCTTCTTCTGCGCAATCTCGTTCCCGCAGGCAAAGCCCCAAGAGAATGTTTCGCTCGGCAAGTCGCTCGGTCTGTTGAAGTACCCCGCACTGATTGCCTTCTCGTTCGTACTCTTCTTCCAGAGTGGTTTTGAGGGCGCAAGCGGTAACTTCACCGTATCGTTCCTCGACAAGTCGGCAGGTATGGACAACGCAGCTGCTACCCTTTCGATGACTTGGTTCACGCTGGGTATGATGGCAGGTCGTCTGCCTCTGGGCGCAATTATGAAGCGCTTGAAGGATCTCGGTACCTTATATTTATATTTGGCAGTGGCACTGATTGGTGTAGTTCTGTTCTACATTTTCAGCAACGAGGTTGCAATCGTTTACGCAGCAATGACCCTGATCGGTTTCGGTGTTGGCGCAACCTTCCCCGTTGTACTGAACTATATCGGCGGTGCATTCCGCGAATTGTCGGGAACGGCATTCTCGATTGCACTTTTCATCGCTCTGTGTGGTCAGTCGGCATTCAACAAACTTGTTGGTTTGGCATTTGACGATGGCAACTATCAGTTGCTGCCCGTAATGCTGATCCTTGCAGTAGTTGCAATTATGGTTTTGGTGCCTTTTGCAGTATCAATCGCTAAAAAGATGAGTAAATAATATACCCACAATTTTCAATAATTAACTATTAAAAAATCAAACAAAAATGTTAGCAAACGAATGGAAAAAGAACGCTATTAGCGTAATGGACAAGATTGAGGCAACTCAGATGGAGAACATCAAGAAGGTGGCTGAGGTTATGGCAGACACCATCGAGGCTGGTCGCTGGGTTCACACCTTTGGTTGCGGTCACGCTAACCTGCCTATCGAGGAGATGTATCCACGTATTGGTGGTTTCGTAGGTTTCCACCCTCTGTGCGAGATTCCTCTGACCTTCTTCACCCACATCACTGGCGAGATGGGTATCCATCAGTTCTTGTGGTTGGAGCGTGCCGAGGGTTACGGTCAGTCGATTATGAAGAGCTGGAACTTCGATGAGAAGGACGTTATCTGGATCTTCTCGCACACCGGTATCAACGCTGTGAATATCGACGTTGCTTTGGAGGCTAAGAAGCGCGGTATGAAGGTTATCGTATTCGGTTCGGTAGCTGAGACCGGCAACAAGGTTCCTCGTCACTCGTGCGGTAAGAACCTGTTCCAGATCGCTGACTACGTAGTTGACACCTGCTGCCCGATCGTTGACGCATCGTGCCAGTTGAAGAAGCACCAGGACAAGGTTGGTCCTCTGTCGACTATGGCTTCGGTAACCACCGTATGGATGACTATCTGTACTGTTGCTGAGATCTTGGAGGAGCGCGGCGTTAAGCTGTTCATCCACCCCTCGCACAACGTTCCTGGCGACACCACCGCTCACGAGCGTCTGGATGCTTGCATCAACGAGTACAAGCGCCGTTCGGTTGGCTTGTAGTCCAAACCATCTGCGCAATAAGAAACGCCCCGATCACTGCGATCGGGGCGTTTGCTTTTTAGCTATGTAAGAACGACTTACTTCATCTGCTCCATTACGCGGTGCATCTTCTCGGCGATCTCCGCATTACAAAGATTGCCAATGCTACCCTCGTGCGTGTGATGAACTTCGCGCGTGGGTTTATACTCGCCACGCTGCACCTGCATACCCACCTCACGATAGGCGTCGCGGAACGGCATACCATTGAGCGCCAAACGATTGACGTCCTCGACCGTAAACAGATAATCGTACTTGCTATCCGACACAATATCGCGCTTGATGCGAATATGTTGCAACATAAAGTCGCACATATCGAGGCACGAACGAATCTCGGTTGTTGCAGGGAAGATAATATCCTTCAACAACTGCAAATCACGATGATATCCCAACGGCAGGTTAGCCGTCAGCAACGAAATCTCGTTAGGCACAGCCTGTAAGCGGTTGCACTTGCCGCGCATAATCTCGAACACGTCGGGATTCTTCTTATGAGGCATAATGCTCGAACCCGTTGTAAGCTCGTCGGGGAAGCTCACAAAACCGAAATTCTGACACATAAACAGACAAACGTCCATCGCCATCTTGCCCAACGTCGAGGCCAATGCAGCAATAGCGTATGCCGCTGCACGCTCGGTCTTACCGCGGCTCATCTGTGCCGCCACAACATTATAGTGCAACGTCTCGAAGCCCAACAATTCGGTGGTCATACGACGATTCAGCGGGAACGACGAGCCATAACCCGCAGCCGATCCGAGCGGATTCTGATTTGCGATTTTGTAGGCCGCCGCAATCATCTGCATATCATCAACCAACGACTCAGCGTAGGCACCAAACCACAATCCAAACGACGAGGGCATTGCCACCTGCAAGTGAGTGTAACCCGGCATCAGCACATCGGCATACTCCTCGCTCAATTTCTGTAAGCGATTGAACAGCACCTCAGTATGCTCAGCCACCATTTTCAACTCGTCGCGCATAAATAGTTTCAAATCGACCAGCACCTGATCGTTACGCGAGCGACCCGAGTGAATCTTCTTGCCCACATCGCCCAACTTGCGCGTCAGCATCAATTCGACCTGCGAATGCACGTCCTCGATACCCTCCTCGATCACAAACTCACCGCGCTCGGCCGTTGCGTGAATCTCCTCCAACGCAGCGAGCAAGACCGTAAGCTCCTCCTTTTCGAGCAGTCCAATGCTCTCCAACATACGGATATGCGCCATCGAACCTTCGACATCATATTTCGCCAGTCGCAAATCCAACTCGCGGTCGCGACCTACGGTAAACTCCTCGATCAATTTATCGGGCTCGAAGCCCTTGCTCCAAAGTTTCATATCTTATATCGTTTCTTTCAATTTCTGAATCAGTTGATCGTACAGCTCAATACCCTCCTCGATCTCGCTTTCAAGCACATATTCATCAGCCGAGTGCGAACGCGACGAAACACCCACACCCATCTTCAACGACGGGAATGGCATAAGCGCCATATCGGAGGTCGTTGGCGACACAAACGTCTGGCGACCAATCGCTTTTGCAGCCTTAACCAATGGGTGATCCTCGCCAATAGCCGAAGCACGCACGCGGGTCGAACGAGGCACCAAATCGCACTCAACAGCCGCTTGCAGCAGTTCGACGGTCTGCTCGTTGGTATATGCGTCCGTCGTGCGAACATCAACCACAAATCGACACTCGTCGGGTACAACATTGTGCTGAGTTCCGGCCGAAATCATCGTTACTGCAATATTGATCGGTCCAAGCAACTCGGAGCAACGCTCAAAGCGATAGCTACGCAGTCGTTCGATATCCTCAATCGCCTTATAGAGAGCATTTTCGCCCTCGTTACGTGCCGCGTGGCCACGACGACCGTGTGCCGTAGCGTCAAAGACCAACAATCCGCGCTCACCTACTGCGGCCTGCATCTCGGTCGGCTCACCAACCAACGCCATATCAATACGAATCCCCTGACGCTCCAGTTCGGGCAACATTGCACGCATACCCTTCTCGCCCATCACCTCCTCTTCGGCCGTTAAAGCCAAAATGAGATTGAATGGCAACACCTCACGATAGTATTGGCAGAACGTAGCAGCCAATGCCACCACCGACGCGCCCGCATCGTTACTACCCAATCCATAGATTCGTCCGTCGCGGTGCAACGGAGTGTAGGGATCAAACGTGTATGCAGCCGACGGCTTGACCGTATCGTGGTGCGAATTAAGCAACAGTGTAGGCTTATTCGAATCGAACGCCACACACCGTGCCCACACATTATTATAGATACGCTGCACATCGACGCCTTGCGCACGCAAAAACGCCTCGATCACATCACCCGTACCACTTTCCTCACGCGAATGAGAAGGCGTAGCGATCAATTGATCGAGCAATGCAATAGCCTCTTGTGCAGACACTTGTCCCATATCAATTAAAGTTTAATTACCGTTCCTTTATTCGACAGCAGGTTATCCGAATGTTTGATCGTGACGCTCTGCACACCTGCTTCGACAGCGCGGAAAGCGTTGTCAATTTTTGGGATCATACCCTTATTTACCACACCCGTTTCGCGCAATTCACGATAGCTATCGGGACGAATCTCAGCAATCAACGAATCCTCATCTTCCACATCGCGCAGCACGCCCAACTTCTCGAAACAGAAGTGCATATCCGTCGGAGCGATACGAGCCGCAGCTACTGCCACAGCCGACGCCACACTATCGGCATTGCTATTGAGCAGACTACCCTCTCCGTCGTGCGTAATTGCACAGAACACGGGAGCGACACCCGCCTCCAACAACGTCGCAATGAAATCTGAGTTGATCTTCGACGAGTCGATATCGCCCACAAAACCGAAGTCGATAGGCACTGGCGAGCGACGTACCGCGGGCACAACATTCGCATCAGCGCCCGACAATCCAATAGCGTTACAACCAGCCGCCTGCAAACATGCCACCACCTGCTTATTGATCAGTCCGGCATAGACCATCGTTACCACGTCTAACGTCTGGCGATCGGTAACGCGGCGACCATCGATCATCTGCGTCGGGATCTCTAACTTCTCGCTCAGTCGCGTTGCCAACTTACCGCCACCGTGAATCAATATCTTCGGTGCAGGTAACTTTGCGAAATCGTCGATAAAACGCGCCAGCGCGTCGGCATTGTCTATCACATTGCCGCCGATCTTCACAACGTTGATATGTTGAATCTTAGCCATCGTTACTTCAAGCTCTCCAACAAGCGTTTGATAACTACTTCGGCCGAAATCTCACGGTTAGCTGCCTCGGGAATAACCAGACTGCGCTCCGACTCGATCACCTCGTCCGTTACGATCATATTGCGGCGCACGGGCAGGCAGTGCATAAAATAGGCATTGTTGGTCAGTGCCATCTTCTCCGAATCAACCGTCCAATCGCGATCGGTCGAGATCACCTTGCCATAGTTCGGATCGGCGTATGCCGACCAATTCTTAGCATAGATGAAGTCTGCGCCCTCGAATGCCTTGCGCTGATCGTACTCAACCTTGGCGCGACCAACAAACTTGGGATCCAACTCATAACCCTCGGGGTGAGTAATCACAAACTCATAGTCGGTTGCATTGATCCACTCCGCAAACGAGTTGGGCACAGCCTGCGGCAGAGCCTTCGGGTGCGGTGCCCACGTCATCACAATCTTGGGTCGCTCCGTAGTCTTATGCTCCTCGATGGTAATCAGATCGGCAAAACTCTGCAACGGGTGGCGTGTAGCTGCCTCCATACTGAACACCGGACGACCCGAGTAGCGAATAAACTGCTCGATCACACGCTCCTCATAGTCCTCAGCCTTATCTTTCAACTGAGCAAATGAGCGCACACCGATCAGATCGCAATACGACGCCATCACGGGAATTGCCTCCAACAGATGCTCAGCCTTATCGCCGTCCATCACCACGCCTCGCTCGGTTTCGAGTTTCCAAGCGCCTTGATTGACATCGAGCACCATTACGTTCATACCCAGATTCATAGCAGCCTTTTGAGTGCTCAGTCGGGTACGCAGACTCGAATTGAAAAATATCATCAACAGCGTGCGATTACGTCCCAACTCACTATATGCAAAGCGGTCGCGCTTGATCTCAAACGCCTCGGCCACCGCCGCACGCAGATCACCGATATCCTCGACGCAGGTAAATTTTTTCATATATTAATTTAGGTATATTATTCGTTAATCAATTCAGCAAATGCCGCGAGGAAACGGTCGGCCTCCTTGCGACCAACGCCCAATGCAGGCAACAAACGCACCGTCGTAGCACCTGCACCGCCCGTAAAGATATGCTTCTCGAACAGCAGACGGCGACGCAACTCCGCAGCCGAGCCTTCGATCTCGATACCGATCATCAAACCGCGACCACGCACCTCCTTCAAACGAGGCATTTTGCGCAACTCCGCAATCAGATACTCGCCCACCTCATTGGCATTCTCGATCAGTCGCTCGCTCTCGATCACATCAAGCACCGCCAACGCTGCTGCACACGCCAAATGGTTGCCTCCGAACGTCGTTCCCAACATACCATACCACGCCTCAAACTGAGGACCGATCAGCACACCGCCCATCGGGAAACCGTTAGCAATACCCTTTGCCACGGTGATCATATCGGGACGAATACCGGCCCACTGGTGAGCAAAGAACTTACCCGTGCGACCATAGCCCGACTGAATTTCGTCCAAAATCAGCGTAACGCCATAGCGCGTAGTCAGTTCGCGCAGACCACGCAGGAACTCGTCTGTCGGGCACTGAATACCGGCAACGCCCTGAATACCTTCGATCAGCACAGCACAGAAACCGCCCTCTGCCAACTTTGCCTCGACCGCTGCCAAATCATTCAGCGCAACGAACTCGACATTCTTCGTGCGATTGAATGGCGACACAATCTTCGGATTATCTGTTGCAGCTACTGCGCCCGACGTACGACCGTGGAATGCACGCGAGAAAGCCAACACCTTCTCCTTACCCGATTGGAACGACGCCAATTTAATTGCATTCTCGTTAGCCTCTGCACCCGAATTGCACAAGAACAATCGGTAATCCTCATATCCGCACGCCCGACCCAAACGCTCGGCAAATTCACGCTGCAACGAGTTCTCAACCGAGTTCGAATAGAAACCCAACGCAGCCACCTGCTTCGAGATTGCCTCGACATAGTGCGGGTGAGCGTGGCCAATCGAAATCACCGCGTGGCCACCATACAGATCAAGATACTCCTGACCCTCAGCGTCATACACATAGCTACCACAACCGCGAACCGGCTCAATGGGATACAACGGATATACATCAAAAAGATTCATCTTCGTTCGTCTGTTTAGAATGCGTTCGGTTTCAAGCGCAAACCCTCGCGCTCATCGAAACCACACATTATGTTCATATTCTGCACGGCCTGACCCGACGCACCTTTCAGCAGATTGTCGATCACCGACACGATCATCAACTTCGAGCCGTGTTTCTCGACCCACACCAACGCTTTGTTTGTGTTGGTTACCTGCTTCAAATCGACATTCTTACCCGCCACAAAGGTAAATGCAGCATCGCGGTAGAACTCCTCATACAGCGCACGCGCCTCCTCTTCGGTCATCGACGATTCGGTATAGACCGCTGCCAAGATACCTCGTGCAAAGTCGCCACGCATAGGCACGAAATTGATTTCACTATCGAACGAGGGCTGCAAGCCACGCAACGTGCGACCGATCTCCAACAGATGCTGATGTTCGAACGCCTTATAGACCGACAGGTTGTCGTTACGCCAGCTGAAATGGGTTGTTGCGCTCGGCTTTACACCTGCACCCGTCGAGCCCGTAATAGCCGTTACGTGCACCTCGCTCGTCAATTTACCCGCCGCAGCCAAAGGCAACAGCGCCAACTGAATGGCCGTAGCAAAGCACCCGGGATTAGCCACGCGCTGTGCCGTGCGGGTACGTTCGCGGTTAATTTCGGGCAGACCATAGACATACCCCTCCGACTCATCGCGGAAGTCCTGCGCCAGATCGACCACCTTCAAGCCCTCAGGCATTGCGTTCTCCTCCCAGAACTTACGGCTCTGACCGTGTGCCGAACACATAAACAGCACATCAACAGCCGCCAAGTCATACTCGGCACTGAATCGCAGTTCGGTTTCACCCCACAGACCTCCGTGTACATCGCACACGTGGTTGCCTGCATTGCTTGACGAATGCACAAACACGATCTCCACCTGCGGGTGGTTAATCAGCAATCTGAGCAACTCGCCTGCGGTATAGCCCGCACCACCTATGATACCAACTTTAACCATCTATTTCTCGTTACGTTTCTGAACGTTGTAGAAGATCTTCATCTGGTTACCCAAAATCTTGGTAAAGCCCTTCACATCGTCAGCCGTCCAAGCCTTGTTCACCTCGCCATATTCGCCGAAATCGGTCTTCATCAAATCGAACGACGACTCAACACCAACCAGCGTATAGCAATAAGGACGCAGAATCAACTCGACCGTACCAGTAACATTCTGCTGCGTGCTATCGAGGAATGCCTCCATATCGCGCATAACGGGATCGAGATACTGAGCCTCGTGCAGGAACATACCATACCAAGTGCCGATCTGATCCTTCCAATACAGCTGCCACTTGGTCAGCGTGTGCTTCTCCAACATCTTGTGAGCCGCAATAATCAACATCGGAGCCGCAGCCTCGAAGCCTACACGACCCTTGATACCGATAATCGTATCACCGATATGCATATCGCGACCGATACCGAACTTAGCACCGATCTCCTCAATGCGACGAATAGCCTCGACCTTATCCTCGAACTTCTCGCCATTAACGGCAGCAATCTCGCCCTTCTCGAAGGTCAGTTTCAAACGCTCCTCACCCTCGGCCGTAATCTGGCTGGGGTAAGCACTTTCGGGCAGCGTCTGCTCCGAGTGCAGAGTCTCCTTACCGCCAATACTTGTGCCCCACAGACCCTTGTTGATCGAGTACTCCAACTTGGTGAAATCGGCAACATAACCGCGCTCCTTCAAATAGTTGATCTCATACTCACGAGTAAGTACCATATCGCGGGTCGGGGTAATGATCTCAATCTCGGGAGCCAAAATCTGGAACGTCAAATCGAAACGCACCTGATCGTTACCTGCGCCCGTCGAGCCGTGAGCTACGCAATCAGCGCCAATGCTCTTAGCATACTCGATGATTGCAATAGCTTGGAAGATACGCTCCGACGACACCGAGATAGGATAGGTACCATTACGCAGAATGTTACCAAAAACCATATATTTGATACTCTTCGAGTAGTACTCCTGCGTAATATCAAGCGATGCGTGCGACTTAGCGCCCAAACGATATGCGCGCTCCTCGATCGACGCCAACTCATCGTTCGAGAAACCGCCCGTGTTGGCAATCGCTGTATGTACTTCGTAACCCAGATCCTCTGAGAGATACTTGACGCAGAACGAGGTATCGAGACCACCGCTAAACGCCAAAACAACTTTCTTCTTTTCCATTGTTTCGTTTATGATTTTTTATTGTTTTACTTCAAATGAAAGATTTTGCGGATTTTGTTCTTCAACATCATCCAATAGGGCAACAGAGCCGACTGCTTTTCGAGCGGCTGCTTCGGGTCGTACAACATACCCGTACAGAGGCACATACGTCGATTGTTGCGCAACAGAATATCGTAGTTGCAGCAGCCCTGACAACCTGCCCAGAACTCCTCATCGTCGGTCAATTCCGAGAATGTTACGGGTTTATAGCCCAAACGCGAATTGAGCTTCATCACCGGCAGCGATGTGGTGATACTGAACAACTTCGCAAACGGGAAACGCAGACGCGCCAACTCAAATGTCTTCTCCTTGATGCGTGCCGCCAGACCCAAATTGCGATATTCGGGATCGACAATCAAACCCGACGTAGCCACATAATCGCCGTGTCCCCAGCACTCGATATAGCTGAAACCGACCAACTTGTCGCCTTCCAATGCGACAACAGCCTTACCGCCTTTGATTTTGGCGGAGATATATTCGGGCGATCGCTTCGCGATACCCGTACCACGTTGCAGAGCCGACTCATAAATCAGCGTACATATACGCTCAGCATACTTGACGTGCTCCTCTTTTGCAAATGCAACGGTAATCGAATTAATACTCATCTATTCCTAATAACGTTAAACTAACCTCGCGGTTGGTAAAATTCAAGTCGCAAAGATAATCAAAAATTCACGTTATTATTCTATTTCGGTCGCTTTTTATATATGTACGCGCACGTAAAACAGTTTTAAGTTGCATTTTTGGTGCGGTTTGGCTACATTTGTCATTGTAAAATGCCAAAAAAAGTATGAAACGACTATTGATTTTGCTATCACTTGCTATGATTACCGCTTGCAACTCAACCGAAAATTCGACACTTACCGAACGTCTTGACGCTCTCTTTTCGGCACACTACCCCGCAGCTGACGCACCGGGGACTGCCGTACTCGTAATGAAGGGCGACGAGGTGCTATTCGAGAAGTGCTACGGTCTGGCCGACCTCGAAACCCGCGAGCCGATCACACCTCAAACCAACTTCTGTATTGCCTCAATTTCGAAGCAGTTTTCGGCTGTTGCATTGCTCCAACTCGAAGAGCGTGGTCTGCTTTCGATGAATGATCCGCTGAGCAAATTCTTTCCCGAATTTCACGCGCCGTTCTACGATTCGATCACACTGCACCACATTATGAGCCACACCTCGGGACTACCCGACGCTCGTCCACGAACTGACCGCAACTTCGTACTCTATTCAACCGACGTAGAGTCGTGCCAATACCTCATTGATCTGGATTATTTGAATTTCCCGACGGGTACTCAGTATGAATATATTAACCCTACGTTCCAACTTGTATATCAGATCGTTGAGCGCGTAACGGGCACTCCGTTTGAGCAATATATGCACGATAACATCTTTGCTCCCGCAGGTATGGACGCAACGCTCTATTTCGAGGCCGAGCGCGAGATTCCTAACCCCTCACACGGCTACGAATTTGATGACGAGCAGGGTTGTTTTGTCGAGTGTGATTATGGCGAAACCTCATTCTTTGCGTCGAAGGCCGACGGTGGAATCTACACCTCGTTGCGTGATTTTGCAAAGTGGGAAAAGGCTCTGCGCGGCACCGTAATTCTCAGCGAGGAGTCGAAACGCAAAGCTTGGACGCCGCACATTATGATCCCCGAAACGGCAGGTTATGGCTACAACGCAAATACGGGCTATGGCTACGGTTGGTTTATTCAGCGCAATCCCAATCAGCCCGAAGTAATCTACCACTTGGGCGATAATGGAGGCTACTTGAACTACGCAGGTCGTGTGCCCGAGCACGAGATTTTGGTGGTATTTTTTGCTAATGTTCCGCAAATTGATCGTATCGAAATGGCCGACGCTGTCTATGCGATTTTGCGCGAGGAGGGGCTGATGTAAACTATTTTAGAAAAATTTAGGCACAAAATTTGGCTGATAAATAAATTTGGTCTATATTTGCACCTCGAAAAGCCGAAAGGTCATACGGTTTGGAAAGATGGGTGAGTGGCTTAAACCACCAGTTTGCTAAACTGACGTACGGGATTACTGTACCGGGGGTTCGAATCCCCCTCTTTCCGCAGAAGAATATCGGTCGCAAGGAATTGCGATCGATATTTGTTTTTAGAGGGTATGAGTAAAACTCAATAGCCTCCAAAAACAAATATCGGCAGTTGCTGAGCAACTGACCGATATTCGACTGCAAGGACGCCCGTGGCAAGAAGGGCGATCACGTCGCGCCAGCGACGTAATCCCAAGCCACCAAAAAAAACATCGCCGCCCAAGAGCCCTCGGACGGCGACGTGTATTCAAAAATTATTTACTCCTCATTCAAGAACGTCAGCACCTCGTTAATCAGTCGATCGCGCGACGCTGAGTCGGTGATAGTTTCAAACGGAAAACCAACCACCAACGAACGATAGTCGCCCTTGTAACCAACCGCTGCCGAAAGACCGCAATCGGGGTACTGCATTACGACAAACGACTGCTTATCAGCGGGCAAAATCGCATCGGGCGACTCGATCGCATAACACTCGTTATTCAACTCAGTATTAAAGCGATAGGTAGCCGACGAAAGTTTAGCTTTTGAGCGCTTGACAGCCGCTGCACCGCGCGTTGTGGCACGACCACCCTGCAAGCGATAATGCAACACTTCGCGAGCAAATTTCTGTCCGTCGGTCGTTGCGCCCACGCCATTCCAAAGATCGGTTGCAACGTAGCTACCACTCACAAAAATACGCCCACCTTGCGACGCGAAATGGCGAATGGCCAACTGCATTGCGGGTGTGAATGTGCGGAACGCCACCCCACTTGCGCCCTCACCCATCACGGTCGAGAGCTGCTTGCCGAGGATCAAATCAACGGTCGGATAGTCCGCCAACATCACCGCGCCACGCTCAACCGAGGCTGCCGACACTGAGCAAAACGAGTAGCCCGCCTTGACGATCGACGCTCCGTGAATTGCCGCATAGTCGAACGTATTACCCGCCAGCACCTCAAAAGCGTAATCGCTATAACACGAACCAAGACACTCGTCATAATTATTGTCGTATGTGGTCGAACGGAAGAATCCGCGCTGAGCACCGATAAAGCTGATATCACGACGATCGGCCACGCCTCCATCAATATGATTCAAGAAGCCCGCTGTACCCTCATCACGATAGCTTATAGGAGCACTCACACGATCAAAACCATTGACCACCAGCACCGTACCCTTCGCCTCCAACACTCGGCAGACCGACAACGTCTCAGACGGGAAGCTCTCACCTCCCTCATTAACTGCCGTAACGCGATAGCTCATAATCGTATCCGCAGGCAACGGCAGAACACACTCCGCACCCTCGACCACGCGACCATTATCGAAACCACCGTCTGCGACACGAGTATAGACGATATAACGATCGGGCTTGGCAGTAGGTTCGAGCGAGTCGATCTGCGGCTGCCACGTCAGGCGCACTCCCTCATCGGTCAGTTGTGCCGCAAATGCCTCGACGGGAAGCGGTTGCACAACATACGGACGATCATATTGGAACGACAGATAGCGCAGGATACCCTTATAGATCGCTCGGCTCACCGTAAAACGGAATCGCGGATCAAGACCGTAGCGCATATCGTTGAAATTCTGGTGCGACAACAGCTCCAACAACATCGTCGGCACACTCGGAACGCGTGCCTCATAGTACGAACGATTCCACAAACCGCGTCGATTCCACTCGGGTGCGTGCAGTGCGCGCACATCGCGACAGATGTCCGTCAATACCATATCGGTCAGATCACGCGCCAGATATCGCGACGCTCCACCATCGTATCGACCGCCATTTTCGCGGGTATAGAATATGCCCAACGTGCCGACAATCGAATCCTCCTTAATGCCTGCGTCAGAGTGAAATGCAAACGCCATATCAAGCGGCACTGCAAGTCCCGTACTATCCTTTGCACGCTCCGAACCACCCATCACATAATTGACCCAATGGGCACGCGACATATAGTCATCACGATAGTCGTCGGCATTCTCTCGAAGATTATAAACCTTCTCGGGGAAACCTGCCCACTGCAACCAATAACGCGCACCCTCGACAAATCGCGGCGCACCACTCGTTGCGTGTTCATACTCCAATTCGGGATTGCGTTTGCTCTCGGCAGGAATACGGGCAATATTACCCATACCACCACCAAATTTCACTGCGTCAGCCGTTACCACACGACGATGACCGTGCGACGAGCGATTGCTCAACGTAACACAACCTGACGCCTCATTCACGCCCTCAGCAAAGCGGAACGTACCCAGATAGATCCACGTGCCACCACCCATCTGCTGATTGACCGAGAACTCGGTCGCACCGCCCAGATGGTGCACCGTATAGAGTGCGTCATCGGCGCTATTGCGCTCGCTCTTATATGACACATAGACAGCATATTCACCATCCGCAGGGATTGCAGGTGTCCATACGATACGGCTCTCATCTGCCCCCGCCTTGACGCACTCCGAAGCACGATACGAGCCCTCGGTAAAAGGATTCTGCCCCTCGGTATAGACCTCACGACGAGCTGCAAATCCACGCTTGGCACCCGTGTACCACGTGCGATCGCCCGTATATTCATCATAGACCGACTCGGTTCGCACATCGTTATCAACAATCACTTCGGCCTTCTGCACATCACGCTCACGCGGCAACATCACATTTGCGCCTGCATTTTCGAGCATAGGCACCAGATAGGGCACCACGTAACTCTGCGTATAGAGGTCCTCGACCGTCTGCCACAAACGCGCACGCTGCCACCCCCACTCGGCACTGCCATTATCGAACATATAGCCGTGGCTCTGCCACATCGCAATATGGCGCCCGACCAAGCCACGCGAGGGCTGCGACGGCGATGAAAGACGCGTTACCAACGGTCGTCCCGAACGGTTTGTGAAACGCTCCTCAGCCTCGACCTTCTCGCTACGCATCGGGCGCGGCACAAAGTCCTCGATGTTGTGGCGGTCGGTTACGATACTGATCTCGTAATCCTCGAACTGCTCAGGCAACACCGCTCGCACGCTATCATAGATCGGCTCGATATTATCCTCACGGAACGGATAGTACGACATATCAATCGACACATAGACCGTCAATCGCTTGCCATTGACCGCAGTACGTTCGACCGCAACATCTTTAACCGTTACTACCTCTCGGCGCACAATGCGATTTAGCACCTCGGCTATATCGCGTCGATTTTTCGACGTAACGCTTTGAGCATTTACGTCGAGCGACGCTGCCGCAATGAGCAGCAACGTCGCCAGAACTCGTTTTATCATACTGATTGATTACTTCTTATCACGACGGATCAACAGTGCCATACCAATCATAGTAATCGCAGCGTTGATAATCAACAACTCGAAACCAATCTGGTAGCCATTGAACCATACGGGAGCAAACTTCTGGATCACGAAACTCAGCACGGGAGCGATAATTGCCACAACGGGCATAAACTTATCGTTCACCTGCTTCTTGCACATAATACCGAAAGCAAACATACCGAGGATCGGACCGTAGGTGTAGCTTGCTACGCTATACACAAGGTTAATTACCGAGTCATTGCCCCACTTGTCGAATACCAAAATTGCGATACCCATAATCACAGCCATTGCAACGTGTACCGACTTACGAACCTTGGTCAGCTTCTCATCATCATAGCGCTTCTGACCTTCGAGGATATCCACCGTAAATGAGGTAGTCAATGCGGTCATTGCCGAGCCTGCTGCCGAGTAGGTCGAAGAGATCAGACCCAACACGAACAGAACACCAACGATAGCGGGGAAACCACCATTAACAGCAACGAACGAGAATACCTGATCGCTCTTGTTGATCACAGCCTGCCCAGCCTCATTGAACATCGGGAACAGACCCTCAGCACCCGCTGCTACGTTCTCGCGCGAGAGGAACATAAACAACAGAACACCCAATACGAGGAACAAGAAGATCACAACCAACTGCATCATAATCGACACAATCAGATTCTTCTGCGAATCCTTGTAATCCTTACAGCTCAGCGTGCGCTGCATCATATCCTGATCCAGACCCGTCATTGCGATCACCATAAAGATACCTGCAACGAACTTCTTCCAGAAGTAGCGGCTATCGCTCACATCGTCGAAGAAGAACATCTTCGAGTAGTCGTGGCCGGCAACCTGAGCCGTCATCTCACCAAACGACAGACCGAGGTCGCGCATTACGAACACGATACACAGAACAACGCTACCAATCAAGCAGAAGGTCTTCAACGTATCGGTCCACACGATCGACTTCACACCACCCTGACGAGTGTAGAGCCAAACGAGCAACATCATAATCGCCGCATTCAGAACGAAGGGCAGATTGTAGTGGTCGAAAACGAGCAACTGCAACACTGCACAAACCACGTATGCACGCAGCGCAGCACCCAACATCTTACTGATGAAGAAGAACCAAGCGCCCGTCTTGTGCGACAGCACACCGAAACGAGTGTCGAGATACTCATAGAGCGACACCACATTCATCTTGTAGAACAACGGGATCAGCACAAATGCGATGATCAGGTTACCTACAACAAAGCCCAACACCATCTGCATATACGAGAAACCATCGGCTGCAACCGAGCCTGGAACCGAGATGAATGTTACGCCCGAAATTGCAGCACCCACCATTGCAAATGCAGCGATGTACCACGGTGTTTTACGAGCACCTGTAAAGAAACTTGCGTTGTCGGCCTTGCGACCCGACCACCAAGCTACTAAAAACAGCACGGCGATGTATGCCAGCACTGTAATGATTACGGAAATCGGAGACATAGAGTTTAATTATTTAAGTTAGTATTATTCGTTTGAACTTTCAAAGATAAATAAAATTCATCGAATCTCCTAATATTCTCTCACTTTCGCACAAAAAAAATCGTCCGACCTCACCTCAGCGAAGTCGGACGAATCCTATCAAATCGGGGCAGCAGCACTCAGCCACCGCCCTACTATTGCGCTTATTCGAGCTCGATCAGAGCAGCGTCCGAAGCAACATTGTCGCCCTCAGTCACCAGCACCTGACGAACCTTACCAGCAAAGTCAGCATTGATCGAGTTCTCCATCTTCATAGCTTCGAGAACAGCGACCTCCTGACCAACTGCAACGTCATCACCAGCCTTAACCTTAATCGTAATCACACGACCCGGCAGCGGAGCGTTGATGGTCTTGCCTACTACGGGCTTAGGACCGGCAGCCTCAGCTTTAGCAACTACGGGAGCCTCTGCGCTAACCTCAATCAGTACAGCGTCCGAAGCAACATTGTCGCCCTCAGCAACGAAGATCTGACGAACATAACCAGCAACATCGGTCGTTACCGAGTTCTCCATCTTCATAGCTTCGAGAAGAACAACCTCCTGACCTGCCTTAACAGCGTCGCCAACCTTAACCTTCAACTCGATTACACGACCCGGCAGCGGAGCTACGATAGCCTTACCTGTGATAGGCTGAACCTTAGCTGCGGTTGCAACCTCCTCCTTCTTCTCCTCGGCAGCGGGTGCCGCAGCAGCCTGCTGAGCCGCGAAAGCAGCCTTCTTCTGATTGGTCAAGAACGGCTTAGCAACCAGCGGGAAGAGTTCGAGCAACAGAACCTCCTTCTCATTAGCAGCCAACTTAACGCCACCGCAATCCTCCAATACGGGATTGGGCTGCATCTGATATTTGCTCGTGTCGTACGGAGTCTCCTCGCGCACGCCTGCAATCTTCAAGCGGAACTCGGGATCGATCTCAACGGGGGTCTTACCGTACTCACCCTTAACCAAGTTCACGAACTGGTTACTCTTGGTGGTGTACATCGGCTTACCGTTCATCTGGTCCAGAGCGCAGTTAACTGCCTGAGCACCTACGATCTGTGAGGTAGGAGTTACCAGAGGCGGCAGACCAGCAGCCAAACGCACGGTCGGGATCAACTCCATTGCCTTAGGCAGAATGTGCTCGCTCTTCAACTGCTTCAACTGAGCAACCATATTGGTGTACATACCACCGGGAATCTCAGCCTCCTGAACGAGTTTGTTCGGTGCGGGGAAGTTGAAGTAAGCCTCGATCTTGTGGCAAGCAGCCAACATCGCAGCCTCATCGTCCTTCTTAGCAGCGGCGATAGCCTTATCGAACTCAGCATCGATCTCTGCGGGCAGAGTATCGGTCAGCGGGTTGAACGGTTTGGGGAACTGCTTAACAGCGTCGAATGCCTCCAACTCCTTACGGATATTGAGCAACTCGGCGTTGATCTTAGCAACTGCCTCCATATTTACGTCCAACTCAACACCCATCTTCTTACAGAAAATGTAGATCAACTCCAATGCGGGAGCTGCGGGACCACCTGCAAAGTTCCAGATGTTGGTATCAACGATGTCAGCACCTGCATTGATAGCAGCCACAACCGATGCCAAACCGTAACCGGGAGTACAGTGGGTGTGGAAATCAACGGGGATCGACAGATTCTGCTTGATCAAGCGGATCAGACCAGCCACGCGCTTGGGAGGAATCAGACCACTCATATCCTTGATGGTGATCATATCGGCACCCAGAGCCGCCATCTGCTTAGCTTTATCAAGGAAATAAGCATCGGTGAATACGGGCTTCGGATTCTTCTTACCCATCAACTTAGCGAAGAAGCCGATCTCGGGATACTTCGGATCAACCGTGTAGCAAACAGCGCAATCAGCGATACCGCCATACTGCTTAACGTATTTGATGGTCGATTTCACGTTATTCACGTCGTTCAGTGCGTCGAAGATACGCATAATACCCAGACCGCTCTCGATCGCGTTGCGGCAGAAACCGTCGATAATTTCGTCGGTGTAGGGGCTATATCCGAACAAGTTACGGCCACGCGACAGAGCGGTCAGTTTCGACACGTCGCCAACGGCAGCCTTAATAGTTTCCAGACGGGTCCAAGGATTTTCGCCAAGATAGCGCATTACCGAGTCGGGCACTGCACCACCCCAAACCTCCATTGCGTAGAAGTTTGCGTCTTTGTAGAAAGGAAGAACACGATCTACCTGCTCCTGTTTCAAGCGGGTAGCGAAAGCCGACTGCTGGCCATCGCGCAGCGTCAGATCTCTGATTTTAAGTTTCTTTGCCATAGCAAAAATTGGTTTACGTTATATCGTTAGTTATTTAGGATTGACGAAGTCATTAACAAATATAAAACTATTTTCGCAATTATTCAAGAATCGGCTCAAAAAAAAACGTTTTTTGTTCGAATTTTCGTTTTTTGGAGAGCATTTTGCTTCGATTTCACGAAATTTTACTACTTTTGACACCAAACTAAATCAATAAACCGTTTTCAATTATGAGTTTCATCAAAGAGTTCAAGAGCTTTGCTCTGAAAGGCAACGTAATGGATATGGCTGTCGGTGTGATCATCGGTGGCGCATTTGGCAAGATCGTAACTTCGGTCGTAAATGACGTATTGATGCCCCCTATCGGTATGATGCTCGGTGGCACCGACTTCTCGCAGTTGTCGGTTACGCTGAACCAGAAGGCTATCGAGGCAGCTGCTGCGGCCGGCGAAACTGTTGAGCCCGTGCTGTGGAAGTATGGCGCATTCATTCAGACCTGCGTCGATTTCCTGATTTTGGCATTCTGCGTATTCCTGCTGGTTAAGGGTATCAACGCGCTGGCCAAGAAGAAGGAAGAGGCACCCGCTCCTGCTCCCGCACCCGAACCGTCGAAGGAGGAGGTTCTGCTGACCGAGATCCGCGACCTGCTCAAAGAGAAGAAGTAATCATTCTCGCATTTTTTGACAAAATCAAAGGCAACCTTTTCACGGGTTGCTTTTTTTATGCGTTATATTGTATAATGTAAAAAGTTTTTCATAATTTTGCAGTAGCTATCGAATAGGTAGCTATATTATGTTAGATGGCATTTAGGCTATTGCGTTCACGGTAAAACGACCAAATTAAATACTACGAACAAGCAATAGGCACTATTAATGCCCTCGCCTTATGGCGTGGGTTGTTGTGCTTATGTTCGTATGGGTGCTTGGTCGTACCTTCCGTGAATAAGTCGCGACTCCCACGTTTCTTTTTGTCAAAAGTTAAACGGTTGCTATCTGACAGCAACGAAACTTATTGTTTAACTTAAATATCAAAATGTTATGAAAAAGATTTTATTATCGATGGTGTTATGCGTAGCAATTGCTTGTCTAACATCTTGTCTTGGCAACAATTCTTCAAGCTCACGATTCGAATCTTCAAGCACACGAATCGAAGATGATGCGTATTGGAAATCTATTGAACGAGAACAAACATTAAAGGATGCAGGTATGGAAGGTGCAGCTACTATCGAGCGTAATGCTCGCATAGAATATATGCAAGGTGGTGGCTACACATCTCCTGATGGAACTAAACAAGTTCACTATCAAGGTTCAAAAGAACAAAAATCGGATTTAGAGATGATTGATGCATATTTTAATGAGCACGGCTGGGACTAACATTATCTAATGTTTTCAATTATACAAGCTTTTCCGGTTGCACTTTTGAACACAAAATGTTTTTTAACAGTTTAATGCTTTATATGGAATAGTTCTAACCACAAACGCCGAGAATTTCTCGGCGTTTGTGGTTATTTTCCCTCATACTTATCCAGCGCCTCGCGCATTAGCTGACGACCGATTTCGGAGATCTCCTGCGCTTTGGCATAGTCGGCAATCTCGCCGTAGGCGTCAAACGGCATCTTCACCACAATATCGGGACGATGTAGCGCAATCGACAACTCCGACTGACGATGATTCATCAGACTGAACGAGCGATCGAGCAGATCATAATAGGTATCGCCATAGTCGAGAGCCGTTTTCTCGTCATACTCCTCCTCGTAGTTGATCATATCCTTAATCAGCGCAATGCTGCGGCTACCCGCATATTTCAGTCGCTCGATCAACCCCATATCGTGGCGATTGGCAACACTTTCGAACACACCCCGCATCTCGGCACGCTTGGCCTGCTCGAATGCCGTATCGGCAACCAATGCCGCATTTTCGCGCGCAAGAATCGAACGAATCTCAGCAACATCGACATCATTCACATCGAATGCCACCAAGATATCGTCCTCCGAGCGTACCACACGATCCAATGGCAAGCAGTTAGCTATACAGCCATCAACCAACGTCGTAAGTCCGTGCTTGACAGGTCGAAACAGCGACGGAATTGAGATCGACGCACGGATAGCTTCGAACAGCTTCCCTCGATCGAAAACCACCTCCTCGCCCGTATATAAATCAGTAGCCACGGCTCTGAATGGAATCGGCAGCGACTCGATATCGACATCGGGCACAATCTCCATCATCGCCTCGATAATTCGCTCGCCCTTAACCAGATGATTCTTGCCAATCGAGAGATCCATCAGCGTAAAGACCTTCCACGCGTCGAGCGCAAACAGCCACTCCTTGAACTCTTCGAGCTTGCCCGCGGCATAGATACCACCCACGAGCGAGCCGATCGACGTGCCCGCCACCGAGCCAATTTGATAGCCACGCGAGGTCAGCTCCTCAATCGCACCGATATAGGCAAAACCACGCGGTCCGCCACTCGACAATGCCAATGAAACACGCTTTTTCATCGTATAATCAGTTTTAAGATATCCTCTGCCCGATCAGCCAAATGCACTGCACCCGCCGCGATGAGCTCTTCGCGCGAACGGAATCCCCACGTAACACCCACCGAGCACACATCGGCCGCCACTGCCGTCTGCATATCCACACCCGAATCGCCCACATAGAGCACCTCCTCGCGCGCCACATCAGCCTCCGCAACAATCTGCGCGACCACCGTCGGATCGGGTTTGATAGGCACACCCGCCCGCTGACCATACACCGCCACAAACCGCTCACACCCAAAGAAATGGTCGATCAGTGCGACCGTCCCTTCGTGAAATTTGTTCGACGCCACAGCCAGCCGCACACCTTGCTCCGCAAGGCGTTCGAGCAACGCGGGCACGCCTGCGTAGGGACGAGTAAAATCTGCGATATGTGCCTTATAATATTCGACAAACGCCAACCTCACTTGCTCGACATACTCAGCCGTGCGGCACTTCTCGGGCAAAGCTCGCTCGACCAACTTCGCGATACCGTTACCGACAAACATTCGATAGGTGTCGGTCGGGTGCGTCGGGTGCCCAAACTGCTCCAACGTATGGTTACACGAAGCCGCCAAGTCGCCAATCGTATCGAGCAACGTGCCATCGAGATCGAATATTACAAGTCGAGTTTTGCTCATCATCATTTCGTTTTTTCGCAACTACAAAGTAACAATTTTTTCGTCGAAAATCCTAACCCTTCATCAATCTTTCGACGTGGTACAAGAATTGCTCGACTTTTTTGCACAAAATGTTCCCGACTATGACAAATCAATTCCGACAGCAATACGCTCCCATTCTGCGCGTAACAAGCATTGCCTCGATGCTTGCCGGTTTGGCAATTCTCATTTCACTATCGTATGACATTCTACACAACCATCTGTTTGCAATCACACCTGCCTATCTCGAAGTACAGTTGATTGCCTGCTTGGTGCTGATTATGGATTTCGTACTGCATTGGTACGCTGCGTACGATCGCGCACGCTATTTTCGGCGGAATTGCATATTTCTCTTGGTGTCTATTCCGCTACTCAACATTGTCAATTTGAGTGGCGTAGCCCTCTCTCGCGAGTGGTACTTTGTGCTGAAAATGGCGCCACTTATTCGGGCATTTGCAGCTGTAATTATCGTCGTGGCGTGGTTGGTCAATGGACGAATTAAGATGTTGTTTGCAGGCTATCTATTTACCGTTGTGGCATTTACCTACTTAGCTGCATTGATTTTCTATTGTTATGAATTTGGGGTTAATCCAAAGGTCGATAATTTCGGCAACTCGTTGTGGTGGGCTTGGATGGGTGTAACGACGGTCGGCGCAGCAATCTTCCCCGTGACAACCATTGGAAAGATTCTGGCAGTTATGCTCCCCTCGCTCGGAATGATGATGTTCCCGATCTTCACGATCTACGTTACAAACCTCATCACTCAACATCGGGACAATTCATAGCTCGCCACAACGCACAACAAAAAGGAGTAGGTTAATCACTAACTTACTCCTTCTTGTAGCGAGACCCAGGATTGAACTGGGGACCTCATGATTATGAATCATGCGCTCTAACCAGCTGAGCTATCTCGCCATTGCCTTAAAAGCGGTGCAAAGATACGACAAATTTCTTTCGCTGCAAATTTTTGAGCCATTTTTTCGCAAAAAAGTTTCAATTAGCCCCTCACGTGCAACTTTTATTTCAATTTGTGCCTGTTTTTGGAAGCAATTAACTACATTTGTCCCAACAAACCACAAGCATAAGAAGAATGTCACTATATATACCCACACATTACGAGAATCCACTCCCCGATTTCGAAAGCACCGAGAAGGCAATCAAGCAGGTCAAAGATATGTTCCAGAACAATCTTTCGGCGCAACTTGCATTGTTGCGAGTAACTGCACCTATTGCCGTAATGAAGAACACAGGATTGAACGACGATTTGAATGGCGTGGAGCGTGCCGTAACCTTCCCGATCAAAAGTCTGGACAACGCCACCGCCGAGGTTGTCCACTCATTAGCAAAGTGGAAACGCCTGAAACTCGCACAGATGCGCACTCCCGTCGGACGTGGTATCTACACCGATATGAACGCTCTGCGCCCCGAAGAGGAGATCGACAATATTCACTCGATCTATGTCGATCAGTGGGATTGGGAGCAGACCATATTGCCCGAGCAGCGCACCATTGCCTTCTTGAAGCAGACCGTGCGACGTATCTATGAGTCGATCAAAGTAACCGAGAATAAACTCTACGTCGAGTTTCCGCAGATTCGTCCGCAGTTACCCGAGCAGATTCACTTTATTCACGCCGAGGAGTTGTTGCAAATGTACCCCACACTCTCACCCAAAGAGCGCGAGAACGAGATCGCTCGCCAATATGGTGCGGTATTTATTATAGGTATCGGTGGTCGATTGTCGAATGGCGAGCCGCACGATGGTCGTGCCGCCGACTACGACGATTGGAGCACAGCGAACGAAGAGGGCTACTTTGGTTTGAATGGCGATATACTGCTGTGGAATCCCGTTTTGGACGCTGCGTTCGAGGTTTCGAGTATGGGTATTCGCGTTGATGCCGAGGCACTTATGCGCCAGCTCGCTGAGCGTGGCGAGGAGCACAAAGCCAAGATGATGTTCCACCGTATGTTGCTTGCGGGTGAGCTACCGCTGACCGTTGGTGGCGGTATTGGCCAATCGCGTCTGTGTATGTATCTGCTGCGCAAGGCGCACATTGGCGAGATTCAGAGTTCGATTTGGGACGACCAGATGCGTGTCGATTGCGAGCGTGCAGGAATGCACTTGATGTAATCGCTACTGCAACAACAATTCACGCAAACGTTCGCACGATTCCTCACGCGGTTCAGTAAAGTGGAAAGTCGAGATACCGAATTGCTCTGCTGCACGCAGATTGGCCTCGCGGTCGTCAATAAACAGCGTTTCGGCAGGATCCAGCTCGAAACGATCAAGCAGACAGCGATAGATCTCAGGCTCAGGCTTTACCGTCTTAACTTCGCACGACACCACATCGCCCTCGAACTCGCGATAGACATCGAAACGGCGGATATGCTCGATGAAATCAGATGACATATTGCTCAGTACGAGCAGTCGGTAACCGCGCTCTTTGAGTTCGCGAATCAACTGCTCGGTGCAGGCTATCGGGGCTTGAATATCAATTGCGGTCGCCATTGCCTCGTGGCAACGCGCTACCGGACAACCCTTTATGTCGGCCATTATCTGCTCCACTTCGGCGCGTGTTTTGGCACCACGGTCGTACTCCACCCAAAATTCGGGCATCGGCGTACAACACACAAACGCAAAGAAATCGGCAAACTCACGGCTCACCTTATGACGGTCGCGGGCAACAACAACCCCACCCAAATCGAATACAATATTTTTCAACGCTTTCATCGAGGGCAAAGGTAACTCTTTTTTCGCAGTTTTAGCACACTTTTATTGCTTGTTCGGGCGCAACTCGCCAAAAACTCGCCAAAAAATTGCACGCATTTTCTATATTTTTAGAAAATCATTTGGTTTTCTAATTTTTTCGTAATACATTTGCGCTATCGAAATTCGATTTAACCGGTTAAAACAATAAACACAATGACAAACAACGCAAAAAAGATCTCACTCACACGAGGTGAAGAAGAGGTTATGCAGGCTCTGTGGGAGCTTGGCGAAGGCTACATCGCCGATATTATCAGCCGTATGCCCGACCCCAAACCCAAATACACCACAGTAGCGACATTTCTAAAAATTTTGGAGATGAAGGGGGCAGTCAGCCGTACCAAGATGGGTAAAATCTACATCTATACCCCACTCCTGTCGCGCGAAGATTACGCTCACGCACTAATGGATTCGATGTTAGGGGCATATTTCGGAGGTTCGCTGGCACAAATGGTATCGTTTTTCTCGCACAAAGAGAACATTTCGACCAGCGAAATGGACGAAATTATCGAAACGATGCAACGAATTAAGAAATAACAACTTACACTACAATGAAAACTATCTTGATTCTATGTCTTGAAATGTTGGTTTGCGGCGCGGTATTTCATCTGTTATATCGCACAGCATTCGAGGGGCGTGTCCGCTTTGTCGGCTGTCGCATCTATCTGATAGTTGTGGCTGCGCTCTCTGCCATTATCCCCGCACTCGACATTCGCTTGTGGCGTGATCGGATAGTTTATATCGAGGCTACTGCGCTCAACTCTACAACCACAGCCGACACGGTCGCACAAAGCACGTTCGATTTATGGATAACCATTATTATTTGTGCGTACGCGATTGGTGTGCTGGTGGTTATGGCAAGTGCAATTCGTCAGGCTGTAAAACTTGCACGTCTTGGGACCGCAACCGTCGAAAATGGTCAGCGCATCGTTCGCTCTGCAAAGATCGACACCCCATTTTCGTTCCTTCGCACGATCTATCTGCCCACATCGCTCGCACCCGAGCATTGTGAGGTGGTCATACAGCACGAGTGTGCCCACATTCGCCACCATCACTCGCTCGAACGAATCGCAATGGAGCTGATGAAGGCAGTGCTGTGGTTCAATCCATTCGTTTGGTTATTCTCGCGCTTACTTACTGAGGTTCACGAGTTTGAGGCTGATCGCGAGGTCATCGATTCGGGTTATGACAATAGGCTTTACGCAACTTCAATATTCACGCAGGCATTTGGTTTTAGTCCGGACATTGCCAACGGTCTGCAAAGTTCATTAACAAAAAAACGATTCAAAATGATGACCAAACAAAGACCGAGCACCCGCTCATTACTACGCTTGGCGGTCGCCCTGCCCATCGTAGCTGTACTCGCGCTTGCATTCAGCGTTCGCGCACAAGCAACTGTCTATCTACCAGTCGAAAAGCAATCTCCCGAATCGGCAGCTGATTTTACCAAAGTACGGACATATAGTGCTGAGCCGGTTCTCTCGGCAGCTGATTCTACCAAATTACGGGAGTATAGAGCTGAGCCGGCTGTCCCCTTTATGCTGGTTGAGGACAAAACGACAAAAGAAGAGGAGGCCGTTCCATTCCTTTTAGTCGATGACGAGAAGAAGAAGCAACTAAAATATAAAGATATCGCATTTGTCAAAGCCGACAAGATGCCGACATTCGATGGACGTGGCAACATCAATGATTTTATTAATTGGTGCAGCACACAACTCAACTACAACAATGGCACAGCTGGAATGCGCGTGGTGATGCAATTCGTGATTGAAACCGACGGCAGTATCAAGGAGATCAACGCTCTGCAAGGCGACGCGAAATCGTGTGCCGAAGTTGAGCGCGTGATCCGCCTCAGCTCAGGCAAATGGAGTTCGGGCGAGCAGAAGGGCGAGAAGGTTCGAGTGTCATACACGATTCCCGTTAAGTTTGTGCAGTAGTAGGATACTTTATTCATACAAATATGAAACAACGACCGCTCGACGCTCTCCGTCGGGCGGCAACTTTTTTGCATCACTCGGTCGGACACAATTACAACATCAAAAGTTCGGAAACTAACCATTGGCACGCGGTTTGCACTCGCATAGGGCAATCAGTCAAAAAACATTTCTACTATGATCAAAAAATTACTTCTCACCGTAGCGCTCGCTACCCTCTTCTGCTCGTGTGGAAAGCAGCGCGAATGGAATCACGAACAACGTCAGCAAATGCGCCAGGACCTGCGCACATATCGCGAAATGGTCTATCTGACCGATTTGAACGATGTCGAGTGGGAGCTATTTGCTGACGATGTAGCGGTAGCCCTCGAAAACGACTATCCGGTCTACGCCACCTTTATTGAAATGCCTTCGGTCGAGGACACTGTAACGATGGTCGTTGTCGAAACTGTCGTTACGCAACTCGAAGCCGATGCCCACAATATGCGACATCTGTTCCCCTATCATCAGCTTGTAGCTCAGGGCATTCTACCTGATGGAATGACACATCAGCAGATCAAATCGTACTACACTTGCTTGGCCAAGAAGGTCGACAATTATTACAATTCGACCGAACAATTCTTCGGAACAATCTTGGCGGGCACGGTCGATTCGACACAACTTGCAACGTTCCAGCGTCAATGTGCCGCCGAGTTCGAGGAGATCGTTGTAACCGAGATAGACGTAATCGAAACAAACTGACAAACTTCCATACCCCCATCTTCTTAGGATCGCGATCCGACGAAAATAGGTGTGCCCGCAACTGTGGACACACCTATTTATTATTACGTTAATGAGTGACTATTTTTTCGACAACACTCCGAGTCGAAACCGAGGACGAGAACGTCGTTGCAGATCACCCCGCAGAAACCGCTCCGACACCACAACTTGCACCGCACGATGTAGTATCGTATATTCAACGGGTGTTGTTCCCACTTGCTCACCGTCAATCTCGATCGGCACCTCGGGCGACGACTCAATACGCACTTTCGAGCCTCGATACAGATTCACTTGGGGCAGATTGTAAATTCCGCCATTGAACAAGTATTTCAATGCCTTAGGCACTTGCCACCAACGAATCTTCGAAATCACCGTCAGGTCAAACAAGCCGTCATCAGCCACTGCCTCAGGCGTTTGCATCATACCTCCTCCGCTATACTTACCGATACCGACCGACGTACTCAGCACCATATCGTTGACCACCTGTTTGTCATCAACCCAAATACGCATTCCCGTCGTATGGTAACGGCAGAACGTGCCGATAAGGCTCAACACATAGAGCAATCGTCCACGATGACCGCGCGACTTCAACGCATTGAAACCGCGCACCACGGCCGCGTCCAATCCCGCTCCGCCCACGTTAGGCATATAGCGTGATTGGCGATAGCTCGACTCTTCATAGCTGACAACGCCCACATCTTGCAAGAAGGTGCGATCCTCAGCAATTGCTCGAATGGCCTCCGAATATTTGCGCGGAATACCGAACATACGAATCCAATCGTTGCCCGTACCAACGGCTATGACAGCCACTTGCACCTCAGTGGTGGGCACCTCCTTTTGAATGAAGATGCCATTAACCACTTCGTGCAAAGTTCCGTCGCCACCGACGACGATCATACGTCGATAACCTGCACGCACAGCCTCGACAGTGAGCTGCGTAGCGTGGTGCTTATGTTCGGTAAACACCAGCTCGCAGTCAATGTCGTATTCGCGTAGCAATCGTGAGATTGTGGGCAGATCGTCCAACGCGCGACCGTGTCCCGCAACTGGATTGATGATCGCAAACCACTTATTCTCAGGCATCATAGCCGCTTTTCTATCGTTCGATTACTTGCGGGGTGCGTTGCCCAGCGTGTGGCAGAGGAAATCCCAGAACTTAGCTACCGATGCGATCTCAACCTTCTCGTCGGGCGAGTGAGGATAGCAAATGGTAGGACCGAACGAAATCATATCCAGATTAGGATACGGACCACCGATGATACCGCACTCCAAACCTGCGTGGATACCCACAACACGAGGAGTTACGCCATACAGAGCCTCGTAGCTCTCGGTCATTGCCTTCAAAATGGGCGATGCCATATTGGGTTTCCAACCATCGTAGCCACCACTCAGCGTTACATCAGCACCTGCCAACTCGAATACCGAGCTGATAGCGTCGCCCAGATCAGCCTTCTCGCTATTCACCGAACTACGCAACAAGCAGTGCAGCTTCACGGTCGCACCGTCCGATACGATACGAGCCAAGTTGGTCGAGGTCTGCACCAGACCCTTCATCGACTGGCTCATCGACTGCATACCGTCGGGGCAAGCAACTACGGCCTTCACCAACTTCTCAGCGACTGCCTTCTCGATCATCTCAGCGGGAGCAGCAACCTCCTCAGCCTTGATCTGAATCGAATCCTCGATACCCGAGAACTCAGCTACTACCATATCGGTAAAGTCAGCAACTGCCTTCTGGAACTCGTCCCACTTCGCAGCCTCGACCATAACCGTTGCCTTAGCCTCGCGCGGAATAGCATTGCGCAGACCGCCACCATCTACCGAGCAGAGCAACAGCTCCTGCTGCTTCTTAACGGCATTGATCAAACGGAACATCAACTTGTTGGCATTAGCACGTTGCAAGATGATCTCGATACCCGAGTGGCCGCCCTTCAAGCCCTTGATCGTGATCTCGGCTGCACGATAACCCTCAGCAGGAGTTGCCTCAGCCTTATAATCGAAATTGATGCTTGCGTCCAGACCACCAGCGCAACCAACGTACAACTCACCCTCGGTCTCCGAGTCGAGGTTCAGCAGAACATCGCCCTTCAACAGACCGCCCTTCAAGCCGAATGCACCGTGCATACCCGACTCCTCGGTTGCGGTGAACAGCGCCTCGATAGCACCGTGCTTGATATCCTTCGACTCCAAAACAGCCATAATCGATGCAACACCGATACCGTTGTCCGAGCCAAGCGTCGTACCATTAGCAGTTACCCAATCGCCATCAATATATGCCTCGATAGCGTCCTTCTCGAAATCGAATACCTTATCGCCATTCTTCTGCGGAACCATATCGACGTGAGCCTGCAAAACGATACCCTTACGATCCTCCATACCCTCAGTTGCGGGCTTGCGAACCAATACGTTATGAGCCTCGTCCTCCACGACTTCCAGACCCTGCTCCTTAGCAAAAGCGATGATGTGAGCACGAATCGCCTCCTCGTGGAACGAGGGGTGAGGTATCTGACACAGATCCTGGAAATGTTTCCAAACCAACTGCGGCGCAAGTGCCGCCAAATTCTTGTTCATTGTGTTTATCAGTTTTTAAGTTAGTAAATTCAATGTTTTAGCGCAAACGTGCGATCATATTTGCAATATTAGCCTGCATACGCTCCATACGGTCGCCATCAGCCTCGCCCTTATCGAACTTCTCGCCCGTAATGTTCTCGTACAGCTCGATGTAACGATCCGAGATGCTGCCTATGATTTCGGGTGTCATTTCGGGCACTTTGGCACCCGCCTGACCCTGGAAACCATTAGCCATCAGCCACTCGCGAACAAACTCCTTCGACAGCTGACGCTGCTGCTCACCACGTGCGAAACGCTCCTCATAGCCTGCTGCATAGAAATAGCGCGACGAGTCAGGAGTATGAATCTCGTCAATCAGCGTAATCTCGCCATCGCGCTTACCGAACTCATACTTGGTATCGACCAAAATCAGACCGCGCTCGGCTGCCATCTGCGAGCCACGCTCGAACAGAGCCAATGCGTAACGCTCCAAAGTTTCGTAATCCTCCTTCGACACCAAGCCGCGAGCGATGATCTCCTCTTTCGAGATATTCTGGTCGTGCTCACCAATCTCAGCCTTAGTCGTCGGGGTGATGATCGGCTGTGGGAAACGCTCGTGCTCACGCATACCATCGGGCAGCTTAACACCGCAAATCTCGCGTGCGCCGGCCTTGTAATCACGCCACGAGCTACCGGTCAGATATGCACGTACGATCATCTCAACGGGGAACGTTTCGCACTTATGACCAATGGTAACCATCGGATCGGGCGACGCGATTTTCCAGTTAGGGCAGATGTCCGACGTAGCGTCGAGGAATTTAGCCGCAATCTGATTCAGCACCTGACCCTTGTAGGGAATACCCTCAGGCAGCACCACATCGAATGCCGAGATACGGTCCGTAACGACCATTACCAAATATTTGTCGTCGATGTCATACACATCGCGCACCTTACCAACATAGAGGCTCTTCTGACCCTCAAACTTAAAATCGGTTTTTACAATTGCACTCATTGTCTCTTCGTTTATTTAGTTATTATTTTTTGTTTCACGATTTTTCAACGCATCTTCCATTGTGGCACGCTTTTCGAATGCCTCTACAATGTGCTTAACCAACGGGTGGCGCACGATGTCACCCTTATCGAACTCGACCGAGGCGATGCCCTGAATCGAGCCGAGCATCTTCATCGCACGCATTAGACCCGAGTCGCCCGCCTTAGGCAGGTCGATCTGCGTAACGTCGCCCGTTACGATAAACTTGGCATTGCGTCCCATACGGGTGAGGAACATCTTGATCTGCGAGAGCGTGGTGTTCTGCGCCTCGTCCAAAATCACAAACGCATTGTCCAACGTGCGACCACGCATATATGCCAACGGAGCGATCTGAACCGTACCCTCCTCCATATATTTCGACAACTTTGCCGCCGGAATCATATCGTTCAGCGCGTCATACAAAGGCTGCAAATAGGGATCAAGTTTCTCTTTCATATCACCCGGCAGGAAACCCAATTTCTCACCCGCCTCGACCGCCGGACGTGTCAAAATCACACGTCGCACCTGCTTCTCCTTCAACGCTCGCACAGCCAACGCAATAGCCGTATAGGTCTTACCCGAGCCCGCAGGTCCTACTGCAAACAGCAGATCATTCTTCTCGAACAGATCGACCAATCGACGCTGATTGGCCGTTCGAGCACGGATCACATTGCCATTATTGCCATAGACAATCACATCGCCTTCGTGCGTCGGCGGCTCGTCGGCTGACATTCCTGCCGTGCCGAAACATTGGCGAATAACCTCCTTCGATACGTGGCCATACTTGTCGTAATAGGCTTCGAACTGCTCGAAACGTTTGACGAATTGCTCGATCAATCGCTCCTCGCCCATCACCTTCATTTTCGAGCCGCGCGCTACAATACGGAGCGCAGGATACTGCTCCCGAATCATTTCGAGATAGGTATCCTGCGCACCAAACAATTCTCGGGGATCAACCTCGTCGATATATATCGTCTTTTCTGTCATCTATTGTCGTTTAGAAATAGAACCCCACACCAAGCTGCCAAGTGCTTACACGTATTTTCAGCAGATCATCAGTCGTTTGCAAATTATTGAACGCAATGCTACCCTCATTCTTGCGGAAGAAACCGTTGTAACGAGCCGTCACATTGATATGTCCGAGATCGACTCCAACGCCGAGCAGATATCCCAACGCTTGGGGCGAAGAGCTAAAACGGAAGGTCGGCTTCTCGCCCTTTGCGCCGCTATCGGTCATCACGTTAATATTGACACCTGCCTGCACCTTCAACGGGCCAATGATTCTCACACCCAGAATAACGGGCACCTCAATCGTATTGAGGTAAGCAATGCCGCCACCGCCCAAGCTCGACGACAAGTCGTACGAATTGCGCGAGAAAACCAACTCGGGATCGATCGACAACATACGGGTCACCTGCCACGAGGCTTGCAGACCTGCGTGCCAACCCACACGATTCTTCGTCTCGACAATATCCTTCATACCCAAACTTGTAGGCTCGCCAACCGTATGATAGTTCAAGCCAGCCTTAACGCCCCACTTCAAAGGGCTACCAGCCTGTGCTCCAACACAAATCAACAACGCCGCAAGGGCCAAAATCATCTTTCTCATAACACGGATTTTTTAGACCGTTAAACTTTAATGCAAATATACAAATTTATTTCTGAGCGCCACCGTTTGCACCCACATTTTTCAGTAAAAAAACGACCGTCGTCAGCGCCAGCACCATCGCCGTCACGACCACCAATGCTCCCGTATGATTACCGCCAGCCAAATTCGTACCCAAGCTCATCAACGGACCAATCAGCGCACCGCTCGCAATAGCCATAATCATCAAGCCCGAAATCTCATTTGCCTTATCGGGACGAGCGCGCGTTGCCGAAGCGTAGAAGGTTGCAAAGACGCACGAAATGGCGAATCCCCACACTCCACTCAGTGCAAACAATGCCCACGCTTGATCAGCAAAGAACATCGCTACGGCCGTTGCCAAAAGCACCACCATATTTATCTTCAACCAACGTACGTCACCCATACGCGCAAATGCCCACAGACCAATAAGTGTGCCCGCAATGCGACAAGCATAATAGATCGACGACGAGAGTGTTGCACTTTCGGGTGGCAACTGCGTGCGCTCGATAATCAACTGCGGCGTCAGCACACCCGCCCCCACGTCGCACGTGATAAATAGGCTTATACCTATAAACGCTATAAGCACCGCCTTATTGTGCAGCAGGGCGAGTATATCTTTGAGCGATGTTGTTCGTTCGGCTCGCGGCTCCGACGGCAGAGGTGTCAGCAACAGCCACACCATCGCAATCAGGGTCACAGCCGCAAAAATCGGGAACATCGTTCGCCAATCGCCAAACCGCAGCGACAGATACGACGCAATGGGCGAAGCCAACATCAGTGATAGGTTACGCATAATCTGTCCGAATGTCAGATAGCCCGTCATCTTTTGGGGCGGTGCGAGCGTGGCCAACAGCGGATTTACCGCCACTTGCAACACCGTGTTACCAATTCCAATCAGCGCAAAAGCAATGAAATATACTTCGAAACAATCGATCGGCACCATCGGCAGCAACAAACCTACAATCGAAATCAGATAACCGATCGTAGCCGTCGCCTTGCGACCAATTCGATTCATCATACACGCCATAGGCAACGCCAAAAAGAGAAACCACACAAAGGTCATCGACGGCAACAATCCCGCCATCGTTTCACTCAGTTGATATTTGGCTTGCACGTAGCTGGTTGCGAAGCCCACCGTATCGCTAAATCCAAAGATATAGAAACCCAGCACAACGGGGGCAATCAGTGCAAATGAGTATGGTTTGGGTTGTGACATACTATTTTCTATTTAGCATTTTCAAAGATACAAATAAATCTCGAAAATCGCAACTACGTTCCGAAACTAACCTCCAATTAGCTCCATTTACAGCCATTTAGGAACAAAAATTGAAAATTTTGTGTAATTTTTTAGGGGGGGGTATTTTGGTAGGAAAATTTTACTATCTTTGCACTGGGGAGGTAAAAAGGGAAAGTTATGGTAGAGCAGACAACATGGGATTTTATTATTATGCTCCTCATTTTGGGTGGCATTGCATTTATTTGTGCGCTGATCGGACACGCTATCAAGCGTTACAAGCGCAATCGTATGATCGACTCGGTGGATCATCGTAAATGGAAGAAGTAATCGACTAAGCACTTTATTGTAAACAACAAAGCGCAACGAGATCACTCCCGTTGCGCTTTGCATTTATATCAGCTTATCAAGACTACTTGAACTCAACCAGAGCCTTACCGGTCATCTCGGCAGGCTGCTCCAAGCCCATCAGTTTCAGAACGGTCGGTGCAACATCAGCCAATACACCATTCTCGACCTTAGCCACGCGATCCGATACAACCACGATGGGTACAGGATTCAGCGAGTGAGCCGTATTAGCCGAGCCGTCCTCGTTGATTGCATTGTCGGCATTACCGTGGTCAGCGATCTGAACAACCTCGTAGCCGTTTGCAACCGCAGCCTCAACAACCGCCCCAACGCACTCATCAACTGCCTTAACTGCCTTGACGATTGCGTCATAGATACCCGTATGACCAACCATATCGCCATTAGCAAAGTTCAAGCAGATGAAGTCGTACTTCTGCTCACCGAGAGCCTCAACTAACTTGTCCTTCACCTCGTATGCGCTCATCTCGGGCTGCAAGTCGTAGGTAGCAACCTTCGGCGACGCAACCAGAATACGCTCCTCATTCTCGAACAACTCCTCGCGACCACCGTTCAAGAAGAAGGTTACGTGAGCATACTTCTCGGTCTCGGCAATACGCAGTTGCTTCAAACCCTGCTTCGACACATACTCACCAATGGTATTCTGCACGTTCTCCTTATCGAACAGAATGTGCAGACCCTCGAACTTAGCGTCGTAGGGAGTCATACAGCAGTAGTACAGCGGCATAGTCTTCATACCCTCCTCGGGCATATCCTGCTGAGTCAGCACGATGGTCAGCTCCTTGGCGCGGTCGTTACGATAGTTGAAGAAGATCACTACGTCATTAGGCTTAATCGTACCTATAACCTGACCCTCAGCATCGATAGCCACGATCGGCTTAACGAACTCATCGGTTACGCCCTCGTCATACGACTTCTGCATAGCCTCAACCATATCGCTCGAAGGCTCACCTACGCCATTAACCAGCTGGTCGTAAGCAATCTTCACACGCTCCCAACGCTTATCGCGGTCCATAGCGTAGTAACGACCGATGATCGACGCAATGCGACCGGTTGTCTTAGCCAAATGGTTCTGCAACTGCTCGATAAAGCCCTTACCACTGCGAGGATCGGTATCACGACCGTCCATAAAGCAATGTACAAAGGTATTCTCGATACCATACTCTTTCGAGATGTCGCACAGCGTAAACAGATGATCGAGCGACGAATGAACACCACCGTCCGAAACCAGACCCATAAAGTGAACATTCACACCATTCTTCTTTGCATACTCGAACGCTGCGACGATCTCCTTGTTCTGCATAATCGAGCCATCGGCTGCTGCGCGGTTGATCTTCACCAAGTCCTGATAAACGATACGACCTGCACCAATATTGAGGTGGCCCACCTCCGAGTTACCCATCTGACCGTTGGGCAGACCAACATTCTCGCCATCGGTACGCAACTCAGCGTGAGGATACTTTGCGGTCATAGCCGTAATATAGGGAGGATTGACCGTATAGATCACATCGCCCTTAGTCTTGTTGCCAATGCCCCAACCATCGAGGATCATCAGCAAAACCTTTTTCTTTTCCATACGTGTTTTGTATCTTTATTATTTATTCAACTCATTTTTGATCAACTCAACAGCAACGTCGATAGCCTTCTGCATACCCTCGGGGTTCTTACCACCTGCCGTTGCAAAGAAGGGCTGACCGCCGCCACCGCCATTGATCTCCTTGGCAGCCGTGCGAACAACCTGCGACGCATTGACACCCGCAGCGACAATCTCATCACCGAGCATAATCGTCAGCGTAGCCTTGCCACCTGCCACCGAACCGGCAACCAACACCAGACGCGGCATCGTAGCACGCAAGTTATAGGCCAAATCCTTCACAAACTCGGTCGGACGATCAAACGTACGTGCGATCAACTGCATACCGTTGGTCTCAGGGCACGCCTTAGCCAACTTCTCGGCCATTGCCGAGATCTGCTCACGACGCATCTGCTCAACCTCGTGGTTCAAAGCGTCGTTGCTCTCGATCAATCGCTGGATTGCAGGGACAATCTTCGAGTTATGGAAGAACTCCTCGATCTGACGAATCGTATCCTCAGCTGCATAGAGCACCTTCTCGGCACCCACGCCCGTAACTGCCTCGATACGACGCACACCTGCCGAAATTGCGCTCTCGGACATAATCTTGAACATACCGATGTTACCCGTAGCCGAAGTATGAGTACCACCACACAGCTCAACCGACTCTCCGAAACGCACCATACGCACCTTGTCGCCATACTTCTCGCCAAACAACATCATAGCACCAGCCTCGCGTGCCTCATCAATCGGGCACTCACGACGCTCATCGAGAGGACTGTTGGCACGGATTGCAGCATTTACCAGCTGCTCAACCTCGCGCAACTGCTCGTTGGTTACCTTCTGGAAGTGCGAGAAGTCGAAACGCAAGCCCATCGGCGACACCATCGAACCCTTCTGCTCAACGTGCGTGCCAAGCACCTTACGCAACGCAGCGTGCAACAGGTGAGTTGCGGTGTGGTTGTTAGCCGATGCCTGACGCTTCTCGGCATTAACCTCAGCACGGAACGTAGCCTCGACGTTCGAAGGCAGCGTATCGGCGATATGAATAGTCAGACCGTTCTCCTTCTGCGTATCGGTAATAGCCACGCGCTCGCCATCAGCCTCAATCGTACCAACGTCGCCAACCTGACCACCCGAATTACCATAGAACGGTGTGTGATCGAATACGATCTGATAGTAGCTCTTACCCTTGGTGGTTACTCGACGATAACGTGCAATGCGCACCTCATCAACCAGCGTATCGTAACCTGTGAAGGTGCTCTGGTCGATTGCCATCACCTCAACCCAGTCGTCCGTAGCCACAGCCGCAGCATTACGCGAACGCTCCTTCTGTGCCTGCAACTCCTTCTCGAATGCGGGCAGATCAACCTCGACACCCTGCTCGTGAGCGATCAGGTCGGTCAAGTCGATCGGGAAACCGTAAGTATCATAGAGCAGGAAGGCATCACGACCGCTGATCTGGCTCTTACCCTCGGCCTTAGCGCGACGAATCACATCGTCCAACAGATTGATACCCGTAGCCAGCGTACGCAAGAACGAGTTCTCCTCCTCCGAGATTACCTTCTCGATCAACGTCTGCTGAGCACGCAACTCGGGGAACTGATCACCCATCTGCTCAACCAAGCCTGCTACCAACCAGCAGATAAACGGCTCATTGAAACCGAGATAGGTATAACCATAACGTACTGCACGGCGCAAGATTCGACGGATTACATAACCTGCCTTAACGTTCGAGGGCAGCTGACCATCGGCAATCGAGAATGCAATAGCACGCAAGTGGTCAGCGATAACACGCATCGCCACGTCGCACTTCTCATCGACGCCATACTGCTTGCCACACATATCAGCCAATCGCTTGATTGTCGGCTGGAACACATCGGTATCGTAGTTCGACTTCTTGCCCTGCAAAATCATACACAGACGCTCGAAACCCATACCCGTATCGACGTGATTCTTCGGCAGCGGCTCCAACGAGCCATTAGCCTTACGGTTGAACTGCATAAATACGTTGTTCCAGATCTCGATAACCTGCGGGTGATCCTTATTGACCATCTCACGACCGGGGATCAACGCGATCTCTGCCTCATCACGCAGGTCGAAATGGATCTCGCTACACGGACCGCACGGACCGGTATCGCCCATCTCCCAGAAGTTATCCTTCTTGTTACCGCGAATGATATGGTCGGCAGGCAGGAAACGTAACCAAAAATCGTAAGCCTCCTGATCGAACGGCACACCGTCCTCCTCCGAGCCCTCGAATACGGTTGCATACATACGCTCCTTCGGAAGTTTATACACCTCGGTCAGCAGCTCCCACGCCCACTCGATAGCCTCCTTCTTGAAATAGTCGCCAAACGACCAGTTGCCGAGCATTTCGAACATCGTGTGGTGATAGGTATCGTGGCCTACCTCCTCCAAGTCGTTATGCTTACCCGACACGCGCAGACACTTCTGCGAATCGCACACACGGGGTGCCTTGATCGGGGCGTTACCCAAAAACATATCCTTGAACTGGTTCATACCTGCATTGGTGAACATCAGCGTCGGATCATTCTTTACAACCATCGGTGCCGAGGGCACTACCACGTGGCCTTTACTCTCGAAGAATTTGAGAAAGGCCTCTCTAATTTTGTTGCTTTCCATTCTCTATTTTTGATGTTTATTTGTTATCAAATCACGTAATAATTGGTCGCGCGCGTTCGTTATATGCACGCGAGAATTTGCAAAGTTACACATTTTGCTGTAATTTTGCCCAAAATGCGCAGCGTTTTTTAATGATATGGAGAAAAAAGAGTATAAATTCAACCCGCAGACACTCACTTACGAGGTGGTAACCGCGCCTTTCAAGCTGCGGTACTATCGCCTTTTGCGAAAAATTTTGGTTGCTTTTATCCTTGCGTCGATCTTCAATGCGATCTTTTCGTATTTCTTCTACACACCCAAACTCTACCGAATCCATCGCGAAAACAACGAACTTATCATCAAGTATCGAATTTTGCAGAGCAAGATCGACGCCTCGATGAATCAACTGGACGAAATCAAGCACCGCGACAACCGTGTCTATCGCACCCTGTTCGCAGCCGACACGCTCTCGATCGACGGTATATATTCGCCCTATCCCGATTCGAAGTACGCCTCGTTACGCGGCGACGACTACTCGTCATTGATGACCTCGACGTGGATCAAACTCGACGAATTGACACGCAAAACCTATCTCGAATCGCGCTCATTCGACGAGTTGCAGATATTAGCAAAGAACAAGGAGAATATGTCGCTGGCCATACCTGCTATTATGCCGATTGACAAGAAGTTACTTAAAGGTCACATTGGCGCTTACGGTATGCGTTTCCACCCCAAATTGCACATCTGGCGACCTCACAAAGGTATCGACCTCGGAGGTCATATCGGCGATCCGGTTTATGCGACAGGCAACGGCACGGTTAAAGAGGTTGAGATCACCCGCTCGCGTCGCGGTTACGGCACGCAGATCGTGATCGACCACGAGTTCGGCTACCAAACCCGCTATGCCCATTTGGATAAGGTTTGGGTCAAAGAGGGCGACAAGATTGTGCGCGGTCAGCGCATTGCAGACTTGGGCAATACGGGTATTTCGACCGGTCCGCACCTCCATTACGAGGTGCTTTATATGGGCCACCACGTGAACCCGATCAATTACATTAATAAGAATATGAGCGCCGAAGAGTTTGAGGACATCATCAGCTCGGCACGCGAAACTACCTATGAAGCAGACTAATAACATATCCCGTGAAGAGCGCGTCGAGCGTATGCGCTGCCGTCGCCAACTGCGACAGAAGATCTCGCGCGGTGTGATCCAAGCTTTCGTTTGGATCGGATTGGCTGTTTGCTACTATCTCGGTTTTTCGCTCTTCTTCGACACTCCGACCGAGTACGCAGCCAAGCACTCGACCGATCGTCTGCGTGAGGAGTACGAGGTACTGAGCGCACGTTATGACTCCATTTCGCGTGTGATTGATAATGTTGTGGCTCGCGACAAGAATGTCTTTAACATTATGTTCGAGGCCGACCCCTACGATATGGGAGGCGGTGGTAACGTGAGCAGTTGGGCTCGTTATGAGAATCTTATCAGCCAGCCGACTGATGTCCTTTCGCGCACATTCAACGAACGAGTAACCTCGATGGAGAAGAATATCGAGTCGCTGACCTCGTCCTATCGTAAGTTGCTGCACAAAATTAGCGACGCGGGCAACGAACGCAACTATATCCCTGCTATTCAACCCGTTATCAACGACGAGCTGACTCTACTCACCGCCTCGTACGGTATGCGAATCCACCCCTTCTTCAAGACGTTGGCGTCGCACCAAGGTGTCGATTACACCGTCCCCGAGGGCACCCGAGTCTTTGCTACTGCCGACGGCCGCGTCAGCGAGGTGGCTCTGCGCAACTCGACATCGGGTCAAACTCTCGTAATCGATCACGGCAACGGCTACACCACCTCATACAGCCACCTGAGTAAGGTTTATGTCAAGCGCGGGGCGACGGTACGTCGTGGCGATATCGTGGCGCTGAGTGGCAATACGGGTCTTTCGCTCGCACCACACCTCCATTATGAGGTGCGTTACAACGGTATGCGTGTCGATCCGATCCATTACTTCTTTATGGAGCTGACACCCGACCAATACTATCGCATTATGCAGATCGCCCAATCGGGTATGCAATCGTTCGACTAAAACAAAGCCTACCAACTTTTCGGGTGGTAGGCTTTATCGTTTTACTCTTCATAGGGTGATTGCCAGAACAGTTGCTCGTCGCATATACGGAGATCGTTCCAACCTATCGCACTCGATTCGGAGTTTATCTTGTCGTAGGGCATAAGCGCAATATAGCGATACGTCTGACCCTCGATGACGGTTTCGGCATTGAATCGCGAGTGCTCCATACACACCAAGTAGTATAGATTCTTTGCCATATAGTGGTCGATGTAATACTCTTTGGTTTGCGGCGATCGGTGATTCCAATTTGCATAGTCGTTGATCTGCAAAGGTTTATCGTTACGGATACGCTCGCGCACTTCGGCGATCGAAAGCATTGTTCCATTCTCGTCCATCACAAACAGATCGAATGTCGGATCGACCCACACCCATTTATTGAGCGTATTGCTGTACACAACTGTTATAACGTGGCAATCGCTCACATAATTCATTGGCATACAGGTTACAAATCGCGCCTTGAAACCCATTGCGAGATATACCTCGGTGAGCATCTGAGCCATCATACGACAATTTACGCCACGATTCTCCTCTCGGCAGAGCTCGATCATTGCGGCTGTATTCTTAATCTTGGGATTATCCGAGTTGCCATCGTGTGGCACAACCTCGTGAACCCAATGCAGAAGGTTTTTAATCTTTGAAATTTCGTCGCCTGCGCCAGCCACACTATCCAACTTGAATTGCTCACGCAGTTGAACCAAGTCGGGATTATTGGGCGCCATATAGCGGAACTTTATGCCCTCGGGGTGCAGGCCCGAATAGTAGGGCTTGGCGTCTTTCAAAATCTGTTTGTAATCGCCCCATTTTTGCAAGCGCTCCATACATTTCACGAAACGCGGCTCTTCGCGCAGTGAATTTAGATCGCTGTCGGTGTTAATGTGCGACAGACGTATCTCTTCGCGGTTGATCACGCGGTCGGTGTAATACTCGAACGTGCTCAACGCCCCTCTCTTGTCGCCCGCAAGAGCTCGCCAACAAGCCAAATTGTAGTAGAAATTACCCGACAGATCCGTGTCCCACAAATACTCCTGACGCACCGAATCGGGTTGAGCCATAATGATTTTGCGATATTGCTCCTGATTGGCAACAAGTCGCTTCCAATCCTGTTTTTCGTAGAGTTGATCAGCCTCCTTGTCAAGGCGATCGAGTTGCTGCTGCCAAGCAGGTGTCTGCGCCCACGTGGTGATAGCCGTCATAGCGAGTATGAGCAGAACAATCGTTTTCAGATTCACAAAATTTTTCTTCATAACATTTATAATTTTAAGTACCTTTGACTATATGACGCACGAAGACGCGAAAAGTTAAACCGACAGGGTGATTTTCGGCAAAAACCCGTATATTCGTAAATCATTCACATATCGTCATAGGCGACCTGCACAAATAAAAAAAAGCGCAGATATTCGCCATACGCTGTCGGGCTCACCACAAGCCACAATTCTTTATGGGAAATCTGCGCCAATCGGGCACAATACTCCCAACAAGAATTGTACTAACTCGTCTGCTTACGAGGTGGTGATTCGACAGCGATTGAGTTATATGTTATTGTAAAATGGCTAAATTATAGCCTCAATTTCTTCGACAAATATACGAAATCTTTTGCAATTGCAAAACTTATCGACGAGCGAGATAGTCCTCGATATTGCGTTCGATACAACCAACCAACGTCGTAATCGACTCGGCTGCCGACCACGCATTGTGCGGCGAAAGCAACAATCGGTCGCTCTTTTCGACCTTCAACAACGGTGAATCTGCCTCGATTGGCTCATTCACAAACACATCGAGCGCCGCACCTCCGATCTTGCCTGCATCGATCGCCTCAGCCAACGCTTTCTCATCAACAATACCACCACGTGCAACATTGATTAACAGAGCGTCGGGTTTCATTATATCAAGTTTTGCAGCATCTATCAAATTGCGCGTTGCGGCATTGAGCGGGCAATGTATCGAAACCACGTCAGAAGTCGACAAAAGCTCTTCGAGCGACACACACTGCCACGCCTCTTCGCGCTTAACACCCGACGTCGAGGCATATACCACCTCGCAACCAAGCGCCTGCGCTACACGTGCCACATTTCGGCCAATTGCGCCCAATCCAATCACACCCCAACGCTTTCCACACAGACGTCGCGTCGGACGATCAAAATTGAACATCAACCCATCTGCCGAGTATCGACCCGACTTGATATAATTGTCGTAATAGCCTATATTTCTGCACAAAGCCAACGCTGCGCCAATCGTGGTTTCAGTCACCGACTCAGTCGAATAACCCGCCGCATTTCGCACCTCGATACCAAGTTCGGCCGCCGCTTCAAGGTCAATGATATTGACACCCGTCGCTGCCACACAGATCAGTCGCAGATTGGGCAGAGCCTTCATCGTTTCACGCGAGAAAGGCACCTTATTCGTGATCACAATTTCAGCATTGCCGACACGCTCAACAATCTCATCCGCCAACGTATTGTAATAGGAACGATAATCGCCCATCGAGCGTACACGCGACAAATCTGCATTACTCAACGAATATTCGTCCAAGAAAACAATTTCTGGTTTCATATCTATATCTGTTTTAATTGTTTATCAACCTTGACCTTGACTTTTAGGTGAAGTGGCCGCCTGCCACGGCTGGGCGCCCGCAACCTTCAATTCGCGCACGAAAATCTCGCCCCGTTCATTCGCCACATAGAGCTTTGTTCCGACAAATGCCAACGAGCGAATCGGAGCACTATCAGGCAAAGGCAGAATTGCGCGTACACGACCATTTTGATCGCACACCTGCACGCCCATCGCCGTCGCCACATAGAGATTTCCATTCTCATCGAAGCACATCTGCCCTACTTGTTGCGAATCATCGCCCGTCATATTGTGCAACCAATAGAAACGCTGACCAGCCATCGGCTTGCCTCCCTCACCAACAACATAACTCAGCAACCAACGGGTGTTCGGCTCATTGCAAATAAGCAGTCGATGATCGGGATAAAGCGCAAGACTCGCACCGCACGACAAACCATCGTTTACAACGGTCATTTTGCCATTTGAATCGAGTTGAACGAGCGAACCGCCAGACATAAAGTATCGATTGAGGTTATCAGTTGCAATCAATTGTTCTACTTTGTTTTGAGCCGTTGCAATTTTTGTGCGTTTGCCGTTGACCACACGGATAATTTCATTCTTTACATTTGACAAATAGAGAGCTTCTACGTCATCGCCAATCAGACGCTCACCCGCCTTCAAACGGAGCAACGAATTGCCCTCTACATCGCACACTTCACCACCATTTGCAAACACTATTCTCTCGCCGCACGTGAATAATTTATCCGCAACATTTGCGCCCTCGACACGCGACCAGCCGCCCTCCTCGGGAAGTATTGCAGCGAGCATATCATTCTGCGAACGTCCTGCTTGAATTGGGAGTGGCCAACCCTTCCACAACCAACGCATTACATCGGGGAAAATTCGGTTTGCGTGGGTATTGCTATGACCACCGCGCCCCCACGTATGAGCTACCTCATAACCACTAAAATTGAGTGCAGATTCGACCAAAATATTAGCCTCATACCAATCACCAAAAATTCCATTCCACACGTCATACAGACCGTCCTGCAAGAAGATTCGCAGCGGTTTAGGCTCGGTTTTACGGATCACAGCCTGATATTCGTTTCCGCCACGCATTGACACATAAGTGCCTACTGCACTGAATACTCGGGCAAAACGATCGGGACGCGACCACGCCGCCGTGAATGCACAAATGCCACCGCTACTCGAACCCGCAATAGCGCAATCATTGGGGTCGGTCGAAAGGCAAATAGGACGACCGTCCGCAGTCGTTTGTCGCTCAACCTCAGGCAGTAACTCCTCGATTAAGAAACGCGCAAACGTTCCATCAGTACGATCGAATTCATTACTGCGATTGTAGCGGATCACGCCACCATCAGCGTCACGCACCACGCCAGGATTGACAAAAACGCCAATCGTAACGGGCATTTGACCGCTTGCGATAAGGTTGTCGAAAACGGTCGGAGCATTGTAGGTGATTCCGTCCAAGCAGACGAACAGACAAGCGGGCTTCGACGCATCGTATGCTGCGGGTACATAAATCCAATAATCACGCGTGGTCATCGGATAGATTTTCGACTCGTTGAATGAGCGTTTTAGGATCTCTCCTTCGGGTACATTTTCGTTGCGAACGGTCGCGGGATCGAAGGCTACCCGATAGTTATCACGTTGCTGAGCTAACGCATTAGTTAAAGTCAGCAACGCTAAGAGCATTAGTAGTTTTTGTTTCATATTATTGTTTATTATTTCATCTCACCCAGCAGGTCACGAACAACGACCGAAGCACACGCACAACCGAAGACAGCAGGCATATACGAGATTGTTCCTGTGTTGGATTTTTTGTTGGTCTCCTCGCTGATGATCATCGCCCCCTCGCGGACGGGCTCAGCCGAGAAAACTGCATAAAAACCCGTGCGGATTCCCATTTTATGCAGACGTTTGCGCAGCATATGAGCCAGCGGGCAGTGATGCGTACTACCGATATCGGCCACCTCAACGCGCGTAGGATCGGTCTTTGCTCCCGCGCCCATCGCACTCACGATGGGAATACTGCGATCGAGCGCACCTTTGATCAACGCTGCTTTGGGCGACAAGGTATCGATAGCATCAATGATATAGTCATAGTGTGCCGCATCGAGTATTCGATCAGTCTCCTCATCGCGGATATATCGCTGAACCACATCGAGTTGCAAATCGGGATTAATATCTCGCAGGCGCTCGGCCAGCACATTGCTCTTGGCACGACCCACGGTCGAGTGAAGAGCGACAAGCTGACGGTTGATATTACTCTCTGACACATCGTCCGAATCGGCAATGGTCATACGCCCGACACCCGCACGGCAGACCATCTCGGCTGCGTATGCTCCGACACCGCCCAAGCCAACCACAAGCACGTGCGCTTCGGCGAGTTTGGCAGCCTTCTCTACTCCAAGCAACAATTCGGTGCGTTCTTTCCAATTACTCATTATCAATCAAACGTTTATAATTATCAAATACAATCTCGCGCAACTCCTCAACCGAGCATTTGCGCAACGTAGCGACAGCCTCATACACCTCCTCGATTGAGCATTCGCATTCGTCACGTTCGACAAGCATAACCGACGGGGCAATCGCTTTTATGACTTCTCGCGTGCGAGGCGACGCTAAACTACGAGGCGAAAACGAGCAGAAATAACCTTCACGCCTACCCTTTCGGCTTGCTGAATGGAGCCTACGAAACTATGAAAAACAGCTCGTTCAATCTTTGCCCGCGACAATCGCAGCATCACATCTTCAAAAGCACGAACACAATGCAAAATAATAGGGAGATTGTACCGTTTTGCCATATCGAATTGTCGCTCGAAAACTTCCGCCTGCAACTTTCGATCGACCTCAACCGCCCAATCCAAACCGCACTCCCCGATTGCAACAGTTCGACCACCTGATACCACACGCTCCATTCGTTCAAATGCCTCGTTCAATTGCTCGGGATTTTCAGCAGCGTGCCACGGGTGCACGCCAACCGAAAATGGTTGCCCACTCTCGATAGCCATAGCAAATTGAGCCTCATCGAGAGCCTCAACGCTCAAAATTTCGAGCGCGTCGCCACTGCGCCGGTGAGTGTGAAAATCGACGTATGGAGCCATTGCAAGCAAGATTTTCGCATTTTTTCAGCACAAATTTACAAATTTTCTGCGAAAACCATAAAAAGGTGCTGTTAGGATTTTCACAATTAAGGAATAATTTGTATTTTTGCGCGCGAATTATATGGCGATCCCAACATAGATCACTCAAACGTAAAAATTCAACTAACAATAATTTTTCACATTAATTAACATTTAACCAAAATGTCGAAAATCATCAAAATTAAAAAGGGTCTCGACATCAATCTCCAAGGCAAGGCTGAGGCGAAGGTAACCGCACTTCCGATGGCTACTTCGTATGCAGTTTCTCCTCTGGATTTCGAGGGAGTTGTTCCCAAGCTTTTGGTTAAGGTCGGCGAGCAGGTTAAGGCCGGTGACGCGCTCTTCTTCTCGAAGAACGATAGCCGCGTGCTGTTTACCTCGCCCGTCAGCGGTACCGTTACTGCCGTTAATCGCGGTGAGAAGCGTAAGGTTCTCAATGTAACCGTACAGCCCGACGCTACCCAAAGCTACAAGGAGTTCGACGTCCCCGCAATCGAGAATGCCTCGAAGGAAGATGCGACCAAACTGCTGCTTGAAGCAGGTTTGTGGCCGCTGATCATTCAGCGCCCTTACGGCATTATCGCCAACCCCGACGATCAGCCCAAGGCTATCTTCGTATCGGGTTTCGATTCGGCTCCTCTGGCTGCCGACTACGACGTGGTATTGGCTAACGACAAGGCTAACCTCCAAAAGGGTTTCGACGTGCTCGCACGCCTGACCGCTGGTAAGGTTCACCTCTCGCTCAACGCCAAGGCCGAGAACAAAGTGTTCGAGGGCTTGAAGGGCGTCGAGATTCACGAGTTCGCCGGTCCCCACCCCGCTGGTAATGTTGGCGTGCAGATCCACCACATCGACCCCATCAACAAGGGCGAAGTAGTTTGGACCGTTAGCGCTCAGGGCGTAGCTATGATCGGTCGTCTGTTTGCTACGGGTAAGGTTGATATGACCAAGACCATCGTTTTGTGCGGTTCACAGGCTGAGGCTCCTCAGTACTTCACCCTCATCGCAGGCGCTGCTATGGATTCGATCCTCGCAGGTCGCGTGAAGGCACAGAAGGAGGGCGACAGCGTTCGCGTAATTAGCGGTAACGTTCTGACCGGTACAAAGGTGGCAGCGGACGGCTATCTGACCTTCTACTCGAATCAGGTAACACTGATTCCCGAAGGCGACAAGTACGAGCTGTTGGGTTGGGCAATGCCTCGCTTCAACAAGTTCTCGGTGTCGAAGGCTTACTTCTCGTGGCTCTGCCCCAAGAAGCAGTACGATTTGGATACCAACCTCAATGGTGGCGAGCGTCCGTTCGTAGTTTCGGGTCTGTACGACGAGTACCTGCCTATGGACATCTATCCCGTCTATCTGCTCAAAGCTATTCTGGCAGGCGACATCGACAAGATGGAGAATCTGGGTATCTATGAGATCGTTGAAGAGGACTTGGCTCTGTGCGAGTTCGTCGATCCTTCGAAGATCGAGATGCAGGAGATCGTCCGTCAGGGTATTAATCAGATGATTAAAGAGATGAACTAAGATGAAGGCATTGAGAAATTTTGTAGATAAGTTGAAGCCTACCTTCTCAGAGGGAGGTAAGCTCAGCGCGCTTCACTCGACCTTCGAGGGCTTCGAGACCTTCTTGTTCGTGCCTAACACCACGACTCAGAAGGGTGCTCACGTCCGCGACTGCAACGATATGAAGCGTACTATGATTATGGTAGTGCTGGCGCTGGTTCCCGCACTGCTGTTCGGTATGTACAACACCGGTTACCAGCACTTCCTGTCGCTCGGCCAAGAGGCTGGCTTGTGGCAGTGCTTCTGGTTCGGTTTCTTGAAGGTGCTCCCGATGATCATCGTGTCGTACTTGGTCGGTCTGTCGATCGAGTTTGCATTCGCTCAGAAGCGTGGCCACGAGATCAATGAGGGTTTCCTTGTTTCGGGTCTGTTGATTCCGATGATTATGCCCGTTGATGTACCCCTGTGGATGCTGGCTCTGGGTACCGCTTTCGCCGTTGTAATCGGTAAAGAGGTGTTCGGTGGTACGGGTATGAACGTATTCAACCCCGCTCTGTTGGCTCGTGCATTCGTATTCTTCGCCTACACTCCGTTTATGTCGGGTGAGACCGTATGGGTAGCTGGCTTGGGTAAGGCTGAGGCAGGTGCAATCGCTGATGGTTTCAGTGGTGCAACCGCTTTGGAGCAGCTCAGCACTACGGGAGAGATGAGCTACTCGATCTGCGACGCACTGATCGGTTTGATGCCGGGTTGCGTTGGCGAGACTTCGGTTATCGCTATCGCATTGGGTGCGCTGATTCTGCTCGTATCGGGTGTTGCTTCGTGGCGCACGATGGTATCGGTATTCGTTGGTGGTCTGGCTATGGGTCTGCTCTTCAACGCTATCGGTGCTAACGCTTATATGGAGGTTCCCGCTTACACTCACCTGCTGGTTGGTGGTTTCGCTTTCGGTGCTGTATTTATGGCTACCGACCCCGTTACCTCGGCTCAGACCAATGCAGGTAAGTATATCGTAGGCTTTATGACTGGTGCTCTGGCAGTGATGATCCGCGTGATCAACCCCGCATATCCCGAGGGTATGATGCTTTCGATTCTGTTTATGAACGCATTGGCTCCGCTGGTGGATTACTTCGTGGTTGAGCGCAACATCGCTCGCAGAAAGAATCGTGTTAAATCGGTTAAATAATGTGTGGCTATGAATAAGGAAAGTAACGTATATATTATTATCTACTCGACCGTAATGGTCGTTATAGTAGCAGTACTTCTGGCCGTAGCTGCATTGTCGCTCAAAGATCGTCAGGACGCTAACATTCTCAACGAGAAGAAGTCGGCAATCCTCGCATCGTTGGGTGCAGCTGACCAGAACTACGATGAATTTATCAACGCATACGCAGTGAACGCTGAGGGCGAGAAGATCGAAGGCGACGTATTCGTTATGTTGCAGGATCTGAAAGGCTCGTTCGAGCAGGGTCAGTATCCCGTATTCGAGGCTCAGGACGGTCGCGTGGTATTGCCTATCACCGGTACTGGTCTGTGGGGTCCCATCTGGGGCTACATCGCTCTCGAAAGCGATATGAACACCGTTGCAGGCATCGTACTCGACCACTCGGGCGAGACCCCCGGTCTGGGTGCTGAGATCGCAACTCCCGCACATCAGGCGATGTATAAGGGCAAGCAGATCTTCGAGGGCGACGAGTTCGTATCGGTAACCTTGAAGAAGGGCGGCGCATCGGAGGGTAATACCCACGAGGTAGATGCTATCTCGGGTGGTACCAAAACCTCGGACGGCGTAAGCGCAATGTTGAAGAACAGCCTCGAAAACTACCTTCCCCTGCTGGGCGCAAAGAAGGGCGCAGCAGCGGCTGAGGAGGTTGTAGCTGAGGTTGAGGAAACTGAGGAGTCTAACGTTCAAAATGTAGAAGAGAATGAGTAACACTGAAAAAGAGCCTCTGTTTTCGGCTAAAAATATGAAGTATCTGACCGGTCCGTTCTCGGCTAACAACCCGGTCATTGTTCAGATTCTGGGTATCTGCTCGGCTCTGGCTGTAACCGTACAGGTCAAACCCGCGTTGGTTATGTCGCTGTCGGTAATGGTCGTTACAGCATTCTCGAATCTTGTTATGTCGCTGCTGCGTAAGGGTATTCCCTCGCGTATCCGTATCATCGTGCAGCTGGTTGTAATCGCTGCATTGGTAATCTTGGTGGACCAGGTATTGAAGGCATTTGTTTACGACGTGTCGAAGCAGCTGTCGGTTTACGTAGGTCTGATTATCACCAACTGTATCATTATGGGTCGTGTCGAGGCCTTCGCATTGGGTAACAAGCCTTGGGCTTCATTCCTCGATGGTATCGGCAACGGTCTGGGTTATGGTGTGATCTTGGTAACTGTTGCATTCTTCCGCGAACTGTTCGGTTCGGGTTCGATCTTCGGTTATCAGATTATTCCCGATAGCTGGTATGTTGCAAATGGTGGTTTCTATGCCAACAACGGTCTGATGCTCTTCCCGCCTATGGCTCTGATCCTGGTGGGTTGTATCATCTGGGCTCACCGCTCTTACAATAAGGACTTACAGGAAAAATAAGAGGAGGTAGATTATGGAATCATTGAATATTTTCATTAAGTCGATCTTTATCGACAATATGGTCTTCGCATTCTTCTTCGGTATGTGTTCGTACATCGCCGTTTCGAAGAGCGTTAAGACTGCACTCGGTCTGGGTGCTGCCGTTACCTTCGTGATGGTAATGACCGTGCCCCTGAACTACCTCTTGAATGAGTACGTACTGAAAGCTGACGCACTTGTAGAGGGCGTCGATCTGAGCTTCTTGTCGTTCATCGTCTTCATCGCCGTGATCGCATCGTTCACGCAGCTGGTGGAGATGGTTGTCGAGAGATTCTCGCCCGCGCTCTACAATCAGTTGGGTATCTTCCTGCCGCTGATCGCTGTGAACTGCGCAATTATGGGTGGTTCGCTGTTTATGCAGCAGAAGGTTGCTGCTGCCGAGATCACCTCGTGCTGGCAGTCGATCGTCTATGGTCTGGGTTCGGGTCTGGGCTGGTGGCTGGCAATCGTAATGATGGCCGCTATCCGCGAAAAGACCACCTACTCGAACATACCTAAGGCATTGAAAGGCCCCGGTATCGCATTTATCATTACCGGTCTGATGGGTATCGCATTTATGATATTCTCGGGTATTCAGTTCTAACCTATTAAAGAGAGAAGTAACAAGATGACTACAACAATTATAGTTGCAATCGTTGCCTTTCTGGTAGTAACGCTGCTGCTTGTAGCTTTGCTGCTCGTAGCCAAGGCAAAATTGACATCGTCAGGCGATGTTACGATTGATATCAACGATGGCGAGAAGGTGCTGACCACTGCAAGTGGCTCGACCCTGCTGGCAACGCTCGCCAACAACAACATCTTCCTGCCGTCGGCTTGCGGTGGTGGTGGTTCGTGCGGTATGTGTAAGTGTCAGGTTATCGAGGGTGGCGGCGACATTCTGCCTACCGAGACCGGCTTCATCACCCGCAAGATGCAGAAAGACCACTGGCGTCTGGGCTGCCAGGTGAAGGTGAAGAACGATCTGAAAATCAAGGTGCCCGAATCGGTACTCGGCGTGAAGAAGTGGGAGTGCGAGGTTGTTTCGAACCGCAATATCTCGACCTTCATCAAGGAGTTCGTTGTAAAGCTGCCTGAGGGCGAGAACTTGAAGTTCCGCAGCGGTGGTTACATTCAGATCGACATTCCGAAGTATGACGAGATTAAGTTCTCGGATATGGTGATCGACGAGCAGTTCCGTGGCGACTGGGATAAGTTCAATATGTGGGATCTGGTAACCAAGAACCCCGAACCGACCTTCCGCGCATACTCGATGGCTAACCACCCTGCTGAGGGTAACATCATTATGTTGAACATTCGTATCGCAACACCTCCCTTCGATCGCGTTAATGGCGGCTTTATGAAGGTTAATCCGGGTATCTGCTCGTCGTATGTGTTCTCGCGCAAGGCTGGCGATAAGGTAACCATTTCGGGTCCTTATGGCGAGTTCTTCCTGCCCGACAACCTGCCCGATACTCAGGAGTTGATCTTTATCGGTGGTGGTGCAGGTATGGCTCCTATGCGTAGCCACATTATGCACCTGTTCAAGACCGAGAAGACCAAGCGTCCCGTATCGTTCTGGTATGGTGCCCGCGCATTGAAGGAGGCTCCATATATGGAGGACTTCCGCGGTATCGAGAAGGATTTCCCCAACTTCAAGTTCAACTTGGCTTTGGACCGTCCCGATCCCGAAGCTGATGCAGCAGGCGAGAAGTACACCGCAGGTTTCGTTCACAACGTGCTGTTCGAGAACTACTTGAAGAACCACGAGGAGCCCGAAAGCTGTATCTATCTGATGTGCGGTCCCCCGATGATGGTTGCATCGGTAGAGAAGATGCTCGATAGCCTCGGTGTTCCCAAGGAGAATATCCTCTACGATAACTTCGGTGCTTAGTACCAATAAGTTATACAACTTAGCAAAAACCCGTTCTTCTGTTCGAAGAGCGGGTTTTTCATTTGATGGTTGCGATTGAGATTAGCGACGGCAGATATCAGCGTAGTCGCAATAGGTACACGTATCGAGATCGTCGCACTGGGTGAATGGTCGATCGAAATCAAATATCTCGCCAAGCGTTTCGGCCAGATGGCGCTCAAACTCTTCGGCATACGCGGCATAGCTCTCAACTGCGCGACGCGACTTATTACGTCCCTCGCCCACGACCTCGACAAGCTGAGGCGAATAATCCTCACGTCCCAAATCGCGAACATAATAGAGTGCGGGGACCACAGCGCGACGTTCGCTGAGGGTGATCATCATCGAATAGAGCAGAGTCTGGATCGTATTCGATTGGCGCTGCTTACCCTGACCTCGGAACAAGCTCTCAATGCCATCAAATTCGAGGTGCGGTGTTCCGGTCTTGTAATCGACCACGCGCACCATACCCGAATCCATCAGGTCAATACGGTCGGCCGTACCCTTGAATACAACCTGCAACTCTCGCTCGCCCGAACGGAACGAGAAGGGTGTCGAAACCTCGTGCTCAATATTCTCGACACGAAAATCGGCGTGAGCAGCATCGTAAGTTAAAATTCCCGTGCGGATATAGCGACAAATGATATCTCGCACTAATAATATATTACCGCCATAATCCTCGACCGAGGCGTGGTTGCGGTGCAGATAGTTCTCGTTGATAGCGTGATCGACCGCCTGCGAAATCTTTTCATCGGTAATCTCAGCGATCGCCTTAGCTGTCGAAGCGGCTGTTTTCAGCGGCTCGTACAACGATCGCATTGACTCGTGCAGAATCGTACCAAACATCGGAGCGTCGATCTCCTCAGCAATCTCCTCCTCGCCACGAATATGAGCTACTGACGCAAAATAGAATCGCATCGGGCAAGCGATATAGCGATAGAGAGCCGTTGGCGAGAGTGACGCCTCAGGATCGGTCAAATATCGTTCGAGCTTTGTGCGCACATCGTCCTGCTTAGCAATCGAGAATGGTGCCGTCGTTCCGAGATTGATATCAACACCAAAGTCAACCTTGCGAATTGGCACACCCGACTCATAGTCAAGCTGGCGGATATAACGGCTCACCTCGCCACTACTCTTCTCGTCACTCTGCGAACAATATACCATATATATATTACGCGCGCGTTGGATCAATCGATAGAAATAGTAGGCATAGACACCCTCGTGATGTTCGGGCGTGGGCAGACCATACGCTGCTCGCAAACCATAAGGCACAAACGACGAAGATGTAGTGCGGTTACCGGGGAAGTTATCATCGTTCATCGAAAGAATGATGACGTTATCGAAATCGAGGTTACGCGTTTCGAGGATACCCATAATCTGCACACCATTGAGCGGCTCGCCCTCGAACGGAATACGAACCGTCTGCAAATGGCGACGCAAAAGCGACGTATAGATCGGTTGCGAAATCTCGACCGCACACTGATCGAGCGAATTGCGCAACTGCATAACATTCTCGGCCACAACCGACAGATATTGAGCCTCACGACGCAGGGCGTCATCGCTCATCGTTGCCGAACGCGACGCCTCGCCAATCATCGCCAGCAGATAGTCTGACATCTGCTGCCACTCAGTAATAGGCGTAAAAAGTCGCTCAAACAGAGGCGTTTTGGCCAACTCCTCACGTGGCACGTAGACTCGTTGACGCTCAACAATCTCGCGTGAGAGTTTCATCGCCTCACCGCCCAAAACATTACAGAGGTATGGGTGCGACAACAGACCAAGCACATCGGTATGATAGAACCAGACACCCGAACTGCTCTCACGACGACGATTCTGCAACTCAATCAGACGCTCAATGAGCGAATAGGCTACCGTCTGCTTCAACGGGAAGCCCATCGTTACGTTCAACTCGACACCCTCGGGCATTGAATACAAAAGCGGTTGCAACAGATTCTCGTCCGTAAGCACAATCGCCGTACTCTTATCCATCGGTACCCCATCGGCAATCAGTTGTCGCAACAGCCCATTGACATATTTACATTGCAGCACGTTCGACGCCGTAGCCACCGACGTAAAGTTCTTCTCGCGTTTTGAGAAATTGTCGATCTGCGACGCAAAGGTCACACTTTGCGGATAGCGCACCAGATTTTCTCGCAGGAACAGACCCGCCTCCTGACGCTCATCGAGGTAATAACGATCGTAATCCCAATAGAAATCGGTAGTACGATTCACCGCCAAGTAGTCAAACAGACGTTTCTCGCACTTTGACAACGCATTGAAACCCGCAACGACATATTGAGCGCCATCATCGTCCAACTCAAAATCGGGCGCTTCGATTCGCTCGACCGCCTCACGCTGAATCATTCCGCCATAGCCAATACCCAACTCGTGCAGACGCTCTCGAAAACGATGATAGACAGGACACAGCGTGTTCCAAATCTTCAAGAAACGACGTTTGTGCTCCGAGGGATCTTTGTCGTCGTTGAGTACGCTCCAAAAGCGGGTGATCACCTCCCATTGGCGTTCGGTGATATAGCTCAGATCGGATTCAAGTTGCTTGATATCGGAGATATTGGCAAACAACATATCGGCATCGATCATATACTTGTCAATCGCGTCGAAATCGTTGAGCAACATCTCGCCCCAAAAGTAGAACTTGTCGAATTTCTCGTCTTTGTGGAACTCCCGATAGACGTTATAGAGTTCGGTAATCAGTCGCACACGCTCACCGTGCTCGATGCCCGCTATCGAGGTCATCAATCGGTCGATGGTTTCGAATTGAGGCTGCCATATCGGCGTGTCGGTCAGACGGCTCAATGCGTCAGTAAAGAACAACTGAGCACGACGGCTGGGGAACATAATCCTCAGCCGTGACACCTCACGTCCATAGCGTCGATAGAGATCAGCGGCGACCTCCTCGACAAATGTAACCATTTGCGTTTCAGCAGACATCGTGCGACGGGCGACTATTCGATACTATTGATCGAGCTACCGAGCAACTTCGAATTGGCACGCAGAATCGAGGGGTTACCACGATAGAATACCGTACCGCCAAAGTTGGCCGTTGCAGCCAGACGCTCGGTGCAGAATACCGACACCTCACCACGCTGCGCCGCCTGCACCTCAGCCGACATCGACTCCAACTGACGCAGATCGATCTTCGCAACCGTAACATCAGCAATCAGATAGCGGGCACGACCCTTCAAATCGACAGTCGACTGACCCGTAGCCTTGATCATCACATCTTCGGTATCGATCTCAGCCTTGAAGAAACCGCCATTCGACACGATGATATCCAAAATGGGCACGTCAATCAAACCCGCAACCTCGACATCGCTACTCACGACCTCGATTGCGTCGACCGCCGCGAAGTGAATCTCAATCTCAGTGCGGGTCGTACGCTTGCGGTTGGTCGATTCGCGTACCGACAGCTCGCCCTTATTGTTGATCGTATATTTCAGTTTACTCAATTCGCGGTCCTCAGCCTTCACAATCAGCATAGGCTGACCACCCTCCTCAATGGGTACAAGCGTCACCTTCATATCGCCACCAAGCGAGATCGACGAGAAGGTACCAAGCCACTCACGGCGCACATCATTCTGAGCATTAGCAGCAAACGCAATCACAAGCGCTGCTACAACGAGCATAATCTTTTTCATAGTTATACAGTTTTGCATTCTAAAACATAGGCAAGTTACAAACTTTTTTGCGAAAATTGGTAAGATCACAAAGAAAATTCGTATCTTCGATCAATTTTTACGAACAAATGGGAAAAGCGAGAATATTAACGGCAAGCGCTGGTGCGGGTAAAACCTATCAGTTGGCATATAAATATGTGTCGGACGTGATCGAGCGTCCGTGGTTCTATCGTCATATCCTCGCTGTAACGTTCACCAACAAGGCCACCGAAGAGATGAAATCGCGTATCTTGGGCGAGATCAATGCGTTGGCACAAGGCGAACAGACCCCATATCTGAATGATCTACTGCGTGACTTTCCGCAATTCGACGCACGAGATATTCGTGATCGGGCGGCGGAGGCTCGTTCGCTCATTCTGCACGATTACAGCCGTTTCACGGTGCTCACGATCGACAAATTTTTCCAGCGAATCATTCGTGCTTTTCTCAAAGAGCTAAACCTCGACCTTAACTACAATATCGAGATTGAGACTGATACGGTGCTCGATCGCAGCGTCGATCAGCTGATCGAGAGTATCACCTCGGACGAGGAGCTCAAACAGTGGCTCATCGATTTTGCGCGCGAACGTATCGCCGAAAATGTCAAGTGGGACGTGCGCGATAGCATCAAGATGATCGGTGCCGAGCTATTCAACGAGGCGGGTGAGAATTTCAGCAAAAAGATCTCCAAAGCGACGTTGGACGAGCGTATGAAAGCTGCAACGGCTCGCAACTGCGCCATTGAGCAACAGATGATCAAGGTGGCGCGTCGAGCACAAGAGGTGATGGCAGAGCACGGTCTGATTGCCTCGGATTTCAAAAATGGTAGTCGCTCGTTTGCAAACTATTTCAACGTAGCAGCGACGGGATTCGTTGAGCCTACGACCGCCGCCCGCAACGCTGCCGCCGACGCAAGCCTTTGGGCAACAAAGAGTTCACCTCGACGCACGGACATCGAAGCCGTCATTCCCGAATTGCAACCTTTGCTGCGAGAGTTGTGTTCAATCTACGACAAGAACGTACGTCGATATAACGCTACCCGACTCTTCCGTGAAACCTACCGCAGTTATGCGTTGCTAACTGACCTCTATACCAAAATGGATACGGGTTGCAGCGAAGATGGCGCAGTGCTATTGTCGCAAACCAAGAACATACTCTCGGAGTTCATCGAGAAGAACGATGCTCCGTTCATCTACGAGAAGGTGGGTAATCGTTACGAGCACTTTATGATTGATGAGTTCCAGGACACCTCGCTCAAAGAGTGGCGTAACTTTTTGCCGTTGTTGCAGAACTCACTCGCCCAATCGGAGCATACGCCCGTGTTGATTGTTGGCGATGTCAAGCAGTCGATCTACCGCTGGCGCGGTGGCGATTGGCAGATTTTGGCGCGTAAGGTGGCCGAAAATTTAGGACAGGACAACATCGAGGAGCGAAGTCTGATTGAGAATCGTCGCAGTCTGCCTCTTATCGTGCAGTTCAACAACGCCCTCATCGGACGAATTGTCGAGCAAGACAGCCAAACACTCTCGACAATGCTCGCTACGGTTGCAAACGAAGGTGCACTCTCGCAGGGAGAGGCCGATGAGCTCAGTTCGTTGCTCTCGAATGCCTATCGTGGTCATAGCCAGCGACCTATGCGCAAGAGCCAGCACGAAGGTTACATCTCGATCACCCGTTTCGGAATCGAAAAGCAGAAAGGCGAAAAGCCCGAGCCGCCCGTTATCAACTGTATCGAGCGAGTGCTGTCGGCGGGCTATCGACCAAGCGACATTATGATCCTCACCCGCAACAAAGATGAGGGTAAACGCATTGCGACAATGTTGCTCGATTACACGGGCAGCGACGAGGCTCGTTTCCGTTTCGATGTAATTACGCAAGACGCATTGACGGTTAGCTACGATCCCGTGAGTGGCTTTATAATTGCTTGTATGCGTCTGGCAATCAATCCGAAAGATGACCTAAGCCGCCTGACAATCAATAAATATTTAGCCGAGCGAGGCGTTGATCGTGCTCTCGACGCCGAACTGAGCGACGAGGAGCAGGAGTTCTTTGCCCGTATGCGTTCGACCTCGCCCGAGGAGGCCTTCGAGCAGATCGTAATACGATACGAATTGAATCGCATTCCCGAGGCCGTTGCCTACATTCAGGCGTTGCACGAATTGGTTGTGTCGTTCTGTGTCAATCGTGTTGCCGATATTCCGTTGTTCCTGCGCTGGTGGGACGAAAAGGGTTACAAAACCGCCCTCTCATCGCAGGAGAACACACAGGCAATCGAGATTTCGACAATCCATAAGTCGAAGGGATTGGAGCGCAAAGTTGTTATCCTACCTTATTGCAGTTGGAAGATGGAGCCCAAGACCAACTCGCCTATTTGGGCCGATAGCGACGGCACAGAGTTCGAGGGTTTGGGCCGTCTGCCACTACGCTACAAGGGCGATATGGCTGCGTCGGATTTCTCGGCCGACTACTACCGCGAGAGCGTCAGCTCGCATATCGATAACGTCAATCTGCTCTATGTTGCGCTCACACGTGCAAAGGAGCAACTACATATAATGTATCCCGCTTCGGCAGCCTCGACTACGGTCGGTGCATTGATTAACGCCTCCATAGAGGTTGACGATCAGGCGGCACGTCTGCACGCAAAGCCCGAAGAGTCGGAACGAGAGCTCGAAGGGCAGATTGGCGCACTCGACAACTGCCAACTCATTGAATTTGGAGAGTTTAACGGTCCCGAGCCATCTGACAGCAAACAGCGTGCACAGCAGACCGAGCGTGTGATTCTCAGCGACTACCCCACTCGTGACACCTCATCGCAGCTGCGTCTGCGACTGCCAATGCAGCGCTATTTCGAGCAAGATGGCGAGGTGCACCTCTCGCCACGCAATTTCGGTGTGGCAATGCACAAAGTTTTTGAGCAAGCAACATCGACCGAGGATATCTTTGCGGCGATCGACAATATGCAACGCAACTCGCTACTCTCGGACGAGGAGTGCGCCCGTTTGCACGAAATGATCGACGAGGCGATGCGCAACCCGCAAATTGCAGAGTGGTTCGAGGGCAAATGGAGCGAGGTGCGCAACGAGCATAGCATCATTGTTCCCGATGGCGGAACATATCGTCCCGACCGAGTGATGATCAACGAGGAGCGCACCGTAGTAGTTGATTACAAGTTCGGTATGGAGCAGAAGGGTTCGTACTCGCGCCAAATTGCCCACTATTGCAAGCTGCTGCGCCAGATGGGATATCAGCAAGTCGAGGGCTATATTTGGTATATCGCGCTGGGCGAGGTGGTGGCTGTCAGCAATTAAACCCGCTCGGTGAGCAATAATTGCGAATTAATTCGTAACTTTGTGGATTATGAAGACTCTATTCGAGATCATACCTAAGAAATTTCGGGCGGCAACGTTTGGCGTTGTGCTATCGGCATTGGTGCGTGCATTGCTCAACTTTGCAGGTTTGGCGGTGCTCTTGCCTGTGTTGCTAATGGTACTCAATTCGCAACAAATTCACTCGAATCGAGTACTTGCCTCGCTATACGAATGGGGAGGTTTCACGACCGATCAGCAGTTTATCGCAGCTACGTGTGCAGTTGTTATTGGCGTCATTACAATAAAGCAGGCGTGCAATCTGCTACTGCAACGTGTGCAACGTCGTTACGTCGTTCGATTGTATAAGTATTTCTCTGTCAAGGTTTTCCGTAACTACCACGACCGAGGTCTGGCCTTCATCAAACGCCAAAATACCGCTATTCTGTCGCGCAACGTCAATTTCATCTGCTACAATCTGGTGATGGGTGTCATCTCGCCCACAATCTCGATGATCAGCGAGGTGTTGTTGCTCGGCTTGTTGCTGGCAGCGTTGATGTGGTACAACCCGCTGATTGCGTTGCTGGCGGTGGCGGCATTTATTCCGTTGTCATGGATTTACATCGTTCTGCTGCGTGGCAAACTGCGCGACTATGGTCAGCGTGAGAACGAGGCTCGACGTCAGCAAGCACGTGCCGTTATCGAGACTTTCCGTGGCTACACCGACATCGAAATCAATAACGCATTCCCCACTATGCAACGTCGATTCGAGCAGAGCCTTGACACGATTGCCGGAATCAAAACACATACAGATGTAATCGGAGCTATGCCCTCGATTATTGCCGAGATGAGTGTTGCTATCGCAATGGTGGTGCTGATTCTGCTGGGAACGGCTACGGCTCGACCCGATACATCGCTGATTTTCGGTGTATTTGCCGTTGCGGCGATACGTATTCTGCCAAGCGTGCGCGCGATTATGGCGCAATGGTGGCAGGTGCGATACAATTATTATTGCATTGACGTTGTGCGTGAAGGATTGGAGGAGGCCGACGCAATCGAGAACGATGGTCCGATTGAGCGTCTTGACTTCAATTCAGCTATCGAAGTACGTGGGCTTGGGTTCCGTTTCGATGACGCAGCCGACGAGCAATGGACTCTGCGCGGACTGAATATGAAGATCGCTAAGGGCGAGAAGATCGGCATTCGAGGCACCTCGGGTGCGGGTAAAACCACGTTATTCAATCTATTACTTGGATTCCTCACGCCAACCGAGGGCGAGATTCTGATCGACGGACAGCGCCTCGACCGAACACTTGCTCGTCGCTGGCAAACCAGCATTGGATACGTTTCGCAGAGCGTCTATATCGAAGATAGCACCATTGCGGGGAACATTGCACTCGGCGTCGATACGGACAAAATCGACCGCGAGCGATTGGCCGATGTAATTCGTCGTGCACGCTTGGAGGAGTTTATCGATCAACTGCCCAATGGTGCCGACACGGCGATTGGCGAGTGTGGCAGCCGTCTATCGGGCGGTCAGCGTCAGCGAATTGGCATTGCGCGTGCGCTCTATAAGCAGGCCGATGTACTCTTCTTTGACGAGGCGACATCGTCACTCGACGATCGCACCGAGCAGGAGATTAACCACGCAATCGAGCAACTCTCGCGCGAGCAGAGCGCCCTGACGATAGTCGTCATCGCGCACCGATCGAGTTCGCTCGAATATTGCGACCGTATAATTGAGATTTGAGAGAGATGAGAACGAAATATGACTTTTTGATTGGTGAAATCGGACTGCGAATCGTGGGAGCGTCGGCGTCGCCCGTCGATGTCGGAATAAAGGGATTTCGCCCCTTTGCGACCGAATTGCTTGGCGAGCCCCAACTTACGATCGACACCGAAGTGGAACTGCCAACAGATTGGTGGGCAGATGGTTGCACGATCGACCGTACACTGATCGATCGTTTCGATTTCGAAGAGCGTGACTGCGATTGCGTACTTGCGCGCGACACGGAGGCTCGCTGGTTCGGTATGTTCCCACGCGAGGAGGGCGTGCGCCCCATCGTTTTGCGTCACGCATTTGGCTCGTCGATGATCGAAAGTAATGCAGGCTTGGGTGGCGAGGTGCCCGACGCGTCGTTGTGGCGATTCGGATTGTGGGTAGCCTTCGGATTGATTGCCGTGCCCGATGGAGCTATTCCAATTCACACATCTACAATCGTTTGCAAGGATCGCGCGGTGCTCTTCTTGGGCGAGTCGGGAACGGGAAAAAGTACCCATACTCGACTATGGCGCGAGAATATCGAAGGAGCGCACCTACTCAACGACGATAGCCCCATAATTCGCTCAACGGCAGTGGCTTACGGCTCACCGTGGAGTGGCAAAACACCCTGCTATCGCAACCTGCACTACCCCATTGCTGCCATCGTTCGTCTGTCGCAAGCACCACACAACCGTATGCGTCGACTGTCGGCGTTGGAGGCTCTCGGTGCATTGCTACCGTCGTGCCCGCCCTCGTTTGCGTACGATGAGCAGCTGCAAGACGCTGTGTGTGAAACGCTGTCGCAGTTGATCTCGACCGTGCCCGTCTATCATTTGGAGTGTCTGCCCAATGCTGAGGCGGCTGAACTTTCGTATTCGACAATTTTTGGGGAATAACGTGATGCAAACCATTGCCAACAACATACTTTTCGGAGCTGCGCACGAGGAGCTGAGCGAAGGTCGTTCGGTGCTGATTCGGGTGCAGGGACAGAGTATGCTACCATTCTTTCGGAGCGGGGCAAAGGTGCGCATCGAACCTCTGCGTGAGGAGGACATTAGACGAGGCAATGTGCTTTTTGCTCAGACAGATGAGGGGCATTACCTCATTCATCGCTTGATCGGTTTCGAAGGCGAGGATCGGGTTACGCTGATGGGCGACGGAAACTACGTCGGTACGGAGTCAATCGCCCGCGCGCGGTTGTTTGGGTGCGTACGGATCTCGGCACTGCACCGCTGGTTGGCTCTCGGTTGGGTTGCCCTGCGCCCCGTCCGCAAAATTCCGCTAATCGTATTGCATAAGGTTTGTCGCAAATAAAAAGGTCGTCCTGAGTGAGGCGACCTTTTACGTTGGGTGCGAGTGAATTAATACTCGCGGGTGAGGGTAACCAACTCCTTGTTAGGTTGGTAGCGCACAAGTTCGAGCAGTTCGTTGGACGAGCTATGCACGATCCACGAGCCTTTGAAATCAATGACGAGTACTCCCGTGCCAACACCCTCGATCGTAAGCAGTCGATCCTCGACATTATATTCGAAATAGCTCACTTGGCTCTCGCTGTCGATATATTTACCCGTACTCTCGGTCGTGAACTGCACCGTAAAGTCGTACCACTCCATAGCGCTGTCGCCAAGAGCGTTATAACGCTCGTAGTGTCCCTTCCAGATGGTCTGCGCCAGAGTATCCTCGTCAAATTTGAACTGCTCCTCGCAACCCACAGCCACGCACATTGCAGCAGCAAGCAAAATCATTCTAAGTAGTTTCATATAAAATATCACTTTTAAGAGTTATGCGCCACAAAGTTAGAAAGTTTTTTTTCGGAAACAATAGGCGAGCGTGGTAAATTAACATTAGTTAACATTATTTAACATTTCTCGTCGGCAGGCTCCGGCTGGTCGGGGCGAAATTCGAGGATATCGCCCGTTTGGCAATCGAGCGCTCGGCATATTGCGTCGAGGGTCGAGAAACGAATGGCGCGCACCTTGCCCGTTTTGAGTTTCGAAAGATTCACAACCGAAATATCAATGCGCTCCGAAAGCTCCTGCAACGACATCTTGCGTCGCGCGAGCATCACATCTAAATTAGTTACAATCATCTCTTTACGCGTTTATAAGGTTGCACTCTCCTCTTCGTTCAGCAGACGAGCAATATTCATCAGCTCGGCGATAACCAACATCACCAACGGAATCACAATCGAATTGGTATTCAGCACGTATGCGCCGCCCAAGCATTCGGGGCGTAACGCTCCACAAAATTCCGACGCAATACTCGCCTCCACCGCGTCAAAATTCGACCATACCAGACTGCCAACGCAATAGACAGCCGCCATCACGCGCACCATAATGACCGATTTATGCGTGAAAAATTCGCCCGTACGGAATCCTCGAATCACCTGATAGACAATCACCAAAAGCAATATCGACAAGACAAATATCGCTACCATTGAGATACACAACATCACTTTGCGCACATTGTTGGTAGGAGTGTCAATCTTATAATCGCCTTCGGTGGCATAGATCAGATACTGCGACGGCTCGGCCATAATCGCAGGTGAATCGTCGGTCGCTTCGCGGATAACGGTCGGAGTGTAGAGGCTCTGCTGGCCCTCGCCAAGCATATAACTCGGACGGCGAACGTCCATCGTACCGACAAGCGTAACTTGATTGGTCGTGCGCCAATCCTTATCAAGCACGACGCGCAAGACCGAGAGAATCAGTTCGGGCAACAACATTAAACAGACCAAGACAAAGAGCGCAATGACACGCTGCTGAGTGGATTTTGAAATTTTCATAGCATAACGGTTTTAATGGTTGATAATATCTTCTCGTTAATTATTTATCGTTTATCGTTATGCAAAAGTAATGACATTTTTCGAATCCGCAAACTTTTTCGTTAATTTTTTAATGTTTATCGTTAATTTTTGCAAAAAAATAAGGTCGCCCAGCGTGAGGCGACCTTAATATAAATAGGTATCGGGCGAGAATGTTACTCGTCAGCCTTACCAAACGGGAACTGATTCTCGGCAACGTCCTCAAAACGCAGACCCTTCTGGTAGGTACGCATTGCACGGCGGCTCATACCCATCGACGAGAAACCACCATCGTGATACAGATTCTGCATCGTAACCTTACGCGTGAAGTCCGAGAACAGCGTCAGCACGTAGTCAGCGCAATCGTTTGCAGACGCATTGCCCAGCGGCGACATACTCTCAGCAAACTCCAACAGATCCTCCATTCCAAGCACACCCTTGCCTGCCGTTGTAGGCGTGGGCGACTGCGAAACGGTGTTGATACGAACGTGCTTCTCACGACCATAGATGTAGCCAAAGCTGCGAGCAATCGACTCCAAAAGTGCCTTAGCGTCAGCCATATCGTTGTAACCATAGAGTGTGCGCTGAGCAGCGATATACGACAGAGCCACAATCGAACCCCACTCGTTCAGAGCGTCCTTCTTACGTGCCACCTGAATCACCTTATGGAACGACAAAGCCGAAATATCGAGCGTCTTGGCCAAGAAATCGTAATCAAGATCGTCATAGGTGCGACCCTTACGAACGTTGGGCGACATACCGATCGAGTGAAGAATAAAGTCGAACGAGCCACCGAAATGCTCCATTGCGCCATCGATCACACGCTCCAAATCCTCGACCGACGTTGCGTCAGCAGGAATCACAGGTGCGTTGCACTTCTCAGCCAACTGATCGATCGTACCCATACGGATCGAGATCGGGGTATTTGTCAGTACGATTTGTGCGCCCTCTTCGACTGCACGCTCGGCAACTTTCCAAGCGATCGAATCCTCGTTCAGTGCGCCAAAGATAATACCTTTCTTGCCTTTCAGTAAATTACAAGCCATAATGTTTTCTTTCTTCTTTGTGTTTAACATTGTCGTGACGGCGATCGTTTGCAAAGCCTCATTTGTAGGTATTTAGGACAAAAGATCGGTAAAAACCGCCAAATTGACGGCGCAAAGTAACGAAAAACAATGCAAACTTCAAAATTTTTCGCCCACTAATATCAAACTAAACGCCCCACAATCCATCGGGACTGCGGGGCGAAAAGCGTTGCTCGAAGGCTCTAATTGATCGGCATATCGTTGATTTTCCAACGACGCTCCTCCTTCGGTTTCTCGACTTCGGGACGCTTCATATAGACACGACTGAAATCGAAGAAGTAACCACGATTGCCATCTGCGTCCTTGACTTTCAGCTGGATATATTCGACCGAACGGCTACGCACTTGACGATTATTAATCTCGCCACCACGCCAAGCCGTGAAATCGGCTGCGTGCTGGAACGTCAGCACGTGCCACGGCGAATCCTCACGACGACCCGTACCCGACGATTCGATGGTCTGCATCACCTTCGTAAAACGATCATAGCAGATTCGCTCCATACGTTCATCGCCCAACTTGCCATATGCAAAGGTCAGGATATTGAGATTCTGGGGCGAGAACGGGTCGCTGTGCATCAATCGCTCAGCAGCCTCGATAACTCGCAGCAGCTGCGTCGAATCGGGCGCATCGGTCACTGCAAAGACCTCCAACACGTCAATCAGTGCGGGATTATTCTCCAACGGACGATAATTGTCGGCAAATGCAAAACCATAATAGAGGTGGTGATACTCGTCGAGGGTCAGCGTCGTATCGCCGTGGATATATCGTTCCATCAATCGAGGATAGTAATATGGCGACGAGTTGTCGATCGTACGCGCCAAAATAGCCTCGTTATCGGGTACGCGCTGCGCCATCGTAAACAACGGCAACAGAGCCAACAACAAAATCAAAATTCGTTTCATCGGTCACTTATTAATTATATATAGTGTAACGTGTGCACGCTCCGAAAATTGTGCACGTGGGTTATAATTCGCTTAGAACAGTTCGCCTTGCACGGGAGCGGTCGGTTGTGGCTGAGTTTCGGTGGCAGACGACGGCTCGGTGTTCTTGGTGGGAGCAGGTGTCGTTTCCGCCGTTCCTGTCGTTCCCGCCGAGGCAATCAACGCCTCAAACTCCTCCTCCGAGAGCATTTTAATACCGAGCTTGGTCGCCTTCTGCAACTTGGCCGGACCCATATTCTCGCCCGCAACCAGATAATCGACATTAGCCGACACCGCAGCCAGATTCTTACCTCCGTGCAGCTCGATCAGCTCCTTCAACTCATCACGGCTATGGCGACGGAATTTGCCCGAAATAACGACACTCTTACCCGCCAACAGATCAGAGTGCAATTCACGCTCCTCAGCCTCGAATTGGACTCCCGCCACTCGCAGACGCTCAATAATCGTTCGGTTGGATTCGTCGGCAAAGAACTCGACAATACTTCTAGCTATCTTATCGCCCACCTCCTCGGCCTCGACGAGTTGCTCGACCGTAGCGTTCATTATTGCCTCCATCGACCCAAAATGTGCCGCAAGGTATTTAGCCGTCGTTTCGCCCACGAAGCGGATACCCAATGCAAACAGCACACGCGCAAAAGGCACTGACTTCGAGCCCTCGATACTCTTCATTATATTATCGGCCGATTTCTCGCCCAAACGTGGCAAAACAGCCAACTGCTGAGCACGTAGGTCGTACAGATCGGCAACATCACGTACCAGCCCACTCTCATAGAGCAGCTCGACCGTCTCATCACCCAAACCCTCGATATCCATCGCTTTGCGACGTATGAAGTGGATAATACGACCGACGATCTGCGGTGGGCAGTGGCTCTGATTGGGGCAATAGTGCTTGGCCTCGCCCTCATAGCGAGTCAATTCGGTTCCACACTCAGGGCACACCTTAATATATTCGAATGGTACGCTATCTGACTTACGCTCCGAAAGCTCGACCCCCGTAATCTTCGGAATAATCTCGCCTCCCTTCTCGACATAGACCATATCGCCCAAACGGATATCGAGCTGAGCTATCTGCTCGGCGTTGTGCAGTGTAGCACGTTTGACCGTCGTGCCTGCCAACTGCACGGGCGCAAGGTTAGCAACGGGCGTGATCGCTCCCGTACGACCTACTTGAAACGCCACACTCTCCAATCGAGTCAAAGCCTGCTCGGCCTTGAACTTATATGCCACAGCCCAACGAGGCACCTTCGACGTGAATCCCAACTGCTGCTGAGCCTCATAACTATTGACCTTGATGACCACACCGTCGGTCGGGAACGGCAGCGCGTGGCGAGCCTCGTCCCAATATGCAATAAACTCATCAACCTCCGCCGCCGAGTGGCAAACGCGAGCCTCGCGCGAGATCTTGAATCCCCACTCGCGGGCACGCTCCAACGACTCCCAATGCGATCGAGCCGAAACACCCTCGCCCACCATCTGATAGAGCGTGCAGTCCAGCCCACGATGTGCCACCACAGCCGAATTCTGCTGTTTGAGCGTACCTGCCGCAGCATTACGCGGGTTTGCAAAAAGCTGCTCTCCCGCCCGCTCACGCTCGATATTCAGACGGTCGAACGAAGCATAAGGCATAAAAATCTCACCGCGAATCTCGAACAACGGCGCCACATCTTCACCCGTCAATTCCAACGGAACGGTACGTATCGTGCGCACATTTGCCGTTACATCATCACCCGAACGACCATCGCCACGCGTTACAGCACGTGTCAGTCGTCCTTGCTCGTAGGTCAGCGAGATCGCCGTGCCATCGAACTTCAATTCGCAAACATACTCAACCTGTCCCACTTCGCGCTCGACACGCTCAAAAAATTCGTGCAACTCCTCAATCGAATAGGTATTGCCGAGCGAGAGCATCGGATAGCGATGCTCAACCGTACGAAATTCGGTCGTTAGGTCGCTACCTACGCGACGCGACGGTGAATTGGGATCGTCGTACTCGGGGTGCTCGGCTTCGAGGCGCTGCAACTCGTGCATACGCTGGTCGAACTCGTAGTCGCTCACCTCAGGGGCATTGTCGATATAATATTTTCGGTTGTGATAGTTGAGCCAACGGCGCAACTCTTCAATTTTTTGCTTCATCGGAAGGTCAATATTTAATGAACAAAGTTACGATTTTTGTCGGAAATTGACTATACATCGACCACATTTCACACCTAAAATCGCAAAAAATGGGCACTAAGTAAATATTTTCAAATAAAAAAATATTCTGACCGTTTGTGGTATTCATTTTTTGCGTATAATTGCGGAAAATTTCGTGAATTAATTGTTATGGCAAAAGTAATTCAAACCAAAAAACGTATTGTAACAAGCTACAACAACCTCTCAACAGAGTTGCAAGAGGAGCTGAAAAAGAAATATCCCCTCGGTTTTACCGACGTAATGATGCGCATTGACAAACCCCAAGGCGACTTCTTCTACGCCGTTCCTTTCGAAACAGAGGAGGTAAGTTATCTGGTAAAAATCGACGTCAAAATCGACGATAATGTTGATGACGACAACGATAATGATTACTACGACGATGACGAAATCAAGGGCGCAGAAGATATCGCCGACAACGACTCGGACGACGACGAGTAACCAACCCCTCGATTTTCACACCATTCACAAACATCTCAAAGACACGAACTTAGCAGTTACGTGTCTTTGTTATTTTTTCGTCCCAGCACACTATGCGCCTACGCCCAATCATACTGCTATTGCTCGCCTCGATGGCAATGCTCGACTGCTCGGCTACAATTGTTGCCGACAATCCGATTGTGCACCCCGATTCGCTGGTGCAATACGCACGCCAATACATCGGCACGCCATACGGCTATGGGCAGAGCAACGGCAAACGATTCGATTGTTCGGGTTTTACCTCGTTCGTTTTCAAGCACTACGGATATACCCTTGCCCGCTCCTCGCGCGAGCAATACCTCGAAGGCGATAGCGTCGAACGAGGACAATGGCAAGTCGGCGATTTGGTGTTCTTTGCGGGACGCAATGGTGGTCAGTCGCGCGTCGGACACGTGGGAATTGTCGTCAGCGTAGACGATGAGCGTGAGCAATTCGATTTCATTCACGCCAGCACCTCGCGCGGAGTGATCGTAAGCCACTCGACCGAACGCTACTACGCCTCGCGTTACATCGGTGCGCGACGTGTGCTTGCCCCATACGAAACGTTCGAGGCTGCACACAATGAGCGACCGCTCACCGCTCACGAACGAATCTTCGGGCGCTTGGAGTTTCACCCTATTCCCAACCTGATTCGTCCACACGACTTTCCACCCAAGAAGATCAAAAAACGTCGAAGAAGATAATCGTCACACATAGCGCAAAACAAACGGCCACTCGCATTGAGTGGCCGTTGTCGTATCCGATTGGTAAATGGATTACCAATTCAAAATCTTGCGGAAGTCGTACTCCTCGGGGTTAGCTACGAACTGCTTAGCTGCCTCGTAGTCCTCCTCGGTTACGTAGTTCAGCAGATAATCTACAACCTGCTTGAACTTGTCCGACTCGATATTAACCAGACGGGGAGGAATCTTACCGGTGGTGGGATCCTGCAAATCCTTCAAGTAGAGGGGCGATACCATACCGTCGGTGCTTACATATACCATACAGCCGGTCTTACCCTCGCTGAACAGCTTGTAAACGCCCATACCCAACTGCGAGCAATATACCAAGTCGTATGCGATAGGAGTCTGGCAACGTACCTCGTAACCGATCTCAACCGGACGCGACTTAACCTTCAAACCAAGTTCCTTAACCTTCTTTTCGAGCATCTCGTTGAAGATGTGAGCCTTCGAAACCTTACCCAACTCGGGGTGACCGTGATCGTCGTAGGTGAAATGAACACCCGACTTCTTGATCTCCTCGTCCGACAACGAGTGGAATACACCCTCCGAAATCATTGCAACACCGTACTCGATACCCATCAGCTTACGCTTGATGATAGCCGATACAACCAAGTTTACGATCTTCTCAACGGTGATCTCGGTCTTGTTGAACATCTCGGGGATAACGATCATAGGATAGTGGCAAGCGGTACCGATACCAAATGCCAAGTGGCCTGCCGAGCGACCCATAGCTGCAACTACGAACCAGTTAGCCGAGGTGCGAGCGTCGTTATAAACTGCGCGGCCGATAACCGTACCACCCTCCTTTGCCGACTGGTAACCGAAGGTCGGAGTACCCATAGGCAGGGGCAGGTCGTTGTCGATAGTCTTGGGAACGTGGATATTAGCAATGGGATACTGCTTTGCTTCGAGGAACTTTGCAATGCGGTTTGCGGTCGAAGCGGTATCATCACCACCAACGGTTACGAGCAACTTAACGTTGTTCTCAGTGAAGAATTTGAGGTTGAAGTTCTCCTCGAAATCCTTATCGGTGGGCTTGAAGCGGCTCATAGTCAGGTACGAGCCACCCTGATTGAAGATGTAGTCTGCCTTTACGAAATCCAGATCCTCGGTGCGAGGCGACGGATTGAACAAACCCGAATAACCATAGTGAAGACCGATTACACGGTAACCCTTCTCCAAGAAGGTCTTAGCTACACTGCCCACAACAGTGTTCATACCGGGAGCCGGACCGCCACCCGTCAGAATTGCAATTGCCTGTTTCATTGTTGTTTGTCTTTGTTTAGAGTTATACTTATTCTTACTGCTTTACGTAGTTATGCGGTGTGCGAACCACAATTCGCACTTTTCCGCGTCCAAATTTACGACTATTTCCGCAAATATTTTAATATTTCGCACAAAAAAAGTGCGGAACACGCTAATGTCCCGCACCTTTATCAAATTTGGTCTTCGTCAGACGCTTACTTAGTAACGCGCTCCAACCACTTAACCATACCCAGCATCACGCCCATCGAAACAAGGCATACTACCAAGAATACGGTCCAGCACTGCCACAAAGGCCAAGCGTTGTACATCAGAGGACCAACCCACAACATCAAGTTACCGAGAGCGGTAGCGCCCAACCACAGACCCTGGCACAGACCGAGCAGGTGCTTGGGAGCAACCTTCGATACGAACGACAGACCCAGCGGCGAGATGAACAACTCAGCAACGGTCAGGAAGAAGTAGACTGCGATCAGAACCCACCAATGAGCCTTTTCTGCCATCTGCTCAGCAATAGGCAGAGTCTTGAATGCGTCAGCCGAAGGATAACCTGCGATGAACGAGTAGATTGCCAAGAACAAGAATGCCAAACCTGCAATGAACATACCGATAGCGATCTTGCGAGGAGTCGAAATCTCCTTACCGCGACGTGCCAAAGCACCAAAGATAGCCATAATAATCGGGGTCAGTACAATCACAAAGAAGGGGTTGATTGCCTGCCATACCTCAGGAGCAACAGCCGACGAATCGACGAAGTCACGTGCGAAGAACGACAGCGACATACCATTCTGGTGGAACGAGAACCAGAAGAAAATTACAACACCAAGCACTGCAAACAAAGCATACAAACGCTGCTTGATCTCCTTAGCGGCAGCAGCCTTCTCCTCGGGAGTATATTCGATGCTCTTAACAGCCTCTTTCTTAGCGGGATTGGGGAACATCTTCTGCGATGCGATGAAGATCACCAACGAAATCGCCATTGCAACAACCGAAGCGATGAACGAATAGTGGATACCCTCGTTGAAGATCTGCAAGTAGTTCTGGCACGATGCAGCCATATTGTCTACTACACCACCGACCTCGGTCATCAACTGAGTCAGGTTAGCCATAGCCTCGGGAGCCATTGCACCTGCATTCTGAATGAACTCGTGGCAGAGTGCGGGCAGCTGTGCGTTGTAAACCATTCCGTTGGTATTCAACCACCACTCACGCAGCAGGGGAGCTACGAACGGAGCGATCAGACCACCGACATTGATAAATACGTAGAAGATCTGGAAACCCGAATCACGCTTACTCTTTGCAATAGCCAGAGCCTCGGGACCCTTCTTGGCAGCCTCAGCCTCGAAGTTGTCGTACATCTGACCAACGATTGCCTGCAAGTTACCCTTGAACAGACCGTTACCAAATGCGATCAGGAACAGAGCGAAGCAGGTCAAAATCAGCAACCAAGTGGTGTTACCAGTAGTTGCCAAAATAGGAATCGACAGCAGCACATAACCGGTTGCCATTACCACCAAACCCGACTTAATGGTAGCCTTGTAGTTCTGCGAGCGGTCAGCGATGAAACCACCAACCAAAGCCAACAGATAGATACCTGCATAGAATACCGAGTAGATAGTACCGCTGACTGCCTCGTTCAGACCGAACTTCGAGCAGAGGAACAGTACCAACACTGCATTCATAATATAGTAGCCAAAACGCTCACCCATATTACTCAAAGCAGCAGCCAACAAACCTTTGGGATGTCCTTTGAACATAATTTGAAAAATGTGTTAGTTAAATATTAGTATTAAATTGTTGTTTCACATCGTTTTCGGGCGCACATTTTCGCCAATAATCTTTACAAAGTTAGAAAAATTTTCCGAATTCTTGCATATTCAGTGTAATTTTCCTAACTTTATTGTGTCAATTTTTAAGACTGAACGCTATGTTGATCGAAAAAAAGCACATTCCAATCGTCGAACGCGACGCTTGGTTAGAGCCTGTCGAGGGCGAATTGATCCATCGACACGAGCTATATATCAATCAGATATTCCAAATCGAGCGCGCCGCAGGTTCGATCGTTGATTATGCCAACGGATACCGTTTTTACGGCTGGCAACGCGATGAGATTCTTTCGGGTTGGTGGTTCCGCGAGTGGCTGCCCGCCGCTAAGGAGGTCTATCTGTTTGGCGACTTCAACGATTGGCGACGTGGCGAGTTGGAGCTACATCGTGGCGAGGGCGGTGTATGGAGCATTTTCCTGCCCGACGCAATGTATAAGAACAAACTCACCCACGGCTCGACCTACAAAATGGCCGTACACGGCGACAACGGTTGGCACGATCGCATTCCCGCATACGCCACTCGCGTAGTGCAAGATGAGCAGACGAAAGATTACTCGGCTCAATTTTGGGCACCCACCGAGCAGTTCGATTGGCAGGGCGATCAGTTCGACGCCAAGTCGCTCGGCTCGCTGCTGATCTATGAGGCTCACGTGGGTATGGCGCAAGAAAAGGCAGGAGTAGGATCGTACCGCGAATTTACGCGCAAGATTCTGCCCAAGATTCGCCGTGCGGGCTACAATGCCGTGCAGCTGATGGCCGTTGCCGAGCACCCCTACTACGGCTCGTTCGGTTATCACGTTTCGAATTTCTATGCTCCGTCGAGTCGATTCGGCACGCCCGAAGAGTTGAAGGAGTTGATCCGCGTGGCGCACACGATGGGTCTGGCGGTGATTATGGACGTCGTTCACGCCCACTACGTCAAAAACTTCAACGAAGGTCTGCGCGAGTTGGACGGTAGCGATCACCACTACTCTCCCGCAGGCGAGGCTGGCTATCAGAAATATTGGGACTCGATGACCTTCGACTACGCTAAGCCCGAAGTCCAGCACTTCCTGTTGTCGAACCTCAAATATTGGCTCGATGAGTTCCATTTCGACGGTTTCCGTTTCGATGGCGTAACCTCGATGCTCTACGACCACCACGGCTACACCGAGTTCGATTCGCGCGAGAAGTTCTTCGATAATACGGTCAATCGCCCCGCAATCACCTACCTCACGCTTGCCAACCGACTGATCCACGACTTCCGCCCGTCGGCCATCACGATTGCCGAGGACGTGAGCGGTATGCCGGGTATGTGCCAGAAGATTGACGATGGCGGTATCGGATTCGACTATCGTCTGGGTATGGCGATCCCCGATTTCTGGATCAAGATGCTCAAAGAGGTGCCCGACGAGGAGTGGAATATGTGGCAGATCTGGGAGATTATGACCAACCGCCTGCCCGATGTGGGTACGGTGGCATACGCCGAGAGCCACGACCAAGCACTTGTGGGCGATAAGACCATCGCCTTCCGACTGATGGACAAGGAGATGTACACCGATATGAATCGCGGTTCGAAGAACCTGATCGTCGATCGCGGTATGGCTCTGCACAAGATGATCCGACTGATGACCATCTCGACGGGCGGTCAGGCCTACCTGAACTTTATGGGTAACGAGTTCGGACACCCCGAATGGATCGACTTCCCGCGCGAGGGCAACAATTGGAGCTATGACTATGCGCGTCGTCAATGGTCGTTGGCTCGCAACCCCTTCCTGCGCTACTCGCAGTTAGGCGATTTCGACCGCGCAATGATCAAGCTGATGAAACGCTATAAGGTGTTGGAGGACGGCTACGCATACAACCTGCTGATGGATCAAGACAACCAGACGATGGTCTTTGCGCACCGCGATCTGATCTTTGTATTCAATTGGAGTGGCACGGCGTCGATTCCCGACTATGTTATCCCTGTGCGTGAGCCGGGTCGCTACCGCATTGTGCTCTCGACCGACGAGGAGCGTTTCGGAGGTTTCGGACGCGAGGATCTCGCGAGCTACCATTTCAGCTCGCCCGAGAAGTGCGACGATGGCTCGGTGCGCCACACCATTAGTATATATAACACCTCACGCACTGCCCGCGTATTCAAGCGATACAAATAGGTCGAAGGGCCGCATACAACAAACGCCACACTTTGCAGTGTGGCGTTTGTTGTGTTGAGCTATCGGGGCTCGAACCCAAAATTTCAGAACCAAAATCTGACGTGTTACCATTACACCATAGCTCAATCCGGTGCTCGTAAGCGGTTGCAAAGATACACATTTTTTTACATTCGACAAATTCATTGAAATATTTTTCGATTTCGCCCCTTGGAATTGCGGTTGTTCGAGAAAATTGACTATTTTTGTCCTCCCCAAAAAACGAAATGAAGATGAAGAAAAGCACTACTTATATTCCGCAAGGCGTTTGCTCGCAGTTGATTGACGTTGTAGTCGAGGACGGCAAGGTGAGTTCGGTACAATTTATTGGCGGTTGCCACGGCAACACGCAGGGTGTTGCGGCACTCGTTCGAGGTATGGAGGTAAACGAGGCCATCGCCCGCCTCGAAGGTATCGACTGCCGCGGCAAGGGCACCTCGTGCCCCGACCAGCTGGCACAAGCATTGAAGCGCATTGCCGACTAAGCAAGGCTGATTAACAAAGTAAAAGACCACCCGTCGCGGGTGGTCTTTTCTGTTTATGGAACAATACCTTACAGCGTCATCTTATAAACCTCGGTCAGACAATCGGCCATTGCCTCCCAGCTGAATCGTTTGCGCTCCTCAGCCATATTGGCTCGCATACGCTCCGCCGTACCCTCCGAGTAGAACTTAACAAAAGCCTCGGCTAACGACTCAACATTGGTATCGGTGACGTAGCCCACAACATCGTCGGGGACAATCTCTGCCAAACCGCCCACATTCGTTACGATCATCGGCAACGAGAAGTTGTAGGCAATCTGCGTTACGCCACTCTGCGTCGCACTCCAATAGGGCTGAATCAACACATCAACCGCCGAGAAGAAATAGCGCACCATATCGTCCGCCACGAAATAGTCGTGCAGCAGCACGTCCTCATTCAACCCCAAGCGGTCGATCTGCTCGATATACTTTTCACGGTTGTAGTAGAACTCGCCCGCCACGATCAGCTTGCGATTGGCGGTCTGTCCGTCAGCTTTGAGCTTCGCCCACGTATCCAGCAGCAGATCAAGACCTTTATAGTCGCGGATAATACCGAAAAAGAGCGAATATTCGACCGATGGATCGAGCCCCAACTTTGCGCACGCCTCCTCCTTCGACACCGCCTCGCCGAAATTGACAAACAACGGGTGGGGCGAGAAGAGTGCGGGTTTGGTCGTAGTGAATTGATCGAGATCGTCCTTCACCTGCTGCGACATATAGACAAAGCCATCGACGCTATTGACGAAATAGGAGGTGCAAGGGCGGTCGATCAGGTGGTGTTCGTGCGGGATCACATTGTCGATCTGCACCAGCACCTTGGTATGACCGTTACCGCGCGCAATGCGGGCAATCGTACCAAAGCAGGGAGCCATAAACGGTGTCCAATACTTCATCAGCACCACATCGGGGCGCTCACGACGAATGCGGCGTCCGACCTTGATCCAATTCAGCGGATTGACCGTACTGACACAACGCTCAATATTGAGATCCTCGGGCGCAGGACGATCGGAATACTGCGTCTTGCCCGGAAACAGAAATTCGGGATATTGCAACGTGAAGGTCTTGATATCGACCTCCGCACCGCGAGCCGCAAATGTGCGTGCCATAATCTCCATAATCGACGCCAAGCCACCACGATAGGGGTGCGCCGGACCTAAAACCGTAACTTTCTTCATATTGTTCGTTCGATTTTTATTTGACAAGATAGGCATTTTTGGCGTGAAAAACAAATTCGGAGAGCGATGTTCACTCTTCAAAGCGTGAAATTACACCCCTCGCTTAGAGCACGTACGACGCAAGCGCACGCTGAATGCCCTTAACGTCAGCCTTGCGACCAAAGTTCTGCTTGATAGGCTCGTCAAGACCCTTGACCCAAATCTTCATCTCGCTATCGGTATCGAACGTACCCGCCGTCTCGACCGAGAACATATTGATCGAACCATAAGGGATCGAACGATAGGAGCGTTTGCTACCCGTAACACCTTGAACGTCTTGAAGTATCAGTCGTTTGTTGGTAAAAATCCACTTATCACGAATCACTACAAACGCCTGCTCGATCTGCTCGCCATCGCACAACATCGGACCATACTCCTTTTCGAGAGCCGCTACATCAATGCTCGACGCATTGCCTAAAATTGCATTAATAATTCCCATTATCGTCTATATATTAATTACATTTCTCAATATCCACCACGCCACAACCAGCACGAAATAGCTCCAAATAAGCACCTCACTATTCAGCACCCGATAGAGGCGACTTTGGCGACGACGACCCAACCACTCGGCCACCAGCAACAGTACCACATACGGAATGGACAACACCAACATCGCATTATATCGCCACGCTGCGGCGATGTCGAGGTGCAGGAGCGAATGGATCGCTCGTTGCGAGCCGCAGCCTGGACACTCCCACCCCGTCAGCATCAAGAACGGACAACGCGGAAAAGGCATTGTAGCAGGATCGTACACATAGTAAATCACAGCAGCAACCACCAGCATTGCCGCAATTCCCGCTCCAATCCACCACCTTTTTCGCGTCATACCAAGTCAGTGAGAGTCATTATTAAGACATACATCACAATGTAGATTAAGCCCAAGACTGCCGACACGGTCGCCCACATCGAGGCCTTATCGGCAAGGCGTTGCGCCTCGGCATATTGTCCACGGCGATATACCGACTCAACCTGCGCTGCATAGAAAATCGCCACAATTCCCAACGGCGTGCAACAGAACAACGCCGAGCAGATTGCCCACCCCAGATTACTCGAAGGCATTGGCGGGCGATATTCGTCGGTGTGATTAATCGGCTGCGTAGTTGGGATTTGCGGCGGAGGTATTACCTCTCCCTCGAATAGGTCGGCCAGCTCCTCCAAACGATAGGCCTCGGTCCAATCCTCCAACTCGCGGTGCCATACGAGCGTAGTGGCACACAACGATTGCGCACGCAACTCTTCGAGTGTGAACGGACCAAAATTTCGTTCGCCATTAGTAGTAAAATAGTGCTTCATCGGCTGTGGGCATTTATCGTGGTACAAATATAGCTTTTTGGGCGGAAAATCGCAATTAAGCGTAGCGTTTTTTCGTTCGAGCGAAAAAACTTGGCTCACGCCCCGAAAAAAGGCTGCGCGAAATTTTGAGGTTCGGAAATTTGAACGTATTTTTGTATTGGAATGGTCGAGCGCCAAGTGATTTACAAAACGTAAGGCGCTCGCTCTATTCAACTATTAATCTCAAAGCTAAACGAGCTACAAACGTATGAAACGTATTCTTATCGTCGGTGCAGGCGGACAGATCGGTTCGGAATTGACCGTGTACCTGCGCAAAATCTACGGCACTAACAATGTGGTTGCAACCGATGTGCGCGATTGCGAACGTCTGCGCGAGCAGGGTCCTTTCGAGGTGCTGAACGCACTCGATCCCGTCGCTTACGCCTCGGCCGTAGCACGCAACAAGATCGACACCATCTTTAACCTCGTCGCTCTGCTCTCGGCAGTTGGTGAGCGCAATCCCCAAATGGCGTGGAATATCAATATGGGCGCGTTGATGAACTCGCTCGAAGTGGCTCGTCAGCACCACTGCGCGCTTTTCACTCCCTCGTCGATCGGTGCGTTCGGTCCTACCTCACCCAAGGATATGACCCCGCAGGATACCGTTATGCGCCCCACTACGATCTATGGTGTATGTAAGGTTACAGGCGAATTGCTCGGCGATTACTACCACCTGAAATATGGTTTGGATACCCGTTCGATCCGTTTCCCGGGTATCATTTCGAGCGTTACGCTGCCCGGTGGTGGCACGACCGACTATGCTGTTGAGATCTACTATGAGGCTATCAAGAATGGCAAGTTCACCTGCCCCGTGCCCTCGGACGTCTATATGGATATGATCTATATGCCCGACGCATTGAAGGCTTGTGTCGAGTTGATGGAGGCCGATCCTGCCAAGCTCGTTCACCGCAACAGCTTCAACATCGCCTCGATGAGCTTTACGCCCGAGATCATCTGCGATGCCGTTAAGCGTCGCCTGCCCGACTTCACGATGGACTACAACGTCGATCCCGTTAAGGAGCAGATTGCACGCTCGTGGCCCAATCAGCTTGACGATAGCTGTGCTCGCAACGAGTGGGGCTGGAAACCCGAGTGGGATTTGGAGCGTATGACCGACGATATGTTGGAGCATATCCGCGAGAAGGTTGCACAGGGTCTGTACTAACAGCCGACACCATACAACAAAGGGGACGCCACAAGCAGCGTCCCCTTTATTTTTCGTGTGTGCGTTTGATTACTTACCCAATCGGATTCCCAAGCGGAGGGTCAAGCCGCCACCAATATTCTCCGAATAGAGGAACTGACCCGTATAAGCCAACGAAAGATCGAAACGACGAACGCTGAAACCCACCGAAGGTGATACGTACAACCCGACGCTACCGAAATCGGTCGAGACACCAAGACGCATACCGATATATGGTTTCACGCCCACGTTGGTAGGCAGGATACCGCGCACCTCGCCATAAATCGGAATCAATGCAAATTCCTCATCAGGGAACACCGAAAGTCCGATACCGCCACCTGCATAGATATAGGGGTGAATGTATGCACCGTGGCCCGTAGCGAAATCAATGTGAGGAGCCCAATATCGACCCGTCGGTATCGTACCACTCAACTCGACATAACCGCGATAGACACTCTTATTCAGTTCGTAGTTGTATTGGGGGCGACGGCTGTTTTTGACCAACTCTTTCTCGATCAGTCGCACTTCGTCGCTCTCATACACGAACAGACTTCCATCGGCAGTCTGCACTCTCAACTTTCCGCCAATCGTATGCTCTACTACCTGACCTCGAATCACACTCCCATTGTGCAGATAGACAACATCGCAATAGCTCTGTGCCATAGCCGTCATCGTGCAAAACAATACACCAATGACCAATAAAATCGATCTCTTCATTTTTCTAATAAATTTACATGTGTCGTTCCAAACACATAATTAAACAATAAAAAAAGCGTGGAACCAAACTCCGACTCGCTTTTCGTGGTCTTAGGAAACCTTGTAGTACGAATACAGAATGAAGCCCACGCCGAAGAGCGTGAGCGTCAAACTTTTTGCCCTGTACTACCTTCAAAAGTTCCTAAGTTCCGAAAAGCAAGGTCAAAAGCTTACGCTTACTATGTATGTTCGTCTCCGTTAGTAATACGTTTGAGCTGCGCAATGTGCAACAGCCCAAACGTATTTTTCTTGGAGAATTTGTTGGCTACTTATTGATCTTAGCCCACGAGTCCTTCAACGTTACCGTGCGGTTGAATACCAACTTCTCGGGCGTCGAATCGGTATCGGGACAGAAGTAACCCACGCGCTCGAACTGGAAGGTCTTGCCAACAGGTGCCTCAGCCAACGAAGGCTCCAAGTAACCCGTAGTCTTAACCAACGAGGTGGGATTCAAATAATCCATAAAGTTGTCATCGTTGGGATCTTCGACCGAGAACAACGTCTCGAACAGACGAACCTCAGCCTCGACAGCGTGGCGAGCACTAACCCAATGGATCACACCCTTCACGCGACGACCGTCCGACGACGAGCCACCACCCGACTGCGGGTCGTAGGTACAACGCAACTCAACGATTTCGCCATTCTCGTCCTTCACGACCTCCTCGCAACGAATCAAGTACGAATAGCGCAGACGCACCTCCTGACCCGGCGACAGACGATAGTACTTCTTGGGCGGCACCTCCATAAAGTCGTCGCGGTCGATATAGATCTCGCGCGAGAAGGGCACCTGACGTGTGCCGGCAGCCTCGTCCTCGGGATTATTGATGCAGGTGAAGTACTCGGTCTTATCCTCAGGATAGTTGGTGATGGTAACCTTCAAAGGCTTCAAAACTGCCATACGACGCTCAGCGGTCTTGTTCAGATCCTCACGCACGCAGAACTCCATCAAGCTCAGGTCGATCACATTATCGCGCTTTGCAACACCCACCTTCTCGGCAAATGCACGTACCGCAGCGGGGGTATAACCCTTACGACGCAGAGCGCAGATGGTCGGCATACGAGGGTCGTCCCAACCCATCACGATACCGCTCTGAACCAATTTGAGCAACTTACGCTTACTCATCATCGTATAGGTCAGATTCAGACGTGCGAACTCGTACTGGTGGCTGGGGAAGATCTCCAACTTCTCGATGAACCAATCGTACAACGGACGGTGAACATCGAACTCCAACGTACAGATCGAATGAGTGATCTGCTCGATCGAGTCGCTCTGACCGTGTGCATAGTCGTACATCGGGTAGATGCACCACTTGCTGCCCGTACGGTGGTGATCGGCGTGGATAATACGATACATAATCGGGTCGCGGAACAGCATATTGGGGTGTGCCATATCGATCTTGGCACGCAACACGCGGCTGCCGTCCTCGAACTCGCCTGCACGCATACGCTCAAACAGATCCAAGTTCTCCTCGACCGAACGATCACGCCACGGCGAGGGAGTACCCGGAACGGTTACCGTACCGCGATTCTCGCGAATCTGCTCCTGAGTCTGGTCATCAACGTATGCCAAACCCTTCTTGATGAGCACCTTCGCCCACTCATACAACTGATCGAAATAGTCCGAAGCGTAGTACTCGCCGGCCCAATCGAAACCGAGCCACTTGATATCCTCTTTGATCGAATCAACGTACTCGGTATCCTCCTTCACGGGGTTGGTATCGTCGAAACGCAAGTTACACTTACCGCCATACTTCTTTGCCAAACCGAAGTTCAAGCAGATACTCTTGGCGTGGCCAATATGCAGATAGCCATTCGGTTCGGGCGGGAAACGAGTCTGAACTCGTGTGTTACCCTCGGCGATGGCACCGGTTATGATCTCTTCGAGAAAATTGAGCGGCTTCTGAGTGCCGTTCTGTTCGTTGATGTTTTCAATTGCCATAATCTCAAAATTTTTGGCGTCAAATTTATAAATTATTTTGCTATTATTCGCTCTATTCGGCCGTTAATTCGCTCGCTGTCGCGATTTTTGTGCTATTTGTCGATATCGCGGACATTGCGCTTATCCATAATCACACCATCGTCAAGCACCACAACACCCACCTTTGCACGCAACATCGTCATCAACGTCGTGGCGTCGATATTGTAGCAACGCACCTCATCACTCTCGCCAAAACGGCGATATGTAATCTCGCGCAACGATTCGGGGGTGAGGCACACTACCCTTGCGCCCTCGGCCATTGCTCGATTGACCAAAGCCTCCAAACGGCTCTCCCACGCAGGCTTGACATCGGCAAAGTCGCCCACACAGATCATATAGGTTTTGCCCTCATATCCGAGCACATCATCGGTTGCATCACCCTCGGCATCGTGCAACGAGAACTCAGCCAACAGCGCGTCCGACACGGGATCCGATTCGACAGCCTCGGTGCGGGTATCAACCCACTCCCACTTGCTCTCATCTTGCCACTCAGTATCCTCCAACGAGAACTCACGCTCCTCGCCTGTCTGCAAATTGCGATAGACCAGCACCGTCTTGCCCTCCTCCATTTCGAAGTCGGTCGAAACAGCCTCACGCAACGATGTACCCACCTTATAGGGCAGGAAATCGACCAGCGGCAGGTGGCGGTAGCAATAGATACCCAGACCAAATGCCACGCACATAATCAGTCCCGTCATCACCAGCTCCCAGCGCGCGACGGTAAATATCTTCTCCTTGCGCACGCTCCACCAGATGACGATACTCATCGGCAGCAGCACCAGATTCTTGGCTAATGTTTCCCAATTCGACAGTTTCACCGCGTCGCCAAAGCAGCCACAATCCTCCACCGGCAACCACATCGCCGTAATGAACGTAACTGTCGTGAAGAACAACATCGCCAGCACCGCAAAGATCGAGATCAGCGGTGTGCGCACACGGAACAGCAACATCAAGCCCATCATCAGCTCTGCTCCGCACAACCAGATCGAAAAGCCGAAGCGTGCATACTTCAAGTTCTCAAAGCCAAATGCGTTCAGATACTCGCTGATCTTGATAGCCGTGCCCCACGGATCGACCACCTTGACAAATCCCGAAAAGATGAACGTCAGCGCAAACAATATGCGGCACAAAGTCGCCACTGTTTGAAAAATATCCCTACTCTCCCTTTGTAACATCTCTATATCAGTTTTTTCATTTATCTCCTACAAAAGCGGCTCGACCAACGCCTCGATCTTAGCGAAAATCTCATCGGGCGTCTGCATCTGTCCCTCGCCCGTCGAGCAGTCGATTACCTCCAAGCGCTCGTCGGTCGTAGCTGCACGCAGATAGACCTCGCGCACCGTGCGTTGCAGATCGAGCGACGCCTCGTGAATATCATTCGCACCATTCAGATAGCTACGGTCGTCGCCCTCGCGCTGCTCGCGGAGCTTGCGCTCGGTGAATGCAAAGGGCACATCGAGGAAGATCGACAGGTCGGGCTCGGGAATGGCAAACTCCTCATACTCGGTGCGCATAATCCACTCTTGCAGAGCCGCGCGCTCCTCCTCGCTCTTGAACTTTGCGCATTGGTAGCCCACATTCGAATAGACGTAGCGATCGACAATCACAGCCTTGCCCTCGCTGAGCCAGCCACGAATCATCGGAGCCGCCTCGGCACGGTCGCCCGCATACAACAGCGCAACCAGATAGGGATTCACCTGCTCCAACGCGCCCAACTCGCCACGCAAGAAGCGAGCGATCAAATCGCCATAAATCGGTGCATCGAAGCGTGGAAAGTGAAGGTACTCACTCTCGATGCCACGTGCGTCCAACGCCTCGCGCAACTTTTTGATTTGGGTCGATTTACCGGCGCCATCGACGCCTTCGAGAACTATGAACGGCATAGTGATTTCGGTTAAAATGGTTTCAACTTTCAAAGTTAGTGTTTTTTTGCTGATTATCATAATTTTCGGCACAAAAAAACCGCACCTCATTGCGAGATACGGCTTTTTGATCTGTCGAACAGAGCGACTTACTTGCGACGCTGTTGCTGCTGCTGAGCCTGCTGCTGACGCTGCTCACGCAACATCTCCTGCTGCTGCTTCAACAACTCCTCATAACGCTGCTGGAAACTACTCTTTTTCTTCTTCTTTTTCTTCTTGGCGTTGGCCTGCATCTGCGCACGCACCTTATCATCGTCCAACATTGCACGGATTATGTAGGTCAGAGCAATGGTGATCAACTGCGAAATGAAGTAGTAGTAGCACAAACCACTCGAATAGCTATTGAACCACAAGAGCATCATCACAGGCATCATATAGAGCGTCATAAACTTCATACCTGCCATCTGAGGCTGCGATGCGGCGGTCTGCTGATAGTTGATCCACGAATAGACAAACAACGACACGGCCATCAACAGCGCGAACAAGCTCACGTGGTCGCCATACCAAGGAATCGAGAAGGGCAGGTTGAGCACACTATCGTAGGTCGAAAGGTCCTCAGCCCACAAGAAGCTCTCGCCACGCAACTCGATCGAGGCAGGGAAGAAACGGAACATCGCAATCAGAATAGGCATCTGGATCAACATCGGCAAGCAACCACCCATCGGGCTGATACCGGCACGTTGATAGAGCTCCATAACGGCCTGCTGTTTCTTCATTGCATCGTCGGGATTGGGATAGCGCGCATTGATCTCGTCCATCTCGGGCTTGATGACACGCATCTTAGCCGTCGAAGCATACGACTTAAAGGTCAGCGGCGAGATGATAATCTTGATCACGATGGTCATAATCAAAATGATCCAACCGAAGTTACCGATATACTTGCTCAGGAAATCGAACATCGGGATTACAAACCAGCGGTTTACCCAGCCGAAGATACCCCAACCCAGCGGAATCAAACGCTCCAAATAGAGCGGTTCGTCGTTCTCCGAAACGCACTTATTCAAGATCGAATACTTGTTCGGACCGAAGTAGAATTGGAACTTATAGTCGGTCATCTCCTTCGAATAGGGAATCGACATCGAAGCATTGAAGCTCTTCAACTCCTCCGAGCCCTCGGGGAAGGTCGTGTAGCGCATCGACGCATAGTCGAAATTATTATCGGCAATCAGCACCGACGAGAAGAACTGCTGCTTGAACGCTACCCAATTAACGCGGGTATTCTCGGTCTCCTCGGCACGCTCGCCCACCGACAACTCCTCGATCGAACTCTCGCCAGGGAAACGATAGGCAATCGTCGTTGCCATATTCTCGTTCTGGAAACCCTTCTCGTTGCGGAGCGAAATGCTGCGCCAAACAACGTCTAACTGAGTCTGGTTGCTCATCAACTGCTCCATATCGACCATACGTACGTCGAAGTCGATCATATAGTTACGAGCCACCGACTCCGAATCATACACCTTATAGACATACTCGATAGCCGACATTCCGCTCACCGGCAGACGCATAACAACCTGCTGATAATCGTCAATCTTCTGCACCGGATCGACCACGAAAGCGTAATCGTGGGTATTGAGGCGAACATTGTTCAGCCCGTTGCGCACGTACATACAGATATCGAAATCGGCCGAACCCTCGCGCATCATATGCACGTGCTCGGTGCGCTCGCCCTCGGCATAACGCATATAATCCTTCAACTCTACGCCCGTAATCTGCGCACCTCGATTCGAGAACGTAACCTTCATCACATCATTCTCGACCTCGAAGGTTTGATCTGCGCCCTTCAAAGCCGCATAAAGATCGTTACCCAAATTTGCATTCAAAGCCTCGTCAGCACGCTGCTGGCGCTGCTCAGCCGTCAAAGTGTCACCCGCGATTGCGGCCGTCTCGGCAGCAACGACCGTAGTATCCGCCTCGGCGGACTGCTCGGCCAACTCAGGGTGTGCAGCAACCCACTCGGCCTGCGCCTTCTGGTACTCCTGCTGTTGTTTGTTTGTGTAGAAACTATATCCGATCAGCAGTGCGCCAATCAAGACAAGTCCGATTACTGAATTTTTATCCATCTCAAATTTTTAAGTTGCACATTAGTTTAGTTTGAGTCCTCACGACTACTTCTTATTCGCCAATGCCGCAGCCACAAATGCTACAAACAGAGGGTGAGGATTCAGCACATTGCTGCTATACTCGGGATGATACTGCGTAGCAACAAACCAGGGGTGATTGTCGATCTCGACTACCTCAACCAAGCCCGTTTCGGGATTGATACCAACGGCACGCATACCTGCTGCCTCGAACTCCTCCAAATAGTCGCTATTGAACTCATAGCGGTGACGATGACGCTCCTCAACGGTCGTTGCGTTGTAAGCACGGCTCACCTTCGAGTGAGGATCCAAATGGCAAGGATATGAGCCCAAGCGCATCGTACCGCCCTTCTCCGACAGCCCCTTCTGCTCCTCCATCAGGTCGATAACGGGGTGCTGAGTCTGCTCCATCTCGGTCGAATTGGCGTCCTCATAGCCCAACACGTTGCGAGCAAATTCGATCACTGCGCACTGCATACCCAAACAGATACCGAAGAACGGCACATTGTTCTCACGAGCATACTTCACGGCGGTCAGCTTGCCATCAATACCGCGGTTACCGAAACCGGGAGCGACCATAATACCGTTCATCTGACCCAGCAACTCCTCAACCGATGCGGGGGTAACCTTCTCAGCGGGAATCAGGTGCAGTTTCACCTTACAATCGTTCATTGCACCAGCGTGAACGTATGCCTCGATGATCGACTTATAAGCGTCGGGCAGTTCAACATACTTACCAACCAGCGCGATATCGACACGCTTCGAAGGATTCTTAACCTTCTCGACGAAAGCCTCCCACGCCTTCATATCCGACGGCTTGTCAGCAGGCAGATTCAACTTATCCAGCAGTACCAAATCCAGATTCTGCTCGCGCATCTTCAAAGGCACCTCATAGATCGTAGGAACGTCCATCGACTCAACCACAGCCTGAGGATCGACATTGCAGAACAGAGCCACCTTGCGACGCACCTCCTGAGGCAGATGATGCTCCGAACGAAGTACCAACACATCGGGCTGCAAACCATTCTCCAACAGAGCCTTAACCGAGTGCTGAGTAGGCTTGGTCTTCAACTCGGCACTTGCCGTCATATAGGGTACAAGGGTCAAGTGAACCAGCGCCGTATTGCGATAACCAAGCTGATAGCGCAACTGACGCACCGACTCAATATAGGGCAACGACTCGATATCGCCTACCGTACCACCGATCTCGGTGATAATCACGTCGTAGATCTTCTTTGCCGACAACAACTGAATGCGACGCTTGATCTCGTCGGTGATATGAGGAATAACCTGCACGGTCTTACCCAGATACTCACCACGACGCTCCTTGTTGATTACGCTCTGGTAGATCTTACCCGTCGTTACGGTATTTGCGCTCGAAGTGGGAATGGCAGTGAAACGCTCGTAGTGACCCAAATCGAGGTCGGCCTCAGTTCCATCATTGGTTACGTAGCACTCGCCGTGCTCGTAGGGGTTCAACGTACCGGGATCGACGTTGATATAGGGGTCGCACTTCTGGATTGCGACCGAGTATCCGCGTGCCTGCAACAGACGCGCAATCGACGAAGAGATAATACCTTTGCCGAGTGACGAGGCGACACCGCCGGTCACGAAAATGTACTTGGGCTTAGCAATTGACATAATCGTATAATTTTTATATTTTTGGTTTCTCTAATTAGTTTCTTTTCGTTGCTCTTTGGTTTAGTTCTCGCTCTGCTCCTCCTCGCGGTCGATCATCTTCACCTTCTCGATAGTCTCGGCCATCTCAGCCTTAGCCTTAGCGATCTTGGCACGAACGTCGTTGATCATCGACTCGGCATTCTTCGAGTGAGCAAAGAAACCGATGTTATTCTCCAACAGAGCGATGTCCGCTTCGAGCTGCTTTACCTTATTATATAAACGCTCACGCTCCGAACGCAGACGCTTGTCGCCCGATGCCTTCATCGACGAGAGTTTCGAACGGAAACGATCCATCGAGCGATCGTGCTCCGAACCACGCAACGTTGCAAACATTGCATCGACAACCTCCTTATACTGTTTTTGCAGCGCGTCCTTCTGCTTGATGGGCACATAACCGATCTCGTTCCACTTGCGCTGGAACGATTTGATAGCCTCGTAGCCACCCTCCTTGACATCGCAAGCCTTCATCTGCTCCAACAGTTCGCGCTTAGCCTGCAAATTACGCTCCTGCTCGTTATCAATCGACGAGAAGTGAGCCGCCTTGCGCTCGAAGAAGTAATCGCACGCTGCGCGGAAACGCTTCCACACTGCGTCCGAGTGGCGGCGCGACACCGTACCAATCTCCTTCCAACGCTTCTGCAATGCGATCAGTTCATCGGCTGTCTTCTTCCAATCCTCGCTATCCTTGATCGACTCGGCAGCCTCGCAGATCTCATTCTTCAATTGCAGGTTGTGATCCATCTCGGCTTTGATCTGAGCATAATAATCGCGCTTCATCGCAAAGAAACGATCGCAAGCGTTGCGGAAACGCTCGTAGATACGGGTATTATCCTTCTTCGGTGCAAAACCGATTGTCTTCCACACCTTCTGAATCTCCAACAGACGATCGTTGGCCTTGTTCCACTCCTTGCGCGAAGTGAACATCTGCTCCGACAACTCCTCGGCTTTCACGCAAAGCTCGGTCTTCATTTCGAGATTCTTCTGCTGCTCACCTTTGAGCGATTCGAAATACTCCTGATGAGCCTTATTGACACGCGAGCTCGCCTGCTTGAAACGCTCCCACAGCGGCTCCTTGAACTCATTAGCCACAGGACCCGTCTCGCGCCACTCGTCGTGCAACTTCTGCAACTTGCGGAACGCCGAAACCACCGACTGCTCCATTACCAACGCCTCGGCCTGCTCGCACAGAGCGATCTTAGCCTCGTAGTTCTTCTTCAAATCGAGATCACGCAACTCCTTGTTGATCTTGATAAAGTTGTAGAAATTCTCAACGTGCAGGTTGTAGGTCTCCCACGTGTCCTTCACATTGGCCTGAGGAACGGGACCCGTCTCCTTCCAGCGCTGCTGCAACTCACGGAACTTGGTGAATGTATGGTTGAGCGTCTCGTCGCTATTAACCAACTCCTTCAACTCGTCGATAATAGCGAGCTTAACTTTCAGGTTCTCCTCCTTAGCCTGCTCCAAACCCGCTACGAACTCATCGCGCATCTTGCGGTAGCGAGCAAACAGCTCTTTGAGTGTTACCTCAGCGCCATCAATCGACGGCGAGAACTCCTCCTCTTTGCCTCCCGCATCGAGGAACTCCTTGCGCTGAGCATCGACCTCCGAGCGGCGTAATTTGTAGAATGCTATTTTGATCGCCTCGGCATCACCACGCAGGCTCTGCACGGGCTTTGTTTCCAACAGTTGTGCAAACAATTCGACAAGTTCGGTCTTGCTCTTACCGACAAGCGACTGCTCATCGGTCGCCATCTGCGCTTCGGGTTGAGCCTCCTCCTCTTCGGGCGTGGCCTCACCCAGATCAATGCCGGCATTGTCGGCAGCAAGACGAGCCTCCTCGTCCGAAAAATCAACACCTTCGGCCACTTCGGGCTCCTCGGCGTTAATGGTTGCGGCAACCTCCTCGGGCTGCATCGTGGTAGCTACATTGTGCACATCTTCAGCATTGCTGACTTGTTCCACAGGAACAGACTGGTTGGAAACTTTGGTATCCATACTTCAATTAAAGATTTAAGAGTGATCAGGTTACAGCATTTAGACATAGTCTAAACACAGTTTAACGAGCAAAGGTAAAACTTTTTATTCGATCGTGCAAGAACTTTTCGACAAAAATCGACCAACTTACCATCACGCGCGCACATTTATCGCGTGGGCGAGCAGCACACCTCGACCGATTGACGCGAGAGGTAGGCAATCGACCTTTCGACCAACCGCCCTTCCGAGCAACAAAAAACTCGTCGAAAGGTAATGAATTATAATCGAATGTGCCGATTTTGTGAAATTTTATCATTCGACTCTCTTTGTTGCATAAGAATTTTTGTATATATTTGTGTGCCGAATAATGGACTCAAAAATTAACAAAATAAAATCTCAAAAGACAATGAACATTCTCGTATTGAATTGCGGTAGTTCGTCGATCAAATATCAGGTGATCGATATGAACGAGGCAAGCCACAAATTGTTGGCCAAAGGTCTGGTCGATCGTATCGGTCAGGCAGAAGGCGATCTGAAACACAAACCCGTAGGCAAAGAGCCCCTCGAATTGCATCAGCCCATCGCTGACCACAACGTAGGTATCGACCTGATCCTCAAAGCTCTGATCGACCCCGCGCACGGCGTAATCAACTCGTATGACGAGATCAAAGCCGTTGGTCATCGCGTAGCTCACGGTGGTGAGCATTTCAAAGGTAGTGCACTCGTAACTCCCGACTCGATCGAGAAGGTACGCGATTGTATCAAGATGGCTCCGCTGCACAACCCCGCAAACTTGCAGGGCGCACTGTCGATGGCCGAGATCCTGCCCAACGTTCCGCAGGTATTCACCTTCGACACCGCTTTCCACCAGACTATTCCCGCACACAACTATCTCTACGCTATCCCATATAAATACTACTCAGAAGAGAAGATTCGCAAGTACGGTTTCCACGGTACAAGCCACAAGTACGTTGCAAAGGTTGCAGCTGATATGGTCGGTTTGGACGTTGAGAAGTCGCGTATCGTAACTTGCCACATCGGTAACGGCGCTTCGATCACCGCTGTCAAGTTCGGCAAGTCGTTCAATACCACGATGGGCTTTACCCCCGCCGACGGTCTGTGCATGGGTACCCGCTCGGGTCAGATCGACCCCTGCGCATTGATCCACATCGCACGTAACGAGAATATGAGCTACGACGAGATGGACGCATTCATCAACAAGAAGTCGGGTATTCAGGGTCTGACCGGTATTTCGAGCGATATGCGCGACATCGACGCTGCGTATGAGGCCGGCGTGAAGATCGCAATCGAGGGTCGCGACCTCTACTACAACCGCGTGAGAAGCTTCGTAGGTGCATACGCTGCCGAGATGGGCGGTCTGGATCTGGTAGTATTCACGGGCGGTGTTGGCGAGAACTCGGACGACCTGCGCGAGTACGTATGCAAGGATATGGAGTTCCTTGGCTTGGAGTTTGATTACGAGGCTAACAAGGGTGTGCGCGGCGAGAGCAAGGTGCTTTCGAAGCCTAATTCGCGCGTGAAGGCTGTTGTTGCCGAGACCAACGAGGAGTTGGTGATCGCTTCGGACACCTACGCTATTGTCAAAAATTTATAAAAAACTATAAGGACTATGGAAATTAGACATTTGGAAGATGTCGTAACCGCTGCGAAAGCTCGCGGTCGCAAACGTTTGATCGTTGCTTACGGTCAGGATTCGCACACCATCGCCGCAGTTAATGATGCTGTGGAGGCTGAGTTGGTTGATGCAACTCTGGTTGGTAGCCGCGAGGAGATCGAGAAGGTCTGCGCTGCCGAGGGTATCGACGTTAATAAATTCACCATCATTGACGAAGGCGTCGATGTAAAAGCTGCTAACATCGCCGTGAAGATGATTGCTGAGGGCGAAGGCGACGTACTGATGAAGGGTCTGCTGACAACCGATAAGTATATGAGAGCAATTCTCAACAAGGAGTACGGTCTGGTTCCCCCGAAGGGCATTCTGACCCACGTTACTGTTGTTGATCTGCCCAACTATCCTCGCCTGCTCACCATCTCGGACGTTGCAATTATTCCCCTGCCCGACTTCAAGCAGAAGCAGCAGCAGATCAAGTTCTTGGCTCAGACTGCCAACACTCTTGGCGTAAAGTGCCCGAAGGTGGCTATCATCTCGGCAAGCGAGCAGCTGCTGCCTACCGTAATCTCTTCGACCGAGGCTGCGCTGTTGGCCAAGATGGCCGATCGTGGTCAGTTGGGTAACATCGAGGCTGACGGCCCGCTGTCGTTGGACGTTGCAATGTATAAGCACATCGCTGAGCACAAGAAGGTTAAGGGTAGCGCAATCGCTGGTGAGGCTGACTGTATGCTCTTCCCCAACATCGAGTCGGGTAACGTGTTCTTTAAGATGGCTACTAACGTAGGTGGTGGCGAGCTGGCAGCTATGGTTGTTGGTAGCAAAGTTCCCTGCGTGCTGACTTCGCGTGGCGATTCGAGCAAGACCAAACTCTACTCGATCGCTTTGGCTTGCTTGTCGGCTAAGTAATCACGACGACACTCAACCGAAACATAGAGCAATCCGAAGCGCAACCCTCAAACAAGGGACACGCTTCGGATTGCTTATTTATCAACCTAAACATTTCGAAAAAAACCAAATGGGTAACAATTACAATATCTTAGTTATCAACCCGGGATCGACCTCAACAAAGGTGGGTCTTTACCGCGACGTGGAACCCATCGCCGAGATCACCGTTCGCCATACGCGCGAGGAGCTGGCCCCCTACGAAACGATCTTCGATCAATACGATTTCCGTCTGCGCGTCATTCTCGACGAGCTTGGCAAACAGGGGATCGAACTCAACAACCTCAATGCCGTAATCGGTCGCGGAGGTCTGCTCAAACCGCTGCAATCGGGCGTTTATGAGGTTACCGAGGCTATTATTCACGACTTGAAAAATCCGACGATGCACCACGCCTCGAATCTGGGTGGTCTGTTGGCATTGGGTATTGCACAAAAGTATGGCATTAAGGCATTTATAGCAGATCCGTGCGTAACCGACGAGTTGCAACCCGTCGCTCGAATTACAGGTCTGCCTATGGTGGAGCGTCGCTCGATTTGGCACGCACTGAACCAGAAGGCCGTTGCTCGTGGCTATGCCGCTAAGATCGGCAAAAAGTACGAAGAGATGAATCTGGTTGTAGCTCATTTGGGCGGCGGCATTTCGGTCGGAGCGCACCGTTTAGGTCGAGCTGTCGATGTCAATAATGCACTGATGGGCGAAGGTCCGATCGCTCCCGAACGTTCGGGTACGCTCCCTGCCGACAGTTGGAAGGCTGTGGTCGAATCGGGCGAATATTCGTCGAAGGAGTTGGATAAACTGCTCGCAGGCAAGGGAGGTATGATGGCTCATTTGGGCACAGCGTCAATTCTCGAAGTGCTTGACCGCATTAAGAATGGCGACGAGCACGCGAAGTTGATTCTCGACGCGATGTGCTACACCGTCGGCAAGCAGATCGGAGCAATGGCTACCGTACTCGAAGGCAAAGCTGAGGTGATTATCCTCACTGGCGGCATTGCGTATAGCGAGTATGTTTGCAACTACATCTCGAAGATGTGTTCGTTCATCGCTCCCGTTGTGATCGAGGCTGGCGAGAATGAGTTGGGTGCGCTGGCTTACAACGCAGTGGCTGCTCTCGACGGCGAGATCGTTCCGATGAAATACGAGTAGTGTAATTCACAATTCACAATTCACAATTATTTAGTGAATTTTCTGCAATAAAAAATGTCGCGTTCGAGATTCGAGCGCGACATTTTTCATTACACTTATAGACTATTTCTCGAAGCGGCGGATCGCCTCATAGACTGCCTCCTGGCATTTGGTGCGGGTGCTCTCACGACCCAGCGCGTCAATCGAACGGTTGGGATAGACGCGGTTAGTCAAGAAGATATAGATCACGTCCTCAGTCGGATCTACCCAAAACATCGTACCCGTAAAACCATAGTGTCCAAAGCTCTTCTGCGTTGCCGACGGTGCGGGATAAGCGTCATCGAACGACAACTCGGGCGAGTTGCTGAAAATCGGGCGATCGAAGCCCAAACCACGACGATTGCGATTGTCGGGATATTGGCACGAAGTCCACTCCTCGATGGTCTTACGCTTCAAGTAGCGCTTGCCACCGTACGTACCACCATTGAGCAACATTTGGAGCACCTTGGCCATACTCTCGGTATTGGCAAAAACACCTGCATTACCCGACACGCCACCCAACATCGCAGCCGACTCATCGTGTACATAGCCGTGAATAAGGTCGTTACGATAGACCGTATCAACCTCGGTCGGAAGGATCTTATTCTTGGGGTATTTGTGTGCAGGATTGAGCATAATAGCGTCAGCGCCCAGAGGCTCGTAATAGGTATCGCGCAAGAACTCCTCGAAGCCCTTACCCGTCAGCGACTCAACCACATAGGGATAGCACAAGAACGACATACACGAGTAGCGGAACTTCTTCGGGCCGAGCGGCGTATCGGCCACAGCCTTATAGACGATCTCGCGCATATCCTTGCGAGCCCACATATTCTTGTAGACCTCGATCGGATACTCCTCGCTCGGGGTGTAGCTGAACAGACCCTCGCGCAGACGACCCTGCTCGTCGTGCATAATTCGATAGACATTGACCGAAGGCACCAAACCGCCCTGATGAGCCAAGAACTCACGCAGGGTTACGTCCTCCTTATTGCTGCCCACGAAATAGGGGAACGACTTCGAGAAGGGTTCGTCAAGACCAATCAGACCGTCCTCGACCAACTTCATCATTGCGATAGTTGCACCCATCACCTTCGAGCACGATGCGAGGTCGAAAATATGGTCATTCTCAACCGCACGATAACGACGATAGGTGTGATGACCGTAGCTCTTGTGATGTACGATCTTACCGTGGCGAGCTACCAAAATCTGGCAACCGGGGAAGGCGTGCTGCGACATTGCATACTCAACCAACGAGTCGATCGTGGTCGAGAGGTACTTGCCGTCCATACCTACGCTCTCAGCCGAGGCGTAGCTCAGTGTATCGCTCTTGGCCGATACCGAAACTGCTGCCGCAAGTGCGACAACGAGCAATAGAATACGCTTCATATCCGTTTAAAGTTTAATGTAAATCTTACGTTTGAACAGGGGCAGGGCAATCAACCAGCAGAGAGCCACCAGCGAGAACGAGGTCAGCAACGACGCCAGCTCAACGGGCATAATCTCCTTCAAGGTTGTGAACCAAGCCGAGAATACTGTAACGTGACGCTCGCCACCGTCCATCGGCACACGGAACCACGACTGACCCCAAACCTTAACAAAGAAGGTCGAAAGGCAGTAGGTAAACAGCGCATTAGTACCAAATACAGCGAAGAAGGTTGTCCACTTGGTCTTCTTGCGAACATCAATCAAGTAGGCAAACAGCGCCCAAACCTGCATTGCCAAACCGCCAGCATAGAGAACATAGCTGCTCGACCAGAGTTTCTTGTTGATCGGGAAGTAGGGATTCATAATCAAGCCCAAAGTGATCAGCAGACCTCCAACAGCCGCCAATGTGATAATGTTGCGCTTAACGTCCTCGGTACTCTCACCCATCAGCTTACCCGACATATAGCCGAGCAGAACGGTGCCGATAGCGGGCAGCGTGCTCCACAGACCCTCGGGATCGAATGCGATACCCTCGCCGTGATACATATGAGCGTCGCCCAAAATAGCCAAGTCGATCGTACGTGCAAGGTTGCCTTCAAGCGTGAAATCGCCAAACATTGCCGACACGATCCAATAAACAGCCAAAATCAGCACCAAAGCGATCGAAATACGCTTATAGGTTTTGAGCCACAAAGCCAACAAAGCGCCACCCGTAAAGCAGAGTGCGATACGCGGGAATACGCCCAAAATACGCCACTTAGCCAGCGATTTGAGCGGAGTGCCGAGCAGCAACGGGAAGGGCAGGATAGCCAGCACCAAACCTACACCAAGCAGAGTCCACGCCCACGCACGGCGACGTTTGTAATCGGGATCGAGTCTGTCATTCTCCTTCTGATTCGAGAACCAAACCATCGAGCCAATGCTCAGACCCAAGCCCAAAATCTGAACGATCGAACACAAGCAACCGAGCCACGACTGTTCGGGAGCGATTTCGCCAAAGCGATAGAAGGGATAGTAGCCCACCAAATGGCCAACGAGGAAGATCAACAGACCTCGTTTGAGGATCTTGGTTACTGCGGGAGTGGTCAGTTCGTGGTTCGACTTGCGGTAGGCAAACCAGATCGACGCACCAACGCAGAACAGGAAGAAGGGAAAGACCAAATCGGTCGGGGTGCAGCCGTCCCACGCTGCGTGGCGCAGAGGTGCAAAGGTAGGCTCGCCCCAACTGCCCGGATTGTTCACCGTGATCATACCCGCAACGGTCAGACCGCGCAAGATGTCAAGCGAAAGGAAACGTTTGAATTGTTGAGTTTGTGACATATAGAAAGTTTTAACGTTAAATTTGCACAAAATTCGGAATGTAAAATTAGTAAATTTTACGCTTTTCGGAAATATTTAAGGCATAATTTCTCGCAATTTCACGAAAAAGAGTTATATTTGTATGCTCCGCAATATGAGTAAACACGAAATATTAACCAAATAACAAACTTTTTCAATGAAAATCAAATCACTTATTCTGGCTCTGGCTGTGGCAGTTGCAACAACCGCTACCGCTCAGGTTAAGACAGGTATCGAGGTGCTGCGCGACAACGGTTTCGCTCAGCTCAAAGGCAAAAAGGTGGGTCTGATTACCAACCCCACGGGCGTTGATCGTAACCTCAAATCGACTATCGACATTCTGAACGAGGCTGAGGGCGTCGAGTTGAAGGCTCTTTACAGCCCCGAGCACGGTGTGCGTGGCGATATCACCGCAGGTGCTAAGGTCGAGGACTATGTTGATGCAACGACCGGCGTGCAGGTTTACAGCATCTATGGTCGTACAACCAAGCCGACCCCCGAGATGTTGAAGGGTCTGGACGCTATCGTTTATGATATTCAGGACATCGGTTCGCGCTCATACACCTTTATCTCGACTATGGGTAAGGCTATGGAGGCTGCTGCCGAGAACGACCTCGAAATGGTTATCCTCGATCGTCCCAACCCGCTGGGTGGCGTTCGTATGGAGGGTTGCTTGGTGCAGGACGGTTTCTACTCGTTCGTAAGCCAATTCCCCATTCCTTATGTTCACGGTTTGACCTCGGGCGAGCTGGCTCAGTTCCTCAATGAGAACTACCTCGAAAAACCTTGCAAGCTGACCGTCGTGAAGATGAAGGGCTGGAAGCGCAATATGTCGTTCGAGGATACAGGTCTGCCTTGGGTGCTCTCGTCGCCCCACATTCCTCAGGCATGGAGCTGTCTGTTCTACCCCGCTACGGGTATCGCAGGTGAGCTTTACTCGCTCAACATCGGTGTTGGCTACACGCTCCCCTTCGAGCTGTTGGCTGCCGAGTGGATCGACAAACCCGAATTGCTGGCTGAGAATCTGAACAAGATCGGTTTGAAGGGCGTTGTGTTCCGCCCCATCTACTACAAACCCTACTACGGTGCTCAGCAGGGCAAGGACCTGCGTGGTGTGCAGATCCACATCGTCGATCCCGTCAATGCTCCGCTGACTCTGTTGCAGTTCTACTTCTTGCAGGAGGCTCACAAGCTGTGGCCCGACCACGACGTGTTTGCCGACACTACTAAGTCGCGCCTGAATATGTTCGACAAGGTGTGCGGTCGTGGCGACGTGCGCGCCAAGTTCTGCGAGCGCTGGCTGGTCGAGGATATTCTGCCGATCTGGAATGGCGACATCGACGCATTCAAGAAGAAGGTACAGAAATACCTGCTCTACAAATAGTGAAACTAACACAACACACAACGTAAAATAAAAACACTATGAAAAAACTTACTATTCTGGCCGTTGCACTGCTCGCAGCTGCATCGGTTTCGGCCAAGAGTTGGATCCGTACCAACTTGATTGGTTACATCAACACGCTGCCCAAGGTGGCTGTCGTAATTGCTGACACCCCCACCGAGGTCGCAACTTTTGACGTTTGCGAGGCTCGCAGTGGCAAGGTCGTTTTCACAGGCAAGGCTGTCGAGAAAGATGGCTCGGTTTGGGGTATGAAGAGTGCCTACCGTCTGCCGTTCAGCGAACTGACCAAAGAGGGTGCATACTACATTAAGATTGGCGACACCCGATCGGAGAACTTCCGCATTGGCAACGACATCTATGCCGATGCAGGCAATATGCCTCTGTACTATATGCGTCAGCAGCGTTGTGGCTACAACCCCTACACGGGCGAGGAGTGCCACCAGCACGACGGCTACATCGTTGATCACCCCACACGTACGGGCGAGCATATCGACGTTCGTGGCGGTTGGCACGATGCTACCGACCAGTTGCAATATCTGATGACCTCGGCTAATGCCACATTCCAGATGTTGTTCGCTTACTACAAGAACCCCGATCAGTTCACTGACAAGTTCGACGCAGCAGGCAACAAGGGCAAGAATGGCGTGCCCGACATCTTGGACGAGGCTCGTTGGGGCTTGGAGTGGTTGAAGCGTATGAATCCCGACTCGGCCGTTATGTTCAACCAGATTGCTGACGACCGCGACCACGCAGGTATCCGCGAGCCGCACACCGATCAAGTTGATTACGGTTGGGGCCCCGGTATGGGTCGTCCCGTATATTTCATCACCGGTAAGGTTCAGGGCATCGGCAAGTACAAGAACCGCAATACGGGCGTAGCGTCGGCAGCAGCTAAGTATGCGTCGGCATTCGCTTTGGGTTCGGTTCTGTTCGAGAAGATCGACCCGGAATTTGCCGAGAGTATGAAGAAGAAGGCAGTAGATGCAATGGCATTTGCTGAGGGCGATCCGGGTGCATTCCACGGCGTATGCTACAAAGAGCCCTACTTCTACGAGGAGGCTAACTGGATCGACGATATGGAGTTGGCAGCTGTCGCTCTGCACCTGATGGAGCCCGACAACGAGTATTGGCTCAAACGTGCCGACTATTGGGGCGAATTGGAGCCCATCACTCCGTGGATGGAGACCGGCAAGGCTCGCCACTATCAGTGGTATCCGTTCGTGAACTTGGGCCACTACCTAATCGCTCAGGAGGGCAACGACGCTCAGAAGGCAAAGTATGAGAGCTATATGAGCGAGGGTCTGATGCACATCGAGAATCGCGCAGGCGAGGATCCGTTCTATCACGGTGTTCCTTTCCACTGGTGCTCGAACAACTTCACCTTTGGTGCGCTGACTCAGTTGCGTCTGTACCACGAGCTGACGGGCGACGAGAAGTACCTCGAAATGGAGGCTGCTCTGCTCGACTGGATCTTCGGTTGCAACCCGTGGGGTACAACGATGATTTGCGAGTATCCCGAGGGTGTTGATACCCCGACCGATCCTCACGCAATCTACATCAAGACCCGCAACGGTTCGATCTACGGCGGTCTGATCGATGGTCCTATCTACAAGACCATCAACGACGGTATGATCGGTGTTTCGCAGGGCGACGATGATCCTCTGAAACCATTCCAGAACGGTATCGCAGTATATCACGACTTCTTTGGCGATTTCTCGACCAATGAGCCTACGATGGACGGTACGGCGTCAATGACCTACTACCTCTCGACGCTCAGCGCACTCGGCAAGGACGTAAAAAAAAAGTAGATAAATTCGATGGTGCACAGCTCGACCGATTCGGAGCTGTGCACCGTATGAATCCCGCCGAGAAGAAGATTTACCTCTGTTTCACAGGCGATTACAACTTCGAAGGCGTACCTACGGTATTGGCAACACTCGCAAAACACAACGTCGAAAGTTCGTGGTTTGTTACGGGTAACTGCGTGCGCGTAAATCGCGACAAGGTGCAGGCAATTATCGACGCAGGGCACTACGTTGCACCCCACTCGGACAAGCACCTGCTCTATGCCGAATGGGACGAGGCGCACACCCCGCTCGTTACACCCGAAGAGGTGCGCGTGGATCTGGACGCCAATATGGCCGAGCTGGCAGGTATGGGTATCGATGTCGAGAAGATTCGTGCCTATATTCCGCCCTACGAGCACTACTCGACCGAGTCGAATGCTGTGGCTGTACAGATGGGATTGGTGCCCGTCAATTTGACTGAGGAGACCTACACCAATGCCGACTACACCAACCCCTCGATGTCGAACTATCGTTCGTCGAAGGCGATTTTGAAGGATTTCTGGGCTAAGGAGGAACGCGAAGGTCTGAACGGTGCGATCATCTTGATCCACCCCGGTACCAACGACGAGCGCACCGACAAGCTCTACAACCACCTCGACAAGATGATCCGCAAGCTCAAAAAGAAGGGCTACTCGTTCGGATCGTTCAAGGAGGAGTAACGGGAGGGATTCACAATTCACAATTCACAATTCACAATTATTTACTTTGCTTTCAATGAATGCGCACCTTCGCGGGCTGGGGCGGTCGCCCGAAGGGCGAGCCCGCGAAGGTGTGTCAAAATCGCAGATTTTGCCAATATTTGCATAAAAAGTTGATTTTCAGCAAGGAGAGAATTGGATTTGCAGATTTAATTTGTTATATTTGCAAAAATCTTAAAATCATACAATTATGAAACGATTTTTATTTTTGCTTTTTGTAGCATTTTATAGTCTACCAAGCATTGCTCAGACTGTGCCATATATTGGTCAATCAAAAAGTGAATTTCGCAAAGAATTAAGATCATACCAATCGGCAATTAAGCGAAATGCTCAGTATAATGCTGCAAATAAAAGAGCAGAGGCTGAGAAAGCAGAGCAAAATAACCAATATTTAGACTCGAAACCCTCTGCCGAGATTACCGTAGATGAGGCTACGGGTATTACCACAATTACGTGGGGCGATGGTGCAATGTATCGCGGTCAAACCTACTACGGTGAGATCAAGGGTGTGGGTACGATGGTTTATCCCGACGGTAGCAAGTATTGCGGTCAATGGGAGCGCGATCTGCCCAATGGTTACGGAACTATGCTCTACCCCGACGGATTGGCTTATAGCGCCAATTTTGTGAATGGTCTTCCGCACGGCAAGGGCGTTGTCGAGGACGCAGACGGCAATAAATTCTCGGCTCGTTGGGTCTATGGCAAGCTGAAAGAGAAATCCCTCAAACCCTACAAAGAGGGAAAATAGCCCAATTAATTTTGAATGAAACAAAAACCGCGCTCGACGAGGGTGCGGTTTTTTCGTTGCCGTTTTACGCACAATTATTTCCGAGTTATTTATTTCGATTATCGATTTATTTTCGCATAACGGGCGAAAAATTACCTTTGTTCACGAATTTTGCGTAAATTTGCACCACAATTTGTAAAATATCTATAAACCAAGTATAAAGAAGATGATTATCGAAGAGTTTATTTCGGGCGTAGTGGGTCGCAGCGTCGGCGCACTCTACGGCGAGCAAGAGGGCGAAGTGCTCCAAATTCAAAAGACACGCAAAGAGTTCGAGGGCGACTTTACCCTCGTTGTCTTCCCCCTGCTGCGACGTAGCCGCAAATCGCCCGAAGCAACCGCTACCGAAATAGGCGAACACATCGTCGCTAACAACCCCGAAGTGAGCGCATTCAACGTCATTAAGGGCTTCCTAAACATCTCGCTTTCAGCCGATTTCTGGGCAGAGCGTTTTGCCGAAATGCGCGCCGATGAGGAGTTCGGTCAGGCCGATGCAACGGGTCGTACGGTGATGATCGAATACTCGTCGCCCAACACCAACAAACCCCTCCACTTGGGTCATATTCGTAACAATCTGCTCGGCTACTCGGTTGCGCAGATCCTCAAAGCCAACGGTCACAACGTGATCAAGGCGAACTTGGTGAACGACCGCGGCATTCACATCTGCAAGTCGATGCTGGCGTGGGAACTCTATGGCAACGGCGAAACCCCCGCGTCGAGCGGTATGAAGGGCGACCACCTCGTAGGTAAATACTACGTCGAGTTCGACAAGCACTACAAGGAGCAGATCAAGCAGCTCGTTGCCGATGGTATGAGCGAGGAGGAGGCTAAGAAGCAGGCTCCGATTATGCAGGAGGCGCAGGCAATGTTGCGCAAATGGGAGGCCAAGGACGAGGAGGTTTACTCGTTGTGGCAGACGATGAACGGCTGGGTATATGACGGTTTCGACGTTACATACAAGGCTCTGGGCGTCGATTTCGACAAGGTTTACTATGAGTCGCAGACCTATCTGCTTGGCAAGGACATCGTGCAGAAGGGCCTGGACGCAGGCGTGTTCTTCCGCAAGGAGGACAACTCGGTGTGGATCGACTTGGCTGCCGACGGTCTGGATCAGAAGTTGCTGCTGCGTGGCGACGGCACCTCGGTATATATGACTCAGGATTTGGGTACTGCGTTCCGCCGTTTCGAGGACAACAAGTTGGACGATATGATCTACGTTGTGGGCAACGAGCAGAACTACCACTTCCAAGTTTTGAAGTTGATTCTCAAAAAGTTGGGACACGATTGGAGCGACAACATCACCCACCTCTCGTATGGTATGGTCGAACTGCCCGAGGGTAAGATGAAGTCGCGCGAGGGTACGGTTGTAGACGCTGACGATCTGATCGCCGATATGGTTTCGACGGCACGCGAGATGTCGCAGGAGTTGGGCAAGCTGGACGGCTGCACCGACGAGGAGGCCGAGGCTATCTCGAAGATGGTCGGTCTGGGTGCACTCAAATATTTTATTTTGAAAGTTGACCCCAAGAAGACAATGTTGTTCGATCCGCGCGAGTCGATCGACTTCAACGGCAATACGGGCCCCTTCATTCAGTACACTCACGCACGTATCTGCTCGGTGTTGCGAAAGGCTGCCGAGAGCGATATCGACTACGCAGGTCGCGTTGTCGGCATCGACTATTTGAAGGAGGAGATCGAGTTGATCAAGACGCTGAGCGATTATCCCTCGGTGGTTGCATCGGCAGGCGAGAACTTCGCTCCGTCAATCATCGGCGCCTATATCTACGACCTCGCAAAGTCGTTCAACAGCTACTACCACGACCACTCGATTATGCGCGAGGAGAATGTGAAGGTGCGCCAAATGCGTCTACAACTCGCTTCGGAAGTTGCTCGCGTAATCCGCACAGGTATGGCACTGCTGGGTATTGACGTTCCCGAGCGAATGTAAACCATCAGCGAGTTTTTCGACAAAAAGCCACCTCTCAGGGTGGCTTTTTTATTTGAACATTTTACAAGATTATATTGCCAAATTACGCTACCATTACTTTGGCAATCCAAACAAAAAAAAGCCACACCTCACGGCGTGGCTTAGTTCAGCAATTCGAGCCAAGTGTTACTCCTCGGTCTGCTCCTCGTCGTCGGGCAACTCGAACTTGGTCATACCTGCCGAAACCAGCATATTGTACCAAGCAAATACCTTCTTGATGTCCGAAACGTGAACACGCTCACGATCATACTCGGGCAGAACCTCTGCAAAATAGTTCTTCAATGCAGCCGCGTCCGACTTGGGATTGATCGCCTCCTTACCCTCGGTGTAAGCGTAAATCTTCTCGAATACGTATGCCAAAGGCATATCCTCGTTTTCGGTGAAAATTGCGATCTCGGTCAGTGCACTAACGCGTGCCGTAGCCGACGCATTGTGGCGACGACCGTCGATCAACGACTCAACGATAACGCCATTGCTGCTGCGTGCAACATATTTGAACAACCCGGGCTGACCCGAAATAGCCAAAATCTCTTTCAGTTCCATATTCTTCGGTTTTGAATAATTTCTCAATGTTTTCCGGTGGCAAAGGTAATAAATTTTTCGACATCGCAACAATCCACCCACTCGTTTTAATCTTTCGACACATCTTTCGACCTGTTTAACCCCAATTTTAAGCCTCACAAAACGATAATTTAACGCTTTATACTTTGATTATATATAGAAAAACTATATCTTTGTACGTTGATAACTTGGAAACTTACATCTGTTTAAGAGTGAGTAGTCAGGTGCGCGAATTTGTAGAAGTGGGTTTGTCATTGATGCGTCTGAGTGTTCATTGACAACCGCGAAGCGTGCCCAGCACTACCCTCTTGATCCTTTCCACCCCCACCCGGCAAATGAGCAATATCACTGAGCCTCAATGGTTCGCAGCCTACACCCGCAACAATTTCGCTCGACGCGTGAAAAGTCGATTGGAAGAGGCAGGTGTCGAATGCTATTTGCCTATGCGCTGGCAGGAGCGCGTCTATAACGGGCGCAAACGTCGCGTCGAAGTGCCGCTGATTCCGAACGTCGTTTTTATTCGTGTCGAGCCCGACGCCTGCTATGACATCGTGAATGAGCTGTCGCTGCCTGTGCGCTATGTGCTCGATCGCGCAGAGCGACGCCCCGCACCGATTACCGACAAGCAGATGAACGATTTCCGATTCCTGGTCGAGATGCCCGACGACTGCTTGACGCTGGTCGATATTCCGCTGGTAGCAGGTGATCGCGTGCGCGTGATAGCCGGTCCGATGAAGGGCGTCGAGGGCGAACTGATTCGCCTCAAAGGTCACCGCCGCGTAGTGGTGCGCCTCAACGATGTGATCTCAGTCGCCACAACATATATCCCCGCAACAATGTTGGAAAAAATTGAAGAATAGCGCCGTCGCCACATATCCTTTAATCTCGATCGTCGTCCCCGTGTACAACGCCTCAATGTATTTGGAGCGTTGCTTTCGTTGCTTGCAAGAGCAGAACTACCCCACCCTCGAATTTGTTTTGGTAGATGACGGATCAACAGATATGAGTGGCGAGATGTGCGATCAAATAGCGTCCAAAGATGGGCGTTTCAAAGTTTTCCACATCAAAAATGGAGGTGCGTCATTGGCGCGAAAATATGGGTTAGAACGCGCGGAGGGTGAGTTTGTGAGCTTTATGGATTGCGACGATTGTGTCTCGACCGACTACATCAAGCAATTATACGACCTTATCGTACTCCACAATGTGAACATCAGCGCGTGCCGCGTGCAACGAATCTTCAACGAATCAGAGATCCCTGCGCAAATTGAGGGGGAACAATGTTTGTTGCGGTTCGAAGAGTTGATGCCTCGATTCTTCAAGTATGAGTTTTGGGGATTCCCTGCCAAACTATACAAGAGAAATATTTTCGGGGAGGTAGCATTTCCATCAGCGACCCTAAGCGAAGACTACTATGTGATGTCGCAACTCTTCTTGCAGGAACGAGATATGGCATATACCGATGTGCCGCTCTATTACTACGAGTATCACGAAGGTAGCTTGTCGCATTTGAAATTATCGAAACGTGCATTCGAAGAGTACGACAATGTGCTGGCAGTATACGAACTAATAAAGGTTCACGCAACACAGTATGCCGAAATGGCTTTAAGCAATGTTGTCGAAACCTGCGTTAAACTGCTCTCGATGACACACAAAGACTCCACAAAAGAGTTCGCGACATTGGCAATACCACTGCGCCAATTCCTCCAGTCGCATTTTTGGGAAATTATGTACTCGAATGCCATCTACTGGAAATTAAAGGCTATTGCGACTTTTGATTATTATGTCGCAACTCTCAGAAGTGTCATAAATGGATAAAAACATAGATCAAAAAATAGCTACCACAGGTAATACTAGAGACAATATGTTCTCAGGAATGTTTTGGACATTCCTAAGGCAATCAACACTACAAATATTTGGCTTTATTGAAGGCATTATACTTGCCAGATTACTAGAGCCATCTGATTATGGTTTGATTGCTATGCCTGCTATTTTCATGCAAATTTCTGGTTGTTTTATAGATTCTGGCTTTGCAACTGCTTTGGTTAGAAACAAAGATAGAAAAGATATTGATTACTCTACAGTATTTGTTACAAACGTTGTTCTAACCACATTTTTTGCCACAATATTATGTTTCACATCTGGTCTCATAGCTAACTTCTATAACGAACCTCGCATAAGGACTATCGTATGTGCCAATGCTGTATTATTGTTCTTGAACTCGTTTTTGGCAATCCAAAACACTCGATTGACCATCAAGCTGGATTTCAAAGCGCAAAATATATTTAGAACAATAACTAATATTGTTATCGGCTGTGCCACAATAATTTGCGCATCATGTGGAATGGGAGTATGGGCTCTTGTTTGGCCAAATTTTATTATGCCATTCTTAAATGGATATTTATATTACAAGCACGATCCCTGGTTCCCCCAATTTAAGTTTTCATGGGAAGTGTGGAAGAGATATTTTAGCTTTGGCTCTAAATTACTTGCCTCAAATCTCATATCGACAATATACGACAACTTAAACACGATAGTGATTGGCAAGAAGTTTCCCGCATCAGATCTCGGATATTTTTCAAAAGCAAACTCATATGCAACGATTCCAGCGTACACATTGCAAACGATTGTTGGTCCTGTAGCTTTTCCTGTAATGTCTGCGATCAAAGAGGAAGAAACTCTTCATCGCACTTATTTGAAACTTGTATCTCTATCGTGTTATTTAGTTTTTCCTCTGATTTTTGGGCTTGCCGTTTTGGCCAAACCATTCATATTGATTTTAATTACAGAAAAATGGGCTCCTGCAATAATCTTCCTACAATTACTATGTTTTGCTAGGATGTGGGGACCATTTAATGTTTTATGTAAAGACTTTATACAAGTTAAAGGTCGAACTGATCTTATCTTGAAAGTTGAAGTCCTCTCAAAAGTAATGGGCATCTTAGTGCTTATAATCTGCATTCCATTAGGAATTACCGCTATGTGTATTGGACTTATTGCCAATTCATTTCTAACCGTGATAATAAATATGTACTGCATAAAAAAAGTAGGAGGATTTACTATCTTAAAACAAATTCAGAATATTATTCCAGCCATACTATATTCAAGCAGTATGGCCCTTTTAATATATTTTGCTATAAGATTCATTGATTCATTAGCCCTTCAATTAATCTGTGGAATTATCATTGGCGCTAGCTATTATATATTGATTTCTATCATCTCCAACTCTCGGGATTTTTATATGCTGATTTCTATTATTAGGGATAAGTTCCTATCTAAATTGAAAAAATCATGAGAACAAAGATAGTATATTGCATAATTAGTAGTGAAAATGATTGTTATCTTGAACAGCTACTATTGAGTATATATTCTTTAAGGGAAAAAAATAATAAAGTGTATATTGAGGTAGTAACCGATAACGCTACATGTGAGAGTTTAGTCGGTTGGAGAAAAGCCCTCCACTCTATTGTAGATTATATCAACATAGTGGAGATCCCCCAAAAATATAACAAAGTACAATGCTCTAGGTTTCTGAAAACCAATTTAAGAAACATTGTCAGTGGAGATTTTTTATTCATTGATACAGATACCGTAATTTGTAGTAAGCTAAATGGAATTGACTACTTTCAAGGTGACATATTATTAGTCGCAGATTGTAATGGTAACGTAAAATTGACAGAAAATACCACGATTGCTAAATGCCAGAAAGCTGGGTTCGAGGATATGGCTAATAAACCATATTTCAATAGTGGAGTAATGCTGGTTAAAGACACAGCAGCAAATCATGAGTTTTATGAACAATGGTTCCTAAACTGGGGAAAATCTATTTCCAATGGAGTAAACTTGGATCAACCTGCATTGAATTATACTAACTATAAGAACGGCTGCATTATAAGAGAGTTAGATGGAGGTTGGAATTGTCAGATATATTTTAATGGATGGGAATATCTGAGCAAGTCAAAAATTCTACACTATGCGGGAGGTGGGCAAAATCAAAGAATTAATGAGATATACAGAATAATACGGGAATGTGGAAGCAATGACCCACGCCTACAAACTTATCTCAAATATCCAAGAACAAGATTATACTCATATTTAACCAACAACGACATGACTTTCAAGAGTAAATTGCTGGGTAAATGCAAAATATTTTTCCCATTTATGTATAAAATGCTTACAAAACACTAAATCATAAGACCACTCTCATTAATAGCCATATGATTTTAATGTTAATATTGTGTGTAACAATAACTTGCATACCGAAACTTAACCCTATCACGCATGTTATATCCTTTCATACTATTACCCTTATTTAATAAACTTCAATTTAAGCATCTTGCTAATAAGAGATGTAAAATTCTTAGAACATATAGCATACTATTTTACTTACTCCAATTTGTATTGATCTGGATATACGATATGGCATGTGCTAATTATATCCCAGCAAATACATTTAGTATATTTAATAATAGTGTCGTAAGATTTGCAACAGTAATAACTGCATTATTCGTCATTTCTAATTTCTTAATTTGGTTAGAAACTTCGAAGGGAGTTAAATGTTTGAAGTATTTACACTAATTGTAAATCACATTAACAAATGGATAGAAAAAAAAGAGTGGCCATATTCACTGAGAACCTATATGGTGGTGGTGTGGAACGAATTCAGCAAATCATATTGCGTAATTTTGATTATGAAAAATATGATGTAACTCTATATTCTAATAGAAAAGAAGTATTATCTAAAGACTTCTATCCTACGCACATAAAATACAGATATATTTTTGACAATAACTCAGAGAATATATTATCAAGAATATGGGGGAAAATTAAAAATAAGGTCAAACTTTGGATATATTATCATTGTTCACCTAAGGTCTTCCATCTACTATTTATTCGTAAAAAGTTCGATGTTGCTATTGCTTTTATCGAAGGATATGCAACAAGATTTATTAGTGGCATGTCAGATTCAACAAGAAAAATAGCGTGGATTCATATAGAACTCGATACATTCCACTGGACAGAAGTCGCTTTTCGAAACAATTTAGATGAAATTAATTGCTATAAAAGAATCAATAATATTCCATGTGTTTCACAAATCGTGAAAGAACAAGCAGATAAATTATTCAACTTAAAAGAGAAAACTCTAGTTCTTCACAATCCTATTGATCGTGACATTATTATTCGCCAAGCGAAAGAACGATTACCTAAGGACTTATCCAAACGACATTCACTATATAGAATTATTACATTAGGAACACTAAATGAACGAAAAGGCCATATACGTCTTATAAGAACAATTAATCAACTATATAAAGAAGGATATAATATTGAGCTTTGGATTTTAGGGGATGGTCCCGAAAAAAACAAATTAAATGAATTTATAAAAATTAATAACTTAAATAACAACATTAAACTATTGGGATTTCAGAATAATCCATATCCCTATATAGCAGTAAGCGATATATATGTTTGCTCTTCCTATGCAGAAGGATATAACACAGCCATTACAGAAGCTTTAGTTTTAGGTAAAGCTGTTGTATCAACCGAATGCTCTGGAGTTAAAGAACAATTAGGAGAAAATAATAAATATGGAATTTGTGTCCCTAATACAGAAAAAGGATTATATGAAGGCTTAAAACAAATGCTAAACAAATCTACTTTAAAATATTATACACAAAAAGCCCAAGAAAGAGGTAAAGACTTTAATTTAGAAGCAAGCATGAACAAAATTTATCAATTAATTGAGTCATGATTTCCATTATAATACCAGTCTATAACGTAGCTCATTATTTGGAACAATGTCTTGAGTCGGTAATAAATCAAACATATAATGATTGGGAATGTATTCTTATCGATGATGGTTCAAAAGATAATAGCGGAGAGATATGTGACAAATGGGGGAAAATTGATTCAAGATTCCGCATTATTCATCAAATTAATCAAGGAGTATCTGCTGCCAGAAATCGTGGAATAAAAGAAAGTAGAGGAGAATATATTGTATTCATTGATAGTGATGACTGGGTAAGTCCCAATTATTTGAAAGATATGACAGATACTTTCCAAAGTGATTTGATTGTATCAGGAGTAATAAGACATCACTCTAAAAACATAGAGTCAATTTACGAACCAAGCCAAAATCACACATTCAAATTAAATAACGAAGGAGTCAGATATTTAGTTGACTTAAATGAAAAATTTTTAATCTTTGGCCCTTGCGCTAAATTGTATAAGACATCAATTATAAATAAATATCATATTAAATTCCCAACAGGAACTTCTTTAGGAGAAGACCTTGAGTTTAACTTCCATTATTTGGAACATGTAAACAATATTACTACCATTCAATCCAATAACTATCATTATCGTATTCAAACCACTAATTCATTATCAACCCAAATACGAGAAAATCAATTCGAACAAGACTATAAACAATGGTTGATTCAAAAAAAATTTTATATAAAAAATGGAATATGGGTACACTATTCAAAAGTTCTTCTCTTTCGTAGATTATGGGAAATCATTCATGATGGAATTTTTCGATATCCCAAACTTATTAATGCCAATATAAACTATTTAAAGTTTATAAAATCCATCCCAGAAATAGAAGATTTAAAAGATTATGAGAACTTATACCCTTGTTCCCAATGGATTAAATGGGGTATATTAAACAAATGTTATATCTTATTTTATGGATATTTTTTATTACATAGACTTTTTCATATATCGCGTTTTATATAAATTGGGATTACAAAGTAAATACTTCTCCCTTCAACAAATAAATTTAAGATACATCAAACGCGATAGTAAAATTCTGAAATCAGAGAATTATACTTATCCCACCCAATTACAACAATGCAATAAAATTTGGATATTTTGGGCACAAGGAAAAGAAAAAATGCCTCCAATTGTAAAGCAATGCTATAACTCCATTGTTAAAAACAAGGGAAACAATGAGGTTGTATTGTTAAATATCCACAACTACAAGCAATATGTAGCCATCCCTCCCCATATTGAACAAAAACTAGCAAAAGGACAGATAACAATAACCCATTTCTCGGATATACTTAGATTCGCTTTACTAAAAGAATATGGAGGTTGGTGGTTAGATGCGACTATTTATGTAAACAAAGAAATTCCACATCTTAATTCTTTATTTACTATAAAAAATAAATATAGTAATGTATATGTTTCTCAAAATAATTGGAGTGGCTTTTTATGGTATATACCTCATTTACATCCTATGCCAAAATTCATATATGATTACCTAATTCATTATTGGACAAAACATGATTCATTAATAAACTATTTTCTTATAGATTATGTAATCAAAATATTTACTCTTAGGAATTCCATATTTTCATCTGAAATTAATAATTTACCAATCAACAATCCCCATACATATTTTTTATCATCTGAAGAAGGAGAAGAAATATACTCAGAAGAACAATGGGAAAAAATATGTGAAACAACATCTTTTTTCAAAAATAGTTGGAAAAAGAATTATAAATTTGAAAAAGAAAATCAACACACATTTTGTGGTAAAATATTCTCAGCTCAGACTACAATATGAACATCAATTTTTCAAAAATAAAACTTGTAATTTGGGATCTCGATGATACCTTCTGGAAAGGAACATTAAGCGAGGGGGGTATTACTCCTATTAACCAACATATAGATTTCATAAAAATACTTACCGACAGAGGCATTGTAAATTCTATCTGTTCAAAAAATGATAAAGAAGTGACAGAAACCCAACTAGCCGAACTGGACATATTAGATTATTTCGTATTCCGTTCAATTGACTGGTCACCCAAAGGTCAAAGAATCAGCAAGTTGATTAAAGACATGGGATTGCGTCCACAGAATTGCCTTTTTATAGATGATAATATTCTAAATCTTAATGAAGCATTATTTTATGAGCCCCAATTAATGGTAATGGGACCAGAAGAGATTCCCGCATTAATTAAACTCGTTCACACTTTACCTATAAATGACACGGAGCATAAAAGGCTAAACAACTACAAAATATTAGAGCAAAAACAGGAGGCCAAAGAGAAGGCTAGTGATAATATTGAATTCCTATATGATTCAAATATACAAATTGGATTTCATTCTGACTATTTAAATCAAATTGAACGTATCTATGAGCTAGTCAATAGAACAAACCAACTGAATTATACAAAAGTTCGTTCGTCAAAAGAGGAAATAATAGACATTTGTTCAGACCAATCTGTTCAATCTGGATACATTACTGTAAAAGATAAATATGGAGACTACGGGGTTGTTGGTTTCTATGCTATTAAAGACAACAAATTACTACACTTTTTATTTTCTTGCCGAGTCATAGGTCAAGGAGTAGAGCAGTATGTATATGCGAGACTTGGCTATCCTCAACTCAAAATTGTTGGGGATGTCATTTCTCAGATAACTCTCGATGATGCTCCATCATGGATTACTGAATATGAAAGCAATTGCATCTCTGATAGGCAAAGAAAAGATAAAAATATGGCAACTGGGAAGATCGTATTTAAAGGAGCCTGTGACCTCAAACAGATGGCTGAATACCTTCAAACTGATCAGATAATTGAGGAGTTCACATACATCGGATCTAAAGGCAATAATATTGAGCACCACAACCATTCTATCAACTATCTCACATGGTCATCTCTGTCAGAAAATGACTCCGAAATGCTCATAAAGGATTGTATTTTTAATGACATATTCCTATACGACTCAGCAATATATGACAATGATGTATCATTAATAATATTGCAAACAATGACAGAGCCAAACTTAGGCATTTACAAAAATAAGAAAACAGGTATAAAGATTGCATGGGGTGAATATATCTATCCACTTACTGATAAAAATAACTGGGATCTTTATGTTAATGGTTCGATTTTTACTGCAGATAATGATTTCACCTATGAATGGTTAGAAGATTTTAGCAATAAATATGAATATATAGGTCCTCTCTCACCTGAAGCAATATTAGAAAATATAAAAACACTATTACAGAAAATTAATCCCAAAGCGAAAGTTTGTCTATTACTTGGAAGTGAAACTCCATATAAAAAAAACAGTCAGAAGAATTATGATGGAAGGCATTCAACGTATAAAAAAATCAATGACCTTATCAGGGAGTACGCAAAGTTTGATAGTCGCATTCTTATCATAGATCTAAATGACTACATACGAGACCAAAGCGATTTTACCGATAACATCAACCATTTCAAAAGAAGAATATATTTTGAAGTTGCCACCAAGGCTAATGAATATATTTTCCAACTATCAGGTTCTAAACTTAATCAGAAAAGTAAATTCTATCTTCAATATAAAACTATCAAAGACATAATTGGCAGTACTGGATTTTACCAAACCAAATTCTATAAATATTTGTCATCAATACGCAACTTTATTTTTCGAAGATGATTAATTTCTAGCAATTATTATGTCGATTGCTGATATAACAAAACCTCGCATACTGATACTGATTCACTACCTTGAAATTGGCGGGGCGGAGATCTCGCTGATTGGGCTATTGAACGCTATCGACAAAAACAAACATGATGTCGATCTGTTCATATATAGCCACCAAGGCGAATTGATGCAACTAATTCCCGACGGAGTGAATCTATTGCCTGAGAATCCGAAATATTCCACTCTCGAACGCCCGATGAAAGATGTTCTTCGCGAGGGACACGTTGACATTGTTGCAGCTCGACTATTGGCTAAGATCCGTCATCGCATATATCGTCGTACGCACGCCATCACTGGTGAAGATGCGTCGATTTTTCAATATGTGGCAAATTGCACCACCCCATTCCTGCCTAAAATAAATGGCAAGGAGTACGATTTGGCGATAAGCTTCCTCAACCCTCACAACATCTGTCTTGATAAGGTTCGTGCTAAGAAAAAGATTGCGTGGATACATACTGACTACACCAAAATACACATTAACAAACGTTTAGAGTTGCCATATTGGAGCGGATTCGATCATATTGCATCAATTTCGGAGGCGGCAACCGAAGCCTTTACATCTGTGTTTCCTGAACTGAAATCGAAAGTGATTGAGATCGAGAACATCTTATCGCCCACATTTGTGCAAAAACGAGCTGACGGCTCGGCTGAGGATATCGTGCGCGAAGATGGGGTAATTAATCTGTTGTCAGTTGGGCGATTCTGCACTGCCAAAAACTATGACAATCTGCCATTTATATGCAAGCACTTGATTGAGATGGGGCTTAATGTGCGGTGGTATATCATTGGATTCGGTGGAGATGAGCCGTTGATTCGCGAGAAGATCGCAGAGGCAGGAATGGGTGATCACGTGATTATTCTCGGCAAGCGATCGAACCCCTATCCTTATATCAAAGCGTGCGACATCTATGTTCAGCCGTCGCGTTATGAGGGCAAATCGGTAACGGTGCGTGAGGCTCAAATGTTATGCAAACCCGTTGTGGTTACAAACTACCCCACTGCATCAAGTCAAATTGAGAACAGAGTCGATGGTGTGATTGTTCCGATGGACAATCGAGCGTGCGCCGAAGGCATAAAGACACTAATTGACGACAAAGAGTTGCAGAGTCGAATCGTCGAACATCTTCGTACTCACGACTATGGAAATGAACAAGAGGTTGAAAAAATTTATAAGTTTATATGATCCCAAAAGTTATTCACTATTGTTGGTTCGGAGGGAATCCGCTGCCTGAGTTTGCCATCAAGTGCATTGACTCGTGGAGAAAATATATGCCCGACTACGAGATCATGGAGTGGAACGAATCGAACTTCGACGTCAATATTATCCCATACACGAAAGAGGCTTACGAAGCAAAGAAATATGCTTTTGTGAGCGACTATGCTCGTTTTTGGATTTTATATCATTACGGAGGAGTCTATTTCGACACTGACGTAGAGGTGATTCGTCCTCTGGACGAGATTATTGAGCGTGGGGCATTTATGGGGTGTGAGATTGACGGACAAGACCCTCACTATGGCGACATCGCAGTAGCTCCAGGATTAGGTCTTGCAGTAGAAGCCAAGCATAAAGTATATGAGGCTATTTTGGAGAAATATGCAACACATCACTTTTTGAATGAAGATGGCTCATACAACACCACGTATGCAGTCGTAAGATTGACTACTGATATTCTTAAATCGTTTGGGCTGGAAAACCGAAAAGGGATTCAAGATGTTGCTGGAATATATATCTACCCTCAACGATATTTCAACCCCTTTGATGACGCAACTGGGCGACTCAATAAAACGTCCGACACTTATACCATACATTGGTTTTCAAAAACGTGGATGAAGGTAAACCCCGCACGCCAATGGGTAGCACGTATGCTTCACCGCATTTTCGGAGTAAACTTCACCAGCAAATTACGCAAACTCATAAAATAACAACACGAGAATGATACCTGCTAGTTTATACCAAGCTGTATATATCAATCTACTATTTATATTGACAATTCTGTATGTACTCTCACATCAGAACTTGTCTTTCCAGGCCATTTATCGAGGACGCGACAACTATAAGGCGGCATTAGTGCTGAGTATAATCCTTATATTATTCTTAGGATTGAGACCCGTTTCTTACCATTTCGGCGACACGGTAAACTATGCCCGCACATATAGCAATATGCAGTATGGCCTATTTACACTTGACTATGAGAACTCGGACTGGTTGTTCTACTGGTTTATGAATAAATCAGCAAGCCTTTTCAGTGTTAATATGTTTTTCTTTATTGTAGAATTTGGATACATCGGGTGTACATTATGGGCCTGCAAAAGATTAATGAGAAACAATGTATGGGTAGCACTATTAATGAACCTTGTTGCATTCTCCTACTACTCTTTTGGCATTAACGGTATTCGAAATGGTTTGGCTTGTTCTATAATGCTTGTAGCATTCTCATATATATTAGGATCTAAAAGTGATAAAATCAAAGCTGCAATCCTGTGTTTCTGCGCTTATAACATTCATCATTCGATGGCTTTGCCAATATTAATGATGGTCGTTTCAGCATTTATTCTACCAAAGTTCAAAAACAATTTACGACTAACGGTTGCGTTTTGGGTATTATCAATTTTTCTTAGTTTGACAGTAGGTGATTGGCTTGAAACATTCTTCGCTGGACTTGGATTTGATGACCGATTAAATAGCTACATCACAAGTGATGAATACGACGAATCATTCAGTAATACAGGTTTCCGCTGGGACTTCTTGCTTTATAGCGTAATGCCAATCGTTTTAGGCTGGTATGTTGTTATAAAAAAACAAGTAAGCAACAAAACATATGTAATGCTACTGAATACATACATTTTATGCAATTCTTTTTGGGTTATGCTGATTCGTTCATCATTCTCTAATAGATTTGCTTATTTGTCTTGGTTTATATATCCTATGCTATTAGCATATCCGCTGTTAAAGTTACCTATCTGGCGAAGACAAGGCGAAAACCTTAATTGGATTATGCTTGCTAATTTAGGCTTTACATATTTTATGTGGATTATTGGCAAATACCGTTAAAAATGGCAACACTTACTATTTTCACTCCGGCATATAATCGTGCTCATACGATCGGACGAACTTATGAAAGTCTTTGCCGACAAACCTGCAAAGATTTTGAGTGGCTGATTATAGATGATGGATCGCAAGACAATACACGCGAATTAGTTGAAGGTTGGATTGCAGAGAGTATCATTCCAATCCGTTATATATATCAACAAAATCAAGGTATGCACGGTGCCCATAATACTGCATATCGCAATATTACAACCGAGCTCAACACCTGCATCGACTCGGACGACTATATGCCAGACGATGCCGTAGAAAAAATTATCACATTTTGGAAAGTTCACGGATCGGACAGATATGCGGGTTTAGTGGGTTTGGATATTGATGATCAGCATAAACAAATTATCGGCAAAGCCTTTCCCGAAGGATTAACCGAAACAACTCTTTCGGGATATTACGCAGCAGGTGGTTCGGGCGACAAAAAATTAGTCTATCGCACCGAGGTTATTAATAGTTATCCTGAGTATCCTATATTTGAAGGGGAGCGATATTTTAGCCTTGGTTATAGATATCTACTTGCCGATCAGGAGTATAAGTTATTGACCCTTAATGAACCATTGGTTATTGTTGATTACCAACCTGATGGTTCAAGTATGGGTATGTATCGTCAATATTGGACAAATCCCAAAGGCTTTGCCCATTTACGCAAAATACATATGAAATATTACAAGTCATTCAAAACACGGTTTAAGACTTGTATTCATTATGTATCTAGCTCTATTCGTTGTAAAAATTGGAAATTTATTTCAGAATCACCACTGCCGCTTATGTCAGTAGTGGCTATTCCGTTTGGCGTAGTTTTGTATTTTTATACAAAATATAAGGTAAATCAAAACAAACTGATGAAGATCTAAAATATGGCGCAGATACGAGTCCTTCATATTCTTCACACAATGAATCGAGGTGGCACCGAGAATGCCATTATGAATTATTATCGTCATATTGATCGAGAGCGCATACAATTTGATTTCTTATTGACCGATCCTAATAAATGTGCGTTTGAGGATGAAATCATATCGCTGGGCGGAATTGTTCATCGTGTTCCGAGGTTGACTATGAGCAATCCTATACCCTATCTTAAAGGTGTTGATCACTTTTTTAAGATACACCCGGAATACAGAATTGTTCACTCTCATACCTCATCAAAAAGCGTTTTCCCTCTATACATCGCCAAAAGACATAATATACCGGTAAGAATATGTCATTCGCATAATACACAATCAGAATATGGACTAAAAGGTGTCATTAGAGATTTTCTGAAAGTACCATTAAAGAAAGTCGCTACACATTATTTTGCTTGTGGAGTTAAAGCTGCAGAATGGTTATATGGTCAAAACTTTCCGACAAAACATATAGTTACGATAATGCGCAATGTCATTGAAGGTGATAAATTTTCTTTCAACCCACATATTAGGCAAGTATTTAGAAATAAACTCGCAATAGATGACCAAAGTATAGTCATAGGTGTAGCAGCCAGATTTAACATACAAAAAAACCATCTATTTGCAATTGACATCTTTAATGAGTTTAATCAATTGCTCCCTCATTCCAAGCTACTACTTATTGGAGATGGAGAACTAAGAGAGCAGATTACCGAGAAGGTTAATTCATTAGGGCTAACCAATGATGTGATTTTTGCGGGAGTTGTGCCTAATGTATATGAATACGAACAAGCAATTGATATATTTATGCTACCGTCGCTTTACGAAGGGTTGCCTCTTTCGATTATAGAGGCTCAAATCTCTGGGTTAAAATGTTTTACGACAGATGGGACAGTATCTAAGGAGTGTAGTGTTACCGATCTGGTTACTTATTTACCTCTTGAACGCGGTGCAAAATATTGGGCAGAAGAGATCTATAAAGCAAAGGATTACAACCGCTACGACCGACTTGACGAAATCAAAAAAGCGGGGTACGATGCACGGACATCTGCCGTAGATCTGCAAAACAAATACATCGAACTATATAAATAATTAAATAAATAAATTAATGAAACGAGTTATTACATACGGGACCTTCGACCTGTTGCATTTCGGGCACATTAATCTGTTACGTAGAGCCAAAGAGTTAGGCGATTACTTGGTAGTGGTGCTTTCTACTGACGAGTTTAATTGGAACCAAAAACAAAAAAAGAGTTACTTCACATACGAACAGCGCAAAGCTATTCTCGAAGCCATTCGATATGTGGATTTGGTAGTACCTGAGGAGAATTGGGATCAGAAACGAACAGATATGCACAAATATAACATTGATACATTTGTTATGGGCAACGATTGGGAAGGTAAATTTGACTTCCTGAAAGAAGAGGGCGTCGAGGTTGTTTATCTCTCGCGTACTCCGGATATCAGTTCTTCGCAAATCAAACAAGATCTCAACAATAAATAAGATATGAGCGTTTCGCTGATCAATCGCATAAAATATAGCAAATTACTTTACAAGATCTATTATTATTGTGGCAACTTTGCCATTGTTTGTCTAAAACTATTCATCAAGCCTCAGAATGATCTAATCGTATTTGTTAGTTTTGGGGGACGTAAATACGATGATAGCCCGCGATGTATATATGAGCAGATGATCGATGATCATCGATTCGACCGATACAGATTTGTATGGGCGTTTATTGATCCCGCACGACACAATATTGCACGTGGCGAGAAGATCAAAATCGACACATTCAAATACTACAAGACTATCTTAGCCGCTCGTTGTTGGATTACCAATAGCAGCGTTGAACGTGGTTTATCATTCAAAGGGAAGAATGTATTCTATTTCAATACGTGGCACGGCACTCCTATCAAGAAGATGGGTAGCGATATTGATGCTAACTCACAAGCTTTTTCGTCAAAAGGGAAAGACACAGTTACAGACATTATGTTGGCTCAGGGACAATATGAAGCTGATATTTTCTCACGAGTATTCAATATCGACATTGATCGATTTAGGATCATTGGACTACCGCGTAATGATGAATTAGTTCCGAATAATGACGCGCACAAAAATATCCGAGAAAAAATCTTCAAAACACTAAATATTCCTACGGATAAAAAGATTATTCTATACGCCCCTACATTCCGAGAGTATCTCAAAGAGGACAACAATTGCATCATTGCACCCCCAATTGATCTTAACAAGTGGAAAGCAAGATTAGCAGATGAGTATGTCGTTCTGTTCCGCGCCCATTATGAGATCACGAAAGCGTTGAATATTATTGAAGATTCCTTTACATACAATGTTTCGGATTACGGCAATTTAAACGAGTTGATGATAGCATCGGACATCTTAGTATCCGATTATTCGAGTATCTTCTTTGACTACTCGATCCTCAACAAGCCAATGTTTTGCTTCGCATACGACTACGAAGAATACTCTACAAAACGAGGTCTATACTTCGATATGCGTCCAGAGTTGGGTAGTCAGCATATTGCCACCGAAGATGATCTTTTAGATGCAATTACAACTATGGACGAAGAGGTAGCAAAGGGATATTGCCAAGAGTTTAGAGATAAATATATTACGGCATACGGAAAAGCCTCAAAATTGTCGGCTGATATAATCTATAACGCGATTAAATAATATGCTCCTAAGTATCATTGTTCCCATATACAATCAGGAAAAATATTTAACACGTTGTCTCGATTCGATCTATAATCAGGGGTTACGTGAAGATGATTTTGAGTTGTTGTTAATCAACGATGGCTCAACTGATAATTCTTTGGCGATTATGCAATATTATGCTGATCATCACAGCAACGTGCGTATAATCTCAAAAGATAATGAGGGTTTAAGTGCAACACGAAATCGAGGTATCAAAGAAGCTGTTGGTGATTATATCTATATGCCCGATTCGGACGACTATCTTATCGCCAATGGACTGAGTTATGTAATTAATAATTTCTTGAATGACGATATTGACGTCCTAATGTTCTATTCGCAAACTGTATCTCCCGAAAAATTGCACACTATTCCTGAGATTGTCAATGGCGAAATTGTCTATGATGGCGTTGGTTTAGATTTGATCAAATCGCATATTAACTTTTCTGCATGGAATCTTATCATACAATCAAATATTGTAAAAAATGGAGTATTTACGGGGGGGGTATTTAGACCAGAATTAACCATATCAGAGGATAGATTATTTAACATTGAGTTATTATTAAATAATCCAAGAATTAGAATTATCAACTCAACGATATACAGATATATCATCAATCCTCTATCTCAAATGACTACCCGTAGTCCACAAAGACTCTCGCAACATATACAGTCATACGTATATTTAATGGGAGTACTACAAAACTATATTGACTCGATAATAGACAAAGACATTTCTCAAAGTATATCGCGAGTAATAAATGGTTTATACACTCCATTTACCAATCGAATCCTTGCTTCTAAAGTTAAATATAACGAACTTAAATGTATTATTAAGAGGTTGCAGGATAATAATATTCAGAAACCTAATAATAGAATCTTAAAATTATTATTCACCTATCCCATCTTGTTGATTCCAGCTCGATGGGCATATAAATATTGTTTTGTACCTTTTATTCTTCCTATAATAAAACGACATAATGCATAAACTTTTTCGACTGAATACTATTGATTGGAGTTTGGGAATGTTGCGCGGGCAACTCAGATTCTTGAATCAAGAATTTGATGTTGTTGCTGTTGCAAACGACTCGGGCATTCTAAAAGAGGTCGCTGAGCGTGAGGGTGTGCGTACCATTGGCGTACCGATGCATCGCGAGATCAGCATCGCTGCCGATTGCCGTTCGCTCGTTGCGCTCTACAAGCTCTTCCGTCGTGAACGTCCGCATATCGTTCACTCAAACACCCCAAAAGCAAGTCTGCTCTCGATGGTTGCTGCCTGGGCAGCTCGCGTACCTCATCGAATCTACTTGGTTACTGGTCTGCGTTTCGAAACAACACACGGCATACTACGTTTCATTCTCAAAACGATGGAGCGTATCACTTGCCTATGTGCCACGAAGGTGATTCCCGAGGGCGATGGTGTAAAGGATACTCTTCGTCGCGAACACATCACCCGCAAGCCCTTGCAGAAGATTCACCACGGCAACATCAACGGCATTGATCTCGAACACTTTGCACGTACGCCTGAGGTTATGCAACGTGCCGCAGAGATTCGTAACGATTCGGAGGATTTTACCTTCATCTTCATTGGTCGAATGGTGCGCGACAAGGGTATCAACGAATTGGTTGCCGCATTCGATCGCCTCAACCGAGAAATGCCCGCTACAAAGCTACTTTTGGTTGGTAAATTTGAGGACGAGTTGGATCCCATTCTGCCCGAAACCAAGCAGATAATCGAGAATAACCCCAAAATTGAGTTTGCAGGTTATCAGAACGATGTGCGTCCGTTCTTGGTAGCGTCGGACGTTGCAGTTTTGCCGAGCTACCGTGAGGGATTTCCGAATGTTGTGATACAAGCGGGTGCAATGGGATTGGCGCAGATTGTTACCGACATCAACGGCTGCAATGAGGTTGTGATTGAGGGGCAGAATGGTCTGATTATCCCCAAACAAAACGAGGAAGCACTCTATAATGCAATGCGACGTTTGGCTACCGATCGTGAGCTGACCGCACAAATGGCTGCCTCGGCCCGTGAGATGGTAGCTACACGCTTCCGCCAAGAGGACGTATGGGCTGAATTATTGAAAATGTATAAGAGTTTAGGTTAAAGCTATGTATCGCAGATTTTTCAAGCGCTTGTTTGATATTATAATTTCATTCACTGCACTTGTTTGTCTTTCGCCAATATTGGTTGTTGTAACGATTTGGTTGCATTTTGCGAATAAGGGAGCAGGGGCATTCTTTTTACAAGAGCGACCTGGTAAGAACGCAAAGATATTCAAGATCATCAAGTATAAAACAATGACCGACGAACGAGATGAGAACGGACAATTGCTCCCTGATGCTGCTCGTCTGACAAAAGTTGGACGATTAGTACGCTCCACATCCATTGACGAGTTGCCCCAACTAATCAACGTGCTCAAAGGAGATATGTCGTTGATTGGGCCAAGGCCGTTACTAATACAATATCTACCTCTTTACTCACCAACACAGGCGCGTCGCCACGAAGTCCGACCTGGAATTACGGGCTGGGCGCAATGTAACGGACGCAATGCAATCAGTTGGCAAGATAAGTTTGCATTAGATGTTTGGTATGTTGACAACGTCAGTTTGATTACGGACATAAAGATTATTTTCATAACAATTAAGAAGGTTTTGGTGCGAAGTGACATCTCTTCGGCGACTTCGGCAACAATGGAACCTTTTAACGGTAATAATTAACTGCAAATGTATTTATACGGAGCAAGTGGTCACGCAAAAGTGATTATGGATATCGTTGAGTCACAAGGCAAAATTGTCGAGGCGCTCATTGATGACAATAATAGTGTAAACGAATTATGCAATCGTCCTGTCGTTCATTCTGCAGAGGGGTTATCTCCGATCATAATTAGCATTGGAAATAACTCTATTCGAAAGGTAGTAGCCCAAAAATTGGATTGCGAATTTGACACCGCAATTCACTCATCGGCAATCATTTCGCCATCTGCAAAAATCGACGAAGGTACGGTCATTATGCAAGGTGCAATAGTGCAGGCGGACGCAATAGTCGGCAAGCACTGCATCATCAACACGGGCGCAACCGTTGATCATGAATGCGTAATAGAAGACTACGTGCATATATCTCCCAATACGACCCTCTGTGGCAATGTGCACGTTGGCGAAGGCAGTCAGATTGGAGCAGGCTCAGTCATCGTTCCGGGAGTCAAGATTGGTAAATGGTCATTAATTTGTGCCGGATCAGTTGTAACAAAAGATATCCCCGACAACTGTATGGCCGCAGGAAATAGATGCAAGGTTTTAAAAACATTTAACAAATAAAGCAATATGCAAAAGCGAATTTGGCTATCGTTGGCGCAGATGGGTGGCGGCGAGCAAAAATATATTCAAGAGGCTTTCGATACGAATTGGGTTGTGCCCCTCGGTCCGAATGTCAATGGATTCGAGAAAGATCTCGAATGTTTCCTCGGTAGTAACAGCCACGTCGTGGCCCTCTCGGCCGGCACCGCTGCCATTCATCTTGGCTTAGTGCAGCTTGGAATTAAAGCTGGCGATGAGGTTATTTGCCAATCATTAACCTTTGCTGCTTCGGCCAATCCAATCAAATATTTAGGCGCCAATCCGATTTTTGTCGACAGCGAAGAGGAGACTTGGAATATCTCTCCTGAGTGGCTCGAAAAGGCGATCATCGATCGCAAAGCCGTTACGGGACAATATCCCAAAGCGATTATTCCCGTTCATCTCTACGGTATGCCCGCAAAGATGGACGAGATTTGCGCTATTGCTGCCAAATACAACATTCCCGTTATGGAAGATGCAGCCGAGGCAATGGGCTCTACCTACAAAGGGCGCCGATGCGGAACATTTGGCGAGTTCGGAGCACTGTCGTTTAACGGCAATAAGATGATCACCACATCGGGTGGTGGAGCACTCATTTGTCACACTGAGGAGGAGGCCAAGCGTACGATGTTCTTCGCTACTCAGGCTCGCGAGAATCGGCCTTATTACTATCACGAACATATTGGCTACAACTACCGTATGTCAAATATTTGTGCCGGTATTGGACGCGGTCAGATGGAGGTCGTTGATGAGCACATTGCACGTCGTCGAGCAATCCACTCGTTGTACACCGAGCACCTTAACGGATACAAAGGTATAAGCGTTAAGCAGAATCCATCGGAGGAGTATGATTCGAATTTCTGGCTGACGTGCATTGAAGTCGATTCGGCGCAGTGCAATGGCAAGAGCGCTGACGATATTCGTCTGTATCTCGAAACGCAGGACGTCGAGTCGCGCCTTTTGTGGCGACCGATGCATATGCAGCCAATTTTCGAAGGTTGTCCTTATTACGGTGACAACGTAAGCGAGAAGATCTTCGAGCGTGGATTGTGCTTGCCCTCGGGCTCGTCGCTCACCGATGAACAGATTATGTATGTAATCAACTCTATCAAGCAGTATATCAGTGAATAACACTCACGAAGTACTCTTCTGCTTAACCCGTGTCGGACTTGGTGGCGGGGGCAAGTGGTCGTTCGAAAATGCTACGGGCACAAAGGTCGAATGGGCTGAGGTGATCAAATTGGCGGCGGTGCAGGGGGTGCTGGCGATTGCGTGGGACGGTTTGCAAACGTTGATAGCCGAGGGTAGGATTCCCGTTGAGCAGCAGCCCTCGCGCGACCAGATGTTGCGCTGGCTCGCCAATGTCGACAGCATCGAAAAGAGTTACGCCCGACAGAAGGTTGCCATTCGCAAGCTCGCCTCGTTCTACGATCGTAACGGATTCCAAATGATGTTGATGAAGGGTTATGGGCTGAGCCTCAGCTACCCCACTCCCGAACACCGTCCGTGTGGCGACATTGACATTTGGCTCTATGGTCGTCAGCAGGAGGCCGACGCGCTACTACGCGAAAAGCACGGTGTCAAAATCGACGAGGATAAACACCACCACACAACATTCACTGTGAATGGGATTTTGGTGGAGAACCACTACGACTTTATCAATGTTCATTCGCACGCCTCGAATGTCGAGATTGAGCGTGAATTGAAGCGGTTGGCGGTTGTGCCCGAGAGCGAGCAGGTCGACGTCGAAGGTGCTCCCATCACACTGCCCGCGCCCGATTTCAATGCGCTGTTTCTGCTGAAACATATGGCGGCGCACTTTGCGGCTATCGAGATCGGATTCCGCCACATTTGCGATTGGGCGGTATTTGTTCGCGCGTATGGCGACAAGGTCGATTGGGATTTGCTCAAAACGACTGCAACACAATTCAATATGCACCGTTTCTTGGGTGCTGTGAATCGCATTTGCGTCGATCGTTTGGGTATTGACGAGAGTATGTGCGGAGGATTCGTCGGCGAGGATCGAGCGTTGGCTGAGCGCATTTTGAACGATATTCTTGCGCCCGAATTTGGCGAGCAGCAACCGAAAGGCAACCCCGTGAAGGTGGTTTGGTTCAAGTGGCGTCGCTGGTGGGCCAATCGTTGGAAACATCGTTTGGTCTATCGAGATTCGCTTGGGGCGACATTCGTTCATCAGGTTATTGCCCACCTGCGGAAGCCCAAAAGTATCTGGGGATAGCCGAACGCAACGAACCGAAAATTAGAGCCGCCGATCTCAGCAACAGAGATCGGCGGTTTTTGTTTTTGGGGGAATTTTGTGAGTAAAAATCAAATTATCAAGATGTTATTTGGAAAATTAAATTTAATTTCATATCTTGCAGACGAATCAAAAACTATCGATGATTATGAAAAGATTATTAACTATAATTTGTGCGCTCTTGATTTCGACTGCTTGCGAGCATGAAAATCCGTTTGTATTTCCAGAAATCGGAGAGATTAATGCAAATACAACCGACGGCATTTATCAAATCGCGACAAGCACAAGTTTCGTAATATACGAGAATGGCATACCCGTGAAAATTGGGGTGCCCGAGGATTTTGATAGCTACTACCCCACGACCATAAATGTGTATAGCTACCTCCGAATCAAAGATGGCAAGTTGGATCTGCTGCACGAATATGAGTGCAAAGAGTGTGGTGCCAAAAAGATATTTTGCTGGGAATTTTACCACACACCCATTGATTTGCAAAATAGATTGATTTGGCAAGATGCAATGGAGATTTACAAATTCACCAACGATGAGATTATTTTAATTGAATCAATGGAGAAAGCGACAAAGGTTGACAATAAAAATTTTTGGCGAAAATATGATAGTTACAAGCGAGTTGCCGAAGATGAAAAATTCGAAACAATCACATACGTAAAGCATAACGACAATCCGATTGAACAAGAGAAAATTGATTTTTGCGAAAATAATAATTGCAAAAACAACTAAACTCCCCAAACCAAAACTACAAAAAGTTATGAGAAAAATATTAATATTATTCGCAATATGCTTATGCGCAATATCGTATTGATTAAAACGGCTACGCTCCGAGCGTAAATGACAAAGCCGCCGACCTCATCACGGAGGTCGGCGGCTTTGTTTTTGGAGTGTGGGAGGTTATTTCGACTGCCTCTTGTGGTGTTCGAGAGGGTTGCCCTCGACGTCGCAAGCCGAACAGTTGCCATGGCAGCCAACGTCCTTACAATCAGCGTCGGCCATATCCTCGCGGGTCTCCTGAACGGCACACTTAATGCCGCGCTCCTGCATATGACGGTTGGTCGAAATCTCAGAGTCGATGTTGTGCCCCTTGAAGATCAACGTCAGCGACATTCCCAATACAAATAGTCCCACGGCGGCTATCGAAATCAATATTACGGTAAGTACTGATGACATAACTTTGGCCAAATTAAAAATATTAATGTAAAAAACTTTGCGCTTTACGTTGCAAATATATAAATTTGTAAGCGTAATTTGCAAATTATTCGATATGAAGATTATCATTGCGGGTGCCGGTGATGTCGGTTGCCATTTGGCACGTATGCTCAGCGGCGATAACCACGAAATAACTGTGATTGAGAGCGATCGCAAGCTCTTGGAAGACGTTTCGGCTGTGGCCGATCTGCTCACCGTAGAGGGTGATTGCACCTCGTTTGCTACGCTCAGAAAGGCTATTGTGCGCAAAGCTGACCTGTTTATTGCCGTCAATCACGAGGAGGAACGCAACATCATCTCGGCTATTTTGGCCAAGCAGATGGGTGCCAAAAAGTCTATCGCGCGTATCGACCACAACGAATATCTCGAACCAAACAATAAAGAGGTTTTCATCAATCTGGGTATCGACTATCTGTTCTATCCCGAAAAGATCGCCGCACGTCAGGTGATCAAGTTGTTAGGTCATACGGCCACAACCGAGTATGTCGATTTCTCGAACGGCAAGCTCTCGCTCGTGGTGTTCCGTCTGGATCCTGCCTCGGAGTTGGTGGGTCATACCCTGCTCTCGTTCACCGAGAAGCAGCAGCCGCTCAGCTACCGAACTGTGGCAATCACGCGCGATGGTCGCACGATTATTCCGCACGGCAACGATACCTATATGGAGGGTGATATGGTCTATATCATCACCAAAGAGGATAGCGTGAAAGAGGTTATGGCCTTCTCGGGTCAGAGCAATATCGACATCAACAATCTGATGATCTTGGGTGGTAGCCAGATCGGTCAGCGCATTGCGTTGGAGTTGCAGGACAAGGTCAATATTAAGTTGGTCGAGTACATCGCCGACAAGGCATACAAGCTGGCCGAGACGCTCGACTCGACGCTCATCATCAACGAGGACGGTCGAAATATCGAGGCGATGATGGAGGAGGGTCTGTCGAATATGGACGCCTTCGTTGCTGTTACGGGTCGCTCGGAGACCAACATTCTGGCTGCGATGCTCGCTAAACGTATGGGTGTCAAGAAGGTAATTGCCGAGGTCGAAAATCTCAATTATATCAAGTTGGCCGAGAGTATCGGCATCGACACGATCATCAACAAGAAGCTGATCACGGCAAGTAATATCTTCCGATTCACGCTCTCGACCGACGTTCAGGCGATCAAGTGTCTGACGGGTAGCGAGGCCGAGGTGCTCGAATTTATCGTCAAGCCCAATTCGCCTGCAACCAAAGCGAAGGTTAAGGATATGGATTTCCCGACCGAGGCCATTATCGGCGGTATCGTGCGTGGCGATAAGGTCTTTATCGCGGTGGGTAACACCGAGATTCAAGCCTACGACCGAGTGGTTGTGTTCGCTATGCCCAACACGATTGCCAAGATCGGTAAATACTTCAATTAGAGATCACTATGTCGTTTAGAGGGAAATTCTTGCAATACTTTTTCGAACCACGTCGCGCTGAACTGCGTCGCGTGCTGGCCGATCCTCTGACCACACAACGCGACCAGCTGCGATGGTTACTCGAACGTGGCAGCCGCACCGAGATCGGACGCCGCTATGCGATGGATTCGATCAAGTCGATCGAGCAGTTCGAGGCGCGCGTTGATACCTTCGACTACGACGCTTTTAGTCCCTATATCGATCGTGCTCGTCGTGGCGAGCGCGATGTGGTGTGGAATGGTGAGGTGCGTTGGTTTGCCCGTTCGTCGGGTACAACCGACCGCAGTAAATATATCCCCGTAACGCAGGACGGATTGCGTCGCGCACATACACGCGGAACGCTGGACGTCGCCGCGATTGTATCGGCTCTGTTTCCCGACACACGTGCATACGATGGCAAACTGCTCACGTTGGGTGGTTCGCGTCGCGTGGAGCGTGAAGGAGAACGCGCACTGACGGGCGATCTGTCGGCCATATTGATCGAGAATACGAAGAGTGTGAGCGGTTGGTTCCGCACCCCGTCGCGCGATGTGGCACTGATTGCCGACTTCGATGAGAAGGTGGAGGCCATCTGCCGCCAGACCACACGACAGAACGTTACGAGCTTTGCAGGTGTGCCGTCGTGGAATCTGATGTTGATGCGCAAGGTGTTGGAATACACCGGCAAGCAGTCGCTTTGTGAGGTTTGGCCCAATTTGGAGCTGTTTGTTCACGGCGGAGTAGGCTTTGCGCCATACGCCGAGCACTATAAGCGTATTATCCCCTCGGAGAGAATGCGCTACCTGAATACGTACAACGCCTCGGAGGGCTTCTTCTCGATAGCCGACGCCTCGGAGCAGGAGGATATGTTGCTGATGGTCGATTATGGCACATTCTACGAGTTTGACAATGGGCGCGAGATCGTGCCGCTCGAAGGCGTGAAGGTGGGCGAAGACTATGCGCTGATTATCACCTCGTGCAACGGTTTGTGGCGCTACCGCATTGGCGATACGGTAACCTTCACCTCAACAAAACCCTACCGAATCCGAATCACGGGACGAACAAAGCAGTTTATCAACGTCTTTGGCGAGGAGTTGATGGTGTCGAACACCGAGCAGGCTCTGAGCTACGCCTGCCGCGAGTGTGGCGCCGATGTGGGCGATTACACGGTTGCACCTGTCTATATGACCGACCGCGAGAAGGGTCGCCACCAATGGATTATCGAATTTACCCGTCGGCCCGACGATATGGCACGTTTCGAGCAGCTGCTCGACGCGGAGTTGCAACGACTGAACTCGGACTATGAGGCTAAGCGACACAGCACGCTGGGGGCGCCGCTCTTTACGGTTGTCGATGAGGGCACGTTCCTCGGTTGGCTTTCGTCGCAAGGCAAAGCGGGTGGACAGAACAAGGTACCTCGATTGGCTAACGACCGACAATATGTCGATCAGATCGAGGATTTCATCAAAAGGAAATAGACACTAAAACATACACACACTTAACCCACAATTATGTACATAGCAATAGCAGGTAACATCGGTAGCGGCAAGACCTCCCTCACGGAGATTCTGACCGAGCACTACAAGGCTACGGCCTACTTCGAGGATTCGAACAATCCCTACATCGGTGATTTCTACGAGGATATGAATCGCTGGTCGTTCAATTTGCAGGTCTATTTCCTCGGCGCAAAAATCAACCAGCAGGTGGCAATGCTCGACACCAAAGGCGATATCATTCAGGATCGCACGATCTATGAGGACGCCCATATCTTTGCGAGCAATCTGCACCAGATGGGACTGATGTCGTCGCGCGACTTCTCGACCTATATGAACATCTTCAAGATGGCCACCAACCTCGTTCCGTCGCCCGATCTGCTGATCTATCTGCGTGCAAGCGTTCCGACGCTGATCAACCAGATTCGCAAGCGCGGTCGTGCCTACGAGATGTCGATCGACGAGGGTTACCTCTCGCGTCTGAACGATAAGTATAACGATTGGGTCGATAATATCTACGAGGGCGAGGTGCTTACGATCGACGTCGATAACACCGACTTCGTAGCCAATCCTGAGGCCGTTGATGCCATCGTTGCACATATTGACAAAGTGCGCGCTAAGTTAGCTACGAAATAAACGCTGCTCGCTATGCCCCAACTGCCCGAAAAATTCATCGCAACGCTCACCGCAGAGCTCGGTGCGGAGGAGTGTCGTGCCCTTTGTGAGGCACTCGACACACCCGCTACCGTCGCTATACGTCTGCACCCCGACAAGCCTTCGAAAGCGGCTGAGGGGGCACGCGCAATTGCGTGGAGTGAGGGCGGTTACTATCTCGATGAGCGCCCATCGTTCACGACCGACACGGCATTTCACGCGGGCGCATACTACGTGCAAGAGCCTTCGTCGCAATTTGTCGGACACGTGCTGCGTCCGATCGTAGAGCGAGAGCCAAGCCTGCGATTGCTCGATCTGTGCGCCGCTCCGGGTGGCAAAACGACCCTCTATTCGTCGCTTGTGGGTTGCGACGGGTTGGTGGTTGCAAACGAGATCAATCGACAGCGCGCAGCCGTTTTGGCCGATAATGTGCGCAAATGGGGCGTGGGAAATGTGGTCGTAACCAACAACGACCCGTCGCACTTCGGAGGTTTCGAACAATGGTTCGATGTGGTGGCAGTCGATGCTCCCTGTTCGGGCGAGGGTATGTTCCGCAAAACGCCCGAGGCGCGCGACGAATGGAACGATGGCTCGGCTGCAATGTGCGCCGAAAGACAGATGAAAATTTTGCAAGATATTTGGCCAACGCTGCGAGCAGGCGGAACGCTGCTTTATAGCACCTGCACATTCAATCGCACCGAAGACGAGGGTCTGCTCGAACGCTTCACCGAGTGGGTTGGCGAAGAGGAGTTAGAGACCGAAGACGAGGTGGCGATTGGTGAGGATTGGGGCATTGTTTGCGGACGTGTAGGCGCGTGGCAGACCTTCCGATTTATGCCCCATCGAGCCGAGGGCGAGGGTTTCTTTGCAGCGATCGCCCGTAAATCAACCAACGCAGGAGGTAAATCGCGTAATCCCAAGAGTCGCAAGTCGATACTATCGACAGTCGATCGTCGCACCGCTGCGGAGTTGGAGCGCTGGGTCAAGGTGCCGCAAAAGATGAAGTGGGCAGCCATAAACGACACATTTTACGGCTATTACGCTGCACACTCGGACGATATAAAGATACTCGCCGAGGCGATGACAGTGATTCATTCGGGCGTATGTATGGGGCAAATCTTCAAGGGGCGACTTAAACCAGATCATTCGCTGGCAATGTTTACCGAGTTGAATCTCAATGCAATAAACTCGGTCGAGGTGGATCGCGCGACGGCACTCGAATACTTGCGTAGAGGCGATGTAGGCGTTTGTGAGGGTATGGTCGAGGGTATCAATCTGCTCTGCGCAGAGAGCTTGCCGCTCGGTTGGATCAAAAGAGTAGGTAATCGCTCGAACAATTTGTACCCCAATTCGTTGCGAATTCTGAATTTTTGATTATCTTTGCAACATCGCGCAGGCGCGTGAGTGCCTAATGTTCCAGCGCAAAACAATTCAAAACAGAGGTCAATCGTATGGCTAAAAAGATGTTCTACTCGATGGGTGAGGTCGCCGAAATGTTCGACGTCAAGCCCTCATTGTTGCGTCATTGGGAGGCAAAATTCGATATTCTGCGCCCTCACAAAAATAAGAAGGGTAACCGTATGTTTACCCCCGAAGATGTCGAAAATCTGAAACTGATCTACCACCTGGTCAAGGAGCGCGGTATGACGCTCGCAGGTGCGGCTCAATATCTCAAAAACGGAATCACCGACACAATGCGCCGCGATATGGAGTTACTCGATCGCTTGCAGAAAATTCGTGCCGAGTTGGTCGAGGTGCGTGAGCAGTTGAAAGATGTTCCCGACGGCTATACGGTTGTCGAGGTGGCACAAACGGAGCCTGAGGAGGAGGTTGCAGTGGAGGCTGCGACAGCCGAGCCTGAGTCTATTGAGGAGATTGTCGAGGAGGTTGTTCCCGCACAGGAGGAGATTACCGCTGAGCCGATCGAAGACGATGAAGACGATGAGGTCGAAGTCGAGGAGTTGGTTGAGTTGATCATCGAGGAGGAAGAGGAAGAACCCGAGCCCGAAATCGAGGAGCCCGCTGAGGAAGAGGAGCCTGCTGAGGAGGCTGTCGAGAAAGTTGTCGAGAAGGTTATCGAGGAGAAATCCGCAGAGGAAGAGCTGCCCGAAGCCGAGCAACCCGCCGAAGACGAGCCGACCGACACCACCCCGCGTCCGCGTGGAGCAAAGGGAGGTCGTCGCAGCAAAAAGCAGGAGGCTAAATTGTTCGACGTGAAGCCCGAAAAACAGCGTCCGATTGCGCCCTTCTTCGACCAAACACTTTTCTAAACTGACGCACGATGAAGGTTCGAGATATAGCTGCCGCATTGGAGGAGTTCGCTCCGCTGCCGTTGCAGGAGAGTTACGACAACGCCGGTCTGATCGTCGGCTCGGCTGACGACGAGGTAACGTGTGCCCTGCTATGCGTCGATATCACCGAGGAGGTGATGGACGAGGCTGAGGAGTGCGGTGCGGATATGATCGTGGCGCACCACCCTATTATCTTCAATCCGATCAAGCGTCTGAACGGAACGACCTACATCGAACGTGTGGTCGCCCGTGCCATTCGCCGTGGCATTGCGCTCTACGCTTGCCACACCAATCTGGATAGCACCGAGGGCGGTATGAGTTGGCGACTGGCCGAGATGCTTGGTATTGAGAATCTGCGTGTGCTGGAATCGACGCGCAAGGATCAGCCCGAGGTGGGCTTTGGTGTTGTGGGCACATTGCCTCAGCCCGAGCAGACGTTGGATTTTCTGGCACGTATGAAACGCACGCTGAATGTTGGTGCGGTGCGTTACAGCCGAATCAACACGCCGACCATCGAACGAGTGGCTCTCTGCACAGGTGCAGGAGCGTCGCTGATGGGCGAGGCACGACGCAGTGGCGCACAGCTCTACATCGCTGCCGATTTCAAATATAACAACTTTTTGGACGCTGATCGTGACCTCATAATCGCCGATATCGGACATTTTGAGAGCGAATATTGCGCAATTCAGTTGATGTTTGATGTTTTATCAAAAAAATTACCTAACTTTGCGCTCCGCAAAAGCGCAAACGCGATTAACCCGATAAATTATTTAGTATAAACAGATATGGCACAGAAAAAAACAACCGAAGTCGATTACTCGATGCACGACAAGATTATGGCTCTCTATGAGTTGCAGAAGATCGACAGCAAGATCGACGAGATCAACAAGATCAAGGGTGAACTGCCCCTCGAAGTGCAGGACCTTGAAGACGAAATCGCCGGCTTGACAACCCGTATCGAGAACATCAACGCCGAAGTCGAGGAGCTTACAAGCCTTACTAAGCAGCGTAAACGCGAGATCGAAGAGGCTAAGATGATGATCGCGAAATATACCGAGCAGCAGAACAACGTGCGCAACAACCGCGAGTACGACGCTCTGACCAAGGAGATCGAGTATCAGAACCTCGAAATCGAATTGGCTGAGAAGCGTCTGAAAGAGTATGCTGCCGAAATCCGCAACAAGAAGCGTATCGCTGAGGAGGCCGAGGCTACCGTTGCTGATCGCAACATCGACCTCGAAGCTAAGCGTAAGGAGCTGGACGGCATTGAGGCTGAGACCGCTAAGGAAGTAGAGGTATTGCGCGCTCAGGAGGCTAAGGCTCAGGAGGTTATCGACGAGCGCCTGCTGACCGCTTACAATCGTATCCGCTCGAACGTGCGCAACGGTCTGGCTGTTGTAACCATCAAGCGCGACGCTTGCGGTGGTTGCTACAACCGTATCCCGCCCCAGCGTCAGGCTGAGGTTCGTCAGGGCAAGAAGGTGATCGTTTGCGAGTATTGCGGTCGCATTTTGGTTGCTGATCCTGAGGAGGAGTAGTCGAACTACCCCACTCGTAACGTACAACGACCGTCCCTCGAAAGTGGGACGGTCGTTTGTTGTTTGTGATAGCGCGAGTAGGAGGGGTTCACAATTCACAATTCAAGATTATTTACTTTGCTTTCAATGAAAATGCACGCGGTGGCGTGGGGCGGCGCGACTGAAAGTCGCGGGCGCCACCGCGTGTGTCGATTTCGGAGAAATCGCCAAAACGCAATTCAAAATTGGGTACTTTGCTTTCAATGAATGCGCACTCTCTGTGTGACCAAATCGCAGATTTTGCCAAAATTTGCATAAAAAGCTGATCTTCTGCAAGGGGAGAATTGGATTTATAGATTTAATTTGTTATATTTGCAAAAAATCCGAAAACCCTACAACTATGAAACGATATTTACTTTTACTCGTTTTGGCGATTTTCTGTTTGCCGAGCGAGGGTTTTGCTCAATTTTATTCAACTATTTTCGGCAAGGAAGCAGAAAGGCAGCGCAGTATAAGCCTACCTTTCAATTTCCATGAGCATAGAACGGAAAAGAAACAAAAACCGCGCATTCATTATTCGTATTTATTAGCAGTTGAAAACACAGTCGATGAGGCAACGGGCTTGACGACTTTGCGTTGGGCGGATGGATCGTCATACGTTGGGTTAACCGATCGTGGAGCGATGTTTGTAGGTACAATGACATATGCGGACGGCAGTAAATATATTGGCAAATGGGAGCGCAACCTACCCAATGGTTCGGGAACTTTTATCAATCCCGAGGGCATTGCTTTTACGGGTAAGTTTAAGGACGGCATTCCGCACGGCAAATGCGTAATGCAAGACATCGACGGTCGTAAATATACCGCACGTTGGTACTACGGCAAACTCCGCGAAAAGTCGATCAAACCCCTCGAAGAGGAGAAGTAATTTTGAATCTTGAATCTTGAATTATAATAAAACCGCGCTCAGTGTTGAGCGCGGTTTTTTCTTGGTTACAAGCCAAACGTTTAGAATCGCCAGCCGACCAACATCTGCAAGGCTCCCGTTTTGATACCGTTGCCGACACCCACCGAATTGGCACTCAGCAGGTAACGACCTTCGAGAATCAATCCGAAATCGAAATCATAGCTAAGACCGCAAATGAAATCGGCGTGGAAGCGATTGGTTTTCTGTTTCAGGTTGAGAAATTCAGCCTCGGCGACCTTCTGCTTGGCCGCAACTCGATAGGCAATTTGTCCACCCACCTCAAAGTTCAGACCTTCAATCAGATAGAACTTAGCCAGCACGGGCATAGTCAAGTAGTCGAGGCGGAACTTCTCGCTCACGCCCGCAATCTTGGTATTGTAGCCCTGCTGCGAATAGAGCAGCTCGCCCTGAATGGCAAACCAATCATTGATCCAGCGCGAGGCAAACGCACCCGCAACAACACCTACACGCATTTTGGAGCCTTCGACCCCATTGGCCGACGAAAAGGTGATACCAACCTTCGGACCGTAGCCCCACGTTTGAGCCTGAGCTGCCACGCCCACGGCCACAACGGCAAAAAGTGAAAGTAGAATCTTTTTCATAATACACAGTTTTTAGTCGATAATCGTAGATCATTATCGCGTTTGCACGAAAAGGGTGCAATAAAAATGCCAAATTTTAGTACCTTTGTGCTCGAAACAAATGATAGCCGAAATGCCTACTTATGCCGAAATAATCGACCGAATGATACGTGCCGCCGCAAAGGTTTACGACCCACGCGAGGCGCGCACGCTGGCTCTATGGGCAGTCGAGGCACTGACGGGAGCCGATCGAATGCGGTTGCTCGTCGATCCGCGTGCCGAGATCGAGCGCGTGGATATGGGCGAGGTGGAGCGCTACGAGCGTGAGCTGTCCGAGGCGCGACCGATACAATATATTATAGGTATGGCGGAGTTTTGCGGGCTGCAATTTGCGGTTGGCGAGGGGGTGCTGGTGCCCCGCCCCGAAACCGAGGAGCTGGTGCGTTGGGTGGCAGAGGAGTGTCCAAAAGCGCAACGACTGCTCGACATTGGTACGGGCAGCGGCGCGATTGCCGTTTCGTTGGCTAAGTTGCTCCCGACGACTGAGGTTGTGGCAATAGATATTTCGGAGGTGGCACTCGACTATGCCACTCGAAATGCAGCGGCGAACGGCGTGCAAGTGGCTGTCGTGAAGGGCGACGCGTTGGGTGATTGGGCGAGCGAGTTCGAGGAGCTGGACGTGGTGGTGTCGAATCCACCATACGTTCCTGCGTCAGATCGCGCAACAATGCACCGCAATGTGCGTGACTATGAGCCTGAGCTGGCGCTATTTGTGCCCGATGACGACCTGCTGCAATTCTATCGCTCGATTGCCGACGGCGCTGCACGAGCATTGCGAACGGGAGGCGCGCTCTACTTCGAGATTTATGAGGGGGCGGCCGAGCAGATGGTCAAAATGCTCGCCGAGCGAGGTTGGGCTGAGATCGAGTTGCGCCGTGACTTTAACGATAAAAACCGAATGATCAGATGTCGGAAGAGATAACCAAACGCCGTACACGCACGGCCGACGAGGCCTACGCCGCATTGGCACGTTTGTGCGCCCGCGCCGAGAAATCATCGGGCGACGCTCGACGATTAATGCGTACGTGGGGAGTGCCCGAAACGGAGCGCGAGGGCGTGCTGCAACGACTTCTGCGTGAGCGGTTTATCGACGACAGTCGTTACGCAGCGGCATTCGTGCGCGATAAGATTGCGCTGAGCGGTTGGGGGCCCTACAAGATCCGCACGGCGCTGGCTGCTAAGGGCGTTGCGCGCGAGATTATCGACGAGGCTCTGAGCGAGTGCGACCGTGCGAAAATGGTGGACCGACTCGACACGATGTTGCGTCGCAAGCTCGGCTCACTGCGCGGAGGAACGGCATACGAGCGACGTGCAAAGTTGATGCGTTACGGGTTGTCGCTCGGCTACGATTACTCGGCTGTTGCAGACCGCGTTGAAGATATGATAAAAGAAGAAAACGATTGAATATGAAACGATTAACAATACTACTAATCACATTGTTTGCAGTAGCGACCGTTGCGGCTCAAACCGACTCGACACGCTATAGCTATCCGCTCAATCTCGAACCGCTCTATTCGGCAGGCTTTGCCGAAATGCGTCCCAACCACTTTCACTCGGGTGTCGATCTGAAAACCGAGGGCGTCGAGGGTCACCCACTCTTTGCCATTGCCGATGGCGAGGTGGTGCGCATTGGCGTACAACCGGGTGGCTACGGGCGCGTGCTCTACATTCAGCACACAGACGGCAACACCTCGGTCTATGCCCATATGCAGCGCTTTGCCGAGCCGATCGAGCGTTTCATTCAAGCCGAGCGTTACCGTCTGCGTCGCAACTTGGGCGACTTCTACCCCGCTGCCGGTCAGTTTCGAGTGAAACGTAGCGAGCAGATTGGCAAGGCAGGCAATTCGGGTTCGTCGGGCGGTCCGCACGTCCATTTCGAGGTGCGCAAAACAGCAACACAAGAGACCCAGAACGTCATTGTCAAGGAGATGATTCCTGCCGTAGATGACATCGCACCGCTGATTATGCGAGTGCATTATATCGAGGTCGATACGGTGCGTGGTGTGGCGGTCAATGCTCCGCGTAGAACGTTGGGAGTCAAGCGTGTAGAACCTTCGGTCTATACCGCCGCTTCGACCGAGCCGATGGGTGTCGGAGCGAAAGGATACTTCGTGCTCGAAGCCTCGGATCGTCGCAACAATGTGTCGAATACGTTCGGTCTGTATCGCGTTACGGCAAAGATCGATGGCGAGGTTTTCTATGAATATCGTATGGACGGTTTCACGTTCGATCTGTCGCGCTACTGCAACGCTGTGAGCTACTACCCCATCAAGCGCAACTCGCGCAACGAGGTCTTTCGTCTGGCTCAACTCGACGGTAACATCTTCCCCTACAAGCAGATGCGCAATCGAGGCATAATCACAACCACGCGAGGTCAGCAGCGTACGATCGAGATCGAGTGCGAGGACGAGTGTCAAAATATCTCGCGTCTGACCTTCTTGATCGAAGGTCGTGGCGACGAGGCGTCGTTCCGTGCAAAGGTCGATTCGACGGCATTGGTTGCCAGCAATCGCTCGACATTCACACACTCGGCTGACGGACTCTCGATTCGTATTCCCGCCGGCGCACTCTATGAGCCGATTTTCTACACCCAAAAGATCAACAGCCGACTGAACAGCGAGATGGTTGAGCGCAACGATTCGACACTCGTCGTACTTTCGGACATCTACGAGGTGGGCGACGCAAGCATTCCGTTGCAAAAGGCAGCACGCATTACGATCCGCGGATTCGTGCCCGAAAATCTGCGTCGCTACACCACCATCGCGGGCGTGGGTAGCAATGGCGGACTCTGGCAGGCAGGAGGTCGCTATCGCGATGGCGAGGCGAGCGTTTCGACTCGTTCGTTCGGACGCTACTGCTTGGCTGCCGACTTGGAGGCTCCGACCGTCGTCGCTCCATTTGCTTCGGGAGCCGATATGAGCAGTACGAAGAGCATCTCGTTCCGTCTGCGCGACAACTTCTCGGGCGTCAATTCGGTTGTGCTCACAATCGACGGCAAATGGGCTGCGTGGGATCGTAAATCGTCGGGCAGCCCCATTGTACATACGTTCGATGACGAGCGTTTCGGTCGCAATCGCACGCATACAATGCGTCTGACGGTAACGGACGGCGTAGGCAATACAACCGTTTGGGAGGCAGAATATTACAGATAGACGAGCTATGCACAGAAAATTGGATTATGATTGGTTGTTGTTCGATCTGGACGGCACGCTGACCGACCCCTTCGAAGGTATTACTCGCTCGGTCGAATATGCACTCAACGCCTTCGGAATCGAGGTCGAGGATCGCCGAGTGTTGGCACCTTTCATCGGACCTCCTCTGGTCGAGTCGCTCACCGAGCGCTACGGCTTCACGATGGAGGACGCAGTGGCTGCCGTGGCGAAGTATCGCGAATATTTTGCAGTCAAAGGTCTGTACGAGAATGAGTTATTCGAGGGAATTCCCGAGTTGCTCAGCGACTGCCGCAAGGCGGGTTACAAGATTTCGATGGCGACCTCGAAGCCAACACATTACGCCCGAATCATCGCCGAGCACTTCGACATTGCTCGCTATTTCGACGCCATTCACGGCAGTTCGCTCGACGGCACACGCATTACCAAGTCGTCGGTTGTGGCTGAGGCGGTGCAAGAAGAGCACCTCGATCCCGCACGTGCACTGATGATTGGCGACCGCCGCCACGATGTCGAAGGAGCAGGCGAGCACGGCATTCGCACCGTCGGAGTGCTCTATGGCTACGGCTCGCGCGAAGAGCACGAAGCGGCAGGTGCTGCTTACATCGTCAATGATCTCAACGAATTACGAGAACTGCTGATCTGCGAATAAAGAAAACGCGCCGTCGGAATTGTCCCTACGGCGCGTCTGTTTTTTTGAGAGGGATGATTATTTGGCAGCCTTCTCAGCCTCGATCACATCGAACATTGTCTTGAACGTGTAGCCCTTCTCGCGCAGACGATCGATAATCTCGCCCAGATGGTTGTAGGGACGATCCTCGTCGGTGCGGTCGGGATAGTTCATTGCGTGAATCAGCAGTACAACTCCGTTAAACGTATTCTCGCTCTCGAACTGCCACAAATCGTCGAGAATCATCTCGGTCGAGTGGTAGATCTTGGTGTCGGGGCTTGTCCAATCCATACCCGTCAGCAAACCTCCCGTAGGATTGACCAAACGATAGCCCAACTCGGTCATCACATCGACAGCCTCCTGATTGTAGGTTTCGTAGGGAGGAATCAGCCAGCAATACTGCTCCTTAGTCAAGCCAAAACGCTCCAACTCCTGCTCCATACGTGCAAAGTCGCGGCGGATCGAGTCGGCCGTAACAAGCGAGCGGGTAGGATCGCTCTCATCGACAAACAGCAGGTGCGCAAACGAGTGTGCCGAGAGGTAGTGTCCCTCGTCGATAATGCGCTGGATCGGCTCCTGATAGCGATCGACCGTGAAACATACGCCCGTAGGGAAGAATGAACCCTTTACATCTTTCTCTTTCAACGTGTTAAGAACAGGCACAATACCGTCGAAATTCTCGAAATAGCCCGAATCCGACTCGCTGTAATGGGCCGTAAAGACCAGATAGACGCATTTCTCATCGGGGTTGATGCGCTCGACAACGCCATACTCATCAGTTACGAACGTGGGAGCCGCGCTCTTGGTTTTGCAATTGCAAGCGACCATCGAAATCATCGCCAATACAACTGCGATTGAGGTTAAAATTTTCTTCATAGTTATACGTGTTATGTGGTTAGTTATCAATCTTTTCAAATATCTCGCGCAGGAATTGTCCCGTGTAGCTCTCCTCGACCTTCGCCACCTCGCGCGGCGAGCCCTCAGCCACCACACGACCACCTGCCGCACCACCCTCGGGACCTATATCAATCAAATGGTCGGCGACCTTGATTACGTCCAGATTATGCTCGATCACAATCGCCGTATTGCCTCGATCGACCAACTTCGAAATCACCTCCAACAGCTGCTTCACGTCCTCGAAATGGAGGCCTGTCGTCGGCTCGTCGAGGATGTAAAGCGTGCGTCCCGTATCGCGCTTTGCCAACTCGGCCGAGAGTTTGATTCGTTGGCTCTCACCGCCCGACAAAGTCGTACAAGGCTGACCGAGAGTCAAATAACCCAGACCAACCTCTTGAATCGCGCGCAACTTTGTGGCAATCGACGGTATCGACTCGAAAAACTCGACCGCACGGTTGATTGTCATATTGAGCACATCGTTGATACTCTTGCCTTTATACTTGACTTCGAGGGTTTCGCGGTTGTAGCGACGACCACCGCAAACCTTACACGACACATAGACATCGGGCAGGAAATTCATCTCGATCGTCTGCACACCTGCACCGCGGCACTCCTCGCAACGCCCTCCTCGCACATTGAACGAGAATCGACCCGCCTTGAATCCACGCACCTGAGCGTCGGGTGTCGCCTCGAACAATTTGCGGATATCGGCAAACACTCCCGAATAGGTCGCGGGATTGCTTCGTGGCGAACGACCAATAGGCGACTGGTCGACCACAACGAGCTTATCGATATTTTTCACGCCCTCGATCGACTCATACGGAAGTGGCTGATCGAGCGAACGATACAGCTCACGACTAAGAATCGGGCGCAGGGTCTCATTCACAATCGACGACTTACCGCTACCACTCACACCCGTAACGCAGATAAACTTGCCGAGCGGGAAGCTAACCGTTACATTCTTCAAATTGTTACCCGTTGCACCTCGCAGTGTGATCACCTCGCCATTGCCCTCGCGCAAACGTTCGGGCATCGGAATCGAACGGCGACCCGTCAGATAGTCGGCCGTCAGCGAGTCGCTCTGCTCCACCTCGGCAGGCGTTCCGGCTGCAACGATATGACCGCCCTTCATTCCGGCACGCGGACCGACATCGACCACATAGTCCGCCGAGCGAATCATCTCCTCGTCGTGCTCGACCACGATCACCGAGTTGCCCGCATCGCGTAACTCTTTGAGCGAGCGGATCAAACGACGATTATCGCGTTGGTGCAGACCGATACTCGGCTCGTCCAAAATGTAGAGCACATTTACCAGCTGCGAGCCCACCTGCGTTGCCAATCGAATACGTTGGCTCTCACCGCCCGACAGCGAACGCGACGCACGCGACAGCGACAGATAGCCCAATCCGACATCGACCAGGAAGCCCGCACGCGAGCGCATCTCCTTCAATATTTCGTGAGCGATAGTGCGCTCTTTATCAGTCAGTTCATCTTCGACCTGCTCGGCCCACTCGGCAAATTCCGCTATGCTCAGATCGCTCACCTCGGCGATATTCTTGCCTCCCACGCGGAAGTGCAACGACTCACTGCGCAGACGCGAGCCACCACAAACGCTACACTTCTGTCGCACCAAGAACTGCTCGCGCCACTTATTTCCACGACGCGAATCGTCATCGTCCAAGCGGTTGATATACTCGGCAACGCCCTCCCACGCAATCATCTGGTGACCCAACGACGTACCACAATCGACCGCCATAGGTTGCGGATCGCCATACAGCACCACATTCATCGCCTCCTCCGAGAGCGCCGCGATCGGATCGTCCAACGTGAAATCGTAACGACGTCCCAACGCTTCGAGCGTCGCAAAGAGTGTATTTGCGCGCGCCTTGCCCAACGGCTCGATACCGCCCTCGCGGATCGATCGATTGGGATTGGGCACAATGCGTTCGAGATCGAAAACCGCCTCATCACCCAGACCATTACAATGCGGGCAAGCTCCCTGCGGCGAGTTAAACGAGAAGGTATGCGGTGCGGGATCGTTGAATGCCAAGCCCGTCGAAGGACACATCAAATGGCGGCTATAAAAACGCGAAGCGTCTGTATCATAATCATATACAGCCATCGTACCCTTACCCTGACGCATTGTCTCTTTGAGGCTCGTAACCAAACGATCGTGCGACGATTCGCCCACAATCAGTCGATCGACAACCAGATCGATATGGTGAATCTTGTAGCGGTCGAGCTTCATACCTGCCGAGATATCGGTAATCTCGCCATCGATTCGAGCATACAGATAACCCTTCTTCTGGAATTGTTCGAACAGCTCGCGGTAGTGTCCCTTACGTCCGCGGACAACGGGAGCCAACAACGCAATTTTGCGCCCTGCAAAGCCCTCCTCGATCAATTCGACAATGCGTTCGTCGGTGTAATGCACCATCTGCTCGCCCGTTACGGGCGAATAGGCACGCGAGGCACGAGCATACAACAGACGCAAGAAATCGTTGATCTCGGTAACCGTACCCACCGTCGAACGAGGGTTCTTGTTGGTGGTCTTTTGCTCGATCGCCACAACGGGACTCAGACCCGTAATCTTATCGACATCAGGACGTTCCATATTGCCGATGAATTGGCGGGCATAGGTCGAAAGGGTTTCCATATAGCGACGCTGCCCCTCGGCATAGATCGTATCGAAGGCCAACGACGACTTGCCCGATCCCGATAATCCCGTAACTACAACCAGCTGATTGCGCGGAATCTCGACATCGACATTCTTCAAATTATGTACGCGGGCACCGAGCACCCGAATCTTATCATCTTCCATCTTCGTTCGTTTTTTTACTTGGCACGCAGGTTGGGCAGGCGTCTAAGTGGGCGATAACCATCGGGCGTTCGCTCCCAACCTTGCAACTTCACGCCGTTGGTCAGTATCACATAACGTGCCCCAACAACCGCATTGTAGCGCATCGCCTGATTACGCACCGAGGAGTCGAGTTCGACCGTCGGTTCTTTACATTCGGCCAGCAACAAAGGTTGTCCCTGCACATCGCAAACCACCACATCAGCACGTTGCGGCTGACCATTTACGCTGACCGCATACTCCTGACAGACAGAGTGTAACGGCGCACCACACTCCTGCACAAGATAGGCTATCAGATGGCGACGCACCCACTCCTCGGGCGTCAGAACCAGCCACCTGCCACGCAGTTCGTCCCACACCAAAGTCTGCCCCTCACGCTCGGTAATGCGCGGGTAGCAGGGAGGAAAAATGAGTTTATGCGACTCGTTCATTGCGCTGTTTCAAAAAAATTACGTACCTTTACCAACTGAATGGCAAAGTTAATCAATTAGTGCGAAAAAATGAAGATCCGCAGATATATTTCGTTGCTGCTCCTTGCAGCTTTTTCGACCGTCACCGCACAAGAGTGGCAAAATCCGACCATCACAGCCGTAGGCAAAGAGCCTGCACGCTGCCCCATCATCAGCTACGCCTCGCGCAATGAGGCCCTGCTCGGTGGTTTGGATCGCTCGCGTTACTTCCAGCCAATGCCCTCGAATGGCGAGTGGCAGACCTCAACCCTCGGTGATGAGAAACTCTATTCGACCCACTTCGCAATGCCCTTTGCGTGGATCGACCGTGAAGTGTTCCTGCACGTCGAAGGTGTCGGTGCGTCGTATGCCGTCGAGCTGAATGGCGAGCAGGTGGCATATAGCCAAGATGGTCGCACGCCTGCCGAGTTTGATGTTACGAAATATTGCAAAGAGGGACGTAACTCGTTTACTATTCGCGTTTTGGGCGAAGCAGCAGCCGACGCTATCAAGCACGCCGATCAACCCTCGGGAGCACCCTACGTCTATGTTGTTGCGCAGCCACGCGTGCGTGTGCGCGACATCGTAGTCGATACCCGTGCCGACCACGACAATGGTCTGTTTGCGATGGGCGTCATTCTCAAAAGCCATCTGCTCAACCCTAAAGATTACCGAATCCACTATGAGTTGCTCGACCCCGCAGGTAAGGTCGTCAGCTACGGACACCGCGATCTCAAACTCGATATGCAACGTGAAGATACAGTCCGTTTCCTGGATAACATCTCGAACGTGATGGCGTGGAGCCACGAAGCACCTTACCTCTATACTGCCGTGATCAAGACTCAATACGAGGGTCGTTTTGGCGAATATCTGGTGCTGCCCGTTGGTTTCCGCTCGCTCAGTTTCAATGAGGGCAAGATGAGCGTCAATGAGGTGCCCGTCGAGTTGCACGCCACCGAGTTCGCTATGACCTCGGATATTGCAACTACTACCGAGCAGCTGCGCGCGCTCCGCAAGCAGGGCTACAACGCACTGAAAATCAAGGGTGGTCCGCAGTTAGACGCGCTCTATGAGTTGTGCGACCGTTTGGGTTTCTACGTTATAAATCAGGCCGATGTCAATACCTCGCGCCATAGCGCATCGCGTCGCGTAGGCGGCAACCCGTCGAACGACCCGACGTGGGAGGCAGCTTATGTCGATCGTGCCGTGGGTATGTATCACGCCTCGAAGAACCACCCCTCGGTGGTGGCATTCTCGATTGCCGAGCAGTCGGCAAATGGCTACTGTCTGTATGAGAGCTATTTGGCGATGAAGCGTTTGGAGCAGGTGCGCCCTGTGCTATACCCGTCGGCTGCCGGCGAGTGGAATAGCGACCGACTGGATTATGCAACCACACCCGCCCCTGCTCTTGCACAGTCGAGCGTTACGGTGCGTCAGTTGGATAATACCGACTTTTTGATTTCGAATGGCAGCGAGTTGGCGCCCATTGATGGCGTGGCTTGCTATACCGTTCGTGTTGGTCGTTCGGCTGTAGCTGAGGGCGAGGTGAAGATGATGTTGGCAGCAGGATCGTCGCGCACGCTGACCGTGCCCATTGATAAGGTCAAAGATGGCAAATCATATACTATTGAGGTACGTGTTGAGCAGCCCGATCCGCAATATATCTACGTTCATCACGTCGAGGATACCACACCTCAACCCGAACAGACCCGCGTGGGCAAGGTGATCACCACCGTGCGTGAGTTCTTCCGCTACACGCCCGAGGCTGAGGCTGCTCCGCGCAAGGTGCTGATCAGTTCGACTTTCGAGGGCGCAAAACCGAAAGCGAAGAAATAGTATTCCTAATATATATTAAATCAACCGCGCGACTTCCCGATTTTGAGAGGTCGCGCGGATTTCCTATTGTAAAGTTACAAAATTATAGAAACACCTGCAAAAAGTTTGTGAAAATAGGGGCGATCCGCTCCCAAAGAGAGGCAAGAAAGTGGTCTAACCCAACTAATTAGACCACTTCTAAATCAGAGGCTATTCGCTTAGGATTAGTTTACACGGCCACTCATTGAATTCAATGCCCGTAATGCCTTCTTGTTCTAATCGATTTTTCAAGCGTTCAGACACGAATATGTCGGTTGTAAATGGAAGATGAAACATATCTAATTCCGGATTGAATAAATTTGTCAGAACGATATCTCTAAGGTTTATGAATGGGCCATATTGATGATCAGGTTGCGCTCGCCATTTTTTGACATCATCATAGGAATTAATATCCACATATATATAATTTTCTTTTAATATAAAATCATTTTTTAATATAAAATCTTTGTAAGCAAATGTACTTCTCTTAAAATCGATCCAATGATAATAGTACCAATCAAACCTCATCAGTTTCAACAGATAATACCATTTGAAGTTAGATATATCTTTTCGCTCTGCAATCTTAATGTTGTAATATTGTGCACATAAATTATATTCGCTTAGAATATCTTTTAAGCGTCTGCTAATATAAATATACCCCTCCTTATAAAAATCAAGGTATTTGGCTCTATACGCTAACTTGAAGCAATTTGCATTCTTTGGTAATGCCTTTTCAATTTCCGCAATCTGTTGTTCGGTATCCCATTTAAGGAAATTGGGGTGAAACATAACATAATCCAAAACAGATTCTAATGCAATAAACTCTGCATCGCGTATTGTATAAAATCTCTTATTCATTATTACATCCTATTTAATAATTGTTAGTTGCACTTTTTAGTCTGCGGCATATTTTTCGAGATACTTACTCTTACTCCTCCAATTCGTAAGGCAGAAAATGGAACTCCTCGCGCGGATTTCTGATTGTAAAGTTACGACAATTATTTCAAATTGGGAAAGGCACAATTTAACTATCCCTCGTTAATGAGCAAACTGCACTTCGTTTTCCGCAAATGCTTTGATAATCAGGTGCGAGTGGCGATAATTGGTCTGCTTGGCCAATTGTTCATACTCCTCTCGCAACGGGATCATATTTTCCATCGCAGGTGACGCCAGAACAAATTTCCAGAAATTGAGAGCCTCCTGCTCGCTGTATCGGTTAAGGTGGGGCAGACACTCCGTCCAACTTTGCAGTATGGATCTGACGACGTGCTGGAATTGGCTGACGTGGTCAGCGTCCCACGACGCCTCGGCTGCAAGCGAAAAAACCTTCTGCAAAAAGAGGTCATAGTCGATCAGTGAGCTACAATGGTATAGATACTCAGCATCGTTTAGCGAACGATTATAAAAGGGCATTTGGTGGGGTTCTTTACGGCTGTCCCACCCATACAAACTCAAAAACTCCTGCCACGTATCGGGAAACATCTCCAAAGTTTTCTGAGCAATGCGTTGTTGCTCGGCGTGAATCTCGTGCCATTGGTCGATGGTTGCCCGACTCGGCTGCCCATATGTAGTGCAGGAAGTCAGGAGGAGCATTATCCACAAAAGGCGTTTCATAGCTATCTAATAATTAGTTTACCATTACGTTTACTATATATGATTTCCAAGCCAAATTGGGAACAGGTACTCTGCAACCTCCTTGTGGTTTTGTTGGATGGCTATCGCCAAAGGGATATTCCCTTTTGAGGTGGACCGATTCGGATCAGCACCTGCTGTGATCAGCCTTTTAACCAAATCCAAATCCCCAACAAAACTTGCTACGTGTAAAGGCGCGCTGTTTTCATTGTCGGCTATCATTACATCAGCACCCGCCTCTATCAGATATTCTGCAATGTCGAATTGCTTCAATATTATACTCCAGAATAGAGCCGTTGCTCCATAATTGTCTGTTTGATCTATCTGATCGGGAGCTATTGATAGAACTTTCTTAACTCGCTCCAATGACTGAGAGAAGATCGCGCTTATCAATAGGTTTTCGCCACAATCATTGCGCGCTGAACAATCGGCTCCGTGTTCAATCAGTTCGAGATAACAATCGTCGTCTTCAACCTCGCCAATTGCATATAGCAATAATGTGTCATTTTCAGACGACTCAATACGATAATTTATATCAACGTTGTTCTCCCACAATTCAGACAAATCGCCCGAATGCAGAATGTCAATAATCTCATTTTCTGTCATATTCCGCTTACTCATAATCTTCGTCAATTTATCTTTTGGCCTCTTCTCAATAGTCTATGCTAACATTAGGGACGCACGAAGCGCCCCATAATTACTTCTTGGATTCGGCCTCTTGGGCGAGTTTCGCTAATTTGGCAAGTCTTCTCTCTTTGCGAAGTCTCTTTTCCTCTTTTTTAATCGCCTCTTGTTTCATATACTCCTCGGTGGCAGCATAACTCTTTTTTAATTCCTTTTGTAACAACTCTGCCATCTCTTCTTTTGACGCATCAAGGGGGCAACAAGATATTTCTTGTAAATACGATGTAGTAAATCCTTTGCATATCGACCCATAAAATCGATATTCATTAGTTCGACAATCAGGTCGTTTAGCAGTACTATTATCTACAAAATATACTTCTGCTCGAATGCTTTTCAAAAATGCAATCAAACCTTTGCCAGTTAGCTCCTTGTACATTGCGCGTGGGTATAGTGTTCTCGCCTCTTGGTATGGCCTCCATCTGCAATATTTCATCGCAATGAAAGCCAAATCAATTATAGTTTGAGGATCTGTATGTGCAACTTGGGTCTTAAAAAAAGGGGGTGCTATAAAATTAAAACTTTCAGTTGTTACGATAGGTGTAATCCAATAGAATCCTTCATTGTCTATTGCGATATTGACATGCTTAGAAAATTGTTGCTCTGCCATAATGTTTATTATAATTTATTGAACTCTAATAATTGTTAGTTGCACGTTTTTCATCTTAATATCTATAATATATCTCATATTATGAATGGTTTTCCGTTTGAAAGTAAAATGCTCGCGCTAATATCGTCTGAAATATATTGTGAGTAGCCCCAACGTCGCATCATTTCCCAAAACTTCTCGATGAATGTACCCCTATCAAAATGCGTCTCTTTAACAGAGTGGGTTTGAGCCAAAGAGCGACACAATCTCTTTTGAGCCTTTTCGCGCATATCATCTGGCAATATCTCGATATAACCTGTCAGTATATGCAACTTATCGGGATACTCCGCAAGTTGATCGTATAGGTTATACCATATTTCCGCACCTCTATTCTCATCGTCACAAAAGAGATAGTTAATAAGCAAGACATATTCATCCTCTGTATGGATAACTCGCTTGTTAGGTATCGTGGCTGTATCTCCTAACATATTACATATAGCATCCACCAATTCACCGTCCGACAGTGTTTGTTGATTACTCTCAAACTTTTGCATAAAACGCAATGAACTAAGGTTATAAACATCTTTGGCCAACGGCAGATTATGTGGGATAACGCTGCGACTCATGCGATGGTCGTTGATGGTCGCGAGTAGCTTATCTGTAAAGAAATAGCGATTCATATAGCGTTCGACACCAATGCTATCCATACGAACATACTCCAAGCCGGTGTTTTGTTCCACAAGTACCTCGTCCTCTACGATGATGTAGCTATGGTTTATATGGCTACGATTGACGTTCGCATAAGCAAAACTATCATCTTCCGTCATATTAATTCTCACCACATTGTTGTAGCGCGAATTTACGGAGTCATACAACGCCACCCGCCTCACTTGTTGCCCTCGTTCGTTAAATCTCCATACAACGCCTACGCTGTCTGCTTGATACGGAAACACCTGACGATTGTCGTCGCCCGATATAAGCACGTTCGACGAGAGCCCATTGGCACTGACATTGACAAGAGCCTGAATATTGGTTGTTACAATGGTCCTCCCTTCGGCATCGGCATCGTACCCCAATTCAAATTCAATATCTTGTTCGCTCACGGCTTCGGGATAACGCCTAAAAATGATGATGCTATCTCTCTGCTCCCACTCGCCCCAACATATTACGCTACCGATCCCACTCGCTGTTGTAAGATAGAGCCCTTCGGGATATAGTACAATATACTTGTTCCACTCTTGATTAGGGAGTCGGCGCATAAACATAGCAGGTGGATCTTGTGCCGAAAGGCATTGTATATTTATGAGAACAAATAATATGAATAATATTTTTTTCATACTCTATCTGTAAATATCGTTGCTTAAATCTTTACCTCTTGTTCTTTTTGTGTGAGTATTTTTAGGATTAATATTTGAATATTCTATTGGAATTTTAATGCCGTTCTTCTAACTCTTTTTTCGTTATATTTCCTGATTTATCATAATGCCACACCGCTGATAAGAGATAATCTGTGGCGTAATATTCGACCTTATATAAATATCCACTCTCATCATAGTAGCTAATTTCAGGGCTAAATGCAGTATCCATTTCGGGGCCTCCTTCATCAAAATATGTGATGAATTGCTGTTTTATGACGCCGTTTGGGTGGTATGCTCTGCCTTTACACTTTCCTATAAACCGCAGGTGGTCAATCTGTATATCGCCATATTCAAAATCATAAAAATCATACATCAATACACCTCGGTCAAAGCAAGAATAGGATACGTGTTTGTCGTCATCATATTCGCCCACGTATGATAAATTACCATAGTCATATACATAGGATAACCCCTCCTTTTTGTCGTGATTATAATTGTATATACTCTTTCTTCCGACAATGTCATCTTCAATCCATTGACCGTGCTTATTGCCCTGCTCGTCATATTGATTCAATATGCTTTGTGCGTAAAGAGTTGTCGTCTGTAAGATACAAGTAACAACAAGGAGTGTTTTAATCAAATAATTCATATGTAAAAGGTATTATTCTGAATTCACAAGTATTCTTGTTTATCGGCTTTTTGACTCCATTTCGTGAGGAAACTACTCCTCCAACTCAAAATTGCGGAAATGGAACTCGTCGCGCGATTTCTGTTCCGAAAAACAGTAGTAGGTGATATCGGCCGACGAGCAGACCTCGCCACCACACGACAGCGTCGCCTCGATCATCACGAAACTACGCTTGCGATCGACAATATGCGCACGCACCTCAACCTGCACATCATCACCCGTCGGAACAGGCTTGCGATACTTCATATTGAGCGCCGTCGTCATTGCCGAAGTCTGGATCTTACGCGAAATGACCCAGCCGCCAACCTCGTCCATCAGCGTCGCCTGAATACCGCCGTGCAGCGTCTGAACCCAACCCTGATACTCCGTGCGCGGTGTCCAATAGCAAACCACATCGTCGCCGTCTTCGTAGAACTCCATCTTCAAACCATAGGGATTATGGGGCGCACAAGCAAAGCAATTGTAGCCCTCGGCCTCCAAGCCAATATAGGGATTGCGAATTTTCTTCATCGTTTTAGTATGTTTTGTTTCTACAAATTTACATCTTTTTCGCGTAAAACATAGCTCCGGGCACGTTTTTTAGCCATACGGCACACTCCGAAGGCAAAAAAAATCGCAATACACATTTTGCCCGCAACCCTTTGTCGAGTAGCGAGTTATGACGTTTGGAGCCCACTACGAGCAAAAAAATGGTCAAAAAAATTTGGCAAAAAGTTTGCAGATAAGAAAATTTGCCTTACCTTTGCACTCGCAATCAGTTAATGATTGAATGCCTCTTTAGCTCAGTTGGTAGAGCACGACACTCTTAATGTTGGGGTCCAGGGTTCGAGCCCCTGAGGGGGTACCAAAAAGCGGAAATCGAAAGGTTTCCGCTTTTTTCGTTTTTGGGGACTATTCTGTTTTGAGGCGGGCAAGGTGGAGATTCTCGCATTATTTTCGTATATTTGCAAATCAAAAATTATGTGATTATGAGAGAAATCTTTGATCTGGTTAACCAGATGTCGCCATACCTTTTGCTCGGTTTTCTGCTTGCGGGCATTATGCACGCCTTCGTTCCGCAGGCTATATATCGTCGTTATCTCGGCGGCAATTCGTTCCGCTCGGTGCTCTACGCTACCCTTTTCGGTATTCCGCTCCCGCTCTGTTCGTGTGGCGTGATTCCCACCGCAATGTCGTTGCGTCGTGAGGGGGCTTCACGTGGCGCTACGGTCGCTTTCCTTATCGCAACGCCCCAGACGGGTGTCGATTCGATCATTGCGACCTACTCGTTGATGGGGTTGCCGTTTGCGATTCTGCGTCCGCTGGCGGCGCTGGTGACGGCGCTGATTGGTGGTCAGGCGGCCAATGTGTTCGGCAGTGATCGCGACAACGCAGAGAGCTCTCAAACGCAACATTCAGCTATTGACAACCGCCCGCGCAGTTTTATCGGACGTGTAGGTGCGGCGTTGAAATATGCCTACATCGATATGATGCAGGATATCGGCAAGTGGCTGGTTATCGGTCTTTTGATTGCGGGCGCGATTACGGTGTTTGTACCCGATGAGTTCTTTGCACACTTTGCCGACAACTCGCTGCTGAGTATGTTGCTGGTATTGGTGTGTGCCATTCCGATGTATCTCTGCGCAACAGGATCGATTCCGATTGCGGTGGCGTTGATGCTCAAAGGCTTGTCGCCCGGAACGGCGCTGGTGCTGCTGATGGCGGGTCCTGCGGCTAATGCAGCGTCGATTCTGGTCATCAACAAGGTGATGGGACGTCGCACGTTGGCGATCTATTTGGCGTCGATTATTGGCGGTGCAGTGGCGTTTGGTTTGGGTATCGACTATCTGCTGCCGCGCGAGTGGTTCACCGCGCCGATCGAGGCGATCACAGCGTGTCATCACACGGCTCCGTCGTACTTCAATCTGACCTGCACGATCCTACTCACAGCTCTGTTGCTCAATGCTTTGGCTCGCCGATACTTTGGCAAGAAGGAGCATTGCGAGGGGGAGTGCGAGTGTCAGGCTGCGCCCACAACGACTGTGATACGTATCGAGGGAATGCGTTGTAACCACTGCCGCGCAAATGTCGAGAAGGCGATTGCAGCTGTCGAAGGCGTGGAGTCGGTGAGTGTCGATTTGGCATCGGGCGAGGCAACCATAACGGGCGCGCCTTCGATCGAGGCGGTCAAGAAAGCCGTTACAAGTTTAGGTTTTAAGGTGGAGTAACGGTCATCGAACATATAAATAAAATAGGCGCTGGAATCCAGCGCCTATTTTATTTTGCTCTCCGTTTTCTCTATCTTACAATCCGAGCAGCTCGCCAATGCGACGGCTGAGTTCGGTGTTGTCCATAATGCCTGCAAACTCCTTGGCGCACGTACCATAGAACAACGCCGGGATCATCGTTGCCGAATGGCTCGTCGTGCCATAGCGATACTCAACACCACTCTCCGAAAGTGTGAAGTCGGTCTTCGACGAGGGCAACGACAGACCGCCCGTCTCGTGATCGGCACACACAACAACCAGCGTACCCTCGTGTTTGTCGGCGTAGTCGAACGCAATACCTACAACCTCGTCGAAATCCTTCATCTCGGCATAAATCTGCTTGGCGTCGTTGTTATGACCTGCAAAGTCGATCAACGAGCCCTCGACCATCATAAAGAATCCGCACTTCTCCTTAGCGCAGTTTGCCGTCAATATTTCGAGTGCCTTAGCCGTTGCTTGGGGCAGATAATCGCCACGCTCGGTCTCGGTCGCCATCGGCATATGTCCATCGGCAAACAGACCCACAACACGACCCTCGTGGATAGATTCGATTTCGCTCATATCATTCACTACCTCGTAGCCCGCCGTTTCGAGTTCAGCGATGAGGTTGCGACCGTCCTTGCGAGCCGCAAAATCCTTGCGACCACCTGCAAATGCCACATCGATACCCGATGTAAGGAACTGAACTGCAATATCCTCGTAGCGTGAGCGATCGTCCGTATGAGCATAGAATGCAGCAGGTGTTGCGTGAGTCAAATAGCAATTCACAACCTCGGCCGTCTGCATACCGCGACGCTCGGCACGAGTGATGAGCGAAATCAACGTGTCGCCCTCGATCGTAACACCCACATAGTGGTTGCCCGTTTTGCTACCCGTTGCCAGAGCCGTACCCGCAGCTGCCGAGTCGGTCACACGATTATTGGCCGAGTAAGTTTTGATGAGCGCCGATGCCTCGGCACGATCCATATTGATCGGTTGATATTTCTCTTCGAGCATTAAAGCCGAGATGTGAGCCACGCCCATACCGTCGCCAATGAGCATAATGACATTTTTGACTTCGGGCTGCGATTTTTTCTTGCGAGCATTGGCCTCGATCGGAGTGGCAACCATAGCCACCGCGAGCGCCAAGATTAATAAAATTGTGCGTTTCATTGAAAAAGTTTATTTAGTTAGGCAAAGTTAGCGCGAAAAATGGAAAAATTTGCTAATTTTACGAAAAATTAACAGCCTCGAATGAAAATTTTAATCACAGGAGCCAACGGACAACTTGGCCGCGAATTGCAGCGTACAGTTCCGCACGAATGGAGTGTCAAAGCCATCGCGTCGAGCGATTGCGACCTGACAAACCACAAGGCGATTGAGCGATTAATCAGCGAGATTGCGCCCGACGCTGTGGTCAATTGTGCCGCCTATACCGCTGTCGATCAAGCCGAAACGGAGCGCGAAACGGCCGATGCGGTGAATTGGCACGCCGTCGAGAATTTGGCTCGCGTGGCTGCCACGGCGGGTGCTACGCTGGTGCATATTTCGACCGATTATGTTTTCGATGGAGAGAGCTGCGCGCCCTACCGCGAGAGCGATCCGACCGCACCGATTAACCACTACGGAGCAGGCAAACTGCGAGGTGAGCAGGCGATTGCCGAAAGCGGTTGTCGTGGCGTGGTTATTCGCACGCAATGGCTCTATTCGCCCTACGGTAAGAACTTCGTAAAGACGATGTTGCGCCTTGCCGAGCAGCAGCGCGAGGTGCGTGTGGTGGCTGACCAACGCGGTTGCCCGACGGCGGCTGATGATCTGGCGGCGGCGATTGTGGCGATACTGCCCGAAGTGGTTGCCGATCGCACGTTGCGAGGCGAGGTGTTTCACTTTGCTTCGAAGGGCGAGGCGACGTGGTGCGAATTTGCCGAGGAGATTTTCCGCGTAGCCGAGTGCGATTGTCGCGCTGTGGCGATCACCACCGATGACTACCCCACCGCCGCTCGACGCCCGCGAAATTCGGTGCTCGACTGCACGAAAATTTGTGAGCGTTTTGGCGTAGAGCAACCCGATTGGCGCGAGAGCCTGCGACGAAACATAGAACGTATCAAGAAAAACGATAACCCGCTATGAATGTGAAGATTGCCGAGGATTGGAAGGCACTGCTGGCCGACGAGTTCGAGAAGCCCTATTTTGCCGAGTTGGTCGGTTTTGTGCGCGAGGAATACGGCTCGCGGCAGATCTTTCCGCGCGGAGGGAATATCTTTCGTGCTTTCGACAAATGCCCCTTCGATAAGTTGAAGGTCGTGATCATCGGGCAGGACCCCTATCACGGTGAGGGTCAGGCGAATGGATTGTGTTTTTCGGTCAATGACGGAGTGCAGTTTCCGCCCTCGTTGCGCAATATCTTTCAGGAGGTCGAGAGCGATACGGGTGCGCCCGTACCCACAAGTGGCAACCTCGACCGTTGGGCCGAGCAGGGCGTTCTGTTGCTCAACTCGGTGCTGACCGTGCGCGCTCACGAGGCCGCCTCGCACGCAGGTCGCGGTTGGGAGCAATTTACCGACGCTGTGGTGCGTGAGATCGCCGCTCGACGCGAGGGCGTGGTCTATATGCTTTGGGGGAGCTATGCGCAACGTAAGGGTGCGATTGCCGACCCTGCACGCAACTGCATTTTGAAAGCGGTGCACCCCTCGCCATTGTCGGCCTATCGAGGATTCTTCGGTTGTCGCCACTTCTCACGAGCCAACGATTATCTCGTCGCCCACGGCAAGGAACCGATTGTGTGGTAAGCGTTTTGAAGAACAAGAGCCGCCCATAACAGGGGCGGCTCTTTCGTTTAGAGTCTATCGTATCTCTGTGTGGGGTCCGGAATATACTAACGTAGTATCGGTCAAAACCAAAGTAATCGTGTCGGCATAGCTAAACGGGATCGCCTCCATTTCGTAGTTGAATGTGAGCGTGTCGCCCTCGACACTCAGATCATCGATGTTCATCGAGCGATCAATTTCAAAAACCTTGTGTTTGAAATAGCCCGTCGTATCTGTGAGTGAGGACAAGGTGTTATGTGGCATCTTATAGACCCGCACCGCCTCCATCTGCTCACTGCCGAGCAACTTGTGGAATGGGGCAATGGTACGATAACCAATCCACCACTCCGCACTCCAAACGACTGCCAAAATGGCGACGAAAAGAATCAAAAGTTTATTGCTTGTTTTCATTTTCCTGATAATTTTTGTAGAGTGAAACAAATTCTTCGGCTGTGATACCAACGCGCTGCATCGAGCGGAATATGCTCGGCAACTGCTCGCGCTCGAAACGCTCACGGAGAAGTGTCGCTGCACGCTCACGCGCACCCACGCTCACAAAGTAACCAATGCCGCGACGATTGTAGATCAGTTGCTCGTCGGTGGCGCGTTCGTAGGCTCGCATTACGGTATTGGGATTGACCGCCAACGTAGCACCCAACTCTCGCACCGAGGCTACACGCTCCTCCTCGCACCACTCGCCATCGGCAATGTGGGTCAGCAACAGTTCGTAGATCTGTGCCCAAATGGGCTGTGTATTATCGAATTGCATAGTTTGTCGGATTTAGGCAAGGCGACGTTCGCGCAGTTTGAAATAGGCAATGGCATAGGCTAACGCCCACATTATCGTGGTGAACAGCCACTCAACCCACATCGGATACTCGAACTCGATTCCGCTACTGTACAACATCGGCGCAGATCTAAAAAAGACATAGCCCTCGGGCAGACTGAAATGAATCCAATCTCCAAACGTGGGAATACCAATCATCGGCGAGATTGCTGATAGCGACAATAACGTTCCAGCCCACAACAGCACCAAGCCAACAATCGCATATTTGGGATAACGCGCCCAGCAGTAGGCAACCATCACGTAGGGGTGAACTAAGAGATAGAGCCCAAACATAAACGGGGCTTTGAAATAGTCCCAAAAATCGAACGCACACGAAATTGCAAACGGCACCAACGCACCGATAATCAACGTATTGAAGAATACAAATGTGTATCGCTCGGCCGAGGTCAGAGGCAGGGTCATTTCGAGTGTAGCGCGATTTGTCGTTCGATAGAGCGAACGAACAGACATATCAGCAACTACCACCACAACAGCGGGCAAACATACCAACACTGTTTGAAAAAGTCCCTCTATTTCGAGGAAAAATTTGAACTTTGCCCATATCAATAGAGCCATCGCGGCAAGGGTAGCAATGATAACTCCGAATATCAAAGCATACCTGCGACCATACTCGGCATAGTGCTTTGCGGTGTATTGCGCCACACGGCGCAGACTAAATGTTGTCATAACGGCTTAAAGTTTTGAATGGTTAGCAATTACGGCTGCAACCTCGCGCGGCGATTGAGTTGCAGCATTGAACATCATCTCCATATCCATACGGCTCTCCTCGTCGCCCTCAGCAACCCATACTCCGCGCACTCCCGCCACACTCGGCTCGGAATAGAGAGGCTTCACACCCGCAGGAACAATGCCCACACCGAACAGCGTCGAAAGCGTTGCAATGCTCTCGTTGAGAACCATTCGGTGCGGTTCGAGAATCACCAGACGATCGACCAGATTCTCGATATCGCGTGCCGCGTGGGTCGAGATAACGATCGTGCGCTCGTCATTCACCTGCTCGGCAAGCATCTGACGCAGAGCCTGTCGCGCGGGAATATCCAAACCGTTGGTCGGCTCATCGAGCAACAGCACGGGAGTATTGCACGCAAGCGCAAAGGCCAAGTATGCCTTCTTGCGCTGCCCCATCGACATACGGTCAAGACGCACTGCACGATTGACCTCGAAACGCGAGCAGCAATCGGCAAAACGTGCCTCCTCATAATTGGGATAGAACGGTGCGGTAACCTTCACAAAGCGATCGAGAGTCAGCTGAGGAAGGCTGAACTCCTCGGGCACGATCATCAACGACGTGTAGAGCGTTGTGCCTCGCTGCGCAACATCGACACCCTCAACCGCGATTGTCCCCGCATCGGCATCGAGCAGACCCGCCATCAGATTGAGCAACGTACTCTTGCCCGTACCATTGCGACCCAACAACCCGACAATCTCACCCGTCGGAATCATCATCGACAGCGAGTCGAAAACCTCCGTGCGAGATTTGAGGGTGGAATAGCTAAATTTCAAATTGCGAATTTCGATCATAGTTTTGTTTAGTTTTTGAATTTGTTTTTTGTTTGGCGCGCTTAGTGTATTAGTGCATTAATACACTGCAAAGGTAGCGATAAATTCTAAACTTCCAAATTCTCGTGCGATTTTTTTTCGGAATATTTTTGTCATAATAAAAAATGACCACTCTAACGAGTGGTCATAAATTTCAATTAGCCGAGCATTAGTCGATCAATCCGAAGTGTTGCAGCGCCTTGCAGATACCCTCGTCATCGACCGTATCGGTTACGTAGGCGGCCGCCTCCTTGGCCGAATCGACCGCATTGCCCATCGCTACACCCCACTTCACGTGGCCGAGCATACTCACATCGTTGCCGCCATCGCCAAACGCCATCGCCTCCTCGCGCGGAATGCCGAAATATTCGAGTATCGTATCGACACCCTGCTGCTTGCTCACTCCGCGAAGATTGACATCGGCAAACAACGGGTGCCAGCGCGTCGATTCGCAATGTTGCAGATAACCCTCGACAATCGACGGCTCGTCAGCCGCATCGACATAGATATTCACCTGATAGATATTGCGTTTGATCGTCTCGCGCGGATCCTCAACGGGAGGCGCAGGCAGAGCGATATGATCCCACACCTCCTGCACACGCTCATCAACATAGTTGATATAGTTGCCCTTATCGTCCATAAACGAGCAGGGGAAGGGCTGGTTGTTCTCTTCGAGGTAGCTGACAATCGCCTCCAAGTCGCTCTGCGGGATCGTCGCCTGGCTGATCACCGTCTGCCCGTCCTCAGCCAAGCAGCAACAACCATTGAGCGTGATGTAGGCGTCGAACTTGATTCGGCTAACCACCTCGGTTTGATTCAGCAGGCGTCCCGTTGCCAAGATCACCTTCACTCCACGTCGGCGCAACTCGGCCAACGCCTCCACCGTCGCGTCGCTCACGCGGTGGGTATTGAAACTTACAAGCGTGCCGTCGATATCGAAAAAGACTGCACCTATTTTGGGTCTATTCGTCATAATCTTCTCGTATGCCAAACGCTCGGCACCATCGGCCAGCAGGATCGTTCCGCAGTGGGTCATTGAGCACTTCTCGGCCACACGCTGCATCGAACGGTTGTCGCGGTGGGTGTCGATACGAAGACTCGCAGCACCACGCTCGTAGCACATTCGCTCCGCCTGCCCAACAATCCACTCGGCAATGCCCTGCCCGCGAGCCGACAACGCAACCGCAATGCGATGAATCGTAGCATAGCACGCAGCCGCGGGCAGCAGCCACTCGCCATCGTAGATCACTGCATAGTTGGGATCGGGCGCAAAGGTTATCATTGCCGTTGCCACAACGTCGCTCGCCTCGTTGCACACCACGTAGCTCTCGCCACGCGCAATATCGTCGCGTATGGCTTGTTCATTCGGGTAGCCATTCTGCCATTGGTCGATCCCGCGAGCAAGAAAATCGGCCTGCGCATCAGCCACAATAGCCATAATCGCGGGCAGATCGCTCGTTTGAGTATGTCGCAACGTTAGTCCTTTGAGCATTTGTTCGTTATAATTAGGCCACAAAAGTAGCCAAAATTTGACGAAAATTATAATATATGTACAAAATAAACCGAGCCGACCTCCATTGCGAGATCGGCTCGATTGTTTTCAGTTTGCGGCGGCTACTTGCCTACCGTCTGCGCCAATACAACGGTGTACTGCTTGGGATCGAGCGAGAGCAGGTTCAGCACCTCTGTACTCTTCAAGCTACCACGCGTGATCGCCTTCAAACCATTACCCGCAGCGTACAGATTGACATTCTCGGCATAACCCGCAGCGTCTTGACCTGCCAAGAACTCTGCCTTCGTGCGGTCGATACCCTTGCCATCAAATTTGCTCAAATCTGCCACATAGACCAGATTCAACGGAGCCGTATAAGCAAAATCCTGCGCAGCACTCAGCTCGCGGTAATCACCCTCAGCCTCGCGCACCAGCACGTGCAACTTCGAATTGTAACGGAACACGCCTTCGGCCGTAAATGCATAGACCGTAACGGGATAGAGCGCCAAAGCCGACGGAGCAGTCAGGTGTCCATTCGGGCGATTGACACCCGCAGCAGCCCACACTAACCCACTCAACTCTTCGAGCGACAACGGCTCAGCCGAGTACTCTCGCGACGACGCACGCTCAGCCAACGCCTCATTGATAGTCTTACCCGCCGCAAGATTGGGCTGGGTCAGCACGATCGTATCACCATAGATCACCGCCGTTGCAGGCGCAGGCTCAGCCTCAACATTCGCAGGTTTATCCGCTGCACCACTGCACGAAATCGCCAGCGCAGCAAAAAGAAGAATCACAAAATTTCTCATAGTTCTATTCTGTTTTTGATGGTTTTTGTTTTTCACATCGTACAAATTTACAAAAATAAATCGGAAACGGAATGAAGGAACTCACAAAATGATTAAAATTCGTACTATTATATCACTTTGAAAAATAGGCAGATAGCAAATTTGGATAATAAAAAACGAGAAAAAGTGGGATAAAAATTTGCGTGTTCAGAAATTTTGCTTACCTTTGCACCCGCAATGAGAGGGAAACCTCCTTGCAAAATGATGGTGCCATAGCTCAGTTGGTAGAGCATAGGTATGAAAATCCTTGTGTCCCCGGTTCGAGTCCTGGTGGCACCACGAAGATTCACAGCAAAAAGATGAGAACC
>JAFTOX010000016.1 GCA_017463585.1 Rikenellaceae bacterium | reverse complement strand
GCCTCTGATCCTGTTGGACGGTGTTGAGATCAGCGACCTTTCGTTCGTTAACCCCGACAACATTGCTAACATCTCGGTTCTGAAGGACGCTGCTTCGGCTTCGATCTACGGTACCCGTGGTGCTTACGGTGTTGTATTGATTACCTCGAAGGACGGTTCGGAAGTTAAGGACCGCGCGAAGATCACCTACTCGGCAAACTTCGCTTGGAACGAGCCTATCAACCTGCCTAAGTACGCTACCGGTTACGATATGCTGACCGCTATGGACCTGACTATGGACGCATACGAGGCTACCAACGGTAACCGCCGTATCGAGGCATTCGGTATGTACTATGAGGACATTAAGCCCAAAATCAAGACTTGGTTGGACAACTACTGGGATGCTTACCAGAATGGTGACATCGATCAGACTTACGTTTACGGTCGTGACTACGAGTACACCTCGGCTGGTGTTTCGCAGTTCTATCGTATCGTTGATCCTAACAAGGAGTTGTTGAAGAACACTTCGTTCCAGCACAACCACAACCTGACCGTTGCTGGTAGCGCAGGTAAGACTTCGTACAACATCTCGATGAACTACTACAAGCAGGACGGTCTGTTGAAGATGGCTGAGGAGCAGTCGATGCAGCGTGTAACTGCTAACGTTTCGACTTCGTCGCAGGTTAAGAAGTGGTTGCGCATCGGCACCAAGATGATGTACACCGAGAAGGTATTCAAGTATCCCCTGGGCAACTCGGCTTCGGGCTCGAACTTGTACACCTACTCGATGCGTTTCCCCACTATGTTCCCCTTCGGTATTTCGGATGGTGGTATCGATCCTAACACTGGTGAGCCTCTGAATGCAACTACTGAGGGTTCGAAGGGTCTGTACTTCCGTCACGGTAACGGTTTCTTGGTAGGCTATCCTACTCAGAAGGGTCAGGACGACTTTATGCGCGTTGGTGCAAATGTTGACATCAACATCGCTAAGGGTCTGACTTTCCACGCAGACTACACTCGTAGCATTCTGAACTACATCTCGAACGCTGTTTCGATTCCCGTATACGTAGCAAACTGGTGGTCGAGCTACTCGCCTAAGTACGCTTTGCAGAGCAACGACCAGGTTTCGAAGACTATCGTTAAGACTCGCGCTAACGCGTTCAACGCATACTTCGACTACAACGTAGATCTGGCTAAGGATCACAACTTGGCAGTGAAGCTCGGTTTCAACTCGGACGACTACTTCACCCAGACTATCGGTGCTACCGCTAAGACTATGTTCAACTATGACTTCCCCGTTCTGTCGTTGACCGAGAACGCTTCTAACGCAACCGTTAGCGAGTCGAAGTCGAAGCGTGCTGCTGCCGGTTTCTTCGGTCGTATCAACTACAACTGGAAGGACAAGCTGCTCGTTGAGTTGAACGGTCGTTTCGACGGTTCGTCGAAGTTCGCTGCTGGTCAGAAGTGGGGCTTCTTCCCCTCGGGCTCGATCGGCTACCGCCTCTCGGAGGAGAACTTTATGAAGAACCAGAACGTTATCAGCAACTTGAAGGTTCGTGCATCGTACGGTATGATCGGTAACGAGGACGTATCGGCAGGTTCGTACTATCCCTTTATGACTACCATCGGCCGTTCGACCATCAGCTGGATCGATCCTAACAACCCGAAGGCTATGTTGGCTTACTTCGGTATGCCGGGTGTTAGCAACCCCGCTCTGACTTGGGAGACTATCCAGACTATGGACTTCGGTATCGACCTGGGCTTCCTGAACAACGACCTGAACATCGTATTCGACTGGTACCAGCGTAACACCAAGGGTATGCTTGTAAACGCTGACCAGGTAGCATACGAGATCTGTCTGTCGTCGATGCCTAAGATCAATGCTGGTGATATGCGTACTCGCGGTTGGGAGGTGCAGGTTGACTACAACCACTCGTTCAACAAGGACTTCCGCATCTACGCTACCGCTACTTTGGCTGACAGCAAGGCTATGATCACCAAGTGGGGTACCAACACTGGCGCACTTACCGGTTACTACGAGGGTAAGGAGTTCGGTGAGATCTGGGGCTTCCAGACCGCTGACGCTTACTTCACTGCTGATGAGGCTGCTAACGGTGTAGTTCTGGCTGACGGTTCGCGCGTTGACATCAACAGCGTTTACCAGAAGGCTCTGTACAAGGGTTCGTTCCGCTACGGCGAGGGTGACGTTAAGTACGTTGACGTAAACGGTGACGGTAAGGTAGATACCGGTAAGGGTACTATCGACGATCACGGTGACTTGATCCGCATCGGTAACAACCAGCCTCGTTACGAGTACTCGTTGCGCGCAGGTTTGCAGTGGAAGGGTCTCGACTTCGAGTTCTTGTTCCAGGGTGTAGGTAAGCGCGATTTCTGGACTACTTCGTCGCTGATTATCCCCTTCACTCAGGGTCGTTCGATGGCAATCTTTACCAACCAGTTCGACAACTATACTCCTGAGAATCCCAACGCTAAGTTCCCGCGTCCTTACATCGGCCACTATGGCTCGACTGTAAACGGTCTGCCTAACAACGGTCAGAACAACTTCTACTCGCAGACTAAGTACTTGAGCGACTTCTCGTACCTGCGTTTGAAGAACGTAACCATTGGTTACACCCTGCCGAAGGATTGGACTATGAAGGCTACGATCGAGAAGGCTCGCGTATACTTCAGCGTTCAGAACCTCTTTACTTTCGATCACGTAGACGGCGCAATTGACCCCGAGTACGCACAGAATGCAACCGCAGATACCGGTGGTCGTGGTAACCCGTTCTGCCGTACATGGTCGTGTGGTGTCCAGATTTCGTTCTAATCTAAATAGTATATAAAGAATATGAAAAAGATATTAATTGCAGCAATGGTCCTCGCAACCGCAGCATTGGTTGGTTGCGAGAAGTTCCTCACCGAGGAGCCCCAGTCGTCGTTCCCCGATGGTCCGACGTTCTGGTCGGGTGAGAGCGCTCTCCAAATGGAGACTAACTATTTCTACACTGCATTCTCGAGCTACGGTGCAGCTCACAGTGGCCGTTTCTATGCAGATTCGAAGAGCGATGACTACGGTCAGGACAACAACAATCCTGAGTACGCAGTAACTATTCCCTCGGGTACCGGCATTTGGGCTTCGTCGTATCAGGAGGCTCGTCGCGCTAACTTGATTATGGCTCGTATGGCCAATATGGAGCTTTCGGACGAGGTTCGCAAGCACTATGAGGGTTTCTGCCGCTTCTACCGCGCTATCCAGCACTTCGACGTAGTTCGCGCTTATGGCGACTGCGTATGGCAGGACAAAGAGGTAAGTATGGACGATCCCGAGTGGCAGTCGCAGAGCCGCACCGACCGCGCTGAGATTATGCGCAAGGTTTGCGAGGATTTGAAGTTCGCTGCTGAGAACAGCCGTGACTACAAGAACGGTAACACCTACCACAAGTATGTTGCTTACTTGATGTTGTCGCGTGCAGCTCTGTTCGAGGGTGCTTGGCAGAAGTATCAGGAGAAGAACACCACCGTTGCTAACGAGTTCTTCAAGATCGCTAAGGAAGCTGCTGATGAGATCATCAAGAGCGGCAAGTGGTCGATCCACGACAACTACGCTGCTAACTACAACTCGAAGGACCTGAAGGGTAACTCGGAGATGTTGATGTACAAGGTGTTCCAGTATGACGCTGACGTTAAGCTCGGTCACGGTCTGCACGGTTATTCGAGCTCGTCGACTCCTACTTGGGGTATCACCAAGGACGCTGTTGAGTCGTACTGCAACGCTGACGGTCTGCCTATCCACGTAAGTGAGGTTGGTTTCGACGATTCGACCGTTAAGTCGGCAATCGCTGGCCGTGACGCTCGTCTGGCTGCAAACGTTTGCGACTCGGTTGTAATGTTGGACACCTACGCTTGGCGTAGTGGTATCAACTCGACCACCGGTTACTGGTTGATCAAGTTCGTTAACTGGAACGACTATATCACCGCTTCGGCTAACAACTTGGCTCCCTACAACGATACCGACGGTCCGGTTTATATGTACTCGGAGGTTCTGTTGAACTATGCTGAGGCTTGCGCTGAGCTGGGTTCGATGACTCAGGCTGACGCCGACAAGTCGATCAACGAGCTGCGTACTAAGCACGGTAAGATTCCTGCACTGACCGTTTCGGGTAACACCGTATCGGTTAACGGTACCGTTATCACTCCCGACCCCAAGAACACCTATGGTGTGAATGAGTTGATCTGGGAGATCCGCCGTGAGCGTCGTTGCGAGCTCATCTGCGACGGTTTCCGTAACGATGACTTGAAGCGTTGGAAGATGGGTGCACAGCTCGACTTCTCGAAGAACCCCAGCGGTATCGTTGGTGTTAGCGAGGACGCTGTTAAGGCTTACTACAAGTACACTCAGGAGGTTTACGACTGGCAGGGTCTGCACAAGGATCTGCCTTACGACAACATCGAGAACAAGGAGTACTGGGTAACTATCGGTGACAAGCGCTACGTTTCGGCGTTTGCTCCCACCCGTAACCGCGTATTCGATGAGGGCAAGAACTACTTGGATCCTCTGCCCAGCGGTATTACCATCATCAACCCCAACTTGGGTCAGAACCCCGGCTGGTAGTAGATGGTTGTAACACACTGAACTTTGCGACTCTCGCCCTCGGGCGGGGGTCGCTTTTTTTATGCATCAAAACGACATCAGATTACACGCTCGGCTGGGTAGCGCATTAGTGGAAATAATTATCAAAGTTTGATTTAGAAGGGTGTTCAAATAGCGACAATATACCTACAAATGAGCCAATTAGCGCATTTGCCAACCTCGCCACACAACGACAGCAGGAGGCTCAGAATAGCGACATTAATCGCATTTTGAGCCTTTTATGTTTCTAAATTGCCGAAGAGAAAGTTTGCACTTGCAATTCACAGAGCAAATTCCGATATTTGCACCGCAAACATCGCTCAAAAAATGGATTGGCTGATTGACTTAGGATACGTAGGATTGTTCATCGGAACATTCGTGGCGGGCACGGTGCTACCGCTCTCGTCGGACGTGCTGCTGGTGGGCCTGCTCGCTGCGGGCGGTAAGCCCATTGCCTGCCTCATTGTGGCTACGTTGGGCAATTGGTTAGGCGCAATGACCTCGTACGTATTGGGTTGGTATGCCAAGTGGGAGTGGCTCGAAAAGTACTTCAAAATCCGCCCCGAAACCATCGAGCGACAGCGCCAACGCATTGATCGCTATGGCATTTGGCTTGCGGCGGTCTATTGGGCTCCGATTGTGGGCATAGTGATTATGGTCGCACTCGGACTCTACAAAGTTCGTCCGCGCGCAACCGCAATTATCGCCCTCGTGGGGGCGTTCCTGCGTTTTCTTTTCTGGATTTTGCTGAATGCTGTTTGGCAGTAGCCACTACCCTATTTCCGACTATCTAACTCATTGAGTGCAAAGGCGTAAGCACCGAGCGAAACGGCTCGACTTGCACCCAACTTCGAGAAGATGATTCCGATACGTTTTTCGGGATCGTAGCTGACCGTGCGATCGCTGCCATAGACCTTCAATTCGCGCTGCTGACCACGTGCAAAGCGTTCAAACTGAGCCTCATCGTCTAACTCATACACCGCCACGGGCATACGGTCAGTTCGCTCACCCTCAGCGAGTTGCGATAGCGTCGAGCGCATCTCGGCCATCACCGACGGCATAATATATTTGCGTGCGCCCGTCAATCCGCCACCGACCACAATCAGTCCGTCAAGCAGCGACGCCACCGACGCAAAAGCGTCACCCGTCGCTCGTCCGAACTCGGCAAACGACCCAATCGCAGCCGCACGGTCGCCCTCGCGCTCTCCCTCGGCAATTTCGAAAATCTCCTTCGGTGTCAGTCCGTGATTCGGCACACCCGACAGCTCGCCATAGACACGCTGCACGGCACGAATTGACACGCTATCCTCGACAATCGCGTCGGGATAAATTCGGTTGCGAAGGCAGTAGATTTCGACACACGAATTGTCACCCACGTGCATACGGCTATCGACCGACATACCAAATCCGAATCCCGTTCCCCACGTGAAACCCAGCAGGTTATGGAATCGCTTGGCACTTCCCGCAGCCGCCAGACGTGCATTCACTTCGGGCAGCGCACCAGCCAGCGCCTCGCCATAAGCAAACAGATCAGCGTCGTTGTTGATCCATACGGGCAGCCCAAACTTTTCGCTCAGATAGTCGCCCAACGCAACACCCTCGCTCAGGCAGGGGAAGGTTGGCAGGAAACCGCCACCGATGATTCCACGCGGGTAGTCCGCCGGTCCGGGAAAGGCAAAGCTGATCGCCACGGCAGGCTCCGAAAGCTGCGCCGCAACACGCTCAAAACCCTCGACGATGGTCTGCATACAGAGGTCCAGATCGTGGGCATTCGAAGGCAGCGTAACCGGCTCAGTGACAAATTGATTGGCACGAATTGCGCCAAAGACGAAGTTGGTTCCGCCCGCATCGAGCGTGATGACCGTACGTGGATCGTTGCTATACATAATTTCTTGCTGTTTTGGTTGGGTCGTTCGAGCAAATTTCGCACCTATTTATATATAAACTCTTCGGGCGAGCGCACTCGATAGTTCAAAGTTACTCAATTTCCGCCAAACTCCAACACCCCACCCCGAAAAAAACGACTGCCCGAATCGCTCCGAGCAGTCGCCATATTGGTCACGTGAGTGACGAACTCTACTTTCCGTCCTCAAACTCCACGCCCAGACGCTTGCCCGTGCGGAACTTCGAGTTCTCCATCTTGGTATTGAACTGATCGACCGTCGCACGGCTCACGCTGCTATAAGGCGGCACAAGCAGGTCGAAATCGAACGCAAACTCAATAGCCGACTCCAACACCGAAATGATCGTCGAACGATCGATACGCTCCGAGCCAAACTGATGATAGCTGTAAGGGGTGTTCATACGACCCTCGACAAAGAACGAATTCTCGGCGTTAATAAACAGACGTCCAATCAAATAGCCCTCATCCTCGTTACGGTTGTAGCGGAACGAATCGGCCAAAAAGTTGTAGATATTGATCACGCCGCAATAGCTGCGATCACGATCCTCGCGCACATACTCCTCGCCCAGCACCGCGTGCGAAGCGTCGAAATCGAATACGTTGGTGTGCATCGTGAAAATCAACATTTCGCCTGCAATCTGGATCTGCGCCTCGTACTTGCCTCGGTCACGGTAGTCGATACGCACGCGCTTATCGAGCTTGCCTTCAAGCTCATCGTCGAATTCGGCATTCATCTCGTGCAGGCTCTCTTTGAGCAGATTGAAGGCCGTGAAGGTGTTGTCGAACACCCTTTGTTTCAGATTTGATTTTTTGATCAGGGTCGCTAAGATCTCCGATCTATGACCCATTGTGTCGTTATCCATATATAATTAAAAATGATTTACTTGCCTCTCTTAGCGTAGCTTAACGTGCTGACCCTCGTGCAGCGCAGCGTCGCTCGACAGTCGGTTGAGCGCAGCCAACTTCGCCACTCGCACGCCATAACGCTGAGCAACCTCGCGCAGAGTTTCGCCCTCCTCGGCCGTATGGTACAACTCCGAGCCGATATATTGTTTCTGCTTGCGCTGCAAAAATACTCGCTCACCCTCGCCCAACGCAGCCCCAAACGCCACATCGTTGAACTTGTAGAGCTTCTTCACGGGAACGTCGAACAGCGACGCAATCTTCTCAAAAGTATCGCCCGCCTTCGGCACGACATACTCCACGCCATTGACCATCTGCACCGCATAGCCGTGGTGCGGATTGACCGTAACCGTGTAGTTATCAATATCAACCACACCCTCGCCTGTCGGCTGTGTGGTCGGCTGCTCACGACGCACCTGACTATCGACCTTCTCGACCTCAGCCACACGCTCGTCGAGCGCATTGCCACCACGGTCGTAGATGTAGAGTTTGTTCTCCTCGATAATGCGGATCAGTTTCTCAGCATACTGAGGATCAGTCGCATAGCCCGCCGCCTTCAAACCTCGTGCCCAAGCCGCATAGTCGGTTTCGGAGTGGCGGAACAACGAGTCGTAACGCGGTTGAGTGTCAATATAATTGGCGTGATCCTCGAACGACTCCTCAGCCGAATGGTACTTGCGGAAGCACTCACCCACAGCGTCATCGTCGTGGCTGATCGATGGGCCCGTCCAATCCTTCTTACACTTGATACCAAAGTGGTTGTTGGCCTCGACCGCCAGGCGACCGTTGCCATTGTTCGATTCGAGGATACCCTGCGCGAGCGTAATGCTGGCCGGAATGCCATACTTCTCCTGGTGCTCGACCGCAATCTTGCTCCATCGTGCGATGTACTCCTCGGTGGTATATTTCACACGGCTCTGCGCCGCCACGCCCGACCAGATCGTCAGCGCAACAACGGCCAAAAGCAATGTACGAAAATCAATCTTCATAGTGCTAAATCAATGACTGCTAAAGTACAAAGGTAATGAAAGTTTGCACATTTCTTGCACTGAACACCTCGAAACGGTGAATATTTTACTTTTTTTAACTTTTTTTGACCCTCCGTGCAACATTATTATGTATTTTTGCGTCTTAATAACGGAGTACAATACCTAATTAGTGAGAATTTAATTTTTTAAGGAAATGCTGACTGAACAAGCCAACGTAATCTTTTGTCGTGCAATCGACGATTATCATCGCCACGACAACGTCGATACACCCATCGAAAATCCCTATGCAGAGGGTTCGCTCGAATTTCTGCTATATCACAAGAATTGGATCGACACCGTGCAATGGCACCTCGAAGATATTATCCGCGATCCGCATATCGACCCCGTTGATGCGCTGAACCTCAAACGTCGTATCGACCGTTCGAATCAGGTGCGCTGCGATATGGTCGAGTACATCGACTCGTATCTGCTTGATAAATACAAGGATATCGTGCCCGCAGCCGACGCACGTATCAACACCGAGACCCCTGCGTGGGCTATCGACCGTCTGTCGATTTTGGCGCTCAAAATCTACCATATGCGTGCCGAAGTCGAGCGTGACGACGTCGATGATGAGCACCGTGCAGCGTGCCAAGCCAAGCTCGACGTGCTCATTCAGCAGCAGCAGGACCTCTTGATCGCTATCGAGGAACTGATCGAGGATATCGAGGCTGGTCGCAAGTATATGAAGGTCTATCGCCAGATGAAGATGTACAACGACCCCTCGCTCAACCCCATTCTCTATGCCCAAAAGCGATAGAGTGCTCGTCGTGCGCCTCTCGGCGATGGGCGACGTGGCAATGACCGTTCACGCCGTTGCCGCCCTGCGTCGTGCGTATCCCGATGTGGCAATCACGATGCTCACGCGTCGTGCGTGGGTGCCCTTTTTCCGTGACGTGGAGCGTGTGGATTTCCTTACGCTCGAAGGTCCGAATGGCGAAAAAGGCGTGGCTCGTGTGTTCCGATTGGCGGCAGAGGCAGCCGCAAGCGGAGTGACACACGTGGCCGATTTGCACGATGTCTTGCGCACGAAATTGTTGCGAATGCTGTTGCGTCTGCGTGGCTGCCGAGTGGCTAAAATCGACAAGGAGAAGGCCCTCAAAGAGCGAGCTACACGCCCTACGGATAAAGACCTTACGCCTCTGCGCCATAGCGTCGAACGCTATGCAGACGTGCTCGGCACGATCGGCTATCCGATTGAATTACCGAAAGTTATGCGTCACCAGCGTGTACTCCCCGCACCGTTTGGCGAGCGCACCGAGGGTCGTTGGATCGGCCTGGCACCCTTCTCGAAGCAGGAGGGCAAGACCTACCCCTCGCCTCAGCGCGAGCAGTTGGTCGAGATGGCCGCTGCGGAGTTCGACCGCGTGTTTATCTTCTCGGGCGGAGGTGCCGAGCGTGAGTTTGCGGGCACAATGGAGAGTCGCCACCCGAACGTGACGGCGGTCTTCGGGCGTATCCGCTTGGACGAAGAGGTTGACCTGATGGCCAACCTCGACGCAATGGTCTCGATGGACTCGTCGGCAATGCATATGGCCTCGCTCGTCGGCACGCCGACCGTTTCGGTTTGGGGCGCAACCCACCCCGCAACGGGATTCTACGGCTGGGGCGGTAGCTCCGAGAACCAAGTGCAGCTAGACCTACCCTGCCGACCTTGCTCGGTCTATGGCGAGCGAGAGTGTGCCTTGGGCGATTATCGCTGTATGAGAATCGATCCCACGCTGATTATCAAACGGTTGAAAGCAATAACCGAATAAACGAAATGCCCACCTCGCAAGGCGGGCATTTTTCATTCCGACGAGGTCACACGCCGATAATCGGCAACGGCTAGGTGCAAATTCAGCGCCGCCTCCAAAGCATTCTCATAGACCTGCAACCACGACAACTGCGCCGACAGAACGTCGAGAATGGTCAGCTGACCCTCGTTATATGAATAGGTACTCAGTTCGAGATTTTCGCGTGCGATGTCCAGATTTCGACGCGAGGCCAGCGACTGCGAAAGGCTGTTTTCGATCGACGACCAAGCGTCGGTTTCGTCACGTATAATCTGATCACGCAGCTGATCCCGCTGGCTCTCCTGCACCACAACACGCTGACGTGCAATCGCTTCCGACCGTCGTCGTGCGCCCCAACCGAATATCGGCACATCGACCGAAACGTATGCCGAGCCATCGATCGTGGTGTGCCAATGGGTGTTTGGCGTACGCGTATTCCACGTCGCTCCAATCCCCGCCCCAATTTGCGGCAGATAGGGTGCACGTGCCGAACGAACCCCAATCACCGCCTGATCAATGCGCAGAAGCGAGGCGAGGTAGTCGCTCCGACGATCCAGAATCTCATCAAGCGCCATTCGGCGTGGCACCTCGATGGTCATCATCACGCTATCGGCAGGCACATTTCCCGCCGCCTGCTCGACCCCCATCAACACGTTAAAGTTGTGAAGAGCAACCTGATAGGACTGATCGGCCGCCACCAATCCATACTCCGCCTCGCTCAGTCGTGTGTCGGTCATCAGCACGTCGCTCCGCGAGATATATCCATTCTCAAACCTCGCGTCGACCACCCTTTTGAGCGAACGAATGATGTCAACATACCGCTCAGTAATGCGCAGTCGATCTCGCGCCGCCGCCAAATTCCAATAGGCGTCATCGGCTGCGTAGACCACCTCGACCTGCGTGAAAAGCTCATCGCACAGCGCCGCGTCGGCTCCAACGCGATCACTTTCGTATGCCGCCCGACGCGCTCCACCCGCATAAATAGTCTGAACTACAAGTGGTTGCAATGCAAACGAGAATGGCTTAACTCCATCATATTGACGCAGTGCAACCTCGAATCGACCCGACGCGTCGAGGCGTGGTAGCAGCCCCGTGTAGCTCAGTGCAGCCTGCTCGTCAGCCGCAATGGCCGTTGCCCGTGCTGTGCGCAACGTATGGCTATACTCGACCACCGCCCGTCGATACTCCTCGACCGAGAGCCGAGTCTGGGCATACGAGGCAAGCGCACTGAAACACAACAATATAACTAATATTTTTCTCATATTTTTCGGATATTGAAGAAGAGCGAATAACAGACCGGCAAGAAGAAAATCGTCAGCAACGTCGCCATCAGCAGACCGCCCATAATCGTCGCTGCCATACCTCCGAACATCGCGTCGAAAAGCAGAGGCAACATTCCGAGAATGGTCGTCACCGACGCCAGCGCCACGGGCACCACGCGCGATTGCGTCGCTCGCACTAAAGCCTCGTAAGCGTCTGCACCTGAGCGCATTTCGACGTCAATCTGATCGACAAGCACAACCGCATTTTTGATGTTCATACCCACCAAACCGAGCAGACCGAGCAGCGCAAAGAAGTCGAACATTCGTCCCGTAACGAGCAGTCCCGCCACCACACCAACAAAGATCAATGGCAACATCAACAGTATCACCACGGGGCGTCGATAATCGCCAAACAACAATAGTAAGATAAAGAAAATCAGCACCATAGTCAGCGGAAGATTAGCCGCCAGCGCCGCATTCGATTCGCTTTGCGACTCCTGTTCGCCGAAAATCCGCAGTTCGTACCCCTCGGGCAGAGCCACCTCGCGCTCGATACGTGCGTGCAGACGATCGAACAACTGTTTGCTGTTTTGCCCACGCACGGGGTCGCATTGCGCCTTCATCACTCGCTCGCGGTTGAAGCGTTTGATCACCCCCAAACGATAGTCAAAATCGAACTCCTCGACCGCTTGCTCCAACGGATAAACCCGCCCATTGGGATTGAAAACGGGCAGCACCTGCATATTCGTAAGATTGTAATTATCAATATTTTCGTCCTTTAAAACAATTGGCACTCGGCGGTCGTCCTCACGAAAAACACCCAACTCCAAGCCCGACGTTGCCAGCGTCAAACTCCTCGCCAACTGCTCGCGTGTGACACGGATTCGCTGACCCGTCATCTGCGAATAGACAGGCTGCCACGTGGGCACACGATTGCCCCAACTATTGCGAATTGCGGTCGTACCCGCTTCGGTGCGCATTATCGCCATCGCCTGCTCGGTCAGCCGTGTCAGCGTATCGATATTGTTGCCAACGAAACCAAATTCGATCGAACTTTCGACCGCTGGCGAGAGCTTAAACAACGAGGAACGTACCAATACATCGGGCTGATTTTCAAGCGCATAGTGATAGAAACGCTCCTCGACTGCCGAGGTCGAATCGGCGTCCGAGAGTTCAACCAAAATGTTTGCAAAATTATCGCGCGGACCGAACGACGAACTCGCCAAATAGTATCGTGGCGGGGTCGAGCCGACGGTCGATGACACCCGTCGTACCGAGGGCTGGCGTTCGAGCCACTCGCACATCTGCTCGACGCGCTCGGCCGTTGCACGTATATTGAACCCATCGGGCAGAAAGCAATCGGCACGAAAATAGGGTTTATCGAGCGACGGAAAGAAATTCTGAGGCATTGCACGCATAGCCGCCAACGAGCCGACAAACATCGCCACAACCACAGTGACCGTCACCACACGGTGCGCCAACAGCCACTCCAACACTTGCGTAAATCGTTGAAATGCAGGCGATAGCTCCGCCTTCTCGGCGATCTTCGTTGCGGGACGTATCAGTGCGATGCCGAGCAGAGGCGTCTGGGTGAGGGCAAGCACCCAACTCAATAAGAGCGACACGGCCACAACCACAAACAGCGGTTTGACCATCTCGGCAACAGCCGACGCCGCCAACTGCAACGGAAGGAACGAGCAGATCGCTATGAGCGTAGCACCCAGCAAGTTCCACTTCGGACGCGACGCCCCTTCGATCAGCGCTTCGGCAGGTTTCACACCGCGGTCGATCGCGCGTCGGGCGTTATCAACCACCACGATCGCATTATCGACCAACATTCCCATCGCAATGATAAATCCCGCCAACGAGGTGCGATTCAGACCCTCGCCCACAGTCAGCATTATCAACATCGTACCTCCGATCGCCAACAGCAGCGACGACCCGATCACCACGCCCTGACGCAAGCCCATCACGAGCATAATCACCGCCACGACAATCGCAACCGATTCCAACAAGTTGATAATGAATTGATTGTTCGCCTCGCGGGCAATTTCATCTTCGGGATAGAGCGTTACGATCTCCATTCCGACGGGCATCTGCGCGGCAATCGCACGCAGTTCCTCAGCCACCGCGCGCCCACTCCGCACCACGTCACGCTCGGGGTCGGTCGCAATGCCTATTCCGATGGCTCGCTCGCCATCAATACGCATTATCGACGTGGGCGGCTCGACCACCCCGCGCTCGATTCGTGCCACATCGCCCAAGCGGAATTGTTTGCCTTCGGACGAGGTAAGAAGTTGATTCGCAATATCTTCGAGCGAGCGATAGGTACCCGTTTCGAGAATGCGTATCTGCATCTCGCCCGCCTGTTTTTCGCCACTATCGACCACGCGGTTCTGACCGCTCATAGCCGCAATGATACTTTCGGGGCGAATCGAGAAATTGCTCAGTCGAGCCATCGAAACATACACATTCACAACGGGTTGCTGCTCGCCATAGAGCGCAACTTTCTGCACGCCGTCGAGCGTCACCACTCGTCGTTTGATCTCCTGCGCCCACGTGCGCAGTTCCTCATCGTCGATACCCTCGTCACCCTTCAAACCATAATAGATTCCATACAGATCGCCAAAATCGTCGCCCACCGAGATCGTCGACGCACCCTCAGGCAACTGATTTTGAACGTTTTGCACTTTGCGTCGCAACTCGTCCCACATCTGCGGCATACGGTCGGCAGGCGTCGAGGGCAACAGCTCGACCACAATGCGCGACAGCCCATAATAGGACTCGGACGTGATCTTATAGATTGAGCGCATCGACTGCACCTCACGCTCGATCGGCTCGGTCACCAGCCGCTCAACCTCCTCGGGCGACGCACCCTCGTAGCGGGTCATCAGCACCGCACTCTTGATCACAAACGGAGCGTCCTCCTTCTTTCCCAAACGAGTGAAGGCGTAGATGCCTCCAACGAGCATTACAGCCAATACAAACCACACCACACGTGGTCGTCGAAGCGAATATTCAGTCAGATTCATACGCACGTAACTTATTGAATTACAACCACTCGTTCGTTCTCCTGCAAGCGATAGACGCCCGCCGTAACCACCTGCTCACCTCCCGACAGACCACGCTCGACAACCACCCGATTGCGCCCGAAGATCTCACCCAACGTAATCGGTTGCAAGTGCACTGCACCGTCGCGCACCACCCAAACGTATGTTCCGCCACCCGTCGGCGCATAAACCGCACTCAGCGGCACCGACACCTCGTCGCTCACACGCGATTGATCAATCTGCATCGTTACGGTACACGACATACCGGGCGTGATATCGAATCGACCTGCGGGCAGAGGCTCACGCAGACCGAGCGACACGGGAAATCCCGACGCATCGGACGACGTCTCGACATACTCCTTCAAATAGGCAGGGAACTGCACACCTCGATAATTATCGAACTCGACCGAGAAACGTATCGACGTATCACTCAGCAGATTAAGCCCACTCTCGGGCATCGTGAATTTCACACTTCGCGTACGAGGATCGACCAGCCGAACGATACTCTGACCCGCATTGACACGCTGATAGGTATCGACAAACTGACGCTCGATAATTCCCTCGAACGGCGCACGCAGTTTGGTCTCAGTGAGCACGTCGGTCGCATTCTCATAGTCGGCTTGTGCTTGCACAAATTGCGTCTGCGCAACTTCGTACTCGGCACGCGAAATCGCCTGACGTTCAAGCAGTCGCTGTGCTCGTTCGTATTGCGCACGTGCCGTTTCAAACGCCGACCGAGCCGCATTGCGACGCAACTCAAACTCCTTCGGATCGAGCTGCGCAATGATGTATCCCGCAGGAATCAACCGACCCTCGCTAATATCGATCCGCTCGACCAATCCGCCAACCTTGAAAGCTAAGTTGGTCGAGTTGTCGGCCGTCGACATTCCCGCAAAATCCTTATCTATAAAATCAAGACGTTCAACCGTTTGCACCTTCACTCGGCGTTCGGGCAATGCGTTTGGAATACGCCCACGACACCCCGCAAACACGACCGCCAACAACGCAATCACAAGAGTTTTATTTACCATAAAGCACACGAAAAAAGAGTTACCGAAGCGAGCCTCACGCCCACCTCGGTAACTCCATTCCTCAATTTTCGTGCCCGCTTTCGGGTCGTGCGTTATGCCGTCAGCTCGGCCACCGTAGCCCCGACAAATTCGATCAGATCGCGTGGCGAGATTCCAATCTGCAAACCACGCACACCCGCACTTATATAAATATGATCGTGCGCCTCGCAGCTGCTGTCGATGTAGGTCGGGAATGGCTTTTTCATTCCGATTGGCGAGCAACCGCCACGAATGTAGCCCGTCGTTGCGAGCAGTTCGCGCACGTGGATCATCTCGGCGCTCTTGTTGCCCGACACGCGTGCCGCCGCCTTCAAATCGACCTCGCAGTTGCCCGCAATGACGCACACGAAGATTCCCGTGCGATCGCCACGCAACACCAACGTCTTGAATACCTGTTCGATAGGCTCTCCCAACTGCTCGGCTACGTGGCAGGCATCGAGGTGCTCCTCATCGACCACATAGGGGACAAGTTCGTAGGCGATTTTGGCGCGATCGAGCAGTCGCGCAGCATTTGTTTTATTGATTTTTGCCATCGGTTATGCGTTTTTCGTGCACAAATATACAAACTTTACGCTAACTTTGTGCTCACAAAAAACGCAACAAATGGAACGACGACAGAAAGTATTTGACTACCTCGACGCCCACTCGATCCGCTACGAGTGGTACGAACACCCCGAGGCCCCCACGATCGAGATCGCACGCGAACATTGGCGCGACGATGGCTCGACACATTGCAAGAATCTCTTTTTCCGCAACCATAAGGGCAACCGCCACTATCTGGTCTGCTTCGACAGCGCGCAGAATATGGCAATCCACGACCTCGAACACCGCCTCCACCAAGGCAAGCTCTCGTTTGCCTCGCAACAACGTATGGAACGCTACTTGGGGTTATTACCCGGCTCGGTGTCGCCCTTCGGATTGATCAACGACGAGGAGCACCACGTACATCTATTCCTCGATCGCAATCTGCTCGACCGCCCCTCACTCAGCTTCCACCCCAACGACAACCGCGCCACGGTCGTCATCTCACGTGAGGAGTTCGAACGCTACCTCTCGATAGTCGGAAATACTTACGAGTATATTGAGTTGTATTAGAGATAACTAAAAAGGCGCGCCTTTCAGGCGCGTCATCATTGGCGGGTCGGCCTTCGGCCGAGCCCCCCACCCGCCAATGATGAGATTCAATAGCAACAAAAAGCCGCACCCCATCTCGGAGCGCGGCTTTAATTATTAGTGGTAACGGGTAAGGCTATGCCTTCGACTTCACATACTCATCGATCGCTTTGGCGGCACGGCGACCTGCTCCCATTGCGAGGATTACGGTTGCGGCACCCGTAACGATGTCGCCACCCGCAAAGACACCCTCGCGCGAGGTGCGACCCTCATCATCAGCCACAATGCAACCACGACGGTTGGTCTCCAAACCGTCGGTCGTAGCCGCAATCAGCGGATTGGGCGAGGTACCGAGCGCCATAATCACCACATCGCACTCGATCTCGAACTCCGAGCCTGCCTTCACTACGGGCGAACGACGTCCCGACTCATCGGGCTCGCCGAGCTCCATCTCGACACAGCGCACGGCACGTACCCAACCATTCTCTGTACCAAGCACTTCGATCGGATTGGTCAGCATACGAAACTCGATACCCTCCTCTTTGGCGTGATGTACCTCCTCGACACGCGCGGGCAGCTCGACCTCCGAACGGCGATAGACGATCGTTGCCTCAGCACCCAATCGCTTTGCCGTACGCACCGCGTCCATTGCCACGTTACCGCCACCGACAACCACCGCACGACGACCTGCATAGATCGGCGTGTCGTACTCTCCGTCGTAGGCGTGCATCAGGTTCGTGCGCGTCAAGAACTCATTGGCCGAAACCACACCATTCAGGTTCTCGCCCTCGATACCCATAAAGCGCGGCAGACCCGCACCCGAGCCGATAAACACCGCATCGTAGCCCTCCTCATCGAGCAACGAATCGACCGTAACGGTGCGACCTGCGATAGTATCGGTCTCGAACACAACGCCCAAACGACGCAACGAATCGATCTCGCGTGCCACGATACGCTCCTTGGGCAGGCGGAACTCGGGAATACCATAGACCAGCACGCCGCCCACCTTGTGCAGAGCCTCGAAAACACGCACTTCGTAGCCCAATTTGGCCAAGTCGCCCGCACAAGCCAGACCCGCCGGACCACTACCGATGATCGCCACACGATGACCGTTAGGCTCGGGGCGCTGCTCGTCCTTACGACCGTTCTCGATCTTCCAATCGCCCACGAAACGTTCGAGCTTACCGATGGCAACCGGCTCACCCTTAATGCCTAAGATACAAGCGCCCTCGCACTGCGACTCCTGCGGGCAGACACGACCGCAAACACTCGGCAGCGAGCTATCGCGTGCAATGGTATCGGCTGCCGCCTGCAATTCGCCACTCAGCACGTGGCCGATAAATTCGGGAATCGAGATCGACACGGGGCACTGAGCCACGCAACGCGGATTCTTACAATTCAGACAGCGCGAGGCCTCCAACTGAGCCTCTTCGAGGTTATAGCCGTAACAAACCTCCTCAAAATTGGTTGCGCGCACCTTCGGATCCTGCTCGCGGCAAGCCACACGCGCTATTTTATTTGCCATAGTTACTTCGTTTTGGGGGTTATTTATCCAGACCTACGCGGCACTTATGTCCTGCGGCACGCTCGGCAGCAATGGCATTGGCACGCTCCTCCAACGAGCGATACATACCCTGACGACGCATTGCCTCGTCGAAATCGACCTCAAAGGCATCGAACTCGGGACCATCGACGCACGTAAAGCGCGTGCGACCGCCCACCGTTACACGACAAGCACCACACATACCCGTACCATCGACCATCAACGCATTGAGACTCACCGTCGTTTTGAGGTTGTACTCGCGTGTGGTGAGCGTTACGAACTTCATCATAATCATCGGACCGATTGCCACAGCCTCGTCGTACTTCGCACCACCGTCGATCAACTCACGGATCAGCGCCGTAACCATACCCTTGAAGCCCGCCGAGCCGTCGTCAGTTGCGATGTGCACCTTTGCCACAGCCGACATTCGCTCCGTAAAGATCAGCATATCTTTGGTCTTGGCACCGATAATCACCTCACACTCAACGCCTCGCTCCGAGAGCCACTTCACCTGCGGATAGACCGGAGCAGTACCCACACCACCCGCGACGAACAAGAAGCGACGCTTGCGCAACTCTTCGATCGGCTCCTTCACGAAGTCCGACGGACGACCCAACGGCCCTGCAAAATCCATCAACGATTCGCCCTCTTCGAGAGCAACGATTTTGCGCGTCGAAACACCAATCGCCTGAGTAACAATCGTTACCCAACCCGCCTCGGCGTCATAATCGGCAACAGTCAGCGGAATACGCTCGCCGTGCTCGTCGGCACGAACGATCACAAACTGCCCGGGCAGAGCCGTGCGGGCAACACGCGGAGCCTCGATGCGCATCTCCCAGATGCCCGCGGCCAGCTCGCGTTTGTAGAGAATTTTATACATAGTTGGTTATCTGTTTTTTGTCGTTTATCTTACTACGCCCGTCACGCGCAACTGTCGCATTGGGCGCTCAGGATCGTTGGTTATCAGTACAATACGTTCGATCGCACGCCCATAATCCAACTTCGAGGGGTCGATCGTTATGCGCACCTCGACGCTCTTCGACGGAGCAATCGTCGCACCCGCCTCGATCGAGGTCGTAATGGCCTCGTGGCTCGGTCGCACCGAACGAACGATGAGCGGTTCACGTCCGTTGTTGGTCAGTCGAGTGCTGATCGTCGTGGGCTTGCCTGTCTTTTGAACCTCTTCAAATTTAAGCAGTTGGCGATCGAACTCAGCCTTCGGTGCAAGTTCGTTATTGGGAATTTCGAAGCGCTCGACAGCATAGCCGCTGGTCGAAATGCGCACATCGCTCTCACACCCCTCGACCACCAATTCGAACACATCGTTCAACTCGCCAAAGTAGCCCGACGCACGTGGCACCGAGTAGCCAAATGTAACTCGTCCACTCGCCCCCGCAGCGATCGTCGTGGGGAAGTTGTGGCGCACGAAACCACTTGCCGAGGTCTGCACCAAACGCACGTTGATCGGCTTCGACGAGGTATTTATATAGTTCAAAAACAAGTTCTTATGCTCGCCCTGCGTCACATAGTTGAATGGCAACGAACGAGCGTCGATTCGCAGTCCGCAGTCGCCCACCGCCGCCGGATATAGCTCCTCTACCGTTTTGGTACGAGCGATGACGTTGCCCGTAATTCGCAGCGTGGTACGGTAGCGACGACCGCCCGTAAAGACGGTAATCTCTTTGGCAAACTCGCCTGCACGATTCGCTGGGTCGAACGTAACCTTCAACTGCCCGCGCTCGCCCGCCTTGATCGGCTTGCGGCTAAATTCGGGCGTGGTGCAACCGCACGACACATTGACCTGGTCGATTACAACGGGCGCCTTGCCACGATTGACATACTCGAAAGTGCACGAAACCTTGCCGTCGTCCTCGCGGATCGTGCCGAAATCCCACACCGAGCGGGTGAATCGCAACGACGATTGCGCCACAGCGCTCAACGTTGCCACGCACGCCACCACGGTCAGGACCGCACGCAGAGCCATATTTCTTGCCGAAAATACCATACCTCTTTTATAATAGCAGTACAAATATAAGGTTTTTGACGTAAAAACGCATTTTTTTGCTAATAATTGTGAATTTTTTAGCGAAAATGTTTGGAGGAATAAAAATTTGACGTATCTTTGCACTCGCAAAACAAAGGTAACTTTTTCATAAAGCAAACTTAAAGTTTTAAGGTTCATTATTCCTCAATAGCTCAGTTGGTTAGAGCACCTGACTGTTAATCAGGGGGTCGCAGGTTCAAGTCCTGCTTGAGGAGCGGATTAGGGGGCGCAGTGATGCACCTCCTTTTTCGTTTTATACATTCAGTCCAACCATTTAGGACAGCTCTGCCTTTGCTATTTTCGCTCAACATCACTATATTTGCCCATCAAAACACGACTCAAATGACAAACACCGAGCTACTCATAATCGCAGTCGGACTCTCGATGGACGCCTTCGCAGTCGCCATCGGCAAGGGACTCTCCGTGCAGCGAGCACTACCCGCACACTATCTAAAAGCTGGTGTGTGGTTTGGTGGTTTTCAGGCACTTATGCCCATCATTGGCTACTATCTCGGAGTCTCTTTTGCGGACGTTGTGGCCAGCTTCGACCATTGGGTTGCGTTCGTTCTGCTCGGTCTGATTGGCACGAATATGATCCGCGAATCGCGCTCGGGCGAGGCGTGCGAGGTCAATCCCGATTTCTCGGTGCGCACGATGTTGCTGCTGGCGATTGCAACGAGCATCGACGCGCTGGCGGTGGGTGTTTCGCTGGCATTCCTGGGCGTTCCGATCTGGGGTGCGGCGGCTGTGATCGGCGTGACGACGTTCCTGCTCTCGGCGGCGGGTATCCGTGTCGGAAACATCTTCGGGTGTCGCTACAAGTCGAAAGCCGAGCTTGCGGGTGGCGTGGTGCTCGTGGTGATGGGACTCAAAATACTCTTGGAACACACCTTAGGTGAATAGAAATGACCGCAAATAAAAAAAGACCGCTCGGTGGCGGTCTTTTTTCTTTGTCGTAATTCGTTATCTTTTAGAACACCAACTTCACACCCACGGTGCCGTTTACGCCCACCGACGGATAGAGCGGATAGATGTAGTGGCGACGGTTGAGCAGATTATTCACTTCGGCCCACACCGACACTCGCTTGCCTACACGATACTCGGCCTCCACGCCCAAATCGAGGCGCATAGGACACTCACGCTCAAAGAAGTAGCCCACCATTTCGCTATCGGCAAACGACGCCAACTGCAAGCAATCATAAGCGTCCGTAACGCCAAACTTCGCACCGACCATAAACTTTGCACCCGTATAGCGAGCCTTCAAATCGACATCGAAAGCGGGCAACGGACGGCGACCGCCATTATATTCGACCAAGTTCTGATAGAGCGAATTAGCAGGCACAACCTCCTCGTTTTCAGCCGCAAAGCCTTTGAAATTATCGATCTTCTCACCAATCTTATTGATGTGGTAACGAGCATCGAGCGCCACCTCCAAACCGCGCACGGGACGCACCGTAAGCTCGCCCGCAAAGTTGATACGCACCAACTTATCGATCATCGGGAAGTAGTACGAGCCGAGCATAAAGGGATACAACGCGCGGTTGTTGATCTCGGCACCCGCCCACACGCTATACGTGAGTACATTTGTGCGAGTCGAGCCCATCAAGCCCAAACGAGCCGTATAGATCGACGCATTGGGAGCGTCAAAAACGGGAGCGGTATAGGGATTCAACACCGCAAGCGACTGCTGATCATACGATTGCAGACCGCCATCAGCCTCCACGAACGGAGTGAACAGACCACCATCGTTGAACGTCAAACGCAGGTACGGGAACACGTGCACACCCTTCGATTTCTCGCCCGTATAGAACGAGTAACCAAGCGCATAGTGACCCTGCGCACCATTCACTGCCGAGTTCGAGGTGCAGTGATCCGCCTCGATCGAAACGCCCGCCTCGATACGCAGTGCACCATTATTAAAGATGTATCGTGGTGCGACCTTCAAAATCGAGTTACGGTAGTCGCTCTGCTGCGTGCCACTCTTGAAATCGTAACCCACAATGAGTCGTGCGCCGTGCTGCGAGAACATCTTTGCCAGCTCTACCTCTGCACCTGCGCTGACCAGACCAGCCTCGAAATTGCTCGCCTCGCCCTCGCCGAAACGCTTGACAAACATCTGCTTAACCTTCGAACCATAGTAGCCGCCATTGATCGCCACACGCAGATTCAGGTGCGACAGATCGCTGAAATCGTCGCCAATCCAAATACGAGCACCTGCACCGAAGCCATTCAACGGGTTCTTGGCGCTCAATCCAGCCACATTTTCGAACGCAAACTGCTCACCCTGAGGCGCAAGCAGGTCGCCATAGTAGTAACGCAGGTCGTGGTCGGCCGTGATCTCGGCACCCGCCTTCATACGCTTACCCACGCCCAGCTCGCCAAACAACGTCACACGGCTATCCGAGTAATCGGCATTGCGTTTTACGCCCGCAAGATCCTTCACGTCGCACCACTGACCGCGATGCGAGAGATCGACCCCGAAGCTGTTGCGCGTGCCGTCGGTATGCGAAAAGAGCAGGTCGGCGGTCGAGTTGAGCGGATAGCCCGCACCCGCCTTGACGTACAACATCGGCTGTCGGCGATAGTTCCAGACATAGGTATTGGCAGCCGTAATCGGGCGTTGCTCGAAGTGGGTTGTCCAGCTCACGGGCGAGATCGAATATTCAACCTCGGGACGCAGCGCAACGGTATCCTCCATACGCGGCGTGATGGACAATTTATCGGGCGTATCGAGCGTGGGAGTGTACTCCTTGGTCACTACCACCTCCTTTTCAAGCTCCTGAGCCTCAACGGTCGCAACCGAAATCAAGAGCATTGACAATATCACTAAACTCTTCTTCATAGCCTAATTCGTTTGTGCGGGTTTAAGGTTTGCAATTCGCTCACGAGCCTCATCGACGATACCATCGTTGGCGGGTGTGTAACCGTCCACAACGCTCTGGTAGGTCGCACGAGCCTGGAAGTCGTCACCCTTGTCGCGGTAGATATCACCCAACGTCAAGAATGCACGTGCAAGCCAATAATTATGTGTTGTTTGTGAATCCGACAGAGAATAGATCGCCTCCTCGGCCTCAGCCGCACGACCCGCCTTGTAGTGCGCCTCAATCACACGATAGGCCGCCTCGGCACCCTCGCGCGACTTAGGCTCGGTCGAGAGCAGACCGTAAAGCTCCATCGCCTCAGCCTTGCGACCGGCACGCTCCAACGCCTTGGCACGTGCATATCGAGCCTCGCGCAACGGCGCAGCCTCAACCGAGGCAATCTTCTCGACACGCTCCGACATCGTCAGAATGCGCTCGTCCTCCTCGCTCTTGATCGTCGAGCGGATATATCCCGTGATGGCCGAGCTCTGCTTCTTTACGTCGGTGGTCAGCGCACTCAGCGCCAAGTAGGCATCGGCTGCCACGTCGTAACGCTTCGCACCATCGGCCAACGACGCCAAACGCTCCGTACCTCGCAACGTATAGTCGTTTGCGGGCAACGCCGTAAGATCCAGCAACGACGCAATAGCCTCGTTCGAGCGACCCAAACGCGCATAACAATCGCTGCGATAGTAGAGTGCGTCGGCTTGGTATGTACCCTTCGGGAACTCCTTGACGTACGAAGTCATTGCCGTTGCCGCTTTCTCCAACTTACCCGACGTGTAGAGTCGCTGTGCCGCCGTATAGGTCAGCGAATCACGTTGCAGAATGCTCATATCGGTCTCGACGCCCGCCGTCTTGGCGTAAGCGAAGTAGCCACCCACGTCGTTGTTATCGACATAGATACCACGCAGACCAGCCAGCGCATCACGTGCCTGCGACGACTTGGGAGCGTTGCTCAACACCTGCTTGTAGTAGTCCATTGCACGGTCGTTATCGCCCAGATTCTGATAAACCAGGCCCAAATCGGCCAGCGCCTGCACGTAATACTCCGAGCGAGGATACTTCTCGACAAAGTCATTCAGCGCGTCGGCACCCTCCTTATATCGCTCCTGCGACACGTAGGTTCGACCCAATTCGTAGGCCGCGCGGTCGGCATAGCGACCCTCGCCCGAGCGGGCAATCGAGCGCAGAGCCTCGATCTTGGCAGGTACTTTGTCGTTCAGTCCGAGCACGATAGCACGCTGATAGAGAGCGTAATCACGTTCGGGCGACACGATAGCGGCCGACTGATTGTAGGCCTCGATAGCCTGATCGAACGAACGCTGCGCATAGAGAATATCGCCCTTGCGGTTCAGAGCGTCGGCACGGAACTGATCCTTCTCCTTGTGCAGCCACAAGAAGCTGTCGAAGTTACTGCGTGCCTGCGAACGGTTGCCCGAGTGAAGATATGCGTAGCCCAGATTGTAGTATGCCTTTTCGTATTCGGGTTCGCTCTTGGGCGCAAGTTGCAAGTAGCGGTTGAATTTGGTCGCCGCCTCCTTATATTTGCCCTCGCCGAGCAGGATCTCACCCTGCCAGAAGCCCGCCAAAGCGGTATATTTTGCATTGAAACGATTTTCGAGCGATTCGGCCAGCAGAGCCTTCGCACCCTCCTTGTCGTCCTCGTTCAGGCGCTCCAAAGCTCGGAAATAGGAGATCTTCTGCAATGCCGACTTGACATTGTTGTCGGGGTCACGCATCTGCTTGATAGCGGTGTAGGCAGCGTCGTAGTTCTTCGAGTTGTAGTAAGCCGCAACCAAGCATTCACGCGCCTCAGCCACACGCTCCGACTGCGGATAGCGATCGATATAGCGGGTCAGTAGGTTGATTGCCTCATTGAACTGACCACCGCCCAACTCAAACTGCAATTTGCCATAATTGAACAGAGCGTCCTCCGTGATCTGCTCGTCGAACGACATTGCCGACGCCAGCGCCATCGACTGCATTGCACGGGTCTTATCGTTCAACTTCAAACGGCAATCGCCCAAGTGGTATGCCGCATTCTGCGTCAGGGCGTCGTCAGCGCTGCACACCGACTGCAAGTAGTCCGCCGCACGCTCATAGTATGCCGAGCGATAGAGCGCATAACCCATCAGGTATTGCTCCTCACGTGCCATCGTACCGCCATCTTGCGCATAGCTTTCGAGGTACGAAATCGTGCGACCATAGTCACCCAAACGGAACCACGACTCGGCAGCCGTACGTTCGATCTCGGCACGACGTGCAGGCGTAGCACGTGCAATCAGCGCATCGCAATTCTCGGCCACATAGCGGTAATTCTCCTGCTGGAACTCAATCTGCAACAGATAGAAGGGCACCAGCGCACTGTAAGCCTCCTCATCGGCGATCGAACGGAAACCTGCCTTGGCGCTATCCAACTCACCACGCGAATAGTCGATATAGGCACGGTAGTAGCGGGCGTGAGGTGCATATTCGCTCTTCTCTGCCACACGTGCAAACTGCTCGTACGCCTCGTCCGTGCGCCCCACAACGAACTTCGAGTGAGCCATCTTGAACTCATACTCGTCCACTCGACCCTTATCGACACGCTCCACCGCCGCAAAACGGTCGAGAGCGGTCTGATAGTCGCCCTGCTTGTAGGCCATACAAGCCGCCGCAAAGCGTATCTCGTTATCGTAGACCGAGTTAGGATACTTTGCCAGATAGTCGTTGAGCAACACCGAGGCCTGCTCCTCGCCCTGCTCGATCGAGCAGAGAGCGATGTAGCACTCCACGCGCTGACGCTCGGCGGGTGTCAGTGCGATGTCCTCAGTCGCTTTCACCAATTCACGTCGAGCCTCATTCCACTTGCCCGCCGAGAAGAGTTCCTCCCCTCGACGCATAGCCTCGCGGCTCGCGGGCGACGTAGCAAACGCCGTAATCGACATTGCCAGCGCCACGATTGAAGTTATGATTTTACGCATTTGTCTTTGTACGTTACGATTTTAATCCACAAAGATAACCATATTTTCGTGAAGACGAGCGTTTTTCGGGCGCGATTATTGCACTTTCAGTGCAAAGTATCAATTTTTAACAAATTTTTAGACTATGCAGACCATAAAACTCGAAATGACTGCCGACCGTCGCTTTCTGCCTGCGGGCGGTCGCCAACTCTCGGATTACAACCCCAAGGAGCTGATGCTCGTGGCTATGGGCGACTGCGCAGGTCGCACAGCCCTCGCCATTATGCGAAAAATGCGCCTCGAACCCGTCGCCTTCGAAATCGAGGTCGAGGGCACAATCGATACCGACCACGTGCAGGCCGAAACGCAATTCACGGCTTTCGTCGTGACCTACAACGTGACCTGCTCACGCATTGAGGATCAGGATCGTATGTCGCGTGCCTTGGAGCTCACCCACGACAAACATTGTGGCGTAGCGGCGATGATGCGACGCATTGCTCCGGTCGATCGACGCATTCTGATCCACTCGATCGAGGCCGAGAATCAATGAAACCAAGATTTTGCCAACTGATTACGAAAAAGCCGCGCCCCTTTTCGGAGCGCGGCTCAATTATGAATTTTGAATCTTGAATTTTGAATTCCAGCAGCCTATCGCGGCAGAACCTCAACCTGCAACTTTGCGTAAGCACGCTCAGCCTTAGCCAGAGCCTCCTCAACGGTGTCAGCCGACGCCAAAATCACACCCAGACGGCGATGACCTACAACCTCAGGCTTACCGAAGATACGCACCTGAACGTCCTCCTCGGCCATAACCTCTTCGAGATTACCGAAGACAACCTTGTCGCTATCACCCTCAACCACAATCGCTTTCGACGCCGAAGGACGATAGAAACGCACCGAAGGAATGGGCAGACCCAGCACTGCGCGAGCGTGCAGCGCGAACTCCGACAGATCCTGCGAGATCATCGTCACCATACCCGTATCGTGCGGACGGGGCGACACCTCACTGAACAGCACCTCGTCACCACAGATGAACAACTCAACGCCAAAGATACCGTAACCGCCCAGCGCACCCGTAACCTTACGAGCGATCTCCTCAGCCTTAGCGATAGCCACGGCGCTCATCGGCTGCGGCTGCCACGACTCGCGGTAGTCGCCATCGACCTGATGGTGGCCAATGGGTTTGAGCACGGTCGTACCACCTGCGTGGCGAACGGTGAGCAGAGTGATCTCGTAGTCGAACTTAACAAAACCCTCAACGATCACACGACCAGCACCGGCGCGACCACCCTCCTGAGCGATTGTCCACGAACGGTCGATCTCCTCCTCCGAGTGGCAGACACTCTGACCGTGACCCGACGAACTCATAACGGGCTTCACAACGCAAGGAGTACCGATCTCCTTCACCGCAGCCTCGAACTCCTCGCGCGTTGCAGCAAAGCGATAGGGCGAGGTGGGCAGACCCAACTCCTCGGCAGCCAAACGGCGGATACCCTCACGGTTCATCGTGAGCCAAGCAGCTTTGGCTGTGGGGATTACGTTGTAGCCCTCCTTCTCCAACTCGACCAAAGTGGGAGTTGCGATAGCCTCGATCTCGGGAATGATGTAGTCGGGTTTCTCCGCCTCGATAATCTCGCGCAGGCGATCGCCGTCGAGCATCGACAGCACATACGAGCGATGAGCAATCTGCATTGCGGGGGCGTTAGCATACTTGTCCAATGCAACGACCTCGATACCGTAACGCTGCAATTCGATGGCAACCTCCTTGCCAAGCTCACCCGATCCACAGAGCAGTGCCTTGCGACCTACGGGCGAGAGTGTTGTTCCAATTTTTACCACGATTGAAATATTTTTGTGTGATTATTAATTCGCGGCTCAAAGATAGTATTTTTGGGCGAGATGCACAATAGCACACTTGCATATTCAGACACAAATCATTAGATTTGTGCTATTATTATGTAAATTGAGAAACGATGAACAATTTTAGCTTTTGCAATCCCACGAAGATTATCTTCGGTCGAGGAATGATTGCACGTCTGGCACGCGAAATCCCCGCCGACAAGAAGATTATGATCACCTTTGGTGGTGGCTCGGTCCGCCGAAATGGTGTCTATGAGCAGGTCATCGAGGCGTTGAAGGGACGTGACTACATCGAATTTTGGGGCATCGAGCCCAACCCGAAGGTCGAGACGCTGCGTCGCGCCGTGGAGCAGTGCCGTGCGGAGGGTGTCGAATTTCTGCTGGCCGTAGGTGGCGGCTCGGTGCTCGACGGAACGAAGTTGATTGCCTCGGCCGTACACTACGACGGCGACGCGTGGGAGCTGACACTCACGGGACGTGCAAAGGGGCGCGTGCTACCCTTCGCTTCGGTGATGACCCTGCCCGCAACAGGTTCGGAGATGAACAACGGAGCAGTGATCTCGAATGCTGCGACGGCCGAAAAATATGCCTTTTATACCAACTATCCGCAGTTCTCGATCCTCGATCCCGAAACCACATTCTCGCTGCCGCCCTATCAGATTGCGTGCGGCATTGCCGACACATTTGTGCACGTCATCGAGCAATATTTGACCGAGGTGGGCGTATCGCCGCTGATGGATCGCTGGGCCGAAGGCATTATGCAGACGCTCATCGAAATTGCACCGCAAGTGCGTGAGAATCAGCACGACTACGACGCAATGGCAACCTATATGCTCTCGGCGACGATGGGTCTGAACGGTTTTGTTGCGATGGGTGTCAAGCAGGATTGGGCAACCCATATGATCGGTCACGAACTGACTGCCCTGCACGGACTTACGCACGGTCACACGCTGGTAATCGTCCTGCCGGCGCTGATGTCGGTTATGCGTGAGCAGAAGGGCGCCAAGATCTGCCAGCTGGGCGAGCGTGTATTTGGCATTTGCGAGGGCGACGCCAATAGTCGTATCGACCGCACGATCGAGGCGGTTGAAGCATTTTTCCGCTCGCTCGGACTCTCGACCCGCCTCTCGGAGGAGGGCATTGGCGAGCAGACGATTGCCGAGATCGAACGTCGCTTCACGGAGCGTGGCGTGGGCTTCGGCGAGCGCGGAAATGTCGACGGAGCGCTGGCTCGCAAGATCCTCGAACGAGCATTGTAAACCGTTATGTATCAACGCAATTCGAGCCTACCTCGCACACAGCGGAGTAGGCTCTAACTGTTCTCTTCGCACAACCGACTTACATCCAATTATTGGTACATTTATAGACGTAGAAAACCGTTGTCGAAAGGTCGAGCGGACGATATTCGCCCGTGCGATTCATCTTACTTTGCGCCACGCGGAACGGGTGCAGGTGTTCGAGCAGTTGTTGCAGAGTACCCGTAATGCGAATGCCGCGATTATAGCTCAACAGAGCCTCCATTGTGTTCATCATAACGTGTGTGATTTTCGACAAAGATACGAATTTCGTACGAAAAGTCAAACTCCCGACGCCTTAGAATCGCAGCTGGAACGAGATATTGACACGGAAACGGTCGACCTCACAACCCTCGATCACTCGGTTGCGGTGGGTCAGTCGCCAAATAGCATCGACACGGAACACCTTGAAAATGTTCTCGATACCCACACCAATCTCCATATACGGCTTGCTCGGTGCAATCATTCCTTCGGGCAACTGCATCACCGCCCCCGCACCACGATTCGCCTCACGCAACGAGCCATAGACACCCTTGAATGTCACCACCTCGTGCCAACGCAGATAGTTCAGATAGGGAATCTGATCGAGCAACAGCCCTTTGAAATGGTGCTCGTAGAACCACCCCACCCACGCGTCCGACGCAAATTCGAGATAATTCATACACGAAAACGCCTGTCGATCGTACCACACCGAGCCGTTTGCCTCGTGGATTTTCAGCAACGGATAGGGCACACGACCCATCACACCGCCCGCATTTACAATGAGTTGCGACTCGCCCACACGCCCCATCGGCAGACGATAGAGCGCACTGAGCTCGACACGTCCAAAGTTGTACTCACCACCCAGCAGACCCTTCGCACCGAACGCACCATCGACCACAACAATCGGATAGCGCGAGCCGAGCGAGTAACGGTCGAAGTGGCGTCGCAACATCATCTCGCGCCACGACAGTCGAGCCGACAGCCCGATTGTCGCCACCCGCAGACTGTGTTGCGGATCGTTGTCGGCGTGCAACATCGGCACATAACCGTTTGATTTGATATCTCTTACATCGACGTTCAGGCTCGTCAGTACGCCCTCGCTCCACTCGTGATCGTATCGCACTGAGAGTTGGGTAGTCATCGACGCACGCGCCTTATTACTGCGCACCAACGCCGTTTTGGCGACCTTCGGCTCGGCAAAGGGATTCTGCCCCGCACCCAACTGCATTAGGTCGTGACGTGCCGTGAGGGTCAATTTACGTTGCAAGTAGCTCTGTCCAAAGCGCACCTCGACCGCACCACCTCCCTTCACTGCCGCATCACGCACGCCATAAGCGGCGTAGGCCGTGAGTCGCACACGACGGCTGAATTGCTCGGTCGTTCGCAATCCGTATTGGAATCGCACACGCTCCAAGCGGTTGAAACCCACGATTTTATCGTACGGTCCCCACCCTATCGCTCCTCGGTCGTAGTAGCCCGACGCAATGGCATTGCCAATCGAATAGATGTCGCGTGTGAGGGGTTGGCGAGCAACCGAATCGACCACCTCGAAGGTTCGCTCCTCACGCTCAGCGAGCGGCTCGGGACGCACCGACTGCCACGTTGCCGTGTCGGATTCGATCTGCCAATTTTGGAAGGATTTGCGTCGTGAGGCTCGCTCGATTTTGCGAGGAATAACCTCGATCGCCTGCGGAGCGCCATAGACAACCTCGCAACGGCATAGGATCGGAGTCGCCTCCGCACCAAACGTAAGTAGCTTATATTGAGCGCTTATCTTGCGTAATTCGCCCTTATCATCGAGTATCATCACGCCCTCGAAACCCTCCTCGTCACGGGGCGAGAAGGCGACCTGCGACGGAGCGACCACGACGTAACGATAGCGCGCCGAATCGAGCGGACTCGGCAGTTCACGCCCAAGCACCGCAACCCGCTTACCATAAAAATCGCCCGCCAAAGGCAGCTGCGCCCCCACTTGCGTGATGGCATAATCCTCGTCAATGCCCGAAACGCGCACACGTTTAAGTTGCTCGTGCAACAATGTCGGCTCATCACGGCGGTAGATTTCCGACTCGATTTCCGCCTGAATCAGAGGCAGATAGGCCGCATTTGTAACTGCCGAGGTGTCGACATTCGAAAGCGCAAAGCCAAACCGCTCTTGCAGATAGCGCCACCCAAATTCCGAGCGGTTGCACGGCACACCGATCTCGATCTTCGCATAGGCGTCGATACGCTCCGACAACGACTGCGCCCGCAGGCTGCACACAGCAACCAGCGCAAGGAGCATAACGGTATATTTTACAATGCGATACATCTTTATTTTCGTCGCTGCAAAGGTAGCCAAACGCGCGCACGTGACAAGCGCCCCGACCGAAAAAGTTTTGAAGATTTGCGTTTTTTGCGTAACTTCGTCGGTGCGAACCGCCTTTCGGTCGCCACAAAACGGTCGAAATCAAAGATTTCGCCAATGCAGTTTCGTCTTTCGATTTTTTGAATTATGAGTAACAAAGCATATATCCTTTTGGCCGACGGCTTCGAGGTTATCGAGGCTCTGGCAACCATCGACGTAATGCAGCGTGCAGGCGTCGAGTACGTCCGCGTAGCAGTTGGTAATACGCTGAGCGTCAAATCTTCACACGGCATTGTCGAGTGTCGTGCCGATATTCTGTTGTCCGACGCCGACCTCTCGGACGGAGCGGCACTGATTCTGCCCGGTGGCAACCCCGGCTACATCAACTTAGGTGCCGACGAGCGGGTGCGGGCGTGGGTAGCACGCTACTATACTGAGGGTCGCCTCGTTGCGGCTATCTGCGGTGCGCCGACAGTATTGGCAATAAGTGGCGTTGCTCGCGGTAGCAAAATCACCTGCCACAGCTCGGTGCGCGAACAGATGAGCGAATACAACGTCGTGGGTGGCAACGTGGTCGAAGAGGGCAACCTCATTACGGGTGCGGGTGCGGGCGTGTCGGTCGAGTTTGCACTCGCGGTGGTTGCGCGATTGGTCGATGAACAGACCCTCGCCCGAATCAAAAAAGGTATGGAGGTAGCTTGAAAAGAGCCCTAAATCTCATTCACGAGAAAGTTTTTCGCCCTCGCACTTGGTATTCCGCGTGAGGTGTGTTATCTTTGTATGTTCAAAATCAAACACAAACTGACAATCAACGATTATGACTGCCGAATCACGTTATAGCCGTCGCGGTGTTTCGTTCTCGAAGGAGGACGTGCACGCCGCAATCAAAAAGATCGATAAAGGTCTCTATCCCAAAGCCTTCTGCAAGATTATCCCCGACGCCCTGAGTGGCTCGCCCGACCACTGTATCATTATGCACGCCGACGGTGCGGGTACCAAATCGTCGCTCGCATACCTCTATTGGAAGGAGACGGGCGATATGTCGGTTTGGCGCGGTATTGCGCAGGACGCTATCGTGATGAATACCGACGATCTGATGTGCGTCGGTGCGGTCGATAACATTCTGCTCTCGTCGACCATCGGTCGTAACAAGCGACTGATCCCCGGTGAGGTGATCTCGGCTGTGATCAACGGCACAGAGGAGTTTTTGCAGTCGATGCGCGATATGGGCGTCAATATCATCTCGACGGGTGGCGAAACGGCCGACGTGGGTGATTTGGTACGCACGATTATCGTCGATAGCACCGTTACGGCACGTATGGAGCGCAAGAACGTGATCTCGAACGACGCGATTCGCGACGGAGCTATCATCGTGGGTTTCAGCTCGTTCGGACAGGCTAAGTACGAAACCGAATACAACGGTGGTATGGGTAGCAACGGTCTGACCTCGGCACGCCACGATGTGTTTGCGCACTATCTGGCTGAACAGTTCCCCGAGAGCTACGACAACGCTCTGCCGCAGGATCTGGTCTATACGGGTGGTTGCCGCCTGACCGACAAGGTCGAGGGTTGCGATCTGACGATGGGCAAGCTCGTGCTGTCGCCCACTCGTACCTATCTGCCCGTTGTGCGCGAGGCGTTGAAGGAGTATCGCGGCAATATCGAGGGTATGATCCATTGTAGCGGCGGTGCGCAGACCAAGGTCCTGCACTTCGTTGATAATCTGCACGTAATCAAGGACAATCTCTTCCCCACCCCCATTCTGTTCCGCACCATTCAGCAGCAGAGCCAGACCCCGTGGAGCGAGATGTTCTGCGTATTCAATATGGGTCACCGCTTGGAGATGTACGTCGATAGCGAGGAGGCGGCACGTGGTCTGATCGACATCGCTCGCTCGTACGGTATCGAGGCTCAGGTGATCGGTCGCGTCGAGGCTGCCGAGAAGGCGTCGGTTACGATTCTTCACGAGGGTAACGAGTACAACTACAACAAGTAGAGACGTACTGACAACCAAATAGAAACGCCCGACTTTCGAGTGAAAGTCGGGCGTTGTTTTATGCACTTTGGCGAGGGTCGCTACCACTCACCTGCGCCAAACATTCCCAAATCGTCGCAATTGCCGAACGCCATATATGCCATATCGCCCGTCGAGTCGAGCAACCAACGATTCTTGACGCGTTTCGAAGCCTCGATTTTGTGGGTAGTGCTCTTGCCGTCAACGGTTACGGTAGCCTTACCGCCTGCGATGATAATCGTACCCGTGGAAACGGTATCTGTATAATCATCGGGAAGAACCATTACGCCAAAGCCTTCGAGCACCTTCGTGAAATTGCCATATTGGTCGATCGAAATTGTACCGTGCTCCCACGAATCGGAGTAGACATAGTCCCAATTTCCAGCGATTTCGCCCTGAGTGATAACTCGATCGGGATTTTCGAGCAGCAACTCGCACGAGGTGAACATCAACGCCACCAACCCCATCACCAATGCCATTAAACCACGTTTCATACGCTCTTCTTCAATATTTTAGGTTGGACTTTCGTTCGACTACTTGCTGGGCGGCAGTTCGGCACCTACGGCCTGGAACACAGCGCGCATCTCGCCATCGCTGATGAGCATCAACATCGGACCGTCCATCTTGAAGTCGGTAACCGACGCAAGAATATCGAGGAAACGACGCTCCTGCTCATCGTTGGGGCAGAGCATACGGGTTGTACCGATGTCGCTGATCATCATATCGCCCTCAACATCAGCTGCATAGCGTGCCGTCAGACGGTTGCAATCGGCAATACCGCTCAGCGTATTGTCGGCAGCAAAGACGATCGTATAGTTATCCTCGGGCGTAACGTCACGACCCTCGATCTGCGCCAGCTGCCACTGCGTACCTACCAGCGGCTTGCCATAACGCTTCTGAAACAGATCGCACTTGCAGCACGCCGTAGCCGACAGAGCAAGCGCAACTATGATTAAGCTCTTGAAAATTTTCATTGTTCTTTCATTTTTTCGGTTTTACACTGCGCAAAATTACGCAATTTCGACTATATTTGCAATAAACTTAAATTAAACATCTCACGAAACTATGAAACGAATCATTTCATCACCCTTCGCACCCAAGGCGGTCGGTCCCTATTCGCAGGCTGTCGAGGCTAATGGCACGCTCTATATTTCGGGTCAGCTCCCGATTGATCCCGCAACAGGCAAAATGTTCGAAGGCATTGAGGCTCAGACCGCTCGTTCGCTCGACAACATTCGTGCAATCCTCGAAGAGGCAGGCTACACGCTTGACGACGTAGTGAAATCGACCGTTCTGCTGGCCGACATTGCCGACTTCGGTGCGATGAACGCGGTCTATGCGAAGTACTATACAAAAGATATGCCCGCACGCGTTTGCTACGAGGTTGCAAACCTGCCGATGGGTGCGCTGGTCGAGATCGAGACCATCGCTGTGAAGTAGTCGTGCGACTGACTTTCGCACACAAAAAAAGCCGTAACCCTCAGCAGGTTACGGCTTTTTCGTTTGTCTTACGGCGTAAGCCAACGTCTGTTACAACGTGAACTTCGCACCCACGAAGAACATTCGCGGAGCACCCGGACCGTAGATGTAGCCCGAATCCTTCAACGCTCCGAAATCGACATCGTTCTGGAAGGCGTCGAAGGCGTTCTTCACACCGCAATTCACCTGCAACGTAATGCTGCGCGTCAGGCGAATGTCATACGAGAGCTTGACCGCCATATCGAAGAACGAGGGGGTGCGTTTCAACACGTCGTCAGCCGAGTCGGGCATATAGTGCGGCACGAGCATCGGACCCGTATAGGTACCATAGACCGAGATGTCGAAGTTGCGCACGGGGCGAGCATTCAGTCCCACGTAACCATAGTGGTCGGGCGAGCGCAACATACTCTTCTCGGCGGGAATTGCCTCGTTCTCACTCCACGCAACGGGCTCGCGGTAGGTGCTTCGCTGATAGGTGTAACCGACCGACAATGAGTTGTTTGCGTCGAGTGCGGCCTTAGCCTCTATGTTCACACCGCGTACCTCGGCGCGGTCGGCATTGGTACGCATCAGCACCTGATTACCCGCCGCGTCGGCGTGCTGCTCAACCAACGTAAATACATCATTGAGGGAGGTGTAGAAGCCCTCGACCAGCACGTTGAACTGCACCTTGCCTGCCGTTGCATACATATCGGCCGACGCCGTAACGCTATGCGAGTACTCGGGACGCAGTTCGGGATCGAGCACAATGAGCGATGCCTCGCCACCCACCGCCATCACGTGCAGATCCTCGTCGTAGGCCTGCGGAGCACGGTAGCCGCTGGTGTAGCCCGCACGCAGAATCAGGTTCTTGATCGGGGTATAGCGCACATTTGCACGGGGGCTAACTATCACGTGATCAATCAGATTGTTCTTATCCAAGCGCGCACCGATCACCAAATTGACCTCGTCGCTCTGCCACTCATTCTGGACGTAACCGCCAATGGTCTGCGAGAGCTGCTTGATGTGGCGGTCATAGCCCGTCATATGGTCGATGAGGTTGGTGTTGTTGAACTCGACACCAACGGTCAGCTGCGAGGGCAGGAACAACAACTTGCGGAACGAATAGGCATACTGCGCACCCGCAACGAAGGTGTTGTCAATCGTGCGACCGTAGGCGTTGGGGTCCATACCCGCACCGTAGTAGCTGCTGCGACGGATACCCTGGAACGAGGTGTAGAGGTTCAACTTGTGGCGATAGTCCTTCGAAAAGAGGTCGAAACGCAGACCTCCGCCGTTGATTCCGTGACGGGTTTTCTCGGCAATCTCGGCCTCGTGGGGAGGCACGTCGAGCTGGTCGCCACCACGACGGAACTCACGAATGTGGTGATACTCGGCGGTCAATTTCGAGTATGCCGAGGTCTTATAATAGGTGCGGAAACCGATCGTTTCGGAGTTGATCGTGGGGATCTCCGAGAAACCGTCATCGTTGCGGTCGTATGCGTCGCGGTCGCGGATCATACCGAAGACGTATGCTCCTGCGCGGTAGTCGTCCGATACGAATGCAGCGTTGAGCGAGGTCGAGATATCGGTCAGACCACCCTCCATTACGCCCGTGGTATTCGACAGTGAGAGCAGGTTGCGCTGCGGCTCCTTGGTGATGATATTCACCACACCCGCAATGGCATTCGAGCCGAAGAGAGCCGAGCCGCCACCACGCACAACCTCGACACGCTCGATCATACTTGCGGGCAACTGCTCCAAACCATAAACGCCTGCCAACGACGAGAAGATCGGGCGGCTATCCAGCAGAATCTGAGTATATTGACCCTCCAAACCATTGATTCTTAGCTGAGGGAAACCGCAGTTCGAACAACTATACTCGACACGCACACCGGGTTGATAATTGAGCGCCTCGGCGATATTTGCCGACGAGGTGCGGTCGAACAACTCCGAGGCAACGATATTGACAATCGTGGGCGCCTCCTTACGATTCGACTCCTGGCGGTTGGCCGAGACCACCACCTGCTCAACCTCGACCGACGACTCGCGCAGCTCGAAATTCAATTCGAGGGTCTTGCCCGCTTTGAGCGTAACCACCTTCTCGACAGGATCATAGCCCACCGACGAGGCTACTACAGTCAGCTCGGTCTCGGCCGGCACATCGACCAACATATAGTGACCACCTGCGTCGGTAGCCATTCCGAGTGTAGTTCCACGCACGGCGATGGTTGCATAGGCGATATGCTCGCGGGTACGGGCGTCGATCACGTGACCGACAAGATTTGTGTCGTGCGACTTTTCACGACGCTGCGCAACAGCGTCGGTTGTTGCGATGGCACACATCAATGCCACCACAATGAGAAATGCGAATTTCTTCATTATCAGTTAATTACGTTTTTGATTATTGATCGTTTGAATGTATCGCCACACCCCTTCGATCGTCACGATCCAAAGGTGCGCGAAATGTGAATAAAGTGGTTGGGTATTTAGGCTGCGAAGAACGCAACGGGAGGAGCTCGCAACGAACGCGAAAGGCCCTCAAAGAATTCGAAATGAGCCACATAGCGGCTCTCAACCACGTGCAGCAATTGCTCGACCGCAGTTACCACAACGACCGTTGCCACCGAGACCAACACCACGTCGGTCAGTGCAGCAATCAATCTTGCCTCGGCAGAGCTATGCGTATGCGACGCGCCATCGCCACCAAACAGAGGGTGCGAATGGACAATCTGCTCGCCGTCGATCAAATGCGAATGGACAAAGAGCGTAGCACTTGCTGAGTAGCAAGCAAAGAGCAGCAAGAGTGCCGCCGACAATATTCTACGCACCGAGTTTTTCATTTGATCTTTTCTGTTTTGCGGTGCAAAGGTATGCTATTTTTGTTATTTATGAAATACCTACTAATGGGTAAAATAGAACAAAATCGCCCTGCGGGGGCGATTCTGCTGCAATATTTTTCACTTTTAGAATAACGTCTCTTGTGCCGATGGGGGCAGTTCGCCCAAGTGGCGATAGGCTTGCTCGGTTGCCTCACGTCCGCGCGGGGTGCGCTTCAAGAATCCCTCCTTGATCAGGAACGGCTCATAGACCTCCTCGATCGTACCCGCCTCCTCGCCAACAGCCGTAGCAATGGTGTTCAACCCGACAGGTCCACCGCTGAACTTTTGGATTATAGTCGCCAGAATCTTGTTGTCCATATGATCCAAACCGCGAGCGTCGATATTCAGTGCCGACAGGGCTATACGCGTGATCTCCAAGTTGATACGACCGCCACCCTTGACCATCGCAAAGTCCCTCACGCGACGCAACAGTGCATTGGCGATTCGGGGCGTACCGCGGCTGCGCATAGCGATCTCCACCGAGGCATCGTCGTCGATAGGCACATCGAGAATCCTCGCCGAGCGGCGCACGATACCCGCCAGCACGCGCGTATCGTAGTACTCCAAATGGCAGTTGATACCAAAACGGGCACGCAGGGGCGAGGTGAGCAGACCGCTACGGGTCGTAGCACCGATCAGCGTAAAGGGAGCCAACTCGATCTGAATCGAGCGTGCCGAGGGACCTTTATCCAGCACGATGTCGATCTTGAAATCCTCCATCGCCGAGTAGAGATACTCCTCGACAATGGGGCTAAGGCGGTGAATCTCATCGATAAACAGCACATCTCCCTCGTTGAGATTGGTCAGCAGACCCGCCAGATCGCCTGGTTTGTCGAGCACGGGACCCGAGGTCATTTTGAGTTGCGAGCCCATCTCGTTGGCGATGATACCCGCAAGCGTGGTCTTACCCAGACCCGGAGGGCCGTGCAACAGCACGTGGTCGAGCGACTCGCCACGCATCAATGCCGCGCGAATGAAGATGTGTAGGTTTTCGACGATCTTCTCCTGACCCGCGAAATTGGCCAACTCCTGCGGTCGGATACGATTTTCGAACTCCAAATCGCTCTCGATATTTCTCATATTGCGATCTACGCCCATACCATTTTCCGAATTTTCTTGTTACAAATATAGCGATTTTCATCGAAAACTTCCACCCTGCGCACAAAAAAACGGAGAGCCTCGCTAAAAAGCTCTCCGTCCTCATCAAAATTAACCCTCTACTTTGCTCCGAAAATCTCGCTCAACAACGTATCGATATAGAGTAACTCGTGGTCGCCACATATCACCTGGTCGAGCAGCAGACTCTCGTCGTCATAATTTAATTTGTCAATCTCTTCCATAGGCACACATCATAATCAAGGTTTGGTACTTACCAAACGGACGATGTGTGTGTTTTATTGCGTAAGTTTAGCTTAAAATGATATTTTTTTCCTGCATCATCTTACGCAGGTTGATCAGTGCATAGCGCATACGACCCAGCGCGGTGTTGATTCCGACACCCGTCGTTTCGGCTATCTCCTTGAAACTCATACCCGAATAGTAGCGCATCATCACCACTTCACGCTGTTCGTCGGGCAGTTCGGCCACCATAGCACGCACCTGCTCGCTGATCTGACCTTCGACAATATCGTCCTCGATCGTGCGCTCCGAGAAACGCATCGTATTCAGAATATCGAAACCTGCGTCAGCCTCGGTCACCTTACCCGACTGTTTGAGTTGGCGGAAATGGTCAATCACCTGATTGTGCGCAATGCGCAGCACCCACGACAAGAATTTGCCGTTCTCGACATAACGACCGCTATCGATCGTACGGATCACCTTAATAAATGTATCCTGGAAGATATCATCGGCCACATCACGATCCTTCACCAGCATACGGATATAATCCGTTACGCGGCGACGATGTTTTTCGATGAGTTGCGAGATTGCACTCTGATCACCCGAAAGATAACTATTAAGCAACTGCTGATCACTTAATAACTGTACATTCATACCCTTCCTAATTTATTGGTTTAGAGTAGAATTTTTCGATAGGCAATCAAATTTTAGAGTTAATAATTGTTTTGTTTTCGAGTGCAAGATAGCAAACTATTTCGGATTTTGCAAATCATTGCCCATTTTTCGACAAATCTTGCCACTCGTTACGACTTTTCGTACAAAATATATGCCAAACTTTGACGTTTGGCACACATTTTCTCATTTTGTCAGTCGAGGCGATCCAAACACCCACGGATTATCGAGCAACACTCCTCGATCTCTGCCTCCGAGATGGTCAGCGGTGGCGAAATGCGGAAGGCTGTATCGCAATACAGGAACCAATCGCTCATCACACCCGCCTCCTTGAACAGTTCCATCAGCGTATAGAGTTTCTCCGATGCTCCCAACTCGACCGCTAACAGCATACCTCCGCGACGGATCTCGCGCACCTGAGGGTGATCGGCAAGCCCTCGTTCGAAGATCGCACCCTTCTCTTCGGCCTTGTGGTGCAGGTCGTTAGCCTCGATGTAGTTCAATGCTGCCAAGCCCGCCGCACAACACACGGGGTGGCCTCCGAAGGTCGTGATATGTCCCAACACGGGCGAGTGGCTCAGCGTGGACATAATCTCCGTACTCGACACGAAGGCACCCAACGGCATACCGCCACCCAACGCCTTCGCCAGACAGACAATATCGGGCGTAACGCCATACTTCACGCAGGCAAACATCTCGCCCGTACGGCCAAAACCTGTCTGTATCTCATCGAATATCAGCAGCGCACCCACCTCGTCGCAACGCTTGCGCAGCGCTTCGAGGAATCCCTCTCGGGGCAGACGCACACCCGCCTCGCCCTGCACCGGCTCGACCAGAACGGCAGCCGTACGTGTGGTGATACGTGCAAGTTGCTCGAAATCATTAAACTCCAACGACTGCACATCGGGCAGCAGCGGTCGGAATGCAGCCTTCCACTCCTCACCCTCGGGCGTACCCATCATACTCATCGCTCCGTGTGTCGAGCCGTGATAAGCACGTCGGAACGAGATCAACTCCGTGCGACCCGTATATCGCTTAGCCAACTTCAACGCGCCCTCGACCGCCTCGGCACCCGAATTGAGAAAATAGACACTCTCCAACGGTGCAGGCAGCAGCTCGGCAATACGTCGTGCATACTCCACCTGCGGAGCCTCGACCAGCTCGCCATAGACCATCACGTGCATATAGCGCGCCGCCTGTTGCTGCACAGCCTCAACCACCACGGGGTTGCAGTGGCCCACATTGCTGACCGACACACCCGCCACCAAGTCGAAATAGCGCTTGCCCTCAGGCGTATAGAAACACGAGCCCTCGGCACGCTCCACCTCCACCAACATTGGCGAGGGCGAGGTCTGAGCCACGTGTTGCAGAAATTGTTTACGCAGAATCATATTTTCAATTCAAAATTCAAAATTCAAGATTCAAAATTATTTACTTCGCTTGCGGTAATGTGGGCCTTTGATACACAATCAATTTACCTACACTCTGCTCATCATTGGCGGGTGGGTGGGGCTCGCTCAAAGGGCGACCCGTCAATGATGACACGCTCCGAGAGCGTGGATTATTTCACTTAGTTCTTCAAAATTCTCTTTCAAAAAACAGACAATCCTGAATTTTGAATCTTGAATTTTGAATTACGAAAGCCGACTTCGTTGCAGGCACCTTGAAAATCGGTGTATCGGGGAAGCGACGGTTCAAAACCCCAAACGGATCGCGCACCGACGACATCAACCATCGGAACAGCAACTCTTGTCGCTCCTGCTCTGTGAGGTGCCAATTCGCAACCGACTCGCGCATACGTTGCGACAATATATATATAAGTATAGCCGCCGAAGCCGAAACATTCAGACTCTCGACCATTCCACACATCGGAATACGTACAAATTCGTCAGCTGCCGCGATCACCTCGTCGCTAATGCCCGCGTCCTCAGTACCGAACACCAACGCGAACTTTCCCTTCGTAACGTCGAACGTTTCGGGCGACGAATCGCCACGATGGGGCGTCGTTGCCACAATACGATAGCCATCGGCACGCAGAGCCTCGATCGCCTCCGAAGTCGAGTGGTGGCGGTGCAGGTCGATCCACTTATCCGTACCGCGAACGATATTCAGATTGGGGTTGAACTTGCAACGGTCCTCGATCGTATGGATATCCTGCACACCGAACGCCTCACAATGGCGCACCAGCGCGCTGGCATTCTGAGCGTGGTAGGTGTTCTCCATACAGATTGTCATATAGCGGGTGCGGCTGTCGAGCGTGCGGGCAAGCACCTCATCACGCTCCTCGGTGATGAAATCGCGCAGATAGGCTATGCGTTCGGCATACCACTCGTCCGTGCGACCAGCGGTGTCGAGCAACCACTTACTTTCGATATTTTTCATCTTCGTCCAATATTTTCAGATAACTCTCGTAGCGCTCGACCGCAATGCGACCCTCACGAACTGCCTCAACCACAGCACATCGCGGCTCGTGAGTGTGGGTACAATTATAGAATTGGCACCCCTCGGCCTCGCGCATCATCTCGGGGAAGTAGTGCCACAACTCCTCGTCGTCGATGTCGATCAGTCCGAAGCCCTTGATACCCGGCGTGTCGATCACCGCACCACCCATCGGCAGCGGATACATCTGCGAGAAGGTGGTCGTATGCTTACCCTTCTGATGTGCCTCCGAGATCTCGCCCGTACGAATGTCGATCGACGGCTCGATCGCACCGACTAACGTCGATTTACCCACACCCGAGTTGCCCGAAACGAGCGTCGTGCGTCCCGCAAGCAGCTCGCGCACCTCATCAACACCCTCGCCCGAGGTTGCCGAGCACTCGATAATGCGGTAGCCGGCAAGCGTGTAGATATGCTTGAACGCAGCGAGCATTTCGGGCTCGGTGCGAGCTAAGTCAATCTTATTCAGCACGATAGTTACGGGCACGCGGTAGGCCTCGCACGTAACCAGAAAGCGGTCGATAAACTCTACGTTGGTCGTTGGCGAAAAGAGCGTCGCCACCAACATCGCCTGATCGATATTTGCTGCTATGATGTGCGATTCCTTCGACAGATTCGACGCACGGCGGATAATATAGTTGCGACGTGGCGCAATCTCCTCAATCAGCCAGCCGCCCGTCTGGTCGCACTCGCACTCGACACGGTCGCCCACCACAACGGGCGAGGTCGAACGCACGCCCTTCAAGCGCAGACGTCCACGCACACGGCAACGCAACTGTTCGCCCGCGTCGCTCAGAACATCGTACCAGCTGCCCGTGGCACGTACAACAACGCCCTCGACCCTACTCATCGCTCTCATTATTAGAGGTTTGCTCCTCGGTCGTAGCGTCGGGAGTTATGGTAGCGGTTGCCTTTGCCGCAGCAGCCGTTGCCTTCACCTGCTCACGCACGTGGTCGAACAACGGGAAGATTTTGGTCGAAAAGTTGCGCAGAGGGACGTATGCACGTGACGATTCGATCCGCTCCTTGCTAATCAGAATGTTATTGACATTCACGGCATCGATTGCAGCGATAATCAGACTCGCCACCACCGCCGCTTTGAGCACCGACACACCTGCGCCCAGCACCGCATCGAAGAAGCCCAAGCCCGTCATACGGAACACGCCACGCACCAATCGGCTGCCGACCGCAATCACAATGACCGTAACCACCATCACCGAGATGAATCCTGCCACCGAGGCCTCAGCGCCGTGCATACCGAACCACGCACCCACACGGGCCGCCTGTCGGAATGCCAACCAGATACCCACAACGAGTCCCACGACACCACCAATTTGCACCAACAATCCGTCGCGTGCACCCGCATAAAGAGCCCACACGGCAACGATCAAAAGCACTATATCAATTATGTTCATAGTCAAAAATGGTTTACAATTTGTTGTTTTGAGCACGAATTTAGCATTTTTTTTCGTTTATTCGTATCTTTGTTGTGCAAAAAGAATTACTATGAAACGTTATCTACTTGTAATACTGACACTTATCCTTTCTTTCGAAATTTCGGCACGCGAAGTTTATTCGCTCAATAACGGCTGGCGCTTCTTTTTTGGTGACGCCGTGAGCAGCGACCTCGCCCGACAAGTGACGCTACCCCACGTCTGGAACGCCGACGGCAACCAATCGAAGACGATCGGCAACTATATGCGCTCGCTCGACGTACCCTCGGAGTGGCAGGGACGACGTGTCTTTATCCGTTTCTATGGAGCTGCGTCGGTGGCCGACCTCTCGGTCAATAGCCGCTATGTCGGTACGCACCGAGGTGCCGCAACCGCTTTTACCTTCGAGATTACCGACTACCTTCGCTACGGTATGCCCAACTCGATCCGTGTGCAGATCGATAACGCACAACGCAACGATCTGCTGCCGTTGGCGCAGGAGGAGAATCGCTATGGCGGTCTGCACCGCTCGGTGGAGCTGATCGTAACCGACCGTGTAGCCGTTTCGCCTCTGCACTATTCAACTGATGGAGTGTTCGTTACGCCCGAGAAGATCAGTTCGGAGAGCGTCACGGGCAAGGTGGCAATACACCTCACAACCGACCGTTACGACCGCCCCGCAAACGTACAAATGGCGATTCTTTCGCCCGAACTCGATACGGTTTTCATCGACGATATTCGCACCAAAATCGACGGCAAGAGCGACAAAATGACGCTCAACGTTCCGTTCACCATCAACTCGCCCCAACTGTGGTGCGACAAGGCTGGCGAACAACCCCTATACTCAATTATTGCGAAGGTTTCGACGAACACAACCGTCGATTCAGTAGCGGTCAAGACGGGTTTCCGTTCGATCTCGATCGGCAACGACCACCTTCTGCGTATCAATGGCAACGCAAGTCGCATACGTGGCGTGGCGATGTATAACGACCGTGCAGGGGTAGGCTCGGCTCTTCGTCCTGAACATATCGCCGAGGACATCTCTTTGATCTCCGAGATCGGTGCAAATATGATCCGTATGGTCACCAGCCCCGCCACATCGGGCTACCTCGATGAGTGCGACCGCCGAGGCATTGGCGTTTGGTGCGATATTCCGCTGGTCAATTCGCCCTTCCTGGCCGATGTACCCTACACCACCTCGCCTGCGCTGGCAGAGAGCGGACGCGAGCAGCTGCGCGAGATCATCGCACAAAATTACAACCGTCCGTCGGTGCTGATGTGGGGAATTTTCTCGAAGCTGGTTGTGCCGGGCGACGACCCGCGACCCTATATCCGCGAGCTCAACTCGTTGGCGAAGAACCTCGATCCGTCGCGTCCGACCGTTGCCGTGAGCAACCAAGATGGCGACATCAACTTCATCACCGATATGATCGTTTGGCACCAAGCACTCGGCTGGCAAACAGGTGACGTTCAAGATGTTCACGTTTGGAAGGAGCAGCTGCGTGAGGGTTGGAGCAATCTGCGTTCGGGCTTGACCTACTCGGCTGGTGGCTCGCCTCAGCACCAAGATAGCCTCACGGTGCGTCCTCGTCTGGATCGCAATTGGCACCCCGAGCGTTGGCAGACCATCTTCCACGAGAGCTATATGCGCTCGGCGGGCAACGATCCTCTGTTTTGGGGTATTGTGGCGGGCAATATGTTCGATTTCGGATCGGCTCGTCAGGCTCATATCGACGGCAGCACGATCAACGACCACGGTCTGGTCAGCTACGACCGCTCGATCCGCAAAGACGCCTTCTACGTCTACAAGGCGGCGTGGAATCGTCACGATCCCTTTGTTCACGTAGCCGAGAAGCGTTGGAGCGTGCGCGAGAATCCCGAGCAGACCATACGTGCCTACTCGAACCAGCAACAGCTCGAATTGTATGTCAATGGAGAGTCGCGTGGAATGATGGAGTCCACCGACGGAATCTTCATTTGGGATAAGGTGCAGTTGCAGTCGGGCGCAAACGAGATTGAGGTCTTTGCACCCGACACGCCCTACTCGGATCGCTCGACGATTATCGTAAGCAAGACCTTAAAATAGTCGTTGCCGAGGGCCCCTCGCAGAACAACAGATCGAGAATCGAGAGGTTGGGGGCAAACGGCGCACGATCGGCAAAGACCTGACAATAGGGCTGGGGCGTGAATCGCTCATCGACCATTGCCAAGCGAGGCTTGGGCGAGAAGGCACCACGCAGGTCTTGATCGAACGCTGTCGCAGCCTCGTCGGCTGAGATCCACTTTTCGCTCGTTATCAGCTCTTTACCAATACCCAACGCACGCATTGCGGTGCGACAGAGATCAGTATTCCAATCAATCAGAAATTCGTATCGGCGCTCGAAGAACGGAGCAAACTCCTCGCCATAGAAATCGAAGTAGGGCGACGATTTATAAGCCGAGAGGATCGACACCCAATGTTGATGTTGCCAACGTTTCGAGTAGTCGATCCGCACGTCGCGCATCAACATTCGTGGGCGGTTGGCATTGGCCACCTGAACGGTGAGCGGTTGCAATCCGTTGGCAGCCGCTATGATGGTGCGGTTGCGGTAGCTCTGTTTGAGGTAGTACTCATCAACATCGATCACGCAATCATCTGCAAGCAAATGTGCAAACCACTGAACATTACCCAAATAGGTCAGCGGAAGTATCGTACGGCTACTCATCTCTCTGTTCGTTTTGTGCAGGCTCGGTCGTAGGCTCGGTCCAGCGGCCATCAGCCTTGATCAGTGCCACAAGACGATCGAGAGCCTCCGCCTGCGGAATATTTCGCTCGACAATCTCACGACCGCGATAGAGCGTAATGCGCTCGGGCGCAGCACCCACATATCCATAATCAGCGTCGGCCATCTCGCCCGGGCCATTCACGATACAGCCCATAACGCCAATCTTCAAATCCTTCAAATGCGACGTGGCAGCTTTGATCTTTGCCAACGTTGTTTGCAGATCGTACAACGTACGACCGCACGACGGGCAAGCGATATACTCCGTGCGTGAGAAACGCACACGTGCCGCCTGCATAATCATCAACTCCAACTCCTTGATCTTCTCGGCAGGGAACTGCGGAGCATTGATCCAGATACCGTCGGCCAGACCGTCCAGCAACATCACACCCATATCGGCCGCAGCCTTAACGGCTAAGGTTTCGAAATCCTCGTCATCGTACGTGCGGGCAATCACCACGGGGGTATCGTCCTCAATATCGAGAATTGCCGAGCGCCACTCCGCCACGGGGTTCTTCGAAACTGCTTCGGCAACAAATATATCAAGTTCATTATCGCTTAATTCCGAGTGGGTTACGGGCACCTGATCGCCACCGATACACCCCACACGACGCGTGGCACGACGACGATATTCGTACGGCGAGAATCGCTCCTCGGCGACCTCGAACTCACCCTCACGATCAGTGAAATAGTCGGCCAGCATTTGCGCTACGGGGATCTCATTTTCGGGATCCTCGGTCAGCGACACACGGATCGTATCGCCCACACCATCAGCCAACAGCGCACCGATACCTACGGCGCTCTTTACACGTCCCTCGATACCGTCGCCCGCCTCCGTTACGCCCAGATGAATCGGGTAGGTCATCGCCTCCTCGCGCATTGCCGCCACCAGCAGTCGGTAGGCATAGACCATCACGCGCGTATTGCTCGACTTCATAGAAACGACCACCTGATCGAACCCTTCGGCTCGGCAGACGCGCAGAAACTCCATCGCCGACACGACCATACCCTCGGGCGTATCGCCCCACTCGTCAAAGACACGCTTGGCAAGCGAGCCGTGATTAACACCAATGCGTAGCGCCACACCCCGCGTGCGACACTTCTCGATCAGTCGCTCCAAACGACGATCCGACGTGCGGTAATTACCCGGGTTGATACGCACCTTATCGACCGACTCGGCAGCGATCTCCGCCACCTCAGGGACGAAGTGAATATCAGCCACAATGGCGGTCGAAAAGCCCTCTGAGCGCAACTGAGCCACGATGTTTCGAAGATTCTCTCCCTCGCGCGGACCCTGCGCCGTGAGGCGGACAATCGGTCCACCCGCGCGATCGATACGCTCGATCTGCGCCACGCTTGCAGCGGTATCGTTGGTGTCGGTGTTGGTCATCGACTGCACGGCAATGGGTGCGCCATCGCCTATCTCGACATTGCCGATACGCACACGATTACTCACGCGACGAGCATATCGACCAAGTGAATTGCAATACTTTTTCATCTGTCGTACATAAAAACTATTGTCCGAATAGTGCAAAGATACGAAAAAAGATGCGCAAGATTCAAAATCTTTTCGTTACTTTTGCACTATGGGCAGAGTATTCGACAACGATATCAAGTTTGTACCGGGCGTGGGCGAGCAGCGTGCCAAGGCTCTCGGCTCGGAATTGGGCATTCGCACCATTGGCGATATGCTCTACTACTTCCCATTTCGCTATATCGACCGCACCCGCTACTACCGCATTGGCGAGATCACCGAGAACGAGGGCTCGACGTTGGTGCAGTTCCGTGCGCGCATTACGGGCTTTGCTCCGAGTGGCGAGGGTCGCAACCGTCGATTCAAAGCCTTCGTGTCGGACCCGACAGGCTCGGCCGAGCTGACGTGGTTCAAGAATGTGCGGTGGATCGAAAAGCGTTTGCAGGTGGGCGTCGAGTATATCATCTTCGGTCGTCCGTCGTTCTATCGCGGACAGTTACAGATGGTGCACCCTGAGGTCGAGGAGGTTATGAGCACTCGCAAGCGTCCCGAAGGGTTGCAGGGAGTGTATAGCACCACCGAGCGATTGACCAACGCGCAACTCGGCAGCAAGGGTCTGTACAATATCATTTGCAACCTTTGGCCGCTGGTCGAGAGCCGTATCGAGGATCCGCTGCCCGAGGCGTTACGCAAGGCACACGGATTGATTCCCCTGCGTGAGGCGCTGTACAATATCCACTTTCCGCAGTCGCCCGAGCTGTTGCGACGCGCGGAGTACCGCCTGAAATTCGACGAACTGCTTGGCATTCAACTCAATATCCAATCACGTCGCACCGTGCGCAAGAACCGCTACAACGGTTTTATGTTCCCGCGTGTGGGCGACTATTTCAACCGTTTCTATAACGAAAAACTGCCTTTCGAGCTGACTGGAGCGCAGAAACGTGTGATCCGCGAGATTCGTCAGGATACAATCACGGGCTGCCAGATGAATCGTCTGTTGCAGGGCGACGTCGGTAGCGGCAAGACGATGGTGGCTCTCACGTCGATGCTCATCGCGGCCGACAACGGATTCCAATCGTGTATGATGGCACCGACCGAGATTCTCGCCCGACAGCACTTTGCCTCGATCAGCCGTATGGTCGAAGGGCTTGGCATTGAGGTACATATACTCACTGGTGCATCGAAGGCTGCCGAACGTCGCGCCTCGCTCGAAGCCGCTGCGTCGGGACGTGCCCACATCTTGATCGGCACGCACGCACTGATTGAAGATACGGTCAAATTCGACAATCTGGGTCTGTGTGTAATCGACGAGCAACACCGTTTCGGCGTGGAGCAACGTGCTAAGATGTGGACCAAGAACGCACAACCGCCTCATATCCTCGTGATGACTGCAACGCCCATTCCGCGCACGTTGGCGATGACGCTCTATGGCGATCTGGACGTGTCGGTAATCGACGAGCTGCCGCCCAACCGACGTCCGATTCAGACCTATCACTACTTCGATTCGGCACGTTTGAAGTTGTTCGGCTTTATGCGCCAGCAGATTGCACTCGGTCGTCAGGTCTATGTCGTCTATCCGTTGATTGCCGAAAGCGAAAAGATGGACTACAAGGATCTGACCGATGGTTATCTCTCGATCACTCAGGCATTTCCACCACCCGAATATATAACCACGATCGTCCACGGCAAGATGCGACCCGAGGACAAACGCGAGGGTATGCGTCAATTTTTGGAGGGCGAGGCGCAGATTATGGTTGCCACGTCGGTTATCGAGGTGGGCGTCGATGTGCCCAACGCAACGGTGATGGTCATCGAGAGTGCCGAGCGTTTCGGACTATCGCAGCTGCACCAGCTGCGCGGACGTGTGGGGCGCGGTGGCGAGCAGTCGTATTGCATACTGATGAGTGGCGAGAAGCTCTCGAAGGAGGCGCGTGCCCGTTTGGACGCGATGTGCGAGACCACAGACGGATTCCAGCTTGCCGAGTTGGACCTCAAATTGCGTGGTGCGGGCGACATCGGAGGCACGCAGCAGAGCGGTTTGGCCTTTGATTTGAAGATTGCAAATCCGACGCGCGACGTGCAGATTGTCGAGCTCACGAAGCAGGTTGCAACCGGCCTGCTGGCCTCGGATCCCAATCTGGTGCGTGCAGAGAATCAACCCCTGCGCGAGTTGCGGGCACGCTATGCCTCGCGCGAGGAGCGAGATTTCAGTATGATCTCATAATAAATTGTCCGAAACGGACGTTATAATAGTAAAGAATAGTATGAATCGACTCATCACCATACTCTGCGCTCTGTTCTGTGCCCTCGGCGTGGCGGCACAACAGAGTGGCGTGCAACGCGCCTTTCGTGCGGGCGAGGAGCTGACCCTCAAAGTGAGCTACCGCGCCAAGCTGATTCCCAATACCGAGGTGGCAACGGTTGTGATGAGCGTGGCCGATACGACGATCAACGGCCGCCCCTACTATTGTATCTATGCCAATGCCCGCACGATGCCTTCGTGGCGTTGGTTCTACAACCTCAACGACACCTATCGCAGCTATATCGACACCACTACGTTCCGCCCCGTACTCGCCACCTCGCAGATCCGCGAGAATGGCTACCGCGCGTGGTCCACGTTCGAATATGATTGGACTAAGGGCGTGAGTGTCAATCGCAAACAACGTCGTCAGAACCCCATCGACGAGCGCTGTATCCCCATTGCGGGCGAGAGCTACGACGGTGTTTCGCTCTTCTACGACCTGCGCACGATCGACCCTGCCGAACTCATCGAGAATCAGGATCGCACCATCGCCCTGCTGCTGAGCGACACGGTGCGCTACATCAACTATCGCTACTTGGGGCGTGAGCGCAAGAAGGTGCGCGGTGTGGGTACGTTCCGCACGCTCAAATTCTCGTGTCAGCTGGCAACCTCGACGGGCGAGAGCTTCGAGGACGGCACTGAGTTCTACATTTGGATCTCGGACGACCGCAATAAGATCCCCATATTCTTCGAGTCGCCTATTCGTGTGGGCAGCGTCCGCGCCTATATCAGTGGTTTCGACGGGCTACGATTCCCGCTCGAAAGCCTCGAAGAGTGATGAAAAACCGCAGGCAATAGGCGTAGAACGGTAAAAATTGCTATCTTTGCACCAGAAATAATAAAACAACAAACCAAAACTATGGAAGAGAACAATCGCAATTACGAATACGACGACGAGCAGCAGCCCGCGGCTGTTGATAAGTCGATCAAGGGCTATCGAATGGTAATCTGCATTTTGGCAGTGATTTTGGTGGCCATTTCGGGCTTATACTTCAAAATTCATCAGGATCAGAAACGCGACTACCAATTCCTCGAAATCGAGCGCGACTCGATTCAGAGCAACCTGGGCGTGCTGATGGAGGATTTCGACAATCTGCAAATCACCAACGACACCATCTCGCAGAACTTGGCTACCGAGCGTATGCGTGCCGACTCGCTGATGCAGCAGTTGCAGAAGGAGCGCAACCTCTCGCTGCGTAAGATCAAGCAGTACGAGAAGCAGGTAACGATGTTGCGTGGTATTATGGAGGGCTACTTGAAGCAGATCGACTCGCTCAACACGCTCAACAAGAAGCTCATCAACGAGAATGTCGATTACCGCAAGCAGGTTGCAAGTCAGACACTGCGTGCCGATATGGCCGAGGAGAAGGCCGCCGAGTTGGATACCAAGGTGCGTCAGGGTGCCGTTGTTCGTGCCCGCGACATCGTGCTCTCGACCCTCAACGCCAATGGCAAGGTGGTTACCCGCGCGGCACGTGCTGCACGTTTGAAGGTTGATTTCGTGCTGTCGGCCAACGAGTTGGCTAACCCCGGCGAGCGTACGGTATATGTTCGTATCACCTCGCCCGATGGCTATCTGCTGACCACCGACGCTGCGACATTCGACTTCGAAGGCTCGCCGCTGATCTACACCGCCTCGCGTGAGGTCGATTACCAGAACGACGATCTGGACGTTGGTCTGTTCTACAATGGCGACGGCATCACAGCGGGTAAATACGCGATCGAGGTCTATATGGACGGCATTAAGATCGGCTCGACCGAAACGATCCTCCGCTAAAAAACGAACTCACACACCACAAAAAAAAGGGAGCTATCGCTGGGTTAGACCCTCTGTAGAATGTGGACAGTGAAGCATTCTACAAAACTTATTGATTGACAAAGTGTTAAGTTGTTTAGATTGAGGACTGATTGTCCGTACAAAAGTCGTCTAAACATTTATTTTACGAAGATTCTACTCTTCT
>JAFTOX010000015.1 GCA_017463585.1 Rikenellaceae bacterium | reverse complement strand
CTTTCAAAAGATTTGTCTACCTTTGTGCTCGTAGTTAGTTGGCTTAATTACGACCTTCATGTAGTCTCCTATGTAGAATTTCGTAATTTTCGTAAAAACTAACACTGAAAATCAGTGAGTTAAAAATAAAGCCTGTCTAACTTGTTAGGCGGGTGCTTTTGTGTTGTGTAACCTCATCAGTGTTGTTTTATCATTGGGGTGCTCTTTATGAGATGGTCATAGGCTCTCTCGCCCCAAAACTCATATCCTATACCCCACTCTTTGGTTCCCGAAAGAACGCTATCGATAAATCCATTCTTTTCGACCAACACAGTATGATATATAGCTCCTGAGGGATTCTTCAAAAGGGTGATAGTGATCTGACCGTCATTGGCATAGAAGTTCAGAAAAGTATCATCTTCCACCTTGTCGAAATCATAAGTTTCGGCAAGATCGCGCTGCATTTTCTGACTACGCCACCAGGTACCTCCCGTAGGACTTACCAGCGGCTTCCCATTGTAGATAACGGTGCTGTCTTGGTACGAAGTAACATTTAGATAGTGTCGCTTATTTCGGAGCCACGTTGTGAGTTTCTCCTTATAGTCCTCCTCTTCGTAACCATACGTGCTATCCAAGAACGCGATACGCTCGATAAGAGGATTCACCTTATCCACTACACGCAGATACTCAAATATGAAATATCCTCCACCAGAATGCGAGCTCAATGTGATCGAGGGATTGTATGGCTTGTAGAGATCTGCCATATCCTGTATGATAGCAGGGAGAACCTTTGCCGATATGCCGTTATCGCGGTGCAGACGACGCCACGTACCCCACGAGCGCATAGAGGCTTGCAGATAGACCGTTACGTAGTTATACTGATCTTTATTCTCTCTCAGCCAACGTGTCTGAGCCGCTATGTGTTGCACGCTGTAACGGAAATCTTCGTCCTCGCTCTTACGCGCCTTACCGGCAGTGTATTCGATATCATTACCATTGGGCAGGGCATAAAGAATCATCTTGGTCTTCTTTTTCGCGTCCATTTCCAACGGAGCATTGACCACGATAAGCACATCTTTGTATTTATCAAAGATGGTATAGACACGTTCCTGATTATCCGAGGATTTGACGGGGTTCTCTGCCGTCGCAGGCGATTCGTCTATCTGGGCCCACATACACACGGGCACCAAAAGCAGCAAAAGAGATAAAAACAGTTTCTTCATAATGTGTTGGGTGTATGGTTTTATTGAAGCGCAGCTTCCGTTTTTCGCTGCTGTTCGCTACTCCTCGACCTGAGCAATCTCGATACCGACGCGACGCAACAACGCAAGACCCTCGTCCGAGCGATAGGCATCGGCATAGACCACACGACGGATACCCGCCTGAATAATCAACTTCGAGCACTCGATACAGGGCGCAGCCGTGATGTAGAGCGTCGCACCATCGCAATTATTGGCGCTCTTTGCCACCTTCGTAATAGCATTTGCCTCAGCGTGCAGCACATAAGGTTTCGTTACGCCGTCCTCCTCGCACACATTCTCGAAACCCGACGGAGTACCGTTGTAACCGTCCGAGATGATCATCTTGTCCTTGACGATCAGCGCACCCACCTTGCGGCGCACGCAGTATGAATTTTCGGCCCAAATGCGCGCCATACGCATATAGCGCGAATCGAGCTGGCGCTGTTTCTCCTCCTGATATCCCATAGCGTTAAAAGAGTTTCTTCTTCGATGTGGTTACAACAAAATTCTTCAAATAGAACGGCTCGAAGTAGGCGATATCCTCCGTACGACCTGCGTCCAGAGCCTCCTGCGCCAAGCGAGCCAAGCCACGTGCCGAGGGCAACACCTCGACCAGCTTAGCCTTCGACGAGAGCGTTCCTGCGCACTTTGCCGCACCATTGCCAAATATCACAAACTCCTCAGCCGCAGCGATCTCTTCAGCAAAACTCTGCTCGTCGATCACCTTTGCCTCGACCTCGCTGAGAGCCTCGCCCCGACCATTGAACAGCTGAGTATAGACCTCCATACGACGTGCATCGACCATCGGGCAGAGCGTCGCGCCCTCGAAGTTGTCGATGTCGATAATGCCCGCCTCGGCGTCCTCGCGTGCCACCTCAACCAGCGCGTCGAGCGAGCCAATGGCAATCAGCGGCTTGCGCAAACCGTAGCACAAACCCTTAGCGAACGACACACCTATACGCAAACCGGTATATGACCCCGGACCTTTTCCCACCGCAATAGCGTCGATCTCATCAGCCGCCACCTCGCGTTCGCGCAGCAGCTCATCGACATAGACCGCCACATTGCGTGCGTGGTCGCGGCCACTGCTCTCGCGCAATGCCATCAGCACTCCATTCTCGGCCAAGCCGACCGAACAGACGTCCGTACCCGTTTCGATGCAAAGTATCAAACTCATAATGCACTCTATCGTTTCATCGCCCGATCCATTTCGCGACGGGCGTCCTTATCCTTAATATATTCGCGCTTGTCGAAGTTCTTGCGACCGCGCGCCAAGCCGATCACCACCTTAGCCAAACCCTTGTCGCTGATGAACATACGCATACCCACGACCGTCAGACCCTTATCCTGCAACGCACGTTCGAGTTTGTTCAACTCACGGCGGTTGAGCAACAGCTTGCGGTCGCGCTTGGGGATATGGTTGTTGTACGTACCCCACTTGTACTCATTGATATTCACACCACGAATATACAACTCACCACGATCGAAATAGCAGTAGCAATCCGTCAGCGAGGCTTTGCCCAGACGGATCGACTTGATCTCCGTACCGACCAACACAATGCCCGCCGTGAACTGCTCGATGATCTCGTAGTCGAACGTCGCGCGTTTGTTACGAATATTTATGTTTTTGTAATCGCTCATAACTCTTTCCAACGGACAAAGATACTACTTTTTTACGAAATTCGTACTCTTCGCCCCACTATCAGTGTCGCTCCCCGACACTTAGGCGCATTGTGCGTGCATTGATCACCACACGCGAGAAGGTCGCCAAAAGGCTCTCGGCATAGGTTCGCAAGAAGGGATCAATATTCTCTTTCTCAGCACTATATATTCGCGCCAACCCGAACCAATCGCTCGCATTCATCGCCTGCCCGACACGCTCGTTCACCTCCACTGGTGCGGTCGTTGCGCTCTGCGCCTTAGCCCCAATTGACCATAGGCACAAAGCCAAAATCAGCAATATCCTTCTCATTTTATTCGTGATTTTTCGACTAATAACGTACAAATATAGTGAATTATTTTCTCAGATATCAAATACCACATTTCGGCACGATAGTTGCCCTTTCGGTTAACGTTCGAGGGTGGGTAAAGGTAACTAATTCTTTTATCTTTGATATGTTTTACATACACTCTTTTTGTTATATTTTCTGTTTGCACAATCCGGTAGTTGTAGTGATACACCTACGACCCCACCCTCGGACATCTTTTTGCAACCTCGACCCGACACCTATTATATATATAGAACGAGCCGCCCCAATCTTGGGACGGCTCGCACTCTATCAGTCGCTCTCGCGTCGGATTAAACCAGACCCGAGAAACCCATAAATGCCATTGCCAGAATACCTGCGGTAATCAGTGCGATAGGCGTACCACGGAATGCCTCAGGCACCTCCTCCAACTCCAAACGCTCGCGGATACCTGCGAAGAGTACCAACGCCAGGCCGAAGCCCAGAGCGATCGAAACCGAATAAACCACCGACTGCAACAGATTGTACTGCTCCTGAACCAGCAGGATAGCAACACCCAACACTGCACAGTTGGTCGTGATCAGCGGCAGGAAGATACCCAGAGCCTGATACAACGCGGGGCTCACCTTCTTCAACACGATTTCGACCATCTGCACCAATGCAGCGATCACCAAGATGAAGACAATGGTCTGCATATACTCGATGCAGAGCGGTGCGAGCACATACTTTTGCAGCGACCAAGCCACCACAGCCGTAATTGCCATAACGAACGTAACGGCTGCACTCATACCCAACGAAGTCTCAACCTTGCTCGACACACCCAAGAAGGGGCAGATGCCGAGGAACTGCGACAGCACGATATTATTGACGAATATCGCACCGATGATAATTGCGAAATATGATACTTCCATTGTTACTTCTTTTTAGCGGTTAATTTATTGAACAGAACCATCAGATAGCCCAGCACGAGGAAACCACCCGGAGCCAGCACAAATACCAGCATACCGTCGCCCGCGATAAGCGACTGACCGAAGATCGCGCCACTACCCAGTAGCTCACGAACGGCACCAATCAGCGTCAGCGACAGCGTAAAGCCCAAGCCGATACCCAGACCATCGAGAGCCGAATCCAGAGCATTGTTCTTCGACGCGAAAGCCTCGGCACGACCCAGAATGATACAGTTCACAACGATCAGCGGAATGAAGATACCCAGCGACTGGTACAACGAAGGCAGATATGCCTGCATCAAGAGCTGGATAACCGTTACGAACGACGCAATCACAACGATAAATGCCGGAATGCGCACCTTATCGGGAATGAGGTTCTTGATGAGCGAAATCACGATATTGGACATAATCAGCACAGCCATTGTTGCCGCACCCATACCCATACCGTTGATAGCCGAAGTGGTTGTTGCCAGCGTGGGGCACATACCCAAAATCAGCACAAACGTCGGGTTCTCTTTCAGAATACCCTTAGTGATAAGTTGCAATTTATTCATTGTCCTCTCCTTTCTGAGTCTCCTCATTTACGGTTTCGGCAGCCTCCTCAGCAGTAGCCTGCTCTGCGGCGGGCTCACCCTCACTCCACTCGGTCGAGTTCGAGGTTGCACCTGTTACCACATTTGCACCACCCTTAATCTGCTGAACTGCATTGTATGCACGTACAACCGCATCAACATAAGCACGCGACGAGATGGTCGCTGCGGTCAGCGCCTGAACATCACCACCGTCCTTGACAACGGCCAGCGGCTGCTTCATATTGGCGGGATTCTTATCCTTGAAACTTACGAGCAACGAGTTGCCCTCATCGCCCATCTTGCTACCCAGACCCGGGGTCTCGCTGTGCTCCAAAACGTTGATATTATAGACCTCGCCCGAAGCGCGGAAGCCTACCATCAGACGGAACACACCGCTAAAACCCTTCGTAGTCATCGTCTCAACAGCGTAACCCACTACCTGCTCACCCTGCTTTGCGGTGTGAACAATCACGGGCAGCTCATCAACGGTCATTGCCTTCTCTTCACTTGCGTCGAACTCGGGCAGTACGTTCTTCAACGCCTTCTGGATATTCTCCGCCTTAGCCTTCTCGATAGGTTCGAAGGTGATCTTATTGACCAAACCTACGCAGAGCGACGCGATCAGCGTGATGCTAAACAGCACCACAACCATATTTTTCAATGAACTCTTCATCTCTGCGTCCTCCTTATTTCTTAGCGCCGAAACGGCGGGGTTTGATATACTTATTGAGCAGGCAAGCCACCGCATTCATAATCAGAATTGCGAACGACATACCCTCGGGATATGCACCCCAAGTACGGATCAACATCGTGATCACGCCGATACCTGCACCATAGATCAACATACCCTTAGTGGTCATAGGCGAGGTCGAGTAGTCGGTAGCCATATAGACCGAACCCAAGATTGCACCTCCGGTCAGCAGGTGGAACAGAGGCGACATATATGCCTCGGGATTAACGAGGAACAGAATGCCGCTGAACACTGCCATCGAGCCCAAAACTGCAACGGGGATATGCCAAGTGATCACCTTGCGGATCAGCAGGTAAGCGAAGCCAACCAGCAGCAACAGAGCCGCAACCTCACCAAACGAACCTGCCTTGAAGCCGAGCAACAGATCGCCATAGTTGATCTGAGCCATCAGTTCGCTTGCGGGCGTACCGCTCTTCAAGCCCTCCTTAACGAATGCCAGCGGAGTAGCACCCGAGCAAACGTCAGCCAACTTCTCGGTCGAGAATGCCGTCGAAGTCATCTGAACGGGGAACGAGATCAGCAAGAACACACGACCAACCAATGCGGGGTTGAAGGGGTTTTTACCGATACCACCAAAGGTCATCTTACCGATACCGATAGCTACCAACGCGCCAATCACTACGATCCAAACGGGAATCGATGCGGGCAAGTTGAACGCCAGCAGCACACCCGTAACCACAGCCGACAGATTGCCGATGGTCGAGGGGCCTTTGATCAGATATTTCTGGATCAGGTACTCAAACAGCACACAGCTGAGCACCGACACAGCCGTAACGAGCAACGTCGTCCAGCCATAAACGATCACCGATACCACCAACGCGGGAGCCAATGCGATCAGCACATCACGCATAATGCGCTGAGTCGATTCCGGACCGTGAACGTGGGGCGACGGTGCAACGATTAATTTCTTATCCATAGTTTTTAATTCACTTTCTAAGTTTCACTATTTCTTCTGTGCTGCGGCACGTGCGCGCATAATACCCATAACCTTCGCCTTACCCAGACGGATATAGTCCAACAAAGGCAGGTTTGCGGGGCAGGTGAACATACAGCACCCGCACTCGATACAGTCGGCAATACGCTCTGCTTCCAGCGGCTCCCACATCTGACGACGCGACATCTTGCTGATCAGATAGGGCTCCAAGCCCATCGGGCAAGCCGAAACGCACTTAGCGCACTTGATACACTGCGATGCGGGCTGACGCTCAGCCTCCTCGCCACTCATTACGAGCACACCCGAAGTACCCTTCGTTACGGGAGCATCGAGGTTCACCATTGCGCGACCCATCATCGGGCCACCATTGATCACCTTACCTGCGTCCTCGGGCAGACCACCCGCAGCCTCCAACAACGTCGAGATGGGAGTACCCACACGTGCCAGAAGGTTCTTGGGCGACTTAACGCTCTTACCCGTAACCGTTACAACGCGCTCGATCAGCGGCTTATTCTTCTGAACTGCCTCATATACAGCCACAGCCGTCGAAGCGTTCTGAACAACTGCACCTACGTCGATAGGCAGCGCACCCGACGGAACCTCACGACCCGTGATAGCAGCGATCAACTGCTTCTCACCACCCTGAGGATACTGAACCTTCAAAGGTACGATCTCGATACCTGCAAACGACGCAGCCAACTTCTGCAAGTGAGCGATTGCATCGGGCTTATTATTCTCGATACCTACATACGACTTCTCGACACCGAGTGCCTTAGCCAAGATCGTTACACCTGCGAGCAACTCCTCGCCGCGCTCCAACATCACGCGGTGGTCCGAGGTCAGATAGGGCTCGCACTCAACACCGTTGATGATCAGGAACTCAGCCTTCTTGCCCGGGGGAACGCTCAACTTAACGTGTGCAGGGAACGTTGCACCACCCATACCGACAATACCTGCCGCCTGGATCTTTGCAACGATCTCCTTGGGCTCCAACTTGCACTCGCGTACAACCTCCTTCGAGAGGTCGATACCCTCAGCCCACTCGTCGCCTTCGCGCTTGATGGTGATTGCGGGCTGGCGCAGACCTGCACCATTAACTACCAGATCGACAGCCGTTACCGTACCCGAAATGGGCGAGTGAATGTTGCTCGACACGAAACCACCAGCCTCGGCGATCAACTGACCCGTAAGCACCTTGTCGCCCTTAGCAACCTTAGCCACAGCGGGAGCGCCGATATGCTGCGACAGGAGCACCGTAACGGTATCGGGCAACGCCAAGACCTCGATGGCCTGCTCGCGGCTCAATTTATTCTCTGACGGATGAACACCGCCAATAGGAAAACTCTTCATATCTTACAGCTTTTCTTCGTTATTCTTTGGTTTCGGTTGCAGCCTTCTGTGCCTCCTCCTTCTTCACCTCGACCTTCACAGCCTCAGCTTTGGGAGCTACCACCTTAGGCTCTGCGGGCTTAACAGGTGCGGGAGGGAAGTTCACCGCTACGATTGCACCCGTAGGACACTCGGCTACACACTTACGACACAATTTACACTTTGCGGGATCGATGTATGCCAGATTACCCTCGACCTTAATCGCATCGAACGGACAAGCCTTAACGCACTTCGAGCAGCCGATGCAACCAGCCTTACAAGCCTTCATAACCGCTGCACCCTTGTCGTGGCTAACGCACGAAACATAGACACCGCGATTCTTCGGCCACTTCTTACGCAGCTCGATCACACCCTTCGGACAAGCCTTGACGCAGGCGCCACAAGCGGTACACTTGTCGGCATCGACCTCAACCAAGCCCGTTTCGGGATTCTTCTTGATTGCGCCGAACGTACAAGCCGCAACGCAGTCGCCCAGACCCAAACAGCCATACGAGCAAGCCGTCTCACCGACGTACAACGACGCCACAACAGCACACGACTGTGCGCCATCAAAACGGTTGGTACGAGGGCGTTTCTCGCACGTGCCACCGCAACGAACCACAGCAACCTGCGGCTCCTTTTCGGGGGCAACCTTACCTAAGTAAGCGGCGATCTTCTTCATCGTCTCAGCACCTGCTGCCGAGCAGTACAATGCCGAGATGTCATCGTTTTGCACAAGTGCAGTGGCCAATCCGCGACAACCGGCGAAGCCGCAACCGCCGCAGTTTGCACCCGGCAGCATCTTCTCCACCTCGTCGATACGCGGATCCTCCTCAACCTTGAACTTCTGTGCCACGAAGTACAGAATCAAAGCCGCAAGGGCACCCAACGCACTCAGCGTTACTACGGTCCAAATAAGAACCATTACCCAATCTTCCATTACTGTTTTTTGATTTTAAATATGATATTAGTTTCGATTTTCGATCTCAGTAGGCGCACTCCAAAATAGTAAGCGACCACGACGCCCAAAGCCGCCACAGCCGCTACCCCATCACTCAGTCCTGCTGCCGAGCAGGCGACAAGCACTACCAGCATCACCAACAACGGCATACAGTAGGCCAGCACCACCGCCTTCAATCCCGCTGCACGTTCGACCGACACCACACATCGCTCACCCACCGAATAGCTGGCTGCCTCGCGTGTATGCACCTCGATCTGCTTATCGGTCGATTCGCTCATACCGCACGCCGAACGCGCCGCACACGAAGCACACGCGCTCTCGGCCACGATCTTCACAAGGATCATATCCCCCTCGATGGCCTCGACCACTCCGACGTGTTCTATGGGTTTCTGCTTTGCCATTGCTCAGTCGATTGTTGTGTTGATCAGCCTTTTGGAATTAGTCGCCATATTTGTTGGTCAGCGGCAGCACACGGTCGCAACCGAGCGTGCAGCTCGACAGACGCAACATCGGGCAGAATTGGAAACGCTTCTTCTCGTTGCGCATCACCATCTTGTGGATCTTATGCACCACCTCGGCGTCGAAGCCTGCATTGATGATCTCCTCGCGGTGCTGACCGCGCTCAATCATACGATACAGAATCGCATCAACAACCTCGTAGGGAGGCAGCAGATCCGAATCCTTCTGACCGGCATACAGCTCCGACGACGGCTCCTTGTTCAAAATGTTTTCGGGAATAACCTCACTCTCGCGGTTGATATAGCGAGCCAAGTCATAGATCTCACTCTTATAGACGTCGCCCGTGATGCTGATTGCACCCGCCGTGTCGCCATAGAGCGTACACCAGCCCAGCGCATTCTCGCTCTTGTTCGACGAGTTGAGCATCAGATAATTCTGCTTATTCTGCAATGCCATCAGCATAATCGTACGGATACGAGCCTGAATATTCTCCTCGGTAGCGTCGAAGGGCGTACCACCCACAACGGGCATCAACGACTCGACGATACTCTTGTAAGCCTCCGTGATAGGCACCACGTTGTACTCAACACCCAAATTCTCAGCCAACTTCACTGCGTCCTCAACCGAGTGATCCGACGAGAACTGCGACGGCATCATCATCGCACGCACATTCTCGACACCCAGCGCATCAACCGCAATCGACAGCACCACCGACGAGTCGATACCACCCGACAGACCCACGCAGGCCTTCTCGTAGCCATTCTTCTCGAAGTAGTCCTTCAAGCCACACTTGATTGCGTCGTAGAGGTTGCGCGTGCGGTTCTGATAGTACGAGAAAGGCGTTGCAATCGGCTCGTTCTGTGCGCCGAGGTCACAAACCTTGAAATCCTCATTGAACGTATCGAGCAGCAGCACCAATTCGCCCTTCGAATCATAGACCGACGACGTGCCATCATAAACCATATCGGTCGAGCCGCCCACGTGGTTCACGAAAACCAAGTTCTTACCTTCGACGTATGCAATGTGGTGGAACTTCTCGTAGCGAGCCTCCAACACACGCTTACGGAAACGACGAGCATTGATATTGATGATCGTGGTCACCGACTGATCGCAGTCGCGCACACGCACCAAATCGTTGCCCACAACCACAGCCACCTGCTCACCTGCAACGGTGATCACCTCGGGGCCGGTCGAGGGGCGGATATAGCCCATCTCATCACGATAATCGACATATTGCTTAGCGATACGGCGGGTAATCTCACCGCGCTCGATAATCACTGCCGCGCTCACCGTACCCTCGTCACCCGCAACGGGCGAGCCCACAATGGCGGTCAGCGAGTCGCAATGCTCGGCAATACGCTCCAGCTCCTCTTCGCACAATTCGACAAACGTAGCCTTGTTGAGCAGATCGTAAGCGGGCGTACCGCTCAGAGCCTGCTCGGCAAAGATAACCAAGTCGACATTCTTCTGTTTAGCCTGTTCGATAGCCTCGATAACCTTCGAAGCGTTGCCCTCGACATCACCGACGGTGTAGTTAAGTTGGGCAAGTGCAATCTTCATATTCCGAAATAGTTATGATTCGACCCCGCAAAGATACGTTTTTTATCCCGAATTTCCGTGCATATCTATATTAAAAAAGGGCTCAAAGTGGATAAATTTACGTTGCCGCCACTTTCGGGGTGCAAAATCGTAGGGATTTCGGTTTTTATTGCTATATTTGCCTATTACAAACACGCAAAAACTTTTGAACGTTATGTTACAATTTATGGCTCTCGGTACCACCGAAATCGTCCTTATCGTATTGGCTGTTGTGCTGCTGTTCGGCGGCAAGAAGATTCCCGAACTGATGAAGGGTGTCGGTCAGGGCGTGCGCTCGTTCAAGGACGGTATGAAGGACGTCGAGAAGGAGATCAACGCAACCGACGACAAGAAAACCGAAGAGAAGAAATAATCAATTCATATTGAGCGGCTTACACCGCCACAAAACGCACCAATGAGCGAAGAACAACTGCCCCGCGATGCAGTCGGGAGCGACGTGCCCGCCAGCGACGAATTGGCGCAATCGGAGATGAGTTTTTGGGACCATCTCGACGAGTTGCGCCGAGTGCTGATGCGCATAATTTTGGTCACTGTGGTGATCGCGCTCGGTGTGTTTATGTTCAAAGATGAGGTCTTTGCCGCCGTGCTCGCCCCCTCGAAGGGCGACTTTTTGACCTATCGCTGGATCAACCATCTGCTCGTGCTGCTCGGCTGGGATTCGATGCTCATTCCCGACACCGACATCACGCTGATCAACACCCAACTTGCGGCGCAATTTATGACCCACATCACCGTGTCGATGACTATTGGACTGCTCGCCGCTGCGCCCTATGTGGTCTATGAACTGTTCGGCTTTGTCAAGCCCGCATTGTACGAAAACGAACGCCGTTATTCGAACCGAATTATGGTCGCCGTTATCGCACTTTTCTTCTTGGGCGTGGCGATGAATTACTTTGTAATTTTTCCCGTATCGGTCAAATTCTTAGGCACTTACCAAGTGCACGAAGGCGTTGTGAATACCATCGCGCTCTCGTCCTACATTTCGACCTTCACCACCCTTTCGCTGATGATGGGATTGGTTTTCGAGATCCCCGTTTTGGTCTATTTCCTCGCCAGCGCGGGTATGATTTCAGGCTCAATGCTGGCCAAATATCGCCGCCACGCATTCATCATTATTATGGTCGTTTCGGCTTTCATCACTCCGCCCGACGCCTTTACGTTGGCGTTGATGACCGTGCCCCTATATGCACTTTATGAGGTCAGCATTATCATTGCCCGCCGATTCGAAAAACGAGAGGAAAAGCTCGCACAGCAGGATTAATTTTGAAGCCAGAATCCTGAATTTGAATCCCGAATTTTGAATTTTGAATTTTGAATAAGGCCTCGCCCTCCGCAAAGGCTAAGCGTCCCCACTCATCACACTACCCCCCCACAAAAAAAAGGCGTACCCCGATTGGGATACGCCTTAAAAAATTGTTAGCTCCGAGGGTGAAACCTGCGCCTTACACAGCCCCCCTCAATCAGCCACCTTACTCCTGCTCAGCAACAACCGAGAACGAGATGGTAGCCTTAACCTCGCGGTGCAACTTAGCGGTTGCGGTGTACTCGCCCAGCTCCTTCACGGCATCAACCGAGATAACCTTGCGATCAACCTCAACGCCCTTAGCAGCCAGAGCCTCAGCCAAGTCAGCAGCAGTTACGCTACCGAAGATCTTGTTCTCCTCAGCCTTAGCGGTGATAACGAGGGGCAGGTTAGCGAGCTTCTCAGCCAAAGCCTGAGCGTCAGCGAGAATCTTCGCGTCCTTGTGAGCGCGCTGCTTCAAGTTCTCAGCCAGAACCTTCTTAGCCGATGCGGTAGCAGCCTTAGCAAAACCCTGAGGAATCAGGTAGTTATTTGCGTAACCGGGCTTAACATCTACGATGTCGTTAGCGTAACCCAGCTTCTCAACGTCTTTAATCAGAATTACTTCCATTGTACTCTCCTCCCATTAATTATTTCATACAATCGGTTACGAAGGGCAGGATAGCCAAGTGGCGAGCACGCTTAACAGCCTGAGCCACCTTCTTCTGGAACTTCTGCGAAGTACCGGTCAGACGACGGGGCAGCAACTTACCCTGCTCATTGAGGAACTTCTTGAGGAACTCACCGTCCTTGTAATCTACGTACTTGATACCGAGCTTCTTAAAGCGGCAGTACTTCTTCTTCTTAACATCAACCGAAACGGGGTTGAGGTAACGGATCTCGCCGTTCTGAGTCTTATTCTCCTGTGCCATAGTTTACTCCTCCTGCGATTTGTTAGCGAGTTTAGCGCGACGCTTCTCCGAGTACTCAACAGCGTACTTGTCCTGCTTGAAAGTGAGGAAACGAATAACGCGCTCGTCGCGACGATACTGAGTTTCGAGAGTGTTGATCAGCGAGCCCTCGCCCGTGAACTCGATAAAGAAATAGAAGCCGGTGGTCTTCTTCTGAATAGGATAAGCGAGCTTCTTCAAACCCCACTCCTCGACATTCACGATCTGACCGCCGTTCTCGGTGATAACACCTTGGAATTTGTCCAGCACCTCTTTCACCTGTACGTCCGAAAGAACCGGTGTGGCAATGAAAACGGTTTCGTAATTGTTCATAACTGTTTGTTAATTAGATTATTTGCAAAAAGCGGTGCAAAGGTACGTATTTTATTTCGAAAAACAAAACGTGCGCACTCTTTTTTTCTTCTCAGCCAGCGAATTAGTCGGTTTGTTGGCGGTCGGATATGCAAAAAATCACACCGTGACCCTCGTCGGGCGGCGGTGTGATTCTAAATGCTTGTATGATTAGCTTGTTTAGGTGCCGTACCTGCGGACAATCCCCCAAGTACAGACGAATGCAAATCTACAAAATAAAAATTACATTTCCAACCTTTTGCGCCAAAAAATCACAATTTTTATTCGCGCTTAATCGGCAACAAACATAAATGTTGCGACGACACAATCATTAGGATAATTATCTTTAACTACCAAATAGTTTTCAGTAATACCCGAAATGTACAAAATTTTGCCAAAATCCAGCTCAATTGTACGCAAAGCCCAATCAATTTCAAAACCATAGCACCGATCAGCACTCGATTCTGAAATAGGGCTTGTATATATAAACGCATCTTCTCCAAAGCGAAATGAGCCATAATTCAACCCAGAGGCTGGCTCATCACCCCACTTGTGAACATCAGTGCTACCATCAGCGTTATAGGTATAAACAACCGTTTTATTTGCCACCCATTTCCATTCACCAACTTTTGCCACAATCGCGTTAGCTCGATCTGCATCAATCGATTTCATCTCGTTTTCAACGTATTTATCGACTCTATCGTCGTCGTATTTTTCACAACCGACAAACGCCACGACGAGCAAAATTAAAGTTAAAAATTTTTTCATAACTATAAAATATTAGGTTTGTGCAAATTTAATAAATTAATATCAAATTAGCAAACAAAAGCCTACTGAAAAACGCCTACAACCTTATTCCCTGCGCTTGAAGTGCGATCGTATTGCCGTCGGGGGTAACGAGCGCCGCACCCGTATCGGCTGCCGTGATATGACCAATCACATCGATACCGCCCAAGCGCATTATCTGCTCCTGCAACGCCAACGGAACGGTGAACAGCAGCTCGTAATCGTCGCCACCATTCAGCGCCGCAACAACCGGATCGGCATTCAGCTCCTCAGCCATCTGGTTGGTCTGCTGTGCGATCGGGATACGCTCCAAATAGATACGCACGCCACACTTCGACGCCTTGCAGATCTGCATAACGTCCGACGCCAAACCGTCCGAGAGGTCGATCATCGACGTGGGAACAATCTGCGCCTCGGCCAGCGAGTCGATAATATCGACCCTCGCCTCGGGTTTCAACTGACGTTGCAGCAGATATTCGTAGCCCTCGAACTTAGGTTGCGGATCGGGCGAGCCTGCCAGCGCACGCTTCTCGCGTTCGAGCAGGTGCAGACCCATATATGCCGCGCCGAGATTATTGGTAATGCAGACCAGATCGTTCAACTTCGCACCGCTGCGATAGCACACCTTCGACGCCTCGGTGGTACCCATAGCCGTAACGCTAATTGCAAAACCGGTCAGCGAGGTGGTTGTATCGCCGCCCACCAGATCGACATTATAGTCGGCACACGCACGATTGACACCCTCGTAGAACTCATCGAGAGCCTCGACCGACATCTTGCTCGACACGGCGATCGAGATCATCACCTGCTCGGGGCGGGCGTTCATCGCCAGAATATCGCTCACACCCACCACCACGGCTTTATATCCGAGGTGTTTGAGCGGGAAGTAGGTCAAATCGAAGTTGATTCCCTCCATCAGCATATCGGTCGAGATCAGTTGCACACGACCGCCGCCGATATCCACCACCGCTGCGTCGTCGCCCACGCCACAAAGCGTCGAGGGACGGCGGTTTTCGAAATTCGAGGTCAGGTGATCAATCAATCCGAATTCGCCCAGCGTGGCTATTTCGGTCAGTTTCTTGTTGCTCATAGCGATACTAAAATATGATTTTTGACCTGCACATTTGCCAAAATCGGCAAATATTTGGTCATTATATTAAAAATTTTTACAAATATAGCAAAATATCGTTGTTTTGCAAAAAATAAGACGTAAATTTGCATTACGAAAAAACTAAAAAACTCTGCATTGATATGTTGAATATCGTATTGTTCGGCGCACCCGGGTGCGGCAAAGGAACACAAGCGGCCAAATTGGTCGAGAAATATAACGTAAACCACATCTCGACAGGTGCGGTTATCCGTAGCGAAATCAACGCTCAGACCGAATTGGGCAAGAGTATGGAGGCCTACATCTCGCGTGGCGAGCTGGCTCCCGACTCGCTCGTGATCGACATCGTAACCGACTACATCGACCGTCACCGCGACGCTAACGGTAACATCTTCGACGGCTTCCCCCGCACTACCCCGCAGGCTGAGGCTTTCGACAAGATTCTCTCGGAGCGTGACCTGAAAGTCGATGTGATGATCTATATGGAGGTTCCCACCGAGGAGCTCGTGCAGCGCATTTTGTTGCGCGGCCAGAGCAGCGGTCGCGCCGACGACGCTAACGAGGAGGTGATCCGCAACCGAATCAAGATCTACAACGACCAGACTGCCGTTGTTGCCGACTACTATTCGGCTCAGGGTAAGTACGAGGCCGTTGATGGCGTGGGCACGCTCGACGAGGTGTTCGATCGTATCTGTGCAGTTATCGAAAAGTATCTCTAATGTTCAGTTAGAATACCTATATTTGTATTAGCGCGCGTCCCGTCGCTCCTTTTGGAGCGGCGGGCTTTTCTTTGCGCTCTGCAAAATAAAAAAAGCCGCACCCCGATATATTGGAGTGCGACTCGAAGAGTGAAGATTAATGCGTTCTCTCGTTACTTCTCGAACCTCGACTTGAAGCGATCAAACTCTTCGCAGAGCGAACTCATCAACTCACGGACGCTCTGAATCCTATCCGAGCGCCACGCATTCGCTCCGCAAAAAGCGTAACCGTGCTCCAAGCGCCCCTTGAAGGCGTTGTAGAGCGCCAGCATAATGCAATAGGGCGAATGGGTAACGTCGCACGTCTTGATGCAGTTGAACGGGCAGGCCTTCGGTCGTTTCAAACCCTCGCGCACCTTTTCGAGGAACGTGCCGCGAATGGCACGCCCGGGCATACCGACCGGACTCTGAATGATCTCGATATCCTCCTCTTGGGCGTCCAAATAGGTCTGCTTGAATGCAGGCGCGGCATCGCACTCTGCGGTGGTTACGAAGCGTGTTCCCATCTGAACGCCATCGGCTCCCAGCTGCATTGTACGATAGATATCCTCTCCCGTGTAAATTCCACCGGCTGCAATGACCGGAATATAGACATTGTGCTGATCGCCAAACTCACGCACCTCCTTGACCACCTCAGGCAGCACCGATTCGAGCGCATAACGCTGGTCGTTGATCTGCTCGTGCTTGAACCCCAAATGGCCGCCCGCCTTAGGGCCTTCGACCACGATGGCATCAGGAACGTAGTTATAGTTAGCCAGCCACTTCTCGCACAGCAACTTAGCTGCACGCGCCGACGATACGATCGGTGCAAGTTTGGTCTTGGCACCTTCGGTCAAAAACGAGGGCAGGTTCAAGGGCAGTCCTGCTCCCGAAAAGATAATGTCCGCCTTCTCGGCGATTGCGGTCTTGACCATATCCGCAAAATTGGACATAGCGACCATCACATTGACGCCGATGATTCCGCGCGATGCCTCACGAGCCTTGCGCAACTCCTCTTTAAGACCCCAAATGCTGGCCTCGTTGTAGTTGCTCGAATGCTCCTTGTAGATCACGCCCAGACCGGCCGACGAGATAACGCCGACTCCACCTTCGTTAGCCACTGCCGAGGCCAATCCCGAAAGCGAAACACCGACGCCCATACCGCCCTGAATGATGGGTATGCGGGCAAGTAGGTCTCCGATTTTGAGTGATTTCATTTTGTAAAGGTTTTGTTTATAAAATTTGGTTCTCATCGCGCAAACAAGAGCCTTCGCCCCGCTCGCACAAATAAGCGCCAAAGATAAACTAAAACCTTCGAAAATGTTCGTTATTTCCTAATAATTTTACTATTTTGCCGACATATCGACCAAAAACCGCACATAATCACCACTCGGAGTCATACAAAACGGGCAATAACAATCCTCGTGTTCGCAATCGCTCGTATTGCCACACACGGGGCAGACGGCATAACCCGACGGCGCCTCGCATCGACCTTCGCAAGCCAATGCACACTGTTCGAGCAGCAGAATATGTTTCACATCGCCACCCGACGTCCACGCCACGATTCGAGCCGCATACTTCGAGTTATCGTCCAACGCATTGAGGATTGACTGCTCGTGACGCTCATCAACCAGGTAGCGCTCCATTGCAATACTACGTTGTAATCCCGACTGCGTCGCCACCCCCATCTCAGGAGCCAGCGCCCGACACACGTAGCGACTGCCGAGCTTATTGAGCGCACGCATATAGTTTCGCACGTGGATATGCTCCGAGTGCGCCAACGCCTCATAAAGCTGCCGTTGGAGTGCATTTGGGGCGTTTTGAGCGCTCTTTGCCGCCTCAGCCTCACGTTCATATTGCGCCGCCGCAGCGAGCTTCAAGGCGCAAATCTGCTTCAAATCGTCGATGGTCGTTGCCCACAGCGGTCGCTCGGGTGCGCCCAAGTCCCGCCGCGCATAACCATAGCTTGCACTCAGCGCCGCCAACGACACCAGCACCGATGCAATGAGCATTGTAGAGAATTTCATAGCTGACAGATGATTACCAAAAACGAGGCTCCATTGCCCCATTCTGCGACCTTCTGTTGCATAAATTGTGCCCTGCGGGGAAATTCAGAATTCAAAATTCAAAATTCAAGATTATTCCTTTGCTGGCAAGAAGGCACATACTCGCGGGCTGAGGCGTTTGCCCTAAGGGCGAGCCACGAAGGTGTGTCGATTTCGCCAAAATCGACAACATCTCTTTCTCCGTCCACAAACTAATGAAAGCAAAGTCCAATTTTGAATCTTGAATTTTGAATCTTGAATACCACAAACAAAAAAGCCGCACTTCTCGGAGTGCGGCTCAAACCTGTCGATGGACGTTCGGATTACTTAATGCCCAACTCGGCCTTAACTGCGGGGAGCAGGTCGGTAACCTGAGCCTCGTCGATGTAGATCATACTGCCAGCTGCCAAGTCGATAACAACGGCGTAACCACCAGCCTTCGAAACCTTCTCGATAGCTGCCATAGCCTTCTCCTGGATAGGAGTGAAGAGCTCCTGCTGCTTCTTCGAGAAATCCTCGCTTGCAACCTGACGGAACTGCTCCAAACGGGTGTTGATGTCGTTCAAGTTCTTCTCAGCAACCTGACGCTCCAAATCCTTCATCGTTGCCTGCTTCTTCTGGAAGTCGTTGATAGCGTTGTTCAACTCTACCTGAACCTCCTCAATCTGTGCATTCAACTCGGTGGCATAAGCCTGCAAGTCGGTCTGCATCTGAGCGGTTTCGGGCATCAACGAGATCAGCTCCTGCGAGTTGATACGGCCCATCTTCTGAGCAAAAAGCGAAGTCGAGCTGAGCAACAGCACAGCTACAAGGGTTAGCTTGATAAGTTTTTTCATAATAATGTATTAAATGTTTTTGATTGTTATTTCACCAATTTGATAACCTCCTCGGTACGGTTTACCGCAGGCGAGTAGTAGAGCATCGTTGCGTTCGAAGCGATATCGAGCACCATATCGAAGCTATTCGACTTGGCATACAGCTCGATAGCCTTGAAAACACGCTCCTGAATGGGCTGAATCAGCTCAATGCGCTTCTTCATCAGCAGACCTTCGTTACCGAAGATCGACTCTTGGAACTTCACTGCCTCAGCCTCAGCGTCGAGAATCAACTGCTCACGTGCCGTGCGGGCAATGGCCGAAAGCGAAACCTTCTGCTGCTGGTAGTTATTGTAGAGGTTCTCGATCTCCTCGAACTTCGAGTCCACCTGCGCCTGGTATTTCTTAGCCAGATTATCCAGCTCGGTCATTGCGGTGTTGTACTCGTCGATCGACTTGAAGATCTTCTCACTATCGACCACCATATAGTTCTGTGCCGATGCGACACCCATAAATGCCATCAGGCCAAGCACTAATGCAAAAATCTTTTTCATAGTTGTATCAGTTTTTAGTTGGTTCGTTACACTTGTTTAGAACTGCTGACCGATCATAAAGTGGAATTGGCTACCACTACGCTTCGTGCCACCCGACGCAGGGTCGAAGCCCCACGCCCAGTCGATACCGAGCATACCCACAACGGGCAGGTACATACGTACACCGACACCGGCCGAACGCTTGATCTTGAAGGGCGAGAAGTCCTTCCACGACTCGAAGCCGTTACCACCCTCCGCAAATACCAATCCATAGATTGTCGACGAAGGCTTCATAATGATCGGGTAACGCATCTCTACCGTATATTTATTATATACGCGCGAGTAGCCCGTACCACCCACGGGGTTCAGTGCGCTATCCTCGTAACCACGCAGACGGATCACATCGACACCATAGACGCTATAACCCGACATACCGTCACCACCCACGTCATAGAGTTCGAACGGCGAACGCTTGTTGGGGTTATAGTTGCCCAAGTAACCCATCTCGGCACTTGCCATCAGCACCAGGTTGTTGTTCTTCGAGAGCGGATAGAACCACTGAGCCTTCAAATCCCACTTATGGTACTCGATCCAGCGGTAGCGATCCTGATCCGACATCGCCTTATTGCTGTAATCCTTACCGTCCCACAACGAGTGCGGAGGGGTGATAGCCATCGACACGGTGAACTCCGAACCTCGACGAGGATACAACGGCTGATCGACCGAGTTACGCGACAGAACCGCCTTCAAAGCCACCACGTTTGCCTTACCGTTCTTCATAATGAAGTAGTTCCAATCTTTCAGCGCATAACGCTGGTAAGCCAGCTCGGTGTAGAGCGTGAAGTAGGGGTCGGGCCAATTCAGACGGCGACCGATACCTGCCGACAGACCCATAGCGCGGAAGTGCTGGGTCGACGACTGCCATACGTAGTATGCGTTGTTCTCCTCCGACCAATGGAAACCGATGGTCAGCGAGTTGGGTTTCTTACCGCCCAGCCACGGATCGGTGAACGAGATCGATGCCGACTTATAGTAGGTACCGTTGGTCTGAGCCGTGATGTTCAGTCGCTGGTTCTGACCCTGCGGATAGGGACGCCAAGCACCCTTCTTGAAGAATCGCTTGATCGAGAGGTTGTTCAGCGTGATACCCACCGAACCCACGAAGGTATTTGCACCCCAACCACCGGCGATATTGAACTGGTCCGAAGCGGTCTCCTCCAATGCCCACGACACATCGACCAACTCGTTGCTCACGGGCTGAATATTGGGCGAGATATTCTCGGCGTTGAAGTGACCCATCGCACCCAACGTACGAATGGTCTGCATCAACAGCGCACGGTTGTACAGCTCACCCGGTCGGGTGTACAACTCACGACGGATAACCTCATCGTCCAGACGGTCGTTACCCGAGATATGCACATCGTTGATCGAGAACTGCTTACCCTCGAAAATCTTCAATTCGAGGTCGATCGAGTCGGCACCGACGATAATCTCGGCGGGATCGATCTGCGACATCAGATAACCCGTATTCTGGTAGCTCGACTTAACCGAAATCTCCTCGGGATTCTCCTCACGACCGATACCCAGACGCTTGTGCAGTGTCTTCTTATCGTACGTATCGCCCGACTTGATTCCGAGCATTTGATCCAGAGCCTCAGTCGGATAGACGCTATTACCCACCCACGAGATGTTACGGTAGTAGTACTTGTTACCCTCCGAGAGGTCGATCTTGATACCTATACGTTTCTCGTTGATCGGATAGATCGAATCCTTCAAAATCGTGGCGTTACGATAACCCTTCGAGTTATAGAAATCGACCACGTTGATCTTATCGTTCTCGTACTCCTCCTCATTGAGTTTCGAGCTGACAAAGAAGTTGATACTCTTCTGGTGGGTCTTCTTCATCGCACGGCGCAGACGCTTCTCCTTGAACGAATCGTTACCCGTAAAGACGATCTCGCCAATCTTAACACGAGGGTTCTTCTTGATAACAAAGATCACATTCACAGCGTTTTGGAGCACCGAGTCGTTCTCGATACGGGTCGAAACCTCAGCATTGCGGAAACCCTTCTCGGCATAATACTCCTTGATGAGCTTGGTATTTTTGTCGAGCACATAGTCCGACAGCTCGCCATTACGTTTGAGCTTCAATTTGTCGGTAATATCGCTCGCCTGAGCACGACCAATACCCTCGAACAACCAACGGAATACACGCGGACGCTCTTTGAGCATAATCACCAGATCGACGCTATCGCCATCAATTTCGGCACCGATCTTCACGTCCGAGAAGTAGCGCTGGCTCCACAAACGGGTCTCGGCCTGCTTGATGTAGTTACCCGGAATGTACGCCTTGTCGCCCTTGACAATACCCGACGTTGCTGCCAGAATATTCGGGTCGAGGTACTTGATTCCCTGAACCTTAACGTCACGAATGATATATTGCTTCGGGCGGCGGTAATCCATCATCTGAGCATCGTCGGGGAACTGAGGCTCATCAACCTGCTCCTCCGCCTGCTCTGCCGTCGCGGTCTGTTCCGTTGTCTGCTCGGTCGCTTTATCGGCAGCGGGTGCGGGCTGCTGCTCCTGAGCTGCCGCTCCCCAAATGGTGAACATCATTGCCGCTATAAGCGTTGCTATTCGGAATTTTCTCATTGCTATCAGTTTGTGTCTAAGTATATTCTAATTTCTGTAACTATTTCTTAACCAATCCATAACGACGATCGCGGTGAGTGTAGCTCTCAATCGCACGATCGAACTCCTCCTCCGTGAAATCGGGCCACAGCACCTCGGTGAAATACAGCTCGGTGTAGGCCGACTGCCACAGCAAGAAGTTACTCAAACGGCACTCGCCACTTGTACGGATCATCAAATCGGGATCGGGCACACCCGCCGACAACAGATGGTCGGCAATGGTCTGCGTGTCGATCTGCTCGGTCGTCAAACGACCCTCAGCCACCTCCGTTGCGATCTGTCGCACGGCAGCCGTCAGCTCGCTACGCGAACTGTAATTAAACGCCAAAATAAGCGTAAGGCGCTCACCCGCAGCCGTTTCGCTCTCGATACGCTCGATATACGAAAGCACCTTCTCCGAAAAACCCGCACGGTCGCCCATCACCTTCACGCACACGCCCTGCTTCTGCAATTCGGGCGACTCATTGATCACGCTCTTGCAAAACAGCTCCATAATGGCATTGACCTCCGCCTCGGGACGACCCCAATTCTCGGTCGAGAAAGCATAGACGGTCAGGTAGCGCACGCCCCATCGTGCCGACGCCTTGATCGCATCGCGCAGACGCTGTACGCCCTCGATGTGACCTTCGACACGCTCCTTGCCGCGCTGCTTAGCCCAGCGACCATTGCCGTCCATAATGATGGCAACGTGTTGCGGTATGTTCTTCGTTTCGCTCATTTTATGCTCTTGACTTTCGTCGTTTTTGCCTCACACGCACTCCCGCACGAGCGAAATGTGCGCATTAAAGTTGCAAAGATATGTAAAATTATTGTCAGATTAACAAAATCGACCACTCCTTTTTTGTTTTTCTCCTACGGAGAGGCTTCGAATCTAACTGTAATTGACCCTCGATCAGCTACAAGCAGCCTCAATTACTGCTCCTCGTAGCGACTGTCGCGGTTGTCCATACCCCACATCATCTTCTCTCTTAACGTGTCGTAGAACGATATATTTTGTGGGAGGGCCAAAAAAAAGTTATTTTCCGCTTTTTTCACCTTGAAAACCGTTCCCTCGCGGACACGATAGGCCGTATTGTCGAGTGTTACGAAGGCATAGGGTTGGCGGGCACGAATGCGGAACGTGACCTCGCAGCTATCGGGAATGACGATCGGACGCATCGTCAGATTGTGTGGTGCCAGCGGCGAGATGACCAGACAAGCGCACGTGGGGGCAACCACAGGACCTCCCACGCTCAACGAGTAGGCTGTCGAACCCGTTGGGGTTGAGAGCAATACGCCGTCGCCGTGATAGGTTGCGACCATCTGTCCATCGACATAAGTTTCGACCGAGATCATATTTGCGCCGTGACGCTGGATAGCAAATTCATTCACGGCAAAGGGCCATTGGATTGAGGTCGGAGCGTCACTCTCGACGTGCACCAGCGAGCGCTCCTCGATACGCAGACGACCCTCGCGAATATCTTCGAAGATATGAGCAATGCCGTCGCGACCTGCGCCCGTCAAAAATCCCAGATGACCCAGATTGATACCGAGCACAGGGATCGGACGTCCTGCCAGGCGGCGGATACCGTCCAAAAGCGTACCGTCACCACCCACGCTGACCATCAACGACTCTTTGGGCTGATCGCCAATGTTCTCACCATAAAGGCGCGACGCGGGAACTTGACATACCCCCATACGCTCCAACTCGCGTGCAAACTCTTCGTTAACGCACCAATCGAGGCCACTAACCTCCACTGTATCAATCAACTGACGCAGTAGGACGGGGCGCAGTGCCGAGGTTGTACGCGAAAAAAGTATGATCTTCATTATTGAACTTGCAAAATAATTGGTATATTTGTGTGCAAATATAATAAATTTATGACAAAGTTAAGCGTAAATATCAATAAGATTGCAGTAATTCGTAATTCTCGTGGCGGAAATATGCCCGATGTGATCGCCGCAGCGCAAAATATCGAACGTTTTGGCTCGGAAGGCATCACCGTGCACCCCCGTCCCGACGAGCGACACATTCGTTATGCCGACGTGCGCGAGCTGAAAGGGGTCGTAACGACCGAACTCAATGTCGAGGGTAATCCCATTCCGAGTTTTGTCGATTTGGTGTGCGAGGTGCGCCCTGCGCAGGTGACGCTTGTGCCAGACGCTGCCGACGCTATCACCTCGAATGCGGGCTGGAACACCGTCGCTCACCGTGAGTTTTTGACCGAGATGTGCGAGCGATTCCACCGCGAGGGTATTCGCGTTTCAATTTTTGTCGATCCTGATCCAGAGATGGTTAGTGGGGCTAAGGCGTGCGGTGCCGATCGCGTTGAACTCTACACCGAGGCTTATGCTGCGGGCTACCACACCGACCGAGAGAAAGCCATCGAGCCCTACGTTGCGGCTGCCGAACGTGCCCGCGAGGAGGGCTTAGGGCTGAACGCAGGTCACGACCTCAATTTGGACAATCTGCGCTACTTCCTGACACGTATTCCGTGGGTCGATGAGGTTTCGATCGGTCACGCGCTGATCAGCGATGCACTCTACTTCGGATTGGAAAATACCGTTGCGCTCTACTTGCGCGAAACACATTGCAAATAATTATTAATCAATTTAATACAAACACTTTTATGAAAAAACTCATTACCCTCATTATGGCGCTCGGTTGCTTCTGCTCGGTAGAGGCTCAGACCGACTATCACATTCAGAAGGCAACTTTGTACGATCTGCTGCCCATCTCGAAGAAGGATATCGTATTCCTCGGCAACTCGCTGACCGATGGTTGCGAGTGGGACGAGCTGTTCGGAATGAAGAACATCAAGAACCGCGGTATCAACGCCGACAACACCGTGCAGATGCAGAAGCGTATCGACCACATCATCAAGGGTCAGCCCAAGAAGTTGTTCCTGCTGACCGGTGTTAACGACCTGGCTGACAAGCGTTCGCCCGAGGAGACCGCAGCCAACATCGCTAAGATGCTCGACCGCTTTATCAATGAGAGCCCCCGCACCAAGTTGCACGTTCAGACGGTTCTGCCCGTGAACGAGACCTACGGTCGTTTCAAGAGCTACAAGGATCGCGCACTCGATGAGCCTATCAAGAAGTTGAACGCTCTCTTGAAGCAGGTTTGCGAAGAGCGCAACATCGTCTTCATCGACCTCTACTCGCTGATGGTTGGCGAAGATGGCCGTATGTTCCCCGAGCTGACCAACGACGGTCTGCACCTGCTGGGTCCCGGCTACCTGATTTGGAAAGAGGCTATCGAGGATTACGTTCGTAAATAATTGAACGTCAAACGATAGTGAAAATTACCGATAAACGACACCCCCTTGCGGCGCGAGTCTTCCGCCGCATACAGCGCATCGTCGATGACAGAGGTCTGCAAGCCTTTGTCATCGGCGGTTTTGTGCGCGATTACTACCTGCGCCGACCCTCGAATGACATCGACGTAGTGGTGATCGGTAGCGGCATCGAGGTCGCCGAAGCCCTCGGTCGCGAGTTGCACACCAAAGTATCGGTCTTCAAGACCTTCGGAACGGCAATGTTGCGTTGCGACGGGTGGGAGATCGAGTTTGTCGGCGCGCGCAAAGAGTCGTATAGCCGCGACTCGCGCAAACCCGTTGTCGAGGCGGGCACGATCGAGGACGATCAACGCCGCCGCGACTTCACAATCAATGCCTTAGCGTGGTCGCTCAACGACGCTACGTTTGGCGAATTGGTCGATCCGTTCGACGGTATGGGCGATATGGAGCGACTGATTATCCGCACCCCGTGCGACCCCGATGTGACCTTCGACGACGATCCGTTGCGTATGTTGCGTGCGGTGCGTTTTGCGTCGCAGTTGGGCTTTGACATCTATCCCGATACGTTCGACGCGATCCAGCGCAACGCCCACCGAATCGAGATCGTTTCGAAGGAGCGTATCATCACCGAAATCAATAAAATTGTCCTCTCGCCACGCCCCTCAATCGGTTTCGAATTGCTTGAAATGACGGGGCTTTTGAAGCTCGTTTTTCCCGAGTTGGACGCACTGAAAGGAGTCGAGCGACGTGGCTCGCACGCCCATAAGGACAATTTCCGCCATACGCTGCAAGTGCTTGACAATGTGGCGCAACGCTCCGACGACCTCTGGTTACGTTGGGCTGCTCTGTTGCACGACATCGCCAAGCCTGCGACCAAGGCGTATGACCCCAAAATCGGCTGGACTTTCCACGGACACGAGGTGCTCGGATCGAAGATGGTCCCCTCGATTTTCCGCGCGATGAAACTGCCACTGAACGACCGAATGAAGTTCGTGCAGAAGATGGTCTTTCTGCACCTGCGTCCAATTGTTCTCTCGGAGGATTTGGTAACCGACTCGGCGGTGCGACGACTGCTTTTCGAGGCGGGCGACGACGTCGAGAGCCTGATGACGCTGTGCGAGGCCGACATCACCTCGGGCATCGAATCGAAGGTCAAACGATATATGCAGAACTTCGAGTTGGTGCGTCGCAAGATGGCCGACATCGAAGAGAAAGATCGCGTGCGCAACTTCCAGCCACCCATTTCGGGCGAGTTGATTATGAGCACGTATGGCATTCCGCCCTGCCGCGAAATTGGTGATATCAAGGCGATTATTAAGGACGCCATTCTCGACGGACAGATTCCCAACGAGTACGAAGCGGCATACGCGCTGATGGAGCAGCTTGCTGCCGAGCGCGGGCTGAAAAAGGTCGAATAACCACAAAAACCACTATACCTATGACTTCACGCTGCAAACTTTTTGTAACGCTGTGTGCCGTTGCTCTCTGCTCGGCAACAACCGCCATAGCGGGCGACGTTCGCTACGGCTCGAATGGCAAACTCCACAAAGCGTCAATGCCCGTACCCGCGTTGGCCGACAAACCCACCGCTACGCTGGCCGGAGGCGACTTTATGCGCCGTGCCGATACCACCGCGTTTTGGACTCTCGAAGATATTATCGTTGAGACGGTTACGGCAGGCCAAGTTCCCGACGCGCTGCGCCATTTCCGCAAGATTACCTTCACTACGCCTGTGGTCGATTCGGTCGAGATTCTGCGCAAGAAACATAAGGTCGAGATGTGGGTGCTGCCCGACTACGTGGCTATCGGCACCAACGACGACTTTGTCCGTATGCCGATGGGACCGCTCGCCGCACAGCGCATAGCCGACGCACTCGATTGCACTCTGCCCACGCCGTTTCTGGTCGATCGTATTGCCGAAGCGTCGGAGGGGCACGTCGATATCTTCCCGTTCCGCCCGCTTGGCAACCGCAATAGCCAACCCATTGTGTTCCAAGATAGTAACAACGCTATCAATGCTCAATTCAAGGCATACGGATATGAGTTCGGACAGTTTATTTCGGGTTTGAAGAAGGATATCGTGCTGACCTACAAGATTATGACACTGACCGAGTACGAGCGCAACGTAGCGATCTATGGCTGGCACCACCCCGACGGTCGCGCACAGCAACCGTTATTTGTTCGCCACGGCAACTTCTACGTCGATTATAGCCACGGCGTGCGACTGATATATAATAAGGTGAAGATTGACGGTGTGGAGTACAATATTCGTGAGATTTTGCAATCGCCCGAGCTTTACCGACTGCTGAGCGACGAGCCTATGCACCTCACCCAAGCCACCTACGCTGGCAAACCTAAGTGGAACTAAGGCTATCGAAGAAATAGATTATACGACAAGGAGGGCCGTCTGCACCATCAAGGTTGAAGCTCGCAACGAAAAAGGGGAAGATCAAATGATCTTCCCCTCTTCTTGTGACACCAACAGGACTCAAACCTGTAACCTTCTGATCCGTAGTCAGATGCTCTATTCAATTAAGCTATGGTGCCAATCCTTTGTTTTGCGAGTGCAAAGATAGGGCATTTTTTGTGCGCCACCAAATATTTTGCGAACTTTTTTCAAAAATTTCTTAAAAAAGTTCTTCGAGGGCCTGTCGCAACTCGTCAATCGACTCCGCGCGAGCAACAATCCGCCCCTTCGGAGAAAGCAGATAACTGATTGGCAACGACTCGATTGCAAGTCCGCAACTCTCACCACGCAGCTGGATCCACTCCATCGGATCGCCCTCGATCGCCGACTGCCACTGCTCGCGGCTATTATCCATCGATATGCGACAAATTGCCAACTCCGACTCATCGAATTGGGCTGTCAGCGTACGCAATTTGTCCGCACGCACGCTCTCATTGACGTTCCACGACGCCCAAAAATCGATCAACACATATCCTCCCTCGTCCAACACACTCGCCACCTCGCCGGGCAACGCATTCACACGGCGACCCACCTGCGAACGGTCATCGCGCGCCACTCGATCACGCAGCGGTGCAACCGCCTCGGTACGTCGCACACCCGACGTAAGACCCTCAAACAACTCTCTCGCCTCATCAATCGGCAGCTGACGACTCAATCGTTCAGCCAGCCAACCACCATACAAATTCGCACGATTGGCCTCGATATAGGCACGTGCCAGCGAGTCGTAGCCACGCTCATAGACCTCGGAATATTCGCCCTCAGGACAGCTCCACACCAACGAGTCGGTTGCCGAGAGCATTGCCGTACGGGCGTCGTTTGCCGCCGTACCCGTTGCACGTCCCTCCTCGACCGTGATTCGACCTCGCTCAACGAATAGTGTCGAGCAATAGGTTGCCTCCTCAGTGCCAAGTTCAATCACCACGGGACGCTGCGCACGCCCTACGATCCGATAGCGACCCTCTGCCGTATCAATCTCTAAATCAGCAATATTCCACCCCGTAGTATCGGGTACTTCGCCCGCCTCCATCGCACCCTCGATCGTAAAATCGAATCCGCGCTCGCGGAACATACCACCACCGAGCGACCACACGATGGCCACCACAGACAGCACGATCACCGCCAAAGATATGATTCTGGTTCGGCTCATTTCACAGGCTTTTTAACGGTTCGGCGAGCGGGCGCACTCTTTGCTGGTGCATCGCTCTTCACTTCGCGGTCGGGATTCTCGCGCAGGAACTGCTCCCACGAGCTACTTCCACGCGACGAGGTGGCCTTCAACTTACCACCCAAGCCCTTCGCACGATCGCCACCCGCCAACACATTAATCGTCGAACAGGTTGTAAAATAATGACATACGGCAACCGCCATACCGTCCGTAGCGTCCAGACGCTTAGGATCATACGTAATTCCCAACATCGATTGCAGGATAGCCGCCACCTGCTCCTTTGCCGCCGAGCCACGCCCCGTAATCGACTGCTTGATTCGCCTCGGAGCATACTCCGCAACGGGCAGTCCGCGGCTCAATGCAGCAGCCATCGCCACCCCCTGCGCACGACCCAATTTGAGCATACTCTGCACATTCTCCCCAAAGAATGGCGACTCCAACGCCACCTCATCGGGCTGATACTCATCGATTAACGCCCCGACACGCTTGAAAATATAGGCAAGTTTATCGTATGGGTCGGTCAATTTGTGCAGATCGATATCGCCAATCACAACAGCGCGCGGCTTACGGCCTCCCACTTCGAGAATGCCATAACCCGTACGATTCGTACCCGGGTCGATACCCATTATGATCTTCTTCGGTTGCTCCATTTACGCAGACGGTCGAAAAATGCGCCATACGCCCCTCGCACAGAGGTAAGCGTATGACGCACAATGTGTTTCTCAGTTCGCAATTACTCGCCCAACAACTCAGCGATCTTCGCCTTAACCTCCTCACCACGCAGGTTCACTGCTACGATCGTACCGTCGGGACCGATCAGGAAGTTCGAAGGAATGCTGCGTACAGCGTAATCCGTTGCAGCCTGGTTGTCGAAGTAATTAACCTCGCTCACGTGGATCCAATTCATCTCCTTGCTCTCCACGGCCTTCTTCCAAGCCTCAGCATCGCGGTCGAACGATACGCCAAAGATCTCGAAGCCCTTATCCTTGTACTCCTTATAGGTTTCGAGCAGGTAGGGAACCTCACGCATACAGGGACCGCACCACGATGCCCAGAAATCGAGCAGAACGTACTTGCCCTCGCCAACAACCGACGACAGCGCTACGGGCTCACCCTCCATATTGGGCTGAACAACCTCGGTATAGGGCTGACCAACCTCGACCTTTGCCTTAGCCTCAGCCAACTCCTTCAACTTGGTAACATCGTCGGTCAGCTGCATCTCGGGCGAGAACTGCTCAACTGCTGCCAACATCTCAGCTGCGGTGTCTGCATATACCAACTCGCTCAGATACAGTTTCACACCGAACAGGTTAGCGGCATTCTCAGCCACCTTCTCGCGGATCGTTGCATAGTATTCGTCCTCCATTGCGGTCTGCTCCTCAGGCGTTGCAGCGCGGTAAGCCTCCATAAACTCGATATTCCAAGCTACGTATGCGTTGCGTGCGTCGTTTGCGGGAGTACCCGTTACGGTGATTGTCTGAGGGTCCTCGATCGAACCTGCAACTGCAATCGTACCCTTCTCAACATAGACAATAGCAAAGGGGTGATCAGTTGCCAGATAGAGCTGTGCGGGCTGCTCTGCCTCGCCCTCGAACTTGAACGCACCTGCAACCATTGCGGTCGAATCAACCGCCTCGCGCTGATCGTTCATCAAATAGATAGTCTGATCCTCGATGCCTGCAACCTGACCCTCGATCACGTAGCCATTATTACTGCAACCAACTGCCATCAGAGCAGCAGCCGCCATTACAAAAAGTTTTTTCATAGTAGTGTGTTTATTTAAGTTTATCAATTATTTCTTCAACCCGTGTTATTTCTTCAACTCGGCAACCTCCTTCTCCAAGCGCGACACCGTGCGGCTCAGCTCGGGCAGGTTGCGGAACACAGCATTCGAGCGGTGGAACTTCAAGCCCGGCAGCGAAGGAGTACCCATACGCATCTCGTTGCTATTGACATTGTTGTCGATACCGCTCTGCGAGCCCGCCTTCACATTGTCGCCAATGGTCAAGTGGCCGGCAATACCAACCTGACCGCCGAACATACAGTTGCTGCCCACCTTCGTCGAGCCTGCGATACCGACCTGCGCCGCCGCTACGGTATTCTCGCCAACAACCACATTATGACCAATTTGGATCAGGTTGTCGAGCTTCACACCGCGACGAATCACCGTCGAGCCCATCGTTGCGCGGTCGATACAGGTATTTGCGCCGATCTCGACATCGTCCTCGATCACCACGTTGCCAATCTGCGGGATCTTATCGAAATTGCCCTGAGCATTGGGCGCAAAACCGAAACCATCGGCACCAATCACCGCACCAGCGTGCAGAATCACGTTGTTGCCAATGACACAACCCTCATAGACCTTCACGCCCGCATTGATCGTTACATTATCGCCAATACGCACATTATCACCGATATAGACGTGAGGATAGATACGGCAATTAGCACCCATCTTCACCCCTGCATCGATCACAGCGAAGTCGCCCACGTAGCAACCCTCGCCCAACTGAGCCGTTGCGTCGATCGACGCTCGCTCGCTGATACCCGTTTTGCGGGGCTTGTTTGCAACATAGAAATCGAGCAACTTGGCAAAGCAGCCATATGCGTCATCGACCTTAATCATCGTTGCCGGCACGGGTTGCGACGGCTCGAACGCGCGATTGACAATCACAATCGACGAAGCGGTCGTGTAGATATATTGCTCATATTTGGGATTTGCCAGAAACGACAACGCGCCCTCGTGTCCCTCCTCGATCTTAGCGAAGGTATGTACGGCCGCCTGCGGGTTTCCAACCACGTCGCCTTGCAGTACGCCGGCGATCATTTCAGCTGTAAATTGCATAGTTATAGTGTTTTATATTTATCTCTTACAAATACTCTTTCAGATCAATCTCTTCGGGCATAAACTGCGTCGGATCGCCACCGAAATAGACCAACTCTCGCACAATGCTCGACGAAATTGCAGCGTAACGCGGGGGCGTGAAGAACAACACCGTAGTCAGCTCGGGATACAGCCGTTCGTTGATGAGCTGCATATTGTGCTCATACTCGAAATCGACCGCATTGCGCACACCACGCAGCAGGAACGTCGCTCCGCACTCGCGGCAGAAATCGGCCGTCAGTCCGCGATACATCTTGACCTCGATCTTATCGTTACCCCTGAAAACGTCCTCGATCAGTCGCACACGCTTCTGAGGCGCAACCAGACCACGTTTTTCGTTATTGTAACCCACGCCGATAATAATTCGGTCGAAGAGGTCGATAGCCTCCTCGATGATCGCCTTGTGTCCGAGTGTGAAGGGATCGAACGACCCCGGGAAAACTGCAATTCGTTGCATAGTGTTCAAATAACGTTTATTAAAACGTGTAAAGATATGGATTATTACTCAGAAAAACAAATCCTTGGCTCATTTCGAACTAAAAGAGAAGAAAATAGAACCACTCACCTCGTCGCAAACGCGAAACGCCACCCGACCCCCGAGGGTTGAGTGGCGTTACTTTTTTCGGGCGGCGGTTATCTTCGGTTACGCACCAGCGCCTCGGCAATCACAAAATCCTCCTCCCAATCGATGTCCATCGAGCTGATTTTGTCCATCACGTGCAGTTTCGGACGGCGCCCCAAACGGTTGCGCTGCTCGATGTAGACCTCACGCGGAGCAAGGAACACCGTGTGGTTGATCTCGTACAAAGGCGCAAGGTCCTGAGTACGAGGCCACGGCAGTTCGGTCGTATTGTTGATCAGTCGCCCCTCGGCGTCCAGCAGAAAATTCTTCAACTCCGTAACGCCGACCAACGAGTCGAAACCCTCGTCAAGCGACGCAAAGTAGTCCTCAACCGCTGCATCATAGCTTGTCGCATCGGCCAGCGGTGTAGTTACGTGCCCCCACAAGATGTGCTCAGCCGAGGTGATGGTCGGCACGTAGCAAATCAGATCTTGCAGGTTGGTCGTATCTAAACACAGCTCATCGGGACGCTCCACGACCCTCAATCGAGGCGAGCGTTCGGCATACTTACGACCAATGCGCAGGCACTCCTCGTCGTTGGTCGAGAGCACAATCTCGTCAATACGTTCTGTCGCGAGCAACTGCTCTAACTTATTGGCTAACAGACCTCCGTCGATACCCGCAAAGGGTCGTGTATTCTTATTTTTGACGCGCTGGCTGCCCTTTCGTGCCGGCAGAAAAAACGCAACTTTACCCCTCTTCATAGCCCTTAAATTCGGTGATAGATCGAATCGACCTTCAAAGCGTTGTACAACGTCGGTGTGAGCGACACAAATTCGCCCTCAAACGCACCATCGAACGCCTCCATAATATACTCATTTTCGGCCGTAAGGTCGCGCTCGCGCTGGGTCAGCACCATATCGGTATAGCCATCGTAGCCAACCACATAGACGCTCCGAGCCTCCATCTCCAAAGCCGCTTGCAGAGCCATCGCTGTACACGAATCGCGGAACAGATCCGTAAACGTAACTTCGTGCAACTCAAAGGTTTTATCCGCCACCGACGCAGGCACATCGGTACCCATTTTGCGCGGATACGGGGGCAGGATACAACGTCCCGAGAAATCACCCAGACCATCGAAAACGCGCTCCATACGGTGGCCCTCATCACCCACCAAACAGAATATCTGCGGATTCGCCAGCCCCTCGAACAGAGCCGCGTGGCGCGACGAAGCGTGCACAACCACAATCTGAGGATCGGCCTCCAACATCGCACGCACAGCGTCGATGTGCTCGGCAACACGTTCGCCACCACCCACTACGAGCACCCGCTCGGCACGTTCGGCCTGCCACTCGGGGAATTTATCGTTATCTTCAACTCCCAAGCGCTTATTTTCCAACGCGCGGACAATGCTGTTCAGCGACAGCAGACGGTTGCTCACCCACGCCATTACCTCCTTCTGAGGCAGCGAGTTAGCACCCGAAAGCATATAGGGCAGACTCGTACCCCAACCATATTTTGCGTGCAGCGTAGAGAAGTGGCTCACCACCTCGCCCAACACATTGAAATCGACCTCCAAACCTCGCTTGCTGAGGAACGTAAGCAGCAGTTCGAGTTTCAGATTGCCCGCACCGCGCCCCATTCCGAGCACCGTTGCATCGACCCATTCCGCACCGCAATCAATCGCTGCGAGCGTATTGATCAGAGCCAATTCGAGGTTATTGTGTCCGTGGAAACCAATCGGCACCGAGGTTCGTTCGCGCACCATTGCAAACGTTCGGCGCACATCGTCGGGCGTAACCCCACCAAACGAATCGACCATATTGATACAATCGGCCCAACCGTCGAGCTGAGGCAGCAGTTCCAAGAACTCGGACATCTCGCCCCACTTCGACATATACATCACATTGAAAGCCACCGCAATACCGCGCTCCTTGATCGCACGACCGAGTTCGATCGCACGAGCCATATTGGTCGGCGCAACCGCCATACGGACCATATCGACAAGGTCGGCCACGGGGTCGAGCACCGTCGGCAGATCGCTGACGCGGATATCCTTCTCGTTGAACATCACCGCCACCTGCTTTTGCGATCGCTCGCGCACGCGCTCCAACTCGAAACGGGGCGAGTAACCGAAACGACCCATATAGCTCTTCGACGGCAGCGAACGATAGCCCACCTCGATCATATCGACAGGCAGACGATTCATCGCCGCAAGGTAGCAATCCACCGTGCGAGAATCGAAATCCCAATCGTTGTAATAGCCGCCGTCACGCAGCGTACAATCCAAAATTTTCATCTTTCACTCTTCTCCTTTCCCGCCCGCCACGTGGGGCAAAAAACAGTTTATCGTCGCAACGGATTCTCCGTCGCGTACCACTCCACAAAGCGTCCGATACCCTCTTCGAGCGTGGTCGAAGGACGGTATCCGAAATCGCGCTCCAAAAGCGACGTGTCGGCGTAGGTCTGATAGACATCGCCCGCCTGCATCGGCAACATAACCTTCTCAGCCTCACGACCAAACGCACGCTCCATCGTGGAGATAAAATCCATCAGCCGCACCGGTGTCGAGCAGCCGATATTATATATCTTGCAGGGCACTTCGCCCGTTGGCACTTCGCCCGAAATGACCCGAACGACACCCTCCGTAATATCATCAATGTAGGTAAAATCGCGCGCCAGATCGCCCCCATTGAATACCCGTATCGGACGACCCTCGGCAATCGCATCGGCAAACAACATCGGCGCCATATCGGGGCGACCCCACGGGCCATAGACCGTAAAGAATCGCAACCCCGTCGTCGGCAGTGCGTACAACGACGAGTAGGTATGTGCCATCAATTCGTTCGCCTTTTTGGTTGCAGCATAAAGACTTACGGGCGAGTCCGTTCGATCCTCCTCGCTGAACGGCACCTTCGCATTGCGACCATAGACGCTACTCGATGAGGCATAGACCAGATGGCGCACCGAATTGTGGCGGCAGCACTCCAAAACATTCAGAAAGCCCACCACATTGCTCTGAGCGTATGCGTGCGGATTCTCGATCGAATAACGCACACCAGCCTGAGCCGCCAGATTGACCACCACGTCAAACCTCTCCTCGGCAAACAGACGCTCCAACGCCTCACGCTCTTCCAATGCCGTCTGCACAAATCGGTAACCCGCATAGCGACTACTTTGCACCATTTTGTGAGGTTCGATCGCACTCTCAGCCACGCCCGTCGCTGCCAGACGACCAAACTTCATTCGGCGATCGTAGTAGTCGTTCAACGAATCGAGTCCGACCACCTCGTCGCCACGCTCCGCCAAGCGTTGCACCAAGTGAAAACCGATAAAGCCTGCCGCTCCCGTTACCAATATCTTCATAACCGTCTGTACGCTACCCTATTCGCAGATATTTCAAGCCCGCAGCCTCGACCTCGTGGCGCTCATAGATATTGCGACCATCGATCACAACGCCGCCCTTCATCACCTCGGCCACGCGCGCCCAATTGGGCAGTCGGAACTGCTTCCACTCTGTTACAATCATCAGAGCGTCAGCACCTTCCAACGCCTCATATTTCGACGAGCAATACTCCACTCGATCACCCAAACGACGTCGCGCCTCGTCCATCGCAATCGGATCGAACACCCTCACACGGCAACCTGCCGCCAGCAATCGCTCGATCAGTACCAACGACGGAGCCTCGCGCATATCGTCCGTTTCGGGCTTGAACGACAAGCCCCACATCGCCACGCAGCGACCCTCGACCTCGCCGTCAAACTCGCGCACGAACTTTTCGTACAAAATACCCTTCTGACGCTCATTAACAGCCTCAACCGCCTCTAAAACCTGCATACGATAACCTCGTTGCTCGGCTGTGCGAATCAACGCCTTCACGTCCTTCGGGAAGCACGAGCCTCCATAGCCACAACCCGCATACAAGAACTTGGACCCAATTCGCGCGTCAGCACCAATACCCTTGCGCACCATATTGACGTCCGCACCCACGATCTCGCACAGATTGGCGATGTCGTTCATAAACGAAATGCGCGTTGCCAACATCGAATTTGCCGCATACTTGATCATCTCAGCCGACGCTACATCGGTGAAAATCATACGGTAATTGTTCATCATAAAGGGTTTATACAAGCGCTCCATCAGTTGCTTAGCACGCTCGCTCTCGACGCCCACAACCACTCGGTCGGGCTTCATAAAATCGTCAATAGCGTCGCCCTCCTTCAAAAATTCGGGATTCGACGCCACATCGAATTCGACCTCCGCACCACGTGCAGCCAACTCCTCAGCCACCGCCTGACGCACCTTCTGCGCCGTACCCACGGGCACAGTGCTCTTGGTCACCAGCAACGTGTAGCGATTGATCTTGCGGCCGAACTCGCGTGCCACCTCCAAAACATAGCGCAGGTCGGCACTGCCGTCCTCGTCGGGAGGCGTTCCGACGGCACTGAACACAATCTCGACCTCGTCCAAGCACTCGCCCAGCTCGGTCGAAAAGTGCAGACGTCCGTCGGCCACATTGCGTGCGACCAACTCTTCAAGACCCGGTTCATAGATTGGGATTTGCCCCTTTCGGAGCATTTCGATCTTACGTTTATCGACATCAATACAAGTCACATCGGCACCCATCTCGGCGAAGCACGTCCCCGACACCAGCCCGACATAACCCGTACCTACAATTGCTATCTTCATACCTAGTTTACTATTTGCGTTATTATTTGGTCGGTCACTCCACACGTGACACAACTCTCTTTCGTTCAGCCTTTTGCGGTGTCGAATCAGCACCTATGCGCCTATGCCGTGCGCTCTCGCTGCTCGCCCTCAATCTCGTGGTCATACTCCTCGAAACGCGAGTTCTGACTCTTGTACTCGGGCACCATCTGCTTCATCAAACGCACCGTCGCAGGGATATCGACCATCGCCGCCAGCTCATTCAGCTTGGCTATCTGCTCGGCAACCACAACATAATCATATTGGCGCACCTTGGCGATATGGATCTTCTCGTTCGAGGTCGGCAACGTATTCTCCTTGGTCGAGAGCACCTCCTCGTAGAGCTTCTCGCCCGGACGCAGACCCGTATATTCGATCTCAATATCCTCGCCAACCTTCAATCCCGCCAACTCGATCATACGACGAGCCAAGTCGGCAATCTTCACCGGCTCGCCCATCTCAAAGACAAATATCTCGTTACCATTGCCGAGCGTTGCAGCCTCCATAACCAGACGACACGCCTCGGGAATAGTCATAAAGTAGCGAATGATCTCGGGGTGCGTAACCGTCACTGGACCACCCTTTTCGATCTGCTCGCGGAAGCGTGGAATCACCGAGCCATTCGAGCCGAGCACATTGCCGAAACGTGTTGTCACAAAGCGTGTTGAGCCCCCGACTTTACCCTCGGCAATCGCCAAACCGAGGCTCTGGATGTAGATCTCGGCCAAGCGCTTCGACGCACCCATAATGTTGGTCGGATTGACCGCCTTATCGGTCGAAACCATCACCATCTTCTCGACCGAGTATTTCACCGCCAGATCGGCCACATTGCGCGTTCCGACCACATTCGCCATCACCGCCTCGCACGGATTCTCCTCCATTAGCGGCACGTGTTTGTATGCCGCCGCGTGGAACACCACCGAGGGTCGATAGATACGATAGACCATATCAACTCGCTCACGCACACGCACATCGCCCACCACGGGAACAAACTCCAACTCGGGGAAACGTGCCTCCAACTCCAAGCGAATATTGTGCATAGGCGTCTCAGCCGAATCGAACAGAATCAAACGTCCGACGCCGAACGTGGCAATCTGACGGCACAACTCGCTACCAATCGAGCCCGCAGCGCCCGTCACCAGCACCGTACGTCCACGCAGTCCCGCCGCAATCTCGTTCATATTGATTTTGATCTCGGCACGCCCCAGCAGATCCTCGATCTTGATCTCACGAATAGTCTGTTTCATAATCTTGCCGTCGACCACCTCGTCCACGGGCGGAGTGATCAACACCTTGACACCCAGCGACTCGCAATAGCGAATCAAACGATCACGCTCGCCGTGTGCGCAATCGGTCGTCGGGAACAACACACCATCGACCGACAATCGTGCCGTCACTTGTTGCAGATCCTCCTCGTCCTCGAAGTAGTAGACGGGCTGCTCGCCCACACGATACGAACGCAACTTCTGACCATAGGTCAAGCAGCCGACAATACGATAGTGAGTCGAATTTTGCAGTCGCATAATCATCGCAACCGACTTATCATCAACGCCATACAGCAGTACTCGCTTCACACGACGATTTGCCGCCAAGCGCGATTTGAGTGCGTCGTATGCCACCAACATCATCACTCGCAGCACCACCAGCGCCGCCAGCGTGATCATAAAATCGCCCGCCAAATAGAAGTTGCGGTGCAAACTGAAATCGGGAACAATGCGTGCTGCCAGAATCAGATACAACAATACGAATGCCTCCTTCAACAGCGTCGCACCCGCAAAACGCCCCACCTCTTTGAGGGTCGAATAGCGAATGATGATCTTGTAGGTTCGCAGCGCAAAGAACGACACCACACTCGCCAGCACCGCAACGCCCGCCGTCAACATCAGCACACTCGACGGCACAACGGTCTCGGACAGATACGAGATACCCAAAAAGGCAATCAACGTAGCCGCCGTCGACACAAACGTATCTATCAGCAACACAACCCAATAGTTAAAATAACGATCGAGGCTGATTCGCTGAATCCAACTCTTATTGCTTCCCATAATTCACAACTCTAACTACACACTTGTTTTTCGTTCTCTTTGATTTGGGCGCAAAGACCCTAATATATTCAAATTACAAATATACGAAAATATTCCAAACTCCGACTATCGTTGCACCTTTATTTTTACGCGCGAGCTACTTTTCGTCGTTGCGACGCTTGCGGAAAATCACGTGTTCCATCACCAGCACCACGATCACACCCATCACAAATCCGTTGCCCACAATCGGTCGCAACACCGCAGGCAACGCCGCCGACACCTCCGCAGGCAGGAACGCCACCACCAGAGCCAACATAATCGGCAGACCGATTGTCAGCGCACCGTTGAAATCCTTCGCCGCCGACATCGTGCCACTCATCTGGAACGCCGCCGCCACCTGTGCCGCCATCAGATACAACAGCACCACACCCATCACGGGCGACGGAATAGCCGACAGCACCGCCACTAACTGCGGGAACAGCGCACAAATCACCAATCCCACACCCGTCAGCACCAGCGGATAACGCGACGCGCACCCCGTTGCGGCAATCACACCCGGGCTGAGCGTATAATCAACGGGACCGAGCACACCCATCGCGCCCGCCACCACATTCATCACGCCCGTCAGCGCCACACCGCGTGTCGAACGCTTCGGCACATTGTCCGCCTCGACGTATGCCGACACCGACTGCACCGAACCTAACTCATTAATCAGCAGAGCGATATAACATATCAAAAATGCCACAATCACACCCACATCGAACTTCGGCGTGATGAACAATCGACCCGCTCCCGCAGCCGTTGCACCCTCCAACGAGGGCAGCCCCGCAAATGCAAAATAGGCCGCCGAACCGACCACCAACGCAATCAGCACCACCGCCGATTTCCACATTCCGCGCAGACGATTATTCGCCACCACCATCGCTATCGACAGCACCAGCGCCATCACAAACGACAGGCCATAGTGCTCCGCATCTGCAAAAATCAGGCGCAAAAACACAGGCACGATCGTAAAAGCTATCAAAGCCATCATCACGATCGAGATTCTGGGCGTAAACAACGGCTGTAACTTCTTGATCCAACCCGTTGTAGCAAGCAGAGCGACCAGCGCACCACCGACTGCAATCGAGGTGTAAATCACCTCGGGCGACGACGCGATCGACGCCATCACACCGACCAGCAACACCGCCGCAGGTCCCGCCACCAATGGCAGACGATGTCCCCACAGCGACTGCACGATCATCGTCAATCCCATAACGGCAAACAATTTTTGGGTATAGAGCGTCTGCTCGGCAAGCGTATCATACTGCAAACGGGCCACAAAAGCACTCGTCAGCACGACGGGCACAGCAATCAGCAACCATTGCACGGCATACATCACCATCGCCGCCGCACGCGGACGATCGTTGAGCGAATATTTGAAATCCATTGTTTTTGAATAAAATTTGTTCGATTAAACGTTTGCAAACCTTTCGCAAAGTGGTGGCTAAGATACGAAATTCCTCTAACACGACCAAATCGCCCGCCCAAACACACCCACTCCACCGCCAATAAATAAAAAACAGCCGCAGTTGCACGGCTGTTAATGTTAATTACATAGAAACTCTTTATCTACACTCTTTTTCAATCTTATTTCGCAAATCTGAAAGCGTTTCGCCATTGTATGAGAAAAATTTAGGGCCCTGATATGCGCCTGATGGATTACGTTTGTCTTCTGGCATAAATGTTCCCACAAATGGAGATAATTTATAAATACGTCCCTCATATTCAATGTGATCATCATCTGCAACCTTTACCTCAATCCCCGTAGGCTCAAAAATTATCGTCGCTCCAATAGGAATGTTCACCATACTAAATTTAAAGCGTGGGCGTTGTTTCTTTGAGTCAGCTACTGATTCTTCTCCCTCTTGCTTGGACTTAAATCGTGCCTCACCCAAATAGACTTCATCTATCTCAGCATCGTCAAGAGTAGTAGATATATCTTTCAAAATATCCAATGCCTTTGCTGGCGACACGTTGAAAAACTCTCGATTTTGGCGAATACGCAAATCGGTAAGTCTATCAATAGTCTTATGAATCAGTTTTTCGACCTGTTCATACTTACACGTTTTCAGCGTAGCGTAAATCTCAAACGGCAAAGGCACGGCTGTATTATCCAACTCCTTCGAGCGAATATCCACAGGGCGAGAACTTTTGCCAATTTTAACCCAATCCTCCTTAAAACTCGGATTTGTCAGAATATATACATAACCTGCTTCTTTCATAATTTTGTCTGTTTGAGTTAGACAAAATTACGACAAATTAATAATTATTCAAAGCTATTCGCAATCATAGATCAACAAAACACACCCATAACACCCGCTGAAAAAGAGAAAATTATATGAATGGATTGCGAATTATCAATTTTTGATTACCTTTGCGGAGCATTTCGCGCCGAAAATGGCAAGAATGACGATGGTTCCGTAGCTCAGTTGGATAGAGCAACAGCCTTCTAAGCTGTGGGTCGTGGGTTCGAATCCCGCCGGAATCACAAAAGAACAAAAAATATAAGGAGTCCCAAAAGGACTCCTATATTATTTTATTCATTTCGAGATAGTTAGGCGGTTTTCTAACCCCACCCAAAACAGTCAAAAAATCACGGTTTTTCTCTCAATTTTCGACCAAAAATTTATATATTAATTTAAGGTTGTACTTAAATTGGATGAATTGAAAAAAAGTTTTAAATTTGCAAAAAAAACTTAGATAAACATATAATTATGAAGGTAAATGGTCTTACTATCAAAGATTCGGTTCTAATAAAATGTAGTCCTAAAAAGGTTTCTGGGGAGATAATTATACCTGACGGAATTACCGAAATTGCCGAAAAGGCATTTGCGAATTGTAAGGAGTTAAAATCCATTATTATTCCAAATGGAGTTATCCGAATTGGTACTGGAGCTTTTGCGCATTGTACATCATTAAAAAATATTGCTATCCCCGAAAGTGTTACTAAAATAGACTCGCTAGCTTTTTACAGTTGTACATCATTGAGACGAGTTACGATTCCCAATAGCGTTACCGAAATTGGAGAGGAGGCTTTTGAGGATTGTGAGTTATTGAAAGAAGTTGTCCTCCCCAATTGTATCACAAAGATTAATAGGAGGACTTTTACTAGTTGCTATTCACTGACCAAGATTGCTATACCAGAAGCTGTTACTTCAATTGGTGATATGGCATTCTACTGCTGTGAAAGTCTGAAAAGTTTGATATTCCCTAATAATCTTACGGAAATTGAGGATAATGCATTCGATGGTTGCAAAAACCTAAAAAATATAAAAATTCCTAACAGTGTAACTAAGATTGGACATAGAGCGTTCATTGGTTGTATTTAGAAGCCCAAAACAACCAAAAACAACCAGAAATAACCAAACATAAACCTTTAATTATCAATATATTCTAAAATTTAACGCTTTCAGGCTGCTTTTTGATGGTTCCCAAATTTCCACATATTTTTGAGACATATTTCTGACGTGGAGAATTTGCGGAGCTTATTTTTTGTCATTTCGTGTAGATAGTTGACAAGGGTTTACATCCGTTTACAACGAGCGACAAATTCCGCCCCGATATGTGATGATTATCACATCGTGTAGAAAGGCGACAACGGTTTACTACTGTTTACCTCCGTTCACCACTTCAGATACATGAGAATGAAGAAGTGAAATTAGTAAACGATAAGCAGTATGAAAGTAACCAAGAAATGTGCTTTTTG
>JAFTOX010000014.1 GCA_017463585.1 Rikenellaceae bacterium | reverse complement strand
AAGTCGGCTCTCCTCATTTCACGCAATATGTATCAACTATGAAAGAAATTAGAGTAGGAAATATTGATCAGCCTATCTATTTTTCTCAATGTTATGATGAAATTGAAGGGCTTTACTGGCGGTGGATTGAAATATTTCCTGAAATTAAGACAATATGAACAAGACACAAGAATATGAACTGACGGTCGTTGTGCCCGTCTATAACGAGGTGGAGAGTCTGCCTCGCGTCGAGCGTGCAATGCGCGAATGGCTGCCAACGTCGCCCATCAAGGCGTGCGTGCTGATGGTCAATGACGGCTCGAAGGACGGCTCGCTCGAATTGATGCGTGAGATCTGCTCGCGTAACGAGTCGATGTTCTACATCTCGCTGGCTGCAAATGGCGGTCTTAGCGCCGCAATGAAGGCAGGTATCGACGCCACAGAGTCGCGCTATGTGGGTTACATCGACGCCGATCTGCAAACCACACCCGAAGACTTCAATCTGCTGTTGGAGCACGTGGCCGACTATCAGTTGGTGATGGGTATTCGCGCCGGTCGCAAGGATAGCTTCTTCAAAAATCTGCAATCGAAAATCGCCAACGGCTTCCGAAATATGATGACCCACGACGGCGCAAAAGATACGGGCTGCCCACTGAAAGTGATGTGGACCGACTATGCCAAGCGCGTACCCTTCTTTACGGGTATGCACCGCTTTCTGCCTGCGCTGATTCAGTTGCAGGAGGGTCGTATGATGCAGATTCCCGTGCGCCACTTCCCTCGCACCGAGGGTGTGTCGAAATACCACCTCTGGAATCGCCTCATCGGTCCGTTCAAGGATTGTTTCGCATACCGCTGGATGCGCAAACGCTATATCAACTACTCGATCGGCGAAGGTAACGTATGACATCGTTCTTGATTGATTGTTTGGGCTACTTGGCGCAGGCGCTCTTCTCGGCTCGATTCTTCGTGCAGTGGATAATGAGCGAGCGCGCCAAACGGGTGCTCTCGCCTACCATCTTCTGGCAGATCAGTATGGTGGCGTCGTGCGTTTTCTGCGTCTATGGGTGGCTGCGCAACGACTTCTCGATCATCGTCGGACAACTGATCACCTACTACATCTACATCTGGAACCTCAACGCCCACAACTCGTGGAAAAAACTTTGGTTGCCCCTGCAATGGATCGTAATCTCGGTACCGGTGGCGGGCGTAGTCTGGTTGCTCTCGAATTGGGACGCGGCGAGTGCTCACCTCTTTGCGCAAAGCGATCTGCCAATGTGGTTGATCGTGATGGGAACAACCGGACAGATAGTCTTCACACTGCGATTCGTCTACCAATGGCTCTACTCGCGTCGTAAGGGTGAGTCGGTGTTGCCGTTGGGATTCTGGTTGATCAGTCTGAGCGGCTCGGCAATCATCATCACCTATGCACTGCTGCGAGGAAATATGTTGCCGCTGATCTTAGGTCATCTGACGGGCGTATTCACCTACTCGCGCAATGTGATGATCGAGCTGAAAAATCGCAAGAAATAGCTCGCTAAACAGCAAAACAACAAAGGCCACTCCGCGCGTTGGGGGTGGCCTTTGTTGTATCGGTTGCTTACGCTTAGAACTTCACTATTCCGAGCTGATTGAGCAACACGAGCAGAATACACAACGGAGCGATCCAGCGCAACAAAAAGACGTAGGTCTTAATGCCGATAAAGCGCGCTGTGCCGTAGTTTGTAATCTCGTTTTTGAGCAGCGTCTTGTCGATCTTCCAACCCACGAACAGGCAGGTGAAGATACCGCCAATGGGCAGCATAAAGTTTGCCGTCAGGTAGTCAAAGAAATCGAAAATCGAGCGACCACCGATGGTCCAATCGCTCAGCACGCTGAACGACAACGAGCAAACGATACCCAGCACCAACATCGCTCCCGTCGAGAGCCACGCCGCCGAGTTGCGTCGCACGTTCCACTGCTCGCTGACGTATGCCGTAACCACCTCGTGAATCGAGATTGTCGATGTCAGTGCCGCAAGAGCCAACAGCAGGAAGAAAATCGTGGACCACAACCAACTAAACGACAGCGTATTCAGAATATTGGGCAGCGTAATGAATACCAACGAGGGACCTGCCGTAGGTTGGATTCCGACGCTGAACACTGCGGGGAAGATCATCACTGCTGCCAGCACCGCCACGAGCGTATCGATCAGTGCCACACTTACGGCCGTCGAGCCAATCTTGGTCGAGTCGCTGAAATAGGACGCATAGACAATCATACAGCCCAAGCCCGCCGAGATCGAGAAGAACGACTGACCCACCGCATTGAGGATGGTCTGCGACGTAACCTTCGAGAAGTCGGGTGTAAAGAGGAATTTCAGACCCTCCATACCGCCCTCCATCGAGATCGAGCGACCACACAGCACCAGCAGAATCACAAACAGCAGGGGCATCAGCAGTTTCGACGAGCGCTCGATACCCTTCTGCACTCCGAGCATAATGATTGCGTGGGTGATGAGCATAAATCCGACCGTTGCGATTGTGGGTCTCCACGGATTGGTTACGAATGCGTTGAAGTGCGCCTCATACTCCGCGGGTGTTGAGAATTGCGCCAGCGCACCCGAGGCCGACTCCCAGATGTAGTGGAGCGTCCAGCCCGCCACAACCGAGTAGAAACCATAGATCAGAAATGCCGCCAGCACGCCATTGTAACCGATTGCGACCCACGGAGTTCGTGGTGCGAGCTTGCGATAAGCACCTACGGCATTGAGGTGGGTGTACTTACCCACAAAGAACTCGGCCGTCAGCACGGGAATACCCATAATGAGCAGACAGAGCAGATAGATAATGAGGAATGCACCTCCGCCACCCTCACCCGCGATGTAGGGGAAGCGCCAGATATTACCAAGGCCGACGGCACTGCCGACCGAAACGAGTATTACGCCTAATTTACTGCCAAATGTGGCACGTTGATTCTCCATAAACTAACCTAAATTTTGAGCATTTGGTTGCGATGATCGCGCAAACAAACGGCGCAAATATAGCAAAAATTTTATTTTGGCGAGAAAAAAGTAACTGCTTCGCTTTGTGCGAGGGCTTAAATTGGTGATTTTAAGGAAATTTTCCGCGCTGAAAGTTTTTTTTCGAAAAAAGTTTGTATTTTTGCGAAAACGATGCAACATTTTGGGCATCTCGAACGTCTATATAGAAAAGAAGAGTGTTAAACCTAAATTATTACGATTATGAAAAAGATTCTTTTTCCCGTGCTTGTAGGCATTTCATTGTTATTTTGTAGCTGCGAGAAAGACGCTGGCACAGAAGTAACGGAGTATATGCCCAATTTTATTGACTCATATTATTCATATAACGATTGCTTGGTATATGCCTATGATAATAAGCAACTTGCAATATTTGCAGATTTTGAAATAAACAGAGATATAAACAATTGGTACACTCTAAAATCAAAAGATGAATCCAATCGAGCGAAATTTACAGAGTTAAGCATTAAAAATAATGACACTTCATACAATCGCACGCATACATTTGTTTGGGGATATGCGTCGTATAATATGATGCCTGATACTGATATTAAGTCCATAAATATAGTAAGCTCTGTACCTATTGATAAAGATCATCCAGCAGGGGCTTCATTAAATGATCTGTTTATCTTGCAAGCTGTAACTCCGCGTAATTTCATTAACAGCAATTATACGGAGGTTCTTACAACGAAAGAGATTGATGATTTGACATTCTCTCCGGAAGGACTTTATTCTAATGGTATCTTTACTCCGTGTTATGCTCCAATCTTCAAACCGTTAGAAACCGTTGTCGAGGAAGATTTGGTTTTGATTGGTGATGGCGAGATGGATACTTGCATATTGTTCGTGCTTAATCCCAAAGACAAGTTTAATTGTCCTGCATATGGAAAGAGGCTGACGATTACGCTTACCTATGACGACAAGCAACCAATTTCTAAAACATTTACCTACACACAAGGCGTATATTAATCCATTCGACCGATAGACAAGCCGAGCCGACCTCCGAAAATGGAGATCGGCTCGATCTGTTTGAGTGTTTGGCGAGCGGTCGGCTACTTCTCGACGTGCACCGACAACTGCGGGAACGGGAAGTGCAAACCGTGCTTGGGCAACTCATTATAAATGCGCTCGTTAAGGTCAAAATAGACGCCCCAATAGTCGGCGTTATCGACCCACGCACGTGCCGAGATATTCACCGCACTATCGCCAAGCGAGGTCAAATAGACAACTGGTGCGGGATCCTGCTTAACACGCTTATCCGAGTTCATCATCTCGATCAGCACACGGCGTGCAACCTCAACATCATCGCCATACGAAATGGTAACGTTCCAATCGACACGACGCGTTGCGGCCTGCGAATAGTTGTTGATAATACCCGTCGAGATCGAGCTGTTGGGCACGTAGATCGTCTGGTTGTCGACTGTGGTGATCACCGTATTGAAGAGCGAAATCTCCTTGATTGTACCTGCCTGACCCTGCGCCTCGACATAGTCGCCAATGCGGTAGGGACGCAGCAGCAGAATCATCACACCACCCGCGAAATTCTGCATCGTGCCGCTTAGTGCCATACCAATAGCCAACGATGCCGACGCAAACATCGCAATCAACGAGGTGGTGTCGATACCGAGAATGCCGATTACGGTCAGCGCCAAGCAGATATAGAGCACAACCTTGATCATATTCTTGAAGAACTGCTGCAACGATATCTCGACGCCGCGCTTCTCACACACCTTATTGACAATCTTAACCAGACGACCAATCAACCAGCGTCCAACGAAATAGATCGCCAGCGCAATGGCAATCTTTGCCGCAATCTCGATACCCCACTCGGCCAACATCGAGAGAATATCCGAGAATGTCATATTCTTCACCTGCTCGGCGACAACCGCCGTCTTCTCCTGAGCCGTCAGCGTGGTGTCGGCCAGAATCACTTTCAATGAATCAGTAGTTGTTAAAAAATACATTGTTACTAATAGTTTTTATTAATTTTTCCGTTTCGAAGGTTGCAAAAGTAATCAATTATCCGTAACTTTGAAATTCGATTAGACAAATTTACCAATCATATGGAGCAACAGGCAGAAATTATCCAAATCAACATTTCAGGCATCGATAAACCTGGGGTTACATCTTCACTCACCGACATCTTGGCGCGCCACGACGCATATATCCTCGACATCGGTCAGGCAAATATTCACCAAACGCTCTCGCTCGGCATTCTGTTCAAAACCACTGCCGACCACTCGGGCGATATTATGAAAGACCTGCTGCTCAAAGCCTACGAGTTGGATATCAATATCCGTTTCAGCCCCGTCGATGAGGATCACTATTCGCAATGGGTGGCTCGTCAGGGCAAAAACCGAAATATCATCACTCTGCTCGGTCGTGAAGTTACCGCACGACAGATTGCCGAGGCAACCAAAATCGTTACTCAGCAGAAACTGAATATCGACGCAATTCGTCGCTTGACGGGTCGTGTGCCCCTCGAACCCGACGCTCGCACCCCAAAATCGTGTATCGAGCTCTCGGTGCGCGGTACGGTCGAGGATCGCGACGCGATGCAGTCGCAACTGATGCAGATGTCGAACGAGTTTGGTGTCGATATTTCGTTCCAGCGCGACGACATCTATCGCCGTTCGCGCCGTCTGATCTGCTTCGATATGGATTCGACGCTGATTCAGACCGAGGTGATCGACGAGCTGGCCGATCGTGCAGGCGTTGGTGAGCAGGTGCGTGCCATCACCGAGAGCGCAATGCGTGGCGAGATCGACTTCCGCGAGAGTTTCACCCAGCGTGTGGCGTTGCTCAAAGGCTTGGACGAGAGCGTGATGGAGGACATTGCAGCCAAGCTGCCCATCACCGAGGGCTTGGAGCGAATGATGACCATTTTGAAGCGCGTGGGTTATAAGACCGCGATTCTGTCGGGTGGTTTCACCTACTTTGGCAATTCGCTCAAACAGCGTTTCGGATTCGACTATATGTACGCCAACGAGTTGGAGATCGAGAATGGCAAGCTGACAGGTCGCTACGTGGGCGACGTTGTCGATGGCAAGCGCAAGGCCGAGCTGCTGCGTCTGTTGTGCCAATTCGAGGGTATCAACATCGCTCAGGCGGTTGCGGTGGGCGACGGAGCAAACGACCTGCCGATGCTCGGCACGGCGGGCTTGGGTATCGCCTTCCACGCAAAACCAAAGGTGAAGGCTACGGCTCGCCAATCAATCTCGTCAATCGGTATCGACGGCGTGCTCTACTTCCTCGGATTGAAGGACTCACAGATTGAGTAACAATAGCAGAAAACCGCACTCCGAAAGGGTGCGGTTTTTTATAATTCAAAATTCAAGATTCAAAATTCAAAATTGATTTACTTTGTTTGCGGGTGCACCTTCGCGTGCTGGGGCGGTTACCCGAAGGGAATTCAAAATGCAAGATTCAAAATGCAAAATTATTTACTTTGCTTTCAATAAATGCGCACTCCCTGTGTGACCAAATCGCAGATTTTGCCAAAATTTGCATAAAAAGTTGATTTTCTGTAAAAAAATTTGGAAATACGCTTATAAATTGCGTCCTTTGTAAAAATCCGAAAATCATACAATTATGAAACGATATTTACTTTTGCTCGTTATTGCAATGTTCTGCTTGCCGAACAATAGTTTTGCGCAATTTTATTCAACAATTTTCGGCGACGATGCAAAAAGGCAGCGCAGCATAAGCATTCCATTTCATTTCAGTGAACATAGAACGGAACAGAAAACAAAAAAGTTTAAAGAACCAGTCCCCTCAATAAATATTCATACAGCTATTGAGCTATCAATTGACAAGGCAACGGGCAAAACTACTGCTCGTTGGGAAGATGGTTCGGTATTCGTTGGCTTCACCTATTATGGACAAATCAATAGAGAGGGAACAATAACCTTTGCAGATGGTAGCAAGTACCACGGCGGATGGAGATCCGATCGTTTTCACGGTGTGGGCACGATGGAGTATGCTGATGGTGGCAAGTACATCGGGCAGTGGAGTTGGGGCAAACCGCACGGTCAAGGAACGATTATAGAGCCCAATGGCGTTAAAATTACTGCTAAATTTGATGAAGGGATACCTCGTGGCAAGTGTATTATCCAAGATGTAGACGGTCGTTTGTACACTGGTCGTTGGTCGAGTGGCATACTCCGAGAAAAATCAATCAAACCCCTCGAAGAGGAGAAGTAATTTTGAATCTTGAATCTTGAATCTTGAATTAAACAAAAAACCGCGCCCGAATCGAGCGCGGTTTTTTGTTTGGGGGCGCACGCGGTGGCGTGGAGCGGCTATAAATTCTCATCATTGTCGGGTGGGGGGCTCGGCCAAAGGCCGACCCGACAATGATGACACGCCAAAGGCGTGGACTGATACTACTTTTTGCGCCGACAATGGATTAAATTGTGAATCGTGAATTGAGAATTGTGAATCAAACAGCCTCACCCACCGGAAAAAATTGCACGTCGGACGAAAAAAATCGAGGCTAACTATTGCAATTTCTATGATTTTTTTCGAAATTTGAGGTCGGCAAACTGAAAATAACCATTTCGGCGCGTCCACGTTGGACCAAAAATCCCGCGCGAAACCAATAAAACAAAAAAATAACCTACAAAAACTTCTAAAATTATGATTATCGGTATTCCCAAAGAGATCAAAAACAACGAAAATCGCGTTGGTTTGACTCCCGCTGGTGCTCAGGAATTTGTTAAGCACGGCCACACTGTCTATGTTCAGGCTACCGCTGGCGTTAATAGCGGCTTCCCCGACAGCGAATACGAAAATGTAGGCGCGAAGATCCTCCCCACTATCGAGGACGTCTATGCTATCGCCGAAATGATCATCAAGGTTAAAGAGCCTATCGCTCCTGAGTACGGTTTGATCAAGAAGGATCAGGTCGTATTTACATATTTCCACTTCGCAAGTAGCGAACCCCTTACCAAAGCTATGATCGAGAGCGGTGCTATCTGTATCGCTTACGAAACCGTTGAGCGCGACGACCGCTCGCTGCCCCTGCTGATCCCGATGTCGGAGGTGGCTGGTCGTATGTCGACTCAGGAGGGTCGTTACTTCCTCGAAAAACCGCGTGGCGGTAAGGGTATTCTGCTCGGTGGCGTTCCGGGTGTGAAGCCTGCACGTGTATTTGTAATCGGTGCCGGTGTCGTAGGTACCGCTGCTGCTCGCACCGCTGCCGGTACGGGTGCTGACGTTACGATCTGCGATATCTCGCTGCGCCGTCTGACCTATCTGGCTGACGTGATGCCTAAGAATGTGAAGACGCTGATGTCGTCGGAGTACAATATCCGTCAGGAGTTGAAGCGTGCCGATCTGGTTATCGGTTCGGTTCTGATCCCCGGCGCTAAGGCTCCCAAGCTCGTTACACGCGATATGTTGAAGGATATGCAGCCCGGTACGGTTATGGTGGACGTGGCTATCGACCAGGGTGGTTGCTTCGAGACCTCGCACCCCACTACCCACGAGGATCCCGTTTACTACGTGGACGGCATTCTGCACTACTGCGTTGCCAACATCCCCGGTGCAGTGCCCTACACCTCGACTTTGGCACTGACCAACGCAACGCTGCCCTACGCATTGCAGCTGGCTGACAAGGGCTGGGAGAAGGCTTGCCGCGACAACAAGGAGTTGAAGAAGGGTCTGAACATCATCGGTGGCAAGGTTGTTTACAAGAGCGTTGCCGAGGCTTGGGGTTTGGAGTACACTCCGCTGGAATTCTAATCTCGACGCCGAGTAATAATACGTATCGTTCCGCTTCCGTCGCTCGGAGGCGGAACGTTTGTTTTGTGCATATCAATTTATTTGCGTACCTTTGCGGGCAGAAAAAAGTATTTACACGATTTAACCAAATAAACACATACTCAGCATTATGGCTTCGTCGAACTTTGTGGATTACGTCAAGATATTTGCCCGTTCGGGACACGGTGGTGCAGGATCGGCTCACTTCCGTCGTGAAAAATTCGTCGCTTTCGGTGGTCCCGATGGCGGTGATGGCGGTAAGGGTGGCAGCATCATCTTGCAGGGCGACAGCCAATATTGGACACTCATTCACCTTAAATATCAGCGACATATCTTCGCCGAAGATGGTCAGTGCGGTTCGGGTGCCCGCTCGTCGGGTAAGGACGCACAGGATATCATCGTGCGTGTGCCGCTGGGTACGGTTGCGCGTGATGCCGAGACGGGCGAGATCGTGGGCGAGGTAACCGACGACGGCGAGCAGCTCGTTCTGCTCAAAGGTGGTCGTGGCGGTTTAGGCAACTGGCACTTCAAAACCGCAACAAACCAAGCGCCGCGCTATGCTCAGCCGGGCGAAGAGGGTGCCGAGGGTGCATTTATTTTGGAGTTGAAGGTGTTGGCCGACGTTGGTCTGGTGGGCTTCCCCAATGCGGGTAAATCGACGTTGCTGTCGGTGGTCTCGGCCGCTAAGCCCAAAATTGCAAACTACGCCTTCACCACGCTCGAACCCAACTTGGGTATCGTTGCTTGCCGCGACAACCATTCGTTTGTGATGGCCGATATTCCGGGTATCATCGAGGGTGCGCACGAGGGTCGTGGTTTGGGTACTCGTTTCCTGCGCCACATCGAGCGCAACTCGGTGTTGCTGTTTATGATTCCTGCCGATAGTGAAGACATCTGCAAGGATTATGAGATTCTGCTTGGCGAGCTGACGCAGTACAACCCCGAGCTGCTCGACAAAGAGCGTCTGCTGGCAATCACCAAGTGCGATATGCTCGACGAGGAGTTGATGGCTGAAATGCGAGCTCATCTGCCCGAGGGTCTGCCAACAGTAATGATCTCGTCGGTTACGGGTCTGAACATTCAGCAGTTGAAAGATATGCTTTGGGAGGCGTTGCACAAGTAGATCACTCGAAGAGCACTGAAAGACTTGACCACTCGCTTGCGGGTGGTCTTTTTTGTGCCTTAGAAGCGTGGATCGGTCATCTGTATGTGGTACGAATTGAGGATACGCAGTTGATAACGACGATTGAAATATCCGAGCAGCCCTTCGATCGAGCCACTTCCCGACGGCAGCGGCACACGTACGAAATCGGCAGAGGGCAACGTAAACACATCGAGCGTATCACCCTGCGGATCAATCAGATGACGAGTAGTTGGCACGTTATATTTCGCATTCGTAAGCGAGTCTAGTGCCGTGTTGCACCACCCCATCGGCAACTCCTCCTCGATAAATTGCACCCGCTCGACACGCACCAGCGAGAGCACCTTCTCGGGCGTACACTCAGCGATAGTGATCGGCGTCGGTGCGATTGTAATTTGGTGCGTTGAGTCAGCCGCAACGAAGAGTCCGACCTCCTTTGCGGGAATGAGATCAACCTCATACTCACCCGTTGGCGCTGTACCCAACTCAACAACTCCACCCGCCGAGCCGAGCCACAACCCATTGCAGCGCACCCGCACCTTTGTGCCTTGACGATAGCGACGATAGAGGTGATCGGAGGCAATGCGCACAACAATGCCGCCCGTCGAATCGGCCACGCAGAGTTCGTTTCGTAGGTTGCCATTGAAGTCGTTAGCGATGACGTAAGCCTCGATCTGCATTGCGTTGTTGATTGGCACGGGCGCACTGCGATAGAGTGATTTGAGGTAGGCTATTGACACACGTTCGGGGTGCACCTCAGGTTGAAATTCCAGAGGATTGGGCTCACGGCACGCCACTGCGCAAAGCACTGTCAAAAGACTAACGAGCAACCGACTTTTCATCATTTATCTTGATTATAAATGCTTTACGACTACCCTCCGCAGCTCCGTAATAGAGTACGCCCGTGATCTTGACCTCGCCTGCGGGCAACTCCTTCTCGGCAAAGCGAGCATAGGGCGAAGTCTGCACATAGATCGAATCGCCCTTTGCATCACGAAACTTGCGGAAGCACGGTGCGCTTCCCTCCGCCCACATCGTTGCCTCGTCGTCGGCGTGCACGCCCTCGATCGTAACCAAACGACCACACAACCTTCGGGTCAGTTCGCCCACCGCAAGACGCTCGGGCGTGGGCGCAACCAACGACGACGAAGTGCGATAGATATAGCGATCGGCAACCGCCGGGTGCGACATATACGATGTGGTGCGGTAATCCCACTTTTCGGGTTGCAAACCAACACGCAGAACCCCGTTATACTCATCAATCGCCAATCCCTGCAAGCGCACAGCCAGCTGACTGCCAACGGGATAGGTGCGATAGAGATAGTCCATTCCGACCATCAGTTCGAGTGCACCCGTGGCGTCCTCGATTGTCAGCGTACGATAGAAATTACCGCCCTCATCACTACTCGTCACACGCCCCGTGATGATCATATCCTCACGGATCGTCGTCGCAACAGCAAACGAGTGGCGCACGTCCGAGAGCTCAGCATTGGGAATCCACTGCACGTCGGTCGGCTCGATCGGGTCGAATCGATCATAGTCGCACCCCACAAAGAGCAACGTCACAAGGAACAATATGTAGTGCAGTCGTGTCATCTATCTAAATTTATAAGTGACTGAAACATTGAACGAAAGCGGATAAGCATAGGTATATCGTTCGGGCATTGCGCAATAGTGGATATTGACTCCCGACCCCGCACGCACCACACGCGAGGGCTCGTAAGCCGAGTAGACGATATCGCGATCACACAACAGGTTACGCACCGACACCATCGTTGTCAAACGTGACGGCACACCGCCAATCTTCCACGAACGCATTGCCGCCACACCGACCGTCAAAGCGTCGTCCAAACGGCACTGCGAGGTCATCTGTTCGAACTCCTCGGGCGAGGTCGCAAGATCGGTCACACGGGTCATTCGGCGTATGGGTGTCGGTGCGGCATAACGTCCCGCAGCGTAGGCCGCCTCGATCTCGACACGCCACCCGAAAGGCACCGAGTAACTCAATCGCGCAACTGCTGCAAACGTCGGAGTTTCAGCTGTATGCAGTCCGCTCATATAGCTCGGCGCACCCTCGACAATGGTGCGATTATCAGCGTCGGTAAAGAGTGACACCGACGGATTCGACGCATAACGATAGCTGCCCACCATGAGCGCAGTCGAAAGATCAAAACGAGGCGATAACGCCACCTGCGCACTCAGTTCCGCACCATAACGGTGGCGGTCGATTCCACTTACAACGGCATCGACATAGTTATAGGTCACATCGTCGAAAAAGCGCATCGTCTGCACCGCTCCACGCTCAATGCGCACAAAACCTTTGACGTTCAGCGACAAACCCGACGCACGATACAAGTAGGCAATTTCGCCATCGAGGTTCGTCGCATTCTGTTCGACATCGGCCAGTGCATTATTGTAGGCGGGCTGTAAAAGCAGTTGCTCGATTGGTTGCTGACGGCAGGCAACGGCAGCCGACATCGACAACCGATGACGAGCCGAAAAGAGATAGGCATACGACAACTTAGCCGCTGCCTCGACACCACTTACCCGTTCCGAACCTCCATAAGAGCCTGCACCCGCAAACAACTGTTTCTCAAACAGTCCCGTGCGCCACGCCGATACCGCCGCAACCCGAGCACCCGCCCCAAACAGCATTCGGTTATCTCGGTAATCGAGCTCAACACTCGCCCCATAACGATTCTCCGTAAGGCGATAATCGTAGCCAAAGCGATCGCCCGCCTCGATACGGCGATCGGGATTGCGAAGGTCGTTCAGTAGCGACGTTCCGAAGCGTTCATCATCGACCAGATATTGATCAATATCAATGATATACTCTCCACCAAGTGGGTCACGGAGGCGCTTGAAATTCTCTGTTGTAACAAGGTCGGCCGTAGCCTTCGCCCGCACGGTCGTGTTGCGTGCCACTGCGAACTCGCCACCCGCCACGGCGTGCACCTCGCGCGGAGCCTCGACACGATCTTCGACAATGTAGACCGAACGACCGTCGGTCATCGCATTGCGGGCATACAACTCCTCCCAATCGATCTGCGTATAGCGAGGATCACGCTCGCGCCAAACACGTTCGATCTCCGTGCGCACCTGCTCCGAATCGAAATATGAAGGCAGTTGGCGGTAGTTGTCGGGCGTGGGAATACGTGCGTCGTACCAATTCAAGCTGCTTATCGAACGCTCGCCAGCACGGGCGTAAAGCGTTGCAAACCATTGCTTATGGCGTAGCGAAATGCTCACCGATGGCAACAGCTCACGACGCACACGGCTATTGCGTTCGCGCCCATCGTACACGCCCCACGACGGGTTGTAGAGGTTGTCGCCCGTGAGCTCATAGACCTCATTTGTCGTTGCTGTGCGCACACCTCGTTGCGAAGGCGACACCATTGCCACCATCGACAGATTGCCATCGTGCCAGCGGTGCGAGATCAGTGCCGACGCCTCGATTCGTTGAGTAAAGACTCCGCCCACACGCAGGTCACGACCACCCTCGCCCGACAACGAGAGCGCATAACTCCAACGCTCATCGTGCCCCAATGGGCGAGCGTCGTAGAATCTCACCGTGAACAACTTATTGCGATCCGTAACGTTGGCAGTGACTGCCGTGCGGCGCAAACCGAAAGAGTTCGCCGTGCGGAACGACTGCGATCCCACGAAAGCACCGAACACGCCGCTCTGCTCCATTCCGTCGGTGCGGGTATCGGTGCGCAACAGGCGCCGGAGCGCATAAGAGCTATATTGGTCAATCTGCACTCCATCGAGTTCGACAATGCGATCCGAAACACCTCGACGTGCAAAGCGCACGGACGAAAGTCCATACTGAGTCAGTTGGTCGAAAAGCGATAGGTCGTCGTAAGCAGGGAGATTGAAGAGCGTCGAATCGATATCGATCTCGGGCAGTTGTTCGTGCGGGTAGGCAAATGGATAGTAATGGCCGTCGAGCTCCTGTGCCGGCACTCGACTGACGGCAAACAACAACACAAAACATAGATGAATGATACCTAAATACTTCATTCAAACGCCCTTTTAGTACACAAATGTAGGGATTTTTATCCGCCGATGTCCATAAAGCCCCGATGATTTATAGATAATTGTCCGAAAAATTCGTATATTTGCGCTCGTATATGGTAACAAAAGTGCATAATTGGATTTTTCGTGCGGTCTTCGCCCTCTGTGCGGTGGCCGTGATGATTGCAGCCCTGCCCCATCATCACCACGACGGTAGCGAGGCAGTCTGCTTCAATCCTATGCACTGCTTCACCCACTCCGACTCGCACGACCACGTGTGCGATCACGACCATTGCACCGCCGAGCACGACGCTACGGGCGAGCCGTCGTCGTGCCACTTGAAGATCGATGTAGCGGAGGTGATCTTAAATCTTTCGAAACAATCGCTGCTGCCGCCCGTGCAGTTGCAGATTATCATTGTCGAGCCGTTGGAGTTGCTCGCAGAGGCACGTTGTGAGGCCGAAGATGTGGTCGATCGACACAACCTATCGCCCGACCCTGCCCAACGAATTGTGCGTTACATAGCGCGTGCCCTGCCGACACGCGCCGCCACCGAGCGTGCATAATCCTGCCAAGCCGATTGCGCAGTTGGCTCGCTATCCCCAACATTAAGAATTAACCCAATCAGGTCCGTACGAAGGAATTTTCGTACGGCAAAATTACACATATACTAACATCTATGAAACAGATATTTACCGCCATTTTGGCACTTGCCGTGACAATCTCACTCAGCAGTTGCGGCAACCGTAACGCTTCGCACGATGAGCACGCTCACGAGGGTCACGACCACGCTGCTCATACACACGAGGCGCACGATCACTCAACTCACAACCACGAAGGTCACGACCACTCGGCACACGAAGAGCACGCCGAGCACGACCAATCGACACACTCGCACGAGGGACACGATCACGCTGAGGAGGAACACGATCACGCAGCGCACGATCATTCGGCGCACGCTCACGAAGGACACGACCACTCGACGCACAACCACGCCGAGGAGGGACACAAGCATAACGAAAACGAGATTACTTTCCCCGCTGAGCAGGCTGCTCGCACCGATTTCAAGGTAGAGGAGATTCAGCCCTCGACATTCAACCACGTGATTCCCTGCACGGCTCGCATTTTGGCGGCTCAGGGCGACGAGGCTACGGTGGTAGCTCCCATCGCAGGTGTGGTTTCGTTCGGTGGCAAGCGTCTATCGACCGGTGCGCAGGTGTCGCGCGGTCAGTCGCTGTTTGCCATCTCGTCGAACAACTTGGCGTCGGGCTCGCAGGTCGATAAGATCGCAGCCGAGTATCGTCGTGCCGAGGGCGAATACAACCGTTTGAAGCAATTGGTCGATGATCAGATCGTTTCGCGTAGCGACTTCGAGGCTGCCGAGAGTGCTTACCTCAAAGCCAAGGCCGAGTACGACGCCATTGCTGCGCGTTCGTCCGAAAAGGGCAGCAGCGTAGGCGCTCCGATCGGTGGCTACATCACCTCGTTGGCTGTTAGCGAGGGTGATTTCGTCGAGATGGGTCAGCCGCTGGCTACCGTTTCGCAGAATCGTCGCTTGCAGTTGCGTGCCGATCTGCCACAGCGTTACTACCGCGAATTGCGCTCGATCAAAACCGCAAATATTGTCGATCCCGCAACGGGCGAGAGTTATCGTCTGGCAGATTGCGGAGGTCGTCTGTTGTCGGTGGGTCGCATTGCCGACAGCGGATCGACGCTGATCCCCGTAACCTTCGAGTTCGACAACCGCAACGATCTGCCTCAGGGCGCTATTGTCGAGGCTTACTTGGTGGGTGCTCCGATCGCTGAGGCGCTGGTAGTTCCTGTAACGGCCGTAACCGAGGCGCAGGGCTTGTATTACGTCTATGTTCAGCTGGACGCTGAGTGCTACGAGCGTCGTGAGGTGAAGTTGGGCGCTTCGGACGGCGAGCGCGTGCAGTTACTTTCGGGTATCGAGGCTGGCGAGCGCGTAGTTACTCGCGGTGCCGTGAATGTCAAGATGGCAGCAGCCTCGGGCGCAATTCCCCACTCGCACCAACACTAAAAAAACCGATACGACTATGCTTAATCGAATCATAGATTACTCGCTGCGAAATCGAATGTTGGTGGTTATCGCAGCACTGCTCCTCTCGGCCATTGGCGTCTATACGGCCAACCGTATGGAGGTCGATGTCTTCCCCGACCTGACAGCTCCGACGGTCGTAGTGATGACCGAGGCGCACGGTATGGCTGCCGAGGAGGTCGAGCGTACCGTTACGTTCGTGATCGAAACGGCTGTGAATGGTGCAACCGACGTGCGTCGCGTACGTTCGGCTTCGTCGACAGGTTTCTCGGTCGTTTGGGTCGAATTTGATTGGGATACGGACATCTATCGTGCCCGCCAGATTGTAACCGAGAAGCTCTCGACCATTTCGGACGCACTGCCCGCAAATGTTGGTCAGCCTACGCTCGGCCCTCAATCGTCGATCTTGGGCGAGATGATGATCATCGGTCTTACATCGGACAAAACTTCGCTCGAAGAGTTGCGCACGATTGCCGAGTGGACCATTCGTCCGCGACTGCTCTCAACGGGTGGCGTAGCTCAGGTGGCCGTAATCGGTGGCGACATCAAGGAGTATCAGGTGCTCTTATCGCCCGAAAAGCTGCGCCTGCTGGGCGTTTCGGTTCACGAGGTGCTGGCCGCGACGAAAGATATGACGCTCAACTCGTCGGGTGGCGTTCTCTATCAATATGGCAATGAGTTTATCGTGCGTGGTATGCTAGCAACCAAAGATGCCGACCAGATCGCTCGCGGTGTGGTCAAACTGACCGACGACGGTCAGCCCATCACGTTGGCAGATGTTGGCGAGGTGCGTATCGGAGCAAAGAGCCCTCGCTTGGGTGTTGCGTCGGAGCGCACACAGCCCGCCGTTCTGCTCACCGTAACAAAGCAGAACCAGACCAGCACGATCGAGCTGACCGAGGCTCTGGAACACCAGCTCTCGGATCTGCAAAAATCGTTGCCGAAGGATATCAACATCTCGACCGACATCTTCCGTCAGTCGCGCTTTATCACTTCGTCGATCGACAACATTCAGCGCGCACTGATCGAGGGAGCTCTGTTCGTGGTGATCGTGCTGTTCTTCTTTATGATGAACGCGCGCGTTACGACCATCTCGCTCGTTGCAATTCCGCTGTCGCTGCTCGTGTCGATTCTCGTACTGAAATTGATGAATCTGTCGATCAACACGATGAGTTTGGGCGGTATGGCAATCGCCATTGGATCGCTGGTCGATGACGCGATTATCGACGTCGAAAACGTATTCCGGCGTCTGCGCGAGAATCACCAACTGCCTGCCGAGCAACGTCGCGGCTGGTTCGAGGTGATCTATACAGCTTCGACCGAGATCCGCTCGTCGATCGTCAATGCAACGATCATTACAATCGTAGCATTCGTGCCGCTTTTCTTCCTCGACGGTATGGAGGGACGTATGTTGCGTCCGCTCGGTATCTCGTTCATCGTGTCGTTGTTCGCCTCGATGATCGTAGCGATGACCTTGACCCCCGTTTTGTGTAGCTATATGCTCACCTCGGAGCGCGCACTGCGCCACACCGAGCGCGAGCCCCTCGTTGCACGTACTTTGAAGCGTTGGTATCACGCAGCTTTGGAGTGGGCACTCTGCCACAAGCGTCCGATTCTGGGTGGAACGATCGCCCTGATGGTGGGTGCGCTGGTTGTATTCTTTACGCTCGGAAGCAGCTTCTTGCCCTCGTTCAACGAAGGCTCGATGACAATCAATATCGGCACAATGCCCGGCACCTCGCTCGAAGAGTCGGACAAAATGGGTCGCACCGTCGAGCAGATTCTCTTGGAGATTCCCGAGGTGCAGACCGTAGCCCGCAAGACGGGTCGCGCCGAGCTGGACGAGCACGCGTTGGGTGTTCACGCCTCGGAGTTGGAGGCACCTTACATCTTGACCGACCGTTCGCGCGACGAATTCTTGGCAGATGTACGTGCGCAATTGGGTGTTTTGAAGGGTCTTGATATCGAGATCGGACAGCCCATTTCGCACCGTATCGACGCAATGCTGTCGGGTACGAAGGCCAACATCGCCATCAAACTCTTCGGTGAGGATCTGAACAAGATGTACTCGATCGGTAAGCAGATCAAGGGTGCAATCGGTTCGATCGAGTCGCTGGCCGACATCACCGTCGAGCAGCAGGTTGAGCGCTCGGAGTTGCAGATCGTGCCACGACGCGATATGTTGGCTCGCCACGGTATCACGATGGCCGAGTTCAAGGAGTTTGTAGCCGTTGCTTTGCAGGGCGAGGCTGTGTCGCAGATCTATGAAGGCAACGCGACATTCGATCTGACGGTGAAGGTCGATGACCGCTACCGCAACACGATCGAGTCGATCGGCAACATCTTGGTCGATTGCGCCGATGGCTCGAAGGTGCCGATGTCGCAGGTGGCTGAGATTCGCTCGACGTCGGGACCGAACGCGATCAACCGCGAGAATGTGAAGCGTAAGATTGTGGTTTCGGCCAATGTCGTTGGTGGCGACTTGGGTGGCGCTGTGAAGGATATTCAGACCGTTATCGACGAGAAGATTACCCTGCCCGAGGGTTACTATATCGAGTATGGCGGTCAGTTCGAGAGCCAGCAGGCTGCAACCCGCACGCTGACCTTCGCTTCGCTCGTGGCACTGCTCGTGGTCTTCCTGCTGCTCTATCAGGAGTTCCGCGACTTCGGTCTGTCGGGATTGATTATGATCAACCTGCCGCTGGCACTGATCGGTGGCGTGGCAAGCATCTGGTTCACGTCGGGTATCGTCAGTATCCCCGCCATCATCGGCTTCATCTCGCTGTTAGGTATTGCCGTGCGTAACGGTATTCTGCTCGTGTCGCACTATCGCCAGTTGCAGGGCGAGGGTCTGTCGCTCCACGACGCTGTGGTGCAGGGCTCGATCGACCGTCTGAACCCGATTCTGATGACCTCGCTCACGTCGGCTCTGGCGCTGATTCCGTTGGCACTCAATGGCGATGCGTCGGGTAATGAGATCCAAAGCCCGATGGCAAAGGTGATCCTCGGCGGTCTGATCTCATCGACCTTCCTGAACGGCTTTATCGTGCCGATTGTCTATATCATTTACACCAAATATAAAACCCGTAAGAACAATGCGTAACATTAGATATACTTTGGTCGTAGCGGCACTTGTGGTCGCTCTCGGCTCGCGTGCGCAAGGCATTGAAGGGGTCTTGCAGCAGATCGAGCAGAACAACCTCTCGCTGCGTGCACACAGTTCGCTCACCGAGGCTCGTTCGCTCGACGCTCGTACCGCAAACCAGCTTTCGAATCCCACTGTGCAGTATGTTCACGCTTGGGGCACACCTGCCGAGGCAGGCAAAAACGGCGAGTTGGTCGCTACTCAATCGTTTGACTTTCCGACTGCCTACGCTCGTCGCGCACAGATGGCAAAGATGCAGCGCTCGCACTTCACGGCTGACCACGCACTCGTTCGTCAGCAGACACTGCTCGAAGCCAAGCAGCTTTGCATTGACCTGATCGCTCTGCGTCGCCAAAAGGCGGTTGCTGACGAGCGCGCACAGAATGCCGAGCGTATTGCCGAGGTCTATGCCTCGCGTTTAGAGGCAGGCAAAGGTACGATCATCGAGAAGAATCGTGCCGAGATGGAGCTGACCGCAGCTCGCAACGCAGTGAGTATGATCGAGATCGAGATCGAGGCTGCCGAAAATCGTCTGCGCACACTCAACGGTGGCGTGGAGGTTGCGTTTGCCGACACGGAGTATGCTCCGTTAGCCGAGTTGCTGCCGCTGGCAGAGATGGAGGCTCTCTACGCTGACCGCGACCCTTCGTTGCTGGTTGCAGCCTCGCAGGTCGAGATTGCCGAGCAGAGCGTTAAGGTCGAGCGCGCAAAGACATTGCCGCAGTTTACCGTAGGTTATAAACTCGCCCACTCGACGGGTCAACATTTCAATGGCGTTGTGGTCGGTATGAGCGTGCCCATCTTCTCGGGCTACCGCAATACCCGCGCTGCAAAGGCTCAGGCAGCATACGCCGAGGCTGAGCACCTGAGCGCTGTGAATGACGTACGCACCTCGCTCGCGGCAATGTATGAGCGTGTCGAGGTTTTGGAGCGTTCGATTGCCGAGTATCGCTCGATCGAGGCCGAGATGAGCGACTATCGTTCGTATCTCGCGCGTGCGATCGAGGCGGGTCAAATCTCGATTGTGGACTACTTCTCGTCGCTCAGCAACTATTACGATGTGCTCTCGGCACGTATCGACTTTGAGCGTCAGTTGCAGCATGTTCACGCCCAGATCAATTCGGTGATGTTGTAACGAACTCTCGAACCGATTGAAAACAAATAGCCACGCCTTTTCGGGCGTGGCTATAATTTTGAATCTTGAATTTTGAATTCTAATTACTCAACCTCGATCTCGCCGGCAAACAAGAAGCCCTTGCCGCCACCGCCATTGTGCCACTTCGACACGGGGTCGAGCGTCGCAGCCTTAACACGCAGATAGCGTGCTGTGGTCGGCTCGATATCGATTGCAAACTTGAAGATACCATCGGGCTCGCCCTTAGCCTGCGGCTCGATATCCAAGTGACCAACCTCGGTGAAGTTCTCGTTATCGTCCGAAGTCAGCACGGTCATCGACATCGGCAGGAATACCCACGGTGCCTTCTGAGCCAACGCCGTCAGCGTCACCTTCGAATAGCTCTCCGAGCCCTCCATATCGATCGTAATGTCCATATCCTCGAACAGATAGCCGATCCACGGACCACCACCGAAATCGGGGCCTCCAACACGACCATCAACCAACGTCTTTGCACCCTCGAACAGATACTTTGCGTGGGGGTTGCTATTGAGCGTTGCGGGGCGTGCCGTAGCCTTATTGAAGAGAATAGGCACAACGCAGTTTGCAACATCGATACCCTCACGGAAGACAGCCGCAGTCAGCGTGCACTGCTCGTCGATCTCCAACGGCTCGGTGTAGACTGCCGACTCGGTCGTAGGCTCACTACCATCGAGCGTATAGTAGATAGGTACACCACCGATTGTGCTCAGTGTTGCGGTGATCGTACGCGACTCAACGTTAGTTTCGGTTTCGGCCGTGATACCGAAAATATGCTTTGCGTAGTTGTAGCCCATCACGTCGTAGATCTCGTGCATACGGAAATTCGAGATGAAACGATCCCACTCACGAACCTCCTTATTGCACCACTGCACCTCGCTCAATGCAGCCAAGCGGGGCAACAACATATAATAGAGGTGATCAGCGTCGGCAATATACTCAGTCCAGAGGTTAGCCTGAACACCCAGAATGTGCTTGGCCTCCTCCTCGGTCAGCTCCTCGGGCAACTCATACGAGTAGACACGATCAACGGGCAGGAAACCTCCAATACCGAACGGCTCAGCCTCCTTATCAGCCGACTGATAGTAGTCGAAATAGAAGTACGACGAGGGAACCATAATCACATCGTGACCCAACTTGGCAGCCTCGATACCACCCTCATTGCCACGCCACGACATCACCGTAGCATTGGGACCAATCTGACCTTCGAGAATCTCGTCCCAGCCCACTACGCGGCGACCCTTCTCAGCGAGGAACTCCTCGATGCGGGTCATTACGTAGCTCTGCAAATAGTGCTCAGCCGAGTGCTTGTCGTCGTCCTTCAAGCCCAACTCCTTGATCTTCGCCTGGCAAGTGGGGCACGTGCTCCAACGTGTCTTCGGGCACTCGTCGCCACCGATGTGGATCAACTCCGAGGGGAACAGTTCGACAAGTTCCTCGAAAACGCCCTCCAACAGGTCGAAAATCTTATCGTTACCAGCGCAGAGCACCTCGTCCGAGATACCCCAACGAGGCCAAACCTCATACGGACCACCCGTGCAACCCAACTCGGGATAGGCTGCCAGAGCCGCCATCATATGACCCGGCAGGTCGATCTCGGGAATGATCTCAATGGCATTTGCGGCTGCATACTCAACAACCTCACGAATCTGATCCTGAGTGTAGTAGCCACCGTGCGGAATACCGTCATAAGTACCCCAATCCTTGCGAACTACCGTATGCTTACGCATCGAGCCAACCTCGGTCAGCTTGGGGAAGCGCTTGATCTCGACACGCCAACCCTGATCGTCGGTGAGGTGCCAATGCAGGCGGTTGAGCTTATGCACCGCCATAATGTCAATGTAGCGCTTGACCTCCTCAATCGAGAAGAAGTGGCGCGAAACGTCCATATGCATACCACGATAGCCGAAGCGGGGAGCGTCCTCGATCGCAAGGCAAGGCATCGTCCAATCCTTATCGGCAGCCAGCGCCTCACCATAGACCTCGGCGGGCAGCAACTGCTTGATTGTCTGGATTGCATAGTAAAAACCAGGAAACTCGCTCGCGCGAACCTCAACGCCCTTGCGCGTTACCGAAAGGCGGTAGCCCTCCTTCTCAATGGTCGGATCGACCACAAAGCGGAAGCCCTCCGACGGCATTACCGCACTCTTCGTAGCCTCGTTCTCTCCACCGCTCACGGTAGCCAACTGATCGGCAAACAGAGCCACCGCAGCAAATGCGCGATCGTCCATCGCCTCGTCGCAAGTAAATTGTGCATTGAGCACCGAGTAGCGACCTGCACCATACTCAACCTGATTGGGATAGGGAACCAACGCCACGGGCTCGTTCTTGGGCGCGCAAGCCACCGCTGTGACTGCTGCCAAAAGGATTAATAGTTTTTTCATTGTTGAATCGTTTTATTTCTTTGATTTCTTTTTACCATTGATCAGTCGCTCGATAATCTTGGGCAGTTCGGTGTTCTTCATAATCGCGCCAAACTCCTCAGCTCCTGCACCATACGCAAAGATAGGAACAACCGTACCCGTATGTCCCTTGGTGCTGAACGAAAGGACTACAGGAGCCTCACCGCCTACCTCATACGAACGGTACGATACGCCCGTGCCACCCGTTTCGTGATCGGCCGTTACGACCAACAGCGTTTCGGGGTGAGCCTCGACATACTTGACCAGCATCTGCAACGTGCGGTCGAACTCGCGCATCTCCTCGATCATACCCTCCGAATCGTTATTATGACCATAGCCGTCGATAATTGCACTCTCGATCATCAAGAAGAAACCATTGCGATCGGCCGTGCGCTCCAACGTCGCCAGAGCCTTCTCCGTTGCACGGGTCAGATACTCGGTCGGATCGCCCGACGTAGGCTCCTCGCCATTCTCGGCTGCCAGCTGCGCCGCCAGACACACCTCGGCTCCTTCGGCTGCACCTGCCGTCGTATTGCTCGATTTGTTGCGACGATGAACGTCCGACATCGGCAGAATCGACACAAAACGGTCAGCCGTCGAGCGTGCCGTAGCACCCCAATCTAAATAGACATCGTAGCCACGCTTGATCAACTCGGCAGTCAGATCGACCGAGTCGGGACGACCTACAAATACACTCAAACCCGAACCGATAGCTACATCGACACCGCTCTCGACAAATTGCTCGGCCAAGCGCAGGCTCTCCTTGCGACTCTTCACGCCACCATAGAACGCTGCGGGCGTAGCCTCGGTGAGCACCGTATTTACGACGATACCCGTACGCTTGCCCATCGTCTGAGCCTTGCGCAGAATGCTGGTCAGCTGGTTACCCTCGGGATCGACGCCCAAGTAGCCGTTGCGGGTACGTGTACCCGTTGCCAATGCCGTACCGCCTGCGGGCGAATCGGTTACGAAATTATCGGCCGAGCAGGTCTCCGACAGACCAATCACAGGAGCATACTCGAAACCCGTCTTTTCGTTCTGCGACAACAGCAGAGCCGACACCGAGCCAAAGCCCATACCATCGCCAATCAGATAGATCACATTCTTTACGCGCGGCTGACCTGCCGACACGGTCAGCGCCAACAGCGCGAAGATTGCAGTTAAAATAGTTTGTTTTTTCATTGTGTGTGTAGAATATAGTTAGTTTTTGATTTTGCCCATCAATCCACCGACGATACGCACTATCTCGCGCATACCCTCGAAACGGAGCAACCACGCCCCACCCGCATAGATCGCAACACCCGTCGCAACCTCCACGATCAATCGCACCGCAATAGGCCACGCCTGCACCGCCCCACTCAACGCATAGACCGCCCCGCACATCACCGCTGCAAGAGCCAACGGCGCAAGCAGATCGCGCACCACGTGCCACACCGAAACGCTCGTATAGCGCAACGTCGCTCCGAAATTGACCACCATCTCGATCACCGACATCACCACCAAGCCCCACACTACGGCCTCGACACTCATCGGGATCGTCAGTGCGAGGATTGCCGTCATTATCAATTTCTTGACTATTTCGAGTTGGAAGATTATGCGACCATTGCTACGTACTTTCAGGATATTGTAGGCCACCATTGCGATTGGTTGCGTAATGCCCGTCAGGCACAACACACGGAAATAGGGCACCGTCGGTCGCCACTTATCGCCAATCAGCGCAAACATATCGTCAGCCACCGCCACCAACCCCGCCATCATCGGAATCATCACAAAGGCCATCACCATCAACACCTGACGATAGCTCTCGGCAAACTTCCGTTCGTCATCACGAATCGACGCCAACGCGGGGAAGGTTACATTCTGCACCGCCTGCACGGTCGAGGTTACGGGCAGATCTTTCAGTTTCTGCGCTTGCGAGAAGTAGCCGAGTTGTTGCAACGTGTACATACTGCCAATGAACAGCGACGACACGTTGTTATAGATACCGTTGAGCAGATCGGTTGCCAACAATCGCGAACTATAAGGGAACATCTCGCGCAGAGGTCTGAGGCTCCAACCACCCTTCGGTCGCCAATCGCCCCACCACCAAAGCAGCAGCGCCTTGACCACCAACGTCAGCAGTCGCTGGCAGACCAAAGCCCACAATCCGCCTCCTGCAACCGCCACCGCGATCGACACCACGCCTGCCACCAACGACGAGAGGAAGGTGATGGTCGAGAGCTTGCGGAAGGCAAACGTGCGCGTGAGTATCGTGTTCTGAATGACGCACATAGCATTGACCGGCAGCAACAGGAACAGCACCGGTGCGATGCGTGTCATTTCGGGCTCATCGTAGTATGCCGCCAACGGGAACGAGCCCGCAACCAGCAACGCATAGAGCACCCACGACACCACGAGGTTGAAGGCAAAGACCGAGGTATAATCGGCTTGTGTAGGTTCTGGTTTGCGGATCAGTGCTTGCGAGAATCCGCTATCGACAATCAGCAACGACACCGTCGCAAAGACCACCATCACGGCCATCGTGCCGTAATCGTCGGGTACGAGCAGTCCCGCCAGCACAAAGCTGACGACCATTTGCAGGAGCATCGAGCCGATCTTCTCGGCCGCGCTCCACGCCACACCGCTCACTACCTTATCTTTGAGTTGCATCGTGCTTTGCGGTTTTTACATTTGCGACGTTTGGCGCGCTCCGAGAGCCAACATTCCGAGGCGGTACGAATCCAGCCCGAACCCCATTATCGAGCCAATGGCGCGCGGTGCGATGAGCGACACGTGGCGGAACTCCTCACGTGCCAGAATCGACGAGATATGCACCTCGACAACGGGCGTCGAAACCGCCCCAACAGCGTCAGCCAACGCAACTGCCGTATGGGTATAGCCACCTGCATTGAGTACCACGCCGTCGTAGCGACCGATTGATTGATGGAGTTGGTCGATCAGCTCGCCCTCGATATTCGATTGGAAATAGTCCACCTCGCACTCCGAGAATGCGGCACGCAGACGCTCGATAAACTCCTCGAAAGTTTCGGTGCCGTAGATATCGGTATCACGATGACCCTGCAAATTGAGATTGGGGCCGTTGAGAATCAGGATTTTCATTTTCGTATGATTATATTTTTGCAAAGATAACAAAAAAAATGATTCTTAATTCAAGTTTTAGAGATTAAGATTCAATCTATTCGAAATCTTTGATTTCGTTATCATCGCACGCGGTGGCGTGGGGCGGCGCGATTTTAATCGCGGGCGCCACCGCGTGTGTCAAAATCTGCGATTTTGCCCTTTCACTTTGATCAAACAAAAAGTCGCACCCCGACGGAGCGCGACCTTTGCATTTTGTTTAGAATGTGAATCCGATTTTGAGGTACGGTGAGCCACACTCACCCAAAATGCCCCACACTCCGACTGAGAGGTCCAACGAGAGCCGTTTGTAAAGTCTGATCGCCATACCGAGATCGCCATTAGCATAAACGCCTACACGGGTTCGGGCAATGCACGTGTCAAGGTTGTAACTCGTCCAAAAGCCCGCTCCAAGATCGCCCGACACAAAGAAATTGACCTTCATCTTCTTGCTGGGCACCAAATACTTACCGCGAACATAACCTATTTTCAGTTTCAAACTTGGCGTGCTTTTGTTTGGCTCGGCATCGTTATAGCCAAAGTCGTGGACCGCATACTTAAAACCCGCACCCACAAAACCATTCGCCCGACGACCGAGAGCCACACCGTGTGTCGTTTCAAAAGCATAAGACACACCTATAAACGGAAAAACAAATGCACTCGCCGCAAAATCACCACGATATGGGGCACGTCGTGCAACCTTGACTGAATCACTTTGCGCATTTGCCGAGAGTGCCAAAAGCGCAAAAAGCAGCGAAAATAGAATCCGTTTCATCATCGTATTAAGTTTGAGGTTTTTATCTATTAGACGCAAAATTAATCAATTTCGTTGCACGTCCGACCGAAAATTTGTGAAAAATTTGTAAATTTGTCTTCAAAGAATCAAAAAACTACGCAAATAATGAAACGCATACTCTCAACTCTCGTGGCGCTCTTCGCCATCAGCACTCTTGCGGCACAGCTGCCCGCAAGTCCATTTACGGTCGTGGCTTGTCCCGATCAGGATACCCGCAACAGCATCAATATCAGTTGGGGCGTCGATACCCTCTCCGACGCAACCTCGGTGCGCTACACCCGTGTGGGCGACGTCGATTGGAAGCGTGCCCGCGTGGTCGAGGCCGCGACGCACCTCTGCACCACATACGACGGCATTTCGTCGAAAACACCTCAGGGCAAGACCATTAATGAGCAGGTTCGATTCACCAAGTGTGAGGCTACGCTCAGCGGTTTGCGACCGAATACCGACTATATGTACTCGATCGGCGCGGGCGACAAATGGAGCGAGCCGCGTTACTTCCGCACCTCGGGTGCGAAGGAGTGGAGCGCCTGTGTGATTGCCGATTTCCACGCCTACACTCCACTGCCCCATCGCGTCGATGCGGCAATGGCGATGATCAACACAGTTGAGCGACACGACCCCTCGATTGATTGGGTGTTGCACCTCGGCGACATCACCGCTTGGGGCGGCAGCTACTCGTTCTGGTCGGATCTCTACACCCGCAAACCTTTCCACGACTATATGTGGGCGGGCGTCAATGGCAACCACGACAATATGACCCGCGTCAATGGTCAGTCGAACGCATTTATCCGCGACGCAAACTTCTATCCGCGAAACGGTTACGGCGACGAGATGGGCGTCTGCTACTACTTCTATTACGGCGACGCGCTGTTCATTATGCTCAACAACGAGGTGATGCGCAAGGACGAAGGTCTGGCCGAGGCTCAGGCGTGGGTACGCAAGGTGGTTGAGCAGAACAAGGCTCGCTACGTGATCGTATGTGAGCACTATCAGTGGTTCTTCGGACACGACGGACGCGATTCGCAGTATGGTCGTTGGTGCGAGTTGTTCGATGAGTTAGGCGTTGATCTCGCGCTGGCTGGCAACAACCATATCTACGTGCGCACGGCACCTCTCTACGAAGGCAAAGCGACCGACGGCACGCGCGGAACGGTCTATATTCAGGTACCCTCGTCGGACAACGAGCGCGGGCAGACGATCAAAGAGATGCCCCAGCAGAACGAGGATAAGATTCGTGCAAAGTGGTACGAAGGTCCCAAAACCGTTGGTGCTATTCACCTCGCAGCCAACAAAAAGCATTTGGTGCTGACGCTGCTCGATCGCAATGGCAACCAGATCGATCAGTGCGAGGTGCTTGCGAAGAAGAAGTAGGTTGGAGATTCACAATTCACAATTCACAATTCACAATTCACAATTCACAATTCACAATTCACAATTCACAATTCATAATTCATAATTCGCAATTCATAATTCGCAAAAAAGCCGCGCTCTTCGGAGCGCGGCTTTTTTTTACATCTTCCAAAATAGGCAAAATCTTTGATTTTGACACACTCTCTGTGGCTCGTGCGACTTCTGTCGCACGCCCCCCCCAGCCACAGAGAGTGCGCATTTATTGAAAGCAAGGTAAATAATTTTGAATTCCCTTTGGGCGACCGCCCCAGCCCACGAGTATGCGCACATTCAGCAATCAAACAAAAAGGTCGCCCCACATTATCGAGAGGCGACCTTCGGCGTAAAGTTATCAGAGAGTGCTATTTGCGTTGGATTGACGGAGCGATCGACTCGACCGTGCAGTTACCGCTGTAATTGATTCGAGCATACGGATTGGTGGTGGTTGCACGCAACTTGCCCGAGCAGAGCACATCTGCCGACGAGTAGTCGTTGGCTACGACCGTCAGGTTTCGCACATCGAACTTTGCGGCGTTGAACTCCGAGCGACCCGACAGCGTAACAAACCCCTCGGTTGCGCGACCCGAGCCAATATTCATCTTCGAGTAGCCTTCGAGCTTAGCCGAGAACTTCGCCCCCTGCGGTGCCGACATACGCTTGGCGGTGGTCGACGAGCGACCGTTGAGCAGGAGCACGGCAGACTTTTCAAATGTTATCTGATCCGACATAACGTCCGAGTAGCCATTGAGTTCCACTCGGAGGGTGGTTGCGCTGATCTCGCCACGAAGTTTACTGCGACCATTGAGCACGAATCTCGCCTCGTGAATCGACGTACCGATATTAAGGTCAGAGTAGCCGTTTGCCTTACCGACAAAGGTATTTGTTACAACCGTGCCACTAACCTCCGAACGACCGTCAAGATTGTACAGAACCATACCATTTTTCATCGTGCTGCCATCGCGGTTGGTCGTGAGGACATTCGCATCGAATTTGCTGTAACCATTGGCATTAACCGTTACCTTCTGTGCGATCAGATGTCCCGTAGCCGACACCGAAGCGCGGTTATTGACATCGAAAGTCAGCACATCGGTTCGGAGCGAGGTTTTGATCTGCACCGATGCAGTGTTATTGGCATAGATACGTCGCAGGTGCGACGACACGGGCAGATAGACCTCGACTTTCATATCGCCAGTCCAAGCCGAGTACTTTTTGTGATCTATCGAAAGGCTGAGAACGCCATCTCGCATATTATACTCCACACCGTCCATAAAAGCTCGGTCGCAACGAACTTTGAGCGTCGAGACCGATGGCGCGATTATCACTTTGATACGACCATCGACACGCAAAGTGTGATAATTTACAATCTTACCATAGTCTTGTTCAATGAGCTGACCCGTAGGCGACACCAAAGGCGTGCGCTTGCCATTCATACGATAATATTGCTGTTTGACCTCGGGTGCAGGAACAGACTCAATAGGCAGCAGTTTACCTCCATCACCTACAACATAGACACGTGCTCGGGGATCATTCATCGCATCGTTCGCATAGCTGAGCGCCTCGCTCTTGTCCGACGCATTTGCCAACTGCCAATACAGCGCACTATCGAGATAGAAGGTGTTGTCATTCATCGACACATTCCCCTCGGAATCAACTACTTCTGCTCGCTTGCGAACGGTCCACGCAATCTGTCCCTCCGAGTTGTAGAGCTGGTGAATCTGGGCACTCGAAAGCACCTCGGCAAAGCGGTCGATATAGTCCAACTTAACTTGTGCCGTAGCCGCCACATTCTTCAAATTGACCTTCATACCGTTGAGCGGAGTTACCTCGCCGAGTTGCTCGTTAGCCGTGCGCACCGCCCCGGCCAATGCCTCACGATACTCGTCGTAGATCGGCTCAAACTTTTTGCGGGCCTCCTTCGAAAGACTCAGCGATGAGATCACCTGCTCGCGCGCCGCCGCACGGATTTCATCGGGCGTCTGCGGCTCCTCGGCCGCAGGCTCGGTGGCAAAAGCCACGCTGATCGTGCAAAATATTGCTATAAGTATAAGATAGATACGTTTCATCGTGTGTTAGATTTGTTGGTTGAAAATAATATCGTCGTAGTTTGTAGCCGCCACCTCGCGCAGCGTTTCGGGCGAGGCGGTTGCCAACAGTTCGGCAAGCGTCGGCTGAGGTTCGGGCTCCGAGGTGGCAAACCAAGCACCCGTAACAATCGCCACGGCAACCAACGCCATAACAATCGCCATTCGCAACGCAGGTCGTCGAGCTGACTGAACGGACGACGTGGACGGTGCCGTCGCTTCGACACGTGCCGTCGTGCGCAATCGTATGCGCTCGGCCATCACCTCGAAATCGGCGTCCGAAGTGTGGTAGGGAAGTCGTCGATCAATTCTGTTCAAGGTACTCATATCTGCCAATCGTTTAATTGTTCTTTCAATCGTTTCACCGCGTAATGGTAGCAGGTTTTGGCGGCCTGCTCGCTCTGCCCCGTCGCGGTGGCTATCTGGGCATAGCTCAATTCGTCGTAATAGCGTAGGTTAAAAACTAATCGCTGCTTGGTCGGCAGTTCCAACACCGCCCGCTGGAACTCAATCAATCGTTCATCGGCATCGGGAGGCGAGCAATCGGCTACGCGATCCGAGAGCTCGCGGCTCACCCGATCTATCGACGTAAAGATCGACCGTCGCCGCCGTCGCAAAGCACTGATGGACAGGTTGGTGGCAATGCGGTAAACCCAAGCGCGCAACTCGCCATCACCCCCACGGAATCGATCGAACTGCTCGAAGGCTCGTACGAACGCCTCCTGCGTGATCTCCTCGGCCTCGTCGTGCTCGACAACCAATCGTCGCACGTGCCAATAGATTGGTCGGAGCAGCACCCCGACCAGACGGTCGAAAGCCTCGTTGCGAGTGGCCTCGTCGCGCAGTTCGGAGCAGGCTGGGAGTGTGTTGTGGGTCGTTGTCATCGGTTTGTTCAGCAGTGCTTTTGACTATATGACGCACGAAGGTACGAAAAGTTAAATCGAGAGTGTACGTTTTTCTCTTTTTTAGTAAAAAAAATACGGACCACGCCAAAACGTGATCCGCTCACAACCTAACCTAACTAACTTAATTACTCCATTTAATTCACACGTTTGCGAGAGCTTGCGACAAATCAGCCAGCAAATCGTCGATATGTTCCGTACCTATTGACAATCGCACGGTTGAAGGTGTAATGTGTTGTGCTGCAAGCTCTTTTTCGCTCATTTGCGAGTGAGTGGTTGTGAATGGGTGAATAACCAAACTTTTAACATCAGCCACATTGGCCAACAACGAGAATATCTCCAATGAATCTATAAATTTCCAAGCCTGCTGCTCTCCGCCCTCCAACTCGATGGTGAAGATCGAAGCTGCTCCCTGCGGGAAATAACGTCGATAGAGAGCATTGCTCGGGTTATCGGGCAGCGAAGGGTGATTCACGCGACGCACCTTGGGGTGCGCAGACAAAAATTCAACCACCCGCAACGCATTCTGCACGTGTCGCTCAACTCGCAACGAAAGTGTTTCGAGTCCTTGCAACAGAATAAAGGCATTGAAGGGGCTCAACGTCGCACCCGTATCACGCAACAGCACCGCTCTAATTCGCGTTACGTATGCCGCTGCACCCACAGCATCGGCAAATACCACACCGTGATAACTCGGATCGGGAGCCGCAAGAGTGGGGAATTTTGCCGGATCACTCTTCCAATCGAAACGTCCGCCATCGACAATCACTCCGCCCAACGATGAACCGTGCCCACCGATGAATTTTGTTGCCGAGTGTACCACGATATCGGCTCCGTGTTCGAGCGGACGCAGCAAAAACGGAGTTGCAAAGGTGTTATCGACAATCAACGGCACATTGTGCTCGTGTGCCACACGCGCTACCGCCTCGATATCGGTGATGTCGGAATTGGGATTACCGAACGTTTCGACATAGACTGCCTTCGTATTGGGACGAAATGCCGACAGCAAAGCCTGCTCATCATTCATATTGACGATGGTGCTCGCAACACCTTGCGATGCCAACGTGTGGGTAATCAGATTGAACGAACCGCCATATAGATTATCGGCTGCCACGATGTGATCTCCCGCGAGAGCAATATTCTGCAACGCGTAAGTTACCGCCGCAGCCCCCGATGCCACCGCCAATGCCGCGACACCTCCTTCGAGTGCAGCTATGCGCTCCTCAAAAACACTCTGTGTCGGATTGGTCAAGCGGCCATAAATATTACCTGCATCGCGCAGTCCAAAGCGATCGGCCGCGTGTTGCGAATTACGAAATACATAAGATGTTGTCTGGTAAATCGGCACGGCTCGGGCATCGGTTGCTGGGTCGGCGTGCTCCTGCCCCACGTGGAGTTGGAGCGTTTCAAAGTGGAGATTATCACGTTTCATTTCCATCGTTATTTATATCGTTATTGATTAATCTCGTTTGTCGGCGCAAAATTATATTGATAAAATTATTTTTCCAAGTAATTTGCAAAACATAGAAAATTACACTAATTTTGCAACTGAAAACAAAATACAAATCCAACAAACGCAGCTTATAAAGCTATCAAAAAGAAAATATTTCCGACACATTATGACCGAAGTACTCGATGCTATTGACATTGCAATTTTGCGCACATTGCAACAAGACGCTTCGCTGACAAACAAAGAGTTAGCTACCCGCGTACACCTCTCCCCTACGCCCGTCTTTGAGCGCGTAAAACGGCTTGAATCACAAGGTTACATACGTCGCTATGTGGCTATACTCGATGCCGAAAAGCTCGATCGTGGTTTTATGGCTTTCTGTTACATCAAATTGAACCAGCTCTCATTCGAGAATGCCAACCGATTTATGGAGGCTGTCAATCATATGGACGAGGTGGTCGAGTGTTACAACATCTCGGGCGAATACGATTTTCTGCTTAAAATTCACGCTGCAAGTATGAAGGCGTACCAAAGTTTCGTGTTGCGAATTTTGGGCGAGTTGGAGTGTATCGGCTCGCTCCACTCCTCATTCGTGATGGGCGAGGTCAAAAACACATACGCCATTCCGATCGGGTAATCGAAAATATTATCGGCGCAGAAAGTTAAATCGAGAGTGCGATTTTTTCTCAAAAAATTAATATATTTGTACATTGAAACAAAACTAAAACTCACGATTATGAAAAGACTTCTCGTTATTCTGCTCTGCCCGCTGATGATGAGTGCGTGCAGCTCGCTCAACACCTCGAAACTGATTAGCGCAGGTACAAACTTGGCAGCCTCGATGGCTATCACCGACGCACAAGTTGCGCAAATGTGTAGCGAATATATGGTCTATCAAGACCAGCAGAACAAAATCGCTCCTTCGACCTCGAAGTACACACAGCGCCTCAACAAGCTCGTCAAGAACCTCAAAGGTGTCGAGGGTATGAAGCTCAATTTCAAGGTGTATGAAACCAACGAAGTCAATGCCTTCGCTTGTGGCGACGGCAGTATCCGTGTCTATTCGGGTCTGATGGACGCAATGACCGACGATGAAGTTTTTGCAGTTATCGGACACGAGATCGGACACCTCAAACACGCCGACACCAAGAATATGATGAAGCAGGCTTATCGCACCGCAGCACTCAAAGACGCTATCGGCTCGATCAGCCCCACGCTCGAAAACCTGACCAACTCGCAGCTCGGTGCGATCGCTACGGCTTACGGCGAGGCTCAATTCTCGCAGAAACAGGAGTTTGCAGCCGACGAGGAGGCTTTCAATATGTGTATCGCCAACGGTCGCAGTCCCTATGCGATGTACAACGCGCTGAACAAGTTGATCCAGATGGCGGGCAGCAGCAACTCGCAGACCGCCTCGAAGGTGGCTCAGATGTTCTCGACCCACCCCGACAGCGCAACCCGCGCCGCACGTATCAAGGAGAAGGCTGACGCTTACACAAAGAAAAAATAAGGAGGATTCACAATTCATTTTTTGAAAAGTCAGATTACAAACCGCGCTGCACAATTCAAGTGTGGCGCGGTTTGCATTTTGAATTAATTTGCATAATTTTGCGGCCGATTTTGACACACTTTTAACACCAAATCGAAATGAAGGGATTGATGACAATCGGACTGCTCGTGATGTCCAACATATTTATGACAATGGCGTGGTACGGCCACCTGAAATTTAGCCAGATGAAGGGTTTCGACAAGCTCGGATTGGTCGCTATCGTGCTGATTAGCTGGGGCATTGCACTGTTCGAATACTTCTTCCAAGTGCCCGCCAACCGTATCGGTTTCCGCGAGAATGGCGGTCCGTTCTCGGTGGTCGAGTTGAAGGTGATTCAGGAGGTGGTGTCGCTGACGGTTTTCACACTCTTTACGGTGCTCGTTTTCCGTACCGAGGCGCTGCGCTGGAATCACGCAATCGGTTTCTTGTTCTTGGTTTTGGCGGTCTATTTCATTTTCCGTAAATAACTAACCCTCACTTAAATAGACTGACGCCACCCCGATCGTTCGAGGTGGCGTCATCGTTTATAGTTGTGGCTACCCTACTTCTGCTCGCGGGCACGCCACATCTGGTAACTATTGACTAAATTTTGCCACACGATATAGGCCGTCGGAGCGATCGACGAAAGCGGATCGAGGAAGGTCTGCGAAATCCACACCACGAGGATCGTATTCTTCTGACCGAGCGACTGACCGCCCGCCGCAGGATCGCCATAGTAACGACCAAGACGGCGTCCGAGCGAGAATTGCGCAATGCAAACCACCAGCGCCACCGCCGCCAATGCCAACTCGGTCATCACGTCGGCATCGGTCAAATCGAGAATAAAGCAGGTGGTGCGCGCCATAATCACAGCCAAGCCCACCAACCACGCATAGAACGAAATCGAGCCGTGGCGCGACACCCAATCACTCACACGAGGCAACGAATGGCGACACACCTGAGCCACCACAAAGGGCAGCACCAACATCGGAGCTACGCGACCAAGAATTTCTGTAAATGAGCAGGTTCCATCGCCCACCCACGACAGCACGGCGGGTGCCAAGAAGGCGAAAACAAAGTTACACAGCAGGCTGTATGTCGTCATCGTAACGATGTTCGCACCCAACATTCCGCCAATGACCACCGCCGCCATTGCAACGGGTGCCATCACGCAGATCAGTGCCCCTTGCGCCACCGTAACGTTCCACCACGCCAGCGCTGCGTACAACGCCAGCGCCACCACGAATTGAAAGGCTATCAACCAAAAGTGCATAGGTTGCAATCTCATTTGACGCATATCGACACGGCAAAATGTGATGAACAACATCGTAAAGATCACTACGGGCGTAATGCGATGGTCGCACCACGTATCGAGAGCCATAATCTGTCGGCAAAAGAGTGCGCCCGCGATCATCACCGTGGGCATCGAAATTGTTTTAACGGTCGGATTCATCTGAGTCTGAATGTTCGTGTTTGGGGATTGTTTTCGGGTGCAAATTTAGCGATTTTTCGCCCGCAACAAACTCCCTCAACAAACAAAAACTGACGGTTTGCGCCCGCGCGCATAATACTCACGCACGAGCGCGACGAAAAAAATGTATAAAAAAATTGAAAAAATGGGGTGCGAAGTGTTTGATGTCTGACGCGCATTTGTTACCTTTGTGGTCGATATTTCTAAAATTCAATTTTTCTACAACAACTCTACTTCTATGAGTGAGGCACTTAAACACGAATGTGGCATCGCCCTCGTTAGGTTGAGAAAACCTATCTCCTATTACACTGAAAAGTATGGTACGCCCCTCTACGGTATGAACAAACTCTATCTATTGATGGAGAAACAGCATAACCGCGGTCAAGAGGGTGCAGGTTTGGCTTGTATCAAGCTCACTGCACAAGCCGGCAACGAGTATATTTTCCGCGAACGAGCGCTCGGTAGTGGCGCAATTGGCGAGTGTTTCGCCTCGGCCAACAAGGCTATCGCCGAAGGTCGCGCAGCAGGACTCTCAGACGAAGATATGCCCTACGTGGGCGAGTGCTACGTGGGACACCTGCGTTACAGCACCGGAGGTCGCAACGGTATGTCGTATGTGCACCCCTTCCTGCGACGCAACAACTGGCGCAGCCGTAACATCGTTCTGGCAGGTAATTTCAGCCTGACCAATGCCGAGGAGCTGATGGCTCACGTGGTTAAGCAGGGTCAGCACCCCCGTCAGGACGCTGATATGTTCCTAATGCTCGAACAGCTCGGTTATATGCTCGATGAGCAGGTCGAGGAGTTGCAGCACCGCTTTATGAGCGAAGGCTACACCGGCTTGGAACTGATCGACAAGATCGAGGACGAACTCAATATTCAGAAGATTATGCGCGAAGCATCGTCGTTGTGGGACGGTGGCTTTGTGATCGAAGGCGCAACGGGTACGGGCGACTGCTTCGTACTGCGCGATAAATGGGGTATCCGCTCGGCATTCTACTACATCGACGATGAGGTGGTAATCGTTGCATCGGAGCGTCCCGTAATCCAAACCGCAATGAATCTGACCACCGATCAGGTGAAGGAGTTGAAGGCAGGCGAGGGCCTGTTTATCAAGCGTGATGGTACGGTGAGCGTCGAGCAGATTTTGGAACCTGCCGAGAAGCTGGCACCCTGCTCGTTCGAACGTATCTACTTCTCGCGCGGTAGCGACTCGGATATCTATCGTGAGCGTAAGATGCTCGGACGTCTGCTCTGCGACAAGATCCTCAGCGAGGTCGATTACGACATCGACCATCTGGTACTCTCGTTTATCCCCAACACCGCCGAGGTGGCTTACTACGGTATGGTCGAGGGTATGAACAACTATATGAATCGCCAAAAGGTGGAGCAGATCGAGGCTCTGGGTGCAAATCCGCAGGCCGAGCAGATCGAGCGCATTCTGGACCGTAGCGTGCGTACCGAGAAGCTGGCTATCAAAGATATCAAGTTGCGTACGTTCATCACCGAGGGTGCAAGCCGTAACGATCTGGCTGCTCACGTCTATGATATCACCTACGACACGATCACCCCTGAGGTGGATAGCATTGCCGTAATCGACGACTCGATCGTTCGCGGCACGACGCTGAAACAGAGTATCGTCAAGATTCTCAGCCGATTGAACCCGAAGAAGATCGTCATCGTTTCGTCATCGCCTCAGGTGCGCTATCCCGACTACTACGGTATCGATATGTCGCGTATGAGCGAGTTCATCGCTTTCCACGCTGCTGTGGCACTGCTGCGCGAGCGCGGTATGGAGCAATTGTTGCACGATACCTACCGCAAATGTTTGGAGCAGGCTAAGTTGCCCGTTAATGAGATGGTCAATTGCGTGAAGGATATTTATGCTCCGTTCACCGATGACGAAATTACGGCTCAGATTACCAAGATGCTGACACCCGAGGATTGCACCGTGCCCGTGAGCATCGTCTATCAGTCGATCGAGGGTCTGCACGAGGCGTGCCCCAACAACAAGGGCGATTGGTACTTCTCGGGCGACTACCCCACTGCGGGTGGCAACCGATTGGTAAACAACGCCTATGTGAACTACTACGAGCAATTTGTCAAGTAAAAACACTCGCACATTATGGGAACCTACAAACTGAAAAAAGAGGGCGGATTGATTCCTAATGCCGAGCCGATGGATATTATCCGTCGCTATGAGCGTATCAATACCAACGTTTTCGAAACCGAGGACGACGGCGTGAAATATGTCGCTCAGAAGATTGTCGCTGCAATCAAAGCCAAAGAGGCTACGGGCGAGAAGTTCGTGCTGGGTGTCACTTCGGGCAGCTCGCCGATGGGTATCTTCTCGGAGCTGGTCGATCTGTTCCGAGCAGGCGAAGTGAGTTTCCGAAATGTGGTCGTTTTCTCGCTTGACGAGTTCTACGGTATCTCGAAAGAGGCTCAGCAGAGTCGCAACTTCCGTATTCACGAGGAGTTCCTCGAATATGTGAATGTGCGACCCGAGAATATATTTATCCCCGACTCGATGGTCAAGATGGCCGACGTGTCGCAATATTGCCGCGATTTCGAGGCTAAGATCGCCGAGATGGGCGGACTCGACCTGATGTTGCTCGGTGTAGGCTCGAAGGGTCAGATTGGATTCAATGAGGCGGGTTCGTACTCGAACAGCAAGACCCGTATGGTGGCGCTGAGCAATGCAAGTATCAAAGCTGAGGCTTCGTCGTTTGCGGGTGCAGAGAACGTACCCACGAAGGCTATCACGATGGGTATCGGCACGATTCTCTCGTCGAAGGAGATCGTTCTGGTAGCGTGGGGCGAAGAGAAGGCCGCCATTGTCGGACAGGTGATCGAGGGTAACATCGACCCGATGTGCCCCGCAACCTATCTGCAAGAGCACCAAAATATCGAAATCGTGGTCGATGAAGAGGCTGCCGAGGAGCTGACACGTGTCAAGGCTCCGTGGTTGGTGGGTACGTGCGATTGGTCGCCCAAGTTCATTCGCAAGGCGGTGATCTGGCTGGCAATGAAGACCCAAAAGCCGATTTTGAAACTTACTTATAAAGATTATATCGACAATTCGTTGGGTCAGTTGCTCGAAGCACAAGGTACGTTCGACTCGATCAACATCAAGGTATTCAACGATTTGCAGCATACAATTTCGGGCTGGCCGGGTGGCAAACCCAATGCCGACGACTCGACCCGTCCCGAGCGCGCAACGCCCTACCCCAAGCGTGTGATCATCTTCTCGCCGCACCCCGACGACGACGTGATCTCGATGGGTGGTACGTTTATGCGACTGACCGACCAGGGTCACGACGTGCACGTCGCCTATCAGGTTTCGGGTAACGTGGCTGTTCACGACGACGTCATCAAGCAATTCATTACGACCGCACGCGAAATGGGTTTGGGCGACTGGGTCGATGAGGTCAATCGCATTATCGGTCAGAAGCGCAAAGGTGCACCCGAGCCCCGAGCATTGCTCAACTTGAAGGGAGCAATGCGTCGTGGCGAGGCTATCGGCGCTTGCTCGGTATTCGGCGTGGAGGAGAAGAATATTCACTTCTTGAATCTGCCCTTCTATGAGTCGGGCGGCATCAAAAAGAACCCGATGGGTCAGGCCGATATTGATATCATTGTCAAGCTGTTGCGTGAGGTGCAGCCCCACCAGATTTTCGCTGCGGGCGACCTGGCCGATCCGCACGGAACACACCGCGTTTGTATCGATGCAATACTCGGCGCTGTCGAGGTGATCAAGGAGGACGAGTGGTTCAAGGACTGCCGAATGTGGCTCTACCGCGGTGCGTGGATGGAGTGGGGTCTGGATATGGTCGATATGGCCGTGCCCCTCTCGCCCGACGAGGTGATCAAGAAGCGTCACGCAATCTATCGCCACCTCTCGCAGAAGGATCTTGTGCCCTTCCCCGGTGAGGATCCGCGCGAGTTCTGGCAGCGCGCCGAGGAGCGTACGCAAAACACCGCAAAGCTATACGATCAACTCGGAATGGCTGAATATCAGGCGATGGAGGTATTCGTGCGAATGTTCTAACATCAAAACAATTATTAACTAACAAATAAAACATTTGAAGAGATGAGATTAATTATCGAGAACAATGCTGCCGAAGTTGCTAAGTGGGCAGCAAATCACATTGTTGAGCGTATCAATGCGCACAAGGGTCCCAAACCTTTCGTTCTGGGTCTGCCTACCGGTGGTACTCCCCTGGGTACCTACAAGGAGCTGATCGCAATGAACAAGGCTGGTAAAGTTTCGTTCAAGAACGTGATCACGTTCAATATGGACGAGTATTGCAACCTGCCCGAGGAGCACCCCGAGAGCTACCACTCGTTTATGTGGAACAACTTCTTCAAGCACGTTGATATCAACCCCGACAACGTGAATATCCTGAACGGTAACGCTGAGGACTTGGAGCGTGAGTGCGCTGAGTATGAGGCTAAGATCGAGGCAGCCGGCGGTATCGACCTGTTTATGGGTGGCGTAGGTAACGACGGCCACATCGCGTTCAACGAGCCCTTCTCGTCGCTCCACTCGCGTACCCGTATCAAGACCCTCACCGAGGATACGATCATCGCTAACGCTCGTTTCTTCGATGGCGACGTTAATTTGGTTCCCAAGACCGCTCTGACCGTTGGTGTTGGCACCATTCTGTCGAGCCGCGAGGTTATGATCCTGGCTACGGGCCACGCTAAGGCTCAGGCTGTTAAGCAGGGCGTAGAGGGTGCTTACAACCACTCGTGGACCATCACCGGCTTGCAGGTTCACCCCAAGGGCGTGCTGGTTATCGACGACGCTGCTGCTCAGGAGTTGAAGGTTTCGACCTACCGCTATTTCAAGGATATCGAGAAGGATAACTTGTAGTCCGAAACGACATACCTCAAACGCAAACCGTCCCGAACATCGGGGCGGTTTTTTGTTTTTACTTTGCTCTCACAATAGACACGCGGTGGCGTGGGACGGCGCGATTTTCAATCGCGGGCGCCACCGCGTGTGTCGATTTCGGAGAAATCGCCATTTGAGAATTCAAAATGCAAAATTATTTACTTTGCATTCAATGAGAAAACACCCGCCAATGATGAGATATATCGAGTACAAATTTCAAAACGAAAAAAGCCACACTCCTGCGGAGCGTGGCTTAATTATGAATCGTGATTCGTTGATTACTCTTCGCTTGTTGCCTTCGGGTTGTAGGGCTTCAAGATACCGCGCTTCGACGAGCGAATGAAATCCAAAATCTCATCGCGCAACTCCGACTGCGGGAACTGCTCCTCAACCAACTCAACCGCCTTACCATAGCTATGACCGCTCTGGAACAGCACGCGGAAGATATTCTGGATCTCCTCGATCTGCTCCGACGAGAAACCACGACGACGCAAGCCGAGGAAGTTCGCACCCACAAACGACACGGGCAGGTGCGCAGCCTTGACGTAGGGAGGAATATCCTTGCTGACCAACGAGCCGCCACCGACCATTGCGTGCGCACCGATACGGCAGAATTGATGTACAGCCGAGTGGCCTCCGATGATTGCCCAATCGCCAACCTCAACCTCGCCTGCAAGCGACACACCATTGACAATCACGCAGTGGCTACCAACCTCGCAGTCGTGTGCCACGTGAGCGTAGGCCATAATCAGGTTGTGGCTACCGACAACGGTTTTACCCTTTGCCGCCGTACCGCGGTTGACCGTTGCGCACTCACGCACAACATTATAGTCGCCCAGCTCGGCAGTCGAGTACTCGCCCTTGAACTTCAAATCTTGGGGAATACCCGCAATAACCGCACCCGTATGAATATCGCAACCCTTGCCCAAACGTGCACCGTCCTGCAACACAGCACCTGTGCGAATATGGCAATCGTCGCCGACAACTACGTCAGCAGCAACGTATGCAAACGGATCAATCGTAACGTTAGCACCGATCTTTGCGTCGGGGTGGACGTAAGCCATCGGGCTGATCAGAGAGTTTTCCATAACAGAATCAGAATCAATATGTTCGTTTAATTATTTTACTTATTTTTAGCAATCTGCGCCATCATCGTAGCCTCGGTTGCCAACTGACCACCGACGAATGCCTTAGCCTCCATCACCACAATACCGCGACGGATTGGCTCAGCCAGACGCAGCTCAAACTGCAACGTATCGCCAGGAACAACCTTGCGCTTGAAACGCACGCCGTCGATCTTCATAAAGTAGGTTGAATACTTCTCGGGATCGGGCACGGTGCTCAATGCAAGAATACCGCCACACTGAGCCATAGCCTCGACGATCAGCACACCGGGCATAACGGGCTCCTCGGGGAAGTGACCCACGAAGAAGGGCTCGTTCATCGTCACATTCTTGATACCTGCAACCGACTCCTCGTCGATGTGGAAGATGCGATCAACCAGCAGGAACGGCGGACGGTGAGGCAACATCGAGCGGATAGCGTTGATGTCGTACACGGGAGCAACCGTAGGATCATACTTAAAGCGAGGTTTCTCGCCCTCCTTGCGCATCGCGCGACGCATCTGCTTGACCGTCTCGGTATTGGCATAGTGGCCGGGTCGCGTTGCCATAATACGACCCTTGATTCGAACGCCGAGCAGTGCGAAGTCGCCCAGCAAATCGAGCAACTTGTGACGTGCCAACTCGTTGGTATAGCGCAATTCGAGGTGGTTCAGATAGCCACCCGTAATCTGGATATCCTGCTTGTTAAATACCTTTGCCAAGCGGTTCAGCTCCTCGTCCGAAACGGGATTCTCGACAACTACAATAGCGTTGTCCAGATCGCCGCCCTTGATCAGATTGGCATTGAGCAGCGGCTCCAACTCGTGCAGGAACACAAACGTGCGGCACGAAGCGATCTTCTTCTGATAGTCGTCCTCGGGCATAAAGGTAGCGTACTGGTTACCAATCACCTTCGAGTTATAGTCGACGTGTACCGACACATTGAAATCGTCGTCGGGATAGATCAAAATCACCACGCCCTTCTCGGGAATGGTGTAGACAACCTTATCGGTCACTTCGTAATATTTGCGCTCGGCATTCTGCTCCTCCAAACCTACCGCAGCGATACCAGCGGCATACTCGCGAGCCGAGCCGTCCATAATCGGCGTTTCGGGAGCATCAACTTCGATAATTGCATTGTCGACACCCATAGTCCACAATGCCGAAACAATATGTTCGATGGTCGAAACCTTAGCGGCACCCTTCTCGATGGTTGTACCGCGCGACGTATCAACAACGAAATCGCCCAACGCAGGTACCTCAGGAGCACCCTCCAAATCGACACGACGGAAGATCAAACCGGTATCAGCCGCTGCGGGCAGAACGGTCATATTGACATTTAGTCCCGTATGCAAACCGCGTCCCGAGAACGACAGCGGCGCCTTCAATGTTTGTTGTTTTGTTATCATTTGTTGCTTATTTTTCGTTATTTATCCTACAAAGATATGAAATTTTTGTAGAAAATCGTATTTTTGTAGAAAATTAACATCAGAAATGACTTTTCAACCAACAGATAAACCCCAACGACGACAGCGTATTAAGCTCCCGTTCGACAACCGTAAATCCGACGCAGGCGAATGGGCTTTCGATCATCGTGCAGGACTTTGCATCACGCTGATCGTCTATTTGGTTATTGCCATCGCCTTCGTTACCTCGAAGATCGTCGTCAATTCGCGCCCGCATATGCAGGGTATGGTGATCGACATCGAGACCCTCGAAGAGTTGGCTGCCGAGAAGGCGCGCCTCGAACGTGAGATCGAGCGCAAACAGCAGATGGCCGACTATGGATCAATCTCGAACCGCATTTCGAATGCCAACTCAAACCTGAGCGAGGCCGAAGCTCAACGCGCCGCCGCAGGATCGGACCTGAGTGACTATGGCAAAGAGGTTCAGGAGCGTATGCGTGCCAACCGCGACGCCTTCAATCAGGGCGTGAACGACGCCAACGCCATCAGCGAAAATCGTCCGCAGGACACCTCGGGCGAGGCGACTGAGGGGCGCGACGCAAAGGTGGCAGGCAACGTAACGGTCGAATATTCGTTCACCGACCCCGTTCGTCAATCGCGCAAGTTGCCCGTACCCGCCTACACCTGTCAGAGTGGCGGTCGCGTGGTGGTCAATGTTACGCTCAATCGCAGTGGCAACGTCATTGCAGCTGAGGTCGATCGTTCGCAATCGGACAACATTGCCGAGTTGCACGAAGCGGCTGTACGCAAGGCGCGCGAATCGCGTTTCAACCTCGACCAGAACGCCCCCGAGCGTCATCGCGGCACGATCACCTATCTGTTCCGACCGCAGTAGCAGACCGCAATTCAAGATTCAAAATTCAAGATTCAAAATTAATTTTGAGTGGGGAGTTGGGGATTTTGAGTAGTAAGGCAAAAAATTTGAAATAAGAGAAACACACTATGGTCATAACCTCCGAAAATTTTGTATTCATCAGCGCGATACTGCTCTTTGCTGCCGTAATGGCAGGTAAGACAGCCTACCGTTTCGGTGCGCCCGCATTGTTGTTCTTCCTTGCGGTTGGTATGCTGTTCGGCTACAAACTCATCTCGTTTGACTCGCCCGAATTGACCCAATTTATCGGTATGATCGCACTGAGTATCATTCTGTTTTCGGGCGGTATGGATACCAAAATCAAGGAGATACGCCCCATTATGACAACAGGCGTGGTGCTCGCCACGGTGGGCGTGGCATTGACGGCGCTTGTGCTCGGAGGGTTCATCTACGCAATAATGCCGTTGTTCGGTTTCGAGTTCTCGTTTATGCAGTCGTTGTTGCTGGCGGCGATGATGTCATCGACCGACTCGGCCTCGGTGTTCTCGATCCTGCGAAGCAAAAAGACAGGCCTCAAAGAGAACCTGCGTCCGCTGTTGGAGTTGGAGAGCGGTAGTAACGACCCGATGGCATATATCCTCACAGTGCTGCTCGTGGGTGTGCTTGCACCGTCGGGCTCGGGCGAGGTGAACGTGTGGAACGCTGTGGTCGACTTCATCATCAAAATGATTGTCGGTGCGGCGGCGGGCTTCTCGCTGGGACGCGTAGCCGTGTGGTCGATAAACCGTATCAATATCGACAACAAGGCCTTCTATTCGATTCTGCTGCTGGCTTTTGTGTTCATCACCTTCTCGCTGGCCGAGATGATGTATGGCAACGGTTACTTGGCGGTCTATGTTGCGGGTCTGGTGGTCGGCAACAACAAGATCACCCACAAACGCACGCTGACCATCTTCTTCGATAGCTTCACGTGGCTGTTCCAGATCGTGATGTTCATTGCGCTCGGTCTGCTGGTCGAGATCGATGAGTTGCGCGACCCGAACGTGCTGATTATCGGTGGCTTGGTCGGTGTGTTTATGATCTTCGTGGCACGCCCGCTGACGGTGATTCTGTGTATGGCTCCGTTCCGTAAATTCACGACCAAGGCGCGCGCTTACGTGTCGTGGGTGGGTCTGCGAGGTGCGGTGCCCATCATCTTCGCTACCTATCCGTTGGTGGCCGACGTTCCAGGGGCGCGATTTATGTTCAATGTGGTCTATTTAGTAACGATTCTGTCGCTGATTATTCAGGGCACAACGGTCAGTTCGATGGCCAATGCGCTCGGTCTGGCCGAGGAGGAAGAGGAGGCAAGTTTCGAGGTCGAGATGCCCGACAAAATCAAGTCGGCAATGACCGAGATACGTATCAATGCGTCGATGATCGCACGTGGCAACCAACTGAAACAGATCACGCTACCCGACCACACGTTGGTTGTTATGGCACGTCGTGGCGAGCGCTACTTCATTCCGAAGGGACACACGACGCTCGAAGAGGGCGACCGTCTGCTGATTATCTCGGACAACGACGAGGAACTGCAACGCGAGTTGGCTGCATTGGGTATTACGAAAGTGGTCAAACTGCGATAGTCAATACAATATTATATTGCACATTTTACCCCCCCCGAAAAATTTTCGTTTCATATTTGTATCGCATTAATTTTCATCAATTTAGACGAATCGAGCAAAAAATATAGGCAAATTCGATTTTTATTACCAAAAATTGGGATTTGTAGATTTAATTTGTTATATTTGCAAAAAAACACGTAAAAACCCCTACAACTATGAAACGATTCTTATTAATTCTTTTGGCGATTTTTTGCTTGCCTACAATAGCGAATGCCCAAAGAGGAATAAGGTACGACACAGGACCTTATATTGCAGGTGAAGCGGCAGCAAAGCAAAGAATGGAGAGGCATCAAACTAAAAGTGCTGCCAAAAGTAATAAAAGCTACAATGACTATGTCAATAGAATAGAGAATCAAGAGTATTTGCAGAATCAAGCATATCTCGACGCAAAGACCTCTGCTGAAATTACCGTTGATGAGGCTACGGGTATTACCACAATCACTTGGGGCGATGGCGCAATGTATCGCGGTCAGACCTACTACGGTGAGATTAAGGGTGTGGGTACGATGGTTTATCCTGACGGTAGCAAGTATTGCGGTCAATGGGAGCGCGATCTGCCCAATGGTTACGGAACTATGCTCTATCCCGACGGATTGGCATATAGCGCCAACTTTGTGAATGGTCTTCCGCACGGCAAAGGTGTTGTCGAGGACGCTGACGGCAATAAATTCTCGGCTCGTTGGGTTTACGGCAAACTGAAAGAGAAATCCCTCAAACCCCTCGAAGAGGAGAAATAGCCGATTAATCTTTAATCAAGAATTAAAAAACCGCGCTCAGTTTTGGGCGCGGTTTTTCGTTTGGGAGTGGGAATAGCTTTTACAAATCGTGCGACAGCGGAGCAGGAACGGTCGCCGAGGTATCGAAATCACCCCAACGATCGGCAATCGAATCGAGCGTAGCCAACAGCTCGGGAATATCGAACAACGTTACCAACTTCAAGCGCGTCGATTTGAAATCGGGCAAACCCTTAAAGTAGTTCGACAGGTGGCGACGCATCTCCAAAACGCCCACGTGCTCGCCCTTCACCTCAACCGATTTAAGCAGGTGGTGCTTGGCAATCTCAACACGCTCAATGACCGACGGCTGAGGCAGTTTCTCGCCCGTCGAAAGATAGTGGCGCACCTCGCGGAAAATCCACGGACGACCATACGTAGCACGACCGATCATCACACCATCGACACCCCACTTATCGAAAGCCTCGGCAGCCGACTCCGCCGAATCGATATCGCCATTACCAATAATCGGAATCTTAATCAACGGATTGTTCTTCACCTTGCCGATAAGTGTCCAATCGGCACGCCCCGTGTACATCTGCGCGCGGGTGCGACCGTGAATCGTAAGCGCCGCGATACCAACATCTTGCAGACGCAGAGCGATATCCTCGATATTGCGATTATCGTCGTCCCAACCCAAGCGCGTCTTGACCGTTACGGGGGTCTTCACCGCCTGCACAATCTGGCGCGTCATCTCGACCATCAGAGGCACATCGCGCATCATACCGCTACCCGCACCGCGCGAGGCGATCTTCTTCACGGGACAACCAAAATTGATGTCGATAATATCGGGCTTAGCCGCCTCGGCCATACGCGCCGCCTCGACCATAGGCTCGATCAAGTGGCCATAGATCTGGATACCAACGGGGCGCTCCGCCTCGGCAATATTGAGCTTGGCGAGCGACTTGGCAGCGTCGCGGATCAGTCCGTCGGACGATATAAACTCGGTATAGACAACATCAGCCCCAAAGCGCTTACACATATAGCGGAACGAAGGATCGGTTACGTCCTCCATAGGTGCGAGAAACAGAGGCTTGTCGCCCAACTCGATATCGGCAATTTTCATCTTTTTCGTGCGTTTTTCTCCGCGCAAAGATAGCGATAAAAAATGAGATCGGATCACTCGCCACAGCTTTTCGTGAGTGCAAGTGATCCGAACTAATTATTTACGTACAAGATTAATAGTTGTATTTACGTATATTCTTTAATTTACCACGTTCAAACTCAATTTTTAGATTCGGCATAATTGCACTTCCAACCGTATAGCTACAATCTTCATACGTACCACCAAAATCAAAACTATCAGGAGTTCCAAGCATCTGCAAAACCTCATCTTTGGGCTGACCAACATAAAGTTTCACATTACCCTTTGGGCCGCGAACATCGATATATTGGCGATTGTCAGCAGGCTTAGACACTTTCTTAGCAACTACTGAGGTTTGTTTCACCTCCTCAGTTGCAACCTCTTCTGCGGGAGCGTCTTGCTCGCCCGCACCGAGTTGTGCAGCTACTGCCGCCTCGACCTTCTTGTCGACATATTTCTCAAACTCGCCCGACACCATAAACACAATGCAAAACGCCAAAGCAAGACCCAAAGCAACATTCAAAATCGTTCTCATAGTTTCCTCATTTTTAAGTTCGTGCGACCGCACTAAATACGGCAATACTTGCTGCGGGCAACAAAGTGCGGGTTGTTCAGCAGTTCCTTATTGTATGCGAGGTGCTTGCCGCTGTCGATCGCAACCGTCGAGCCGCCAGCCTCCTCCAAAATCAGTTCGCCCGCTGCGGTATCCCACTCGTAGGTATTCGACGTGCGAACATAGTAATCGACCGTACCCTCGGCCAGCATACAGAACTTATACGAACTACCCTGCTCAACAACCTCCAAATCGGGCACGCACGTACGGATAGCGTCGATATGTGCAAAGGTTTCGGGAGTATTGTGCGAGCGGCTGATGGCAATCTGCATCGGCTCGTTGCACTTCGTAGCCACGGGCAGCGAGATCAAGCCCTCGCCAATCGAGGCGTAGTCAGCCTCCGAGTCGGTCGCGGCAACCACATTCTCCTTGACGTAGGCACCACCACCCTTCACAGCCATAAACATACGACTGATATAGGGTACATAGACAACCGCCGCAACCGCCTCGTTGTCGCTCATCAGAGCGATATTGACCGTGAACTCATTGTTGCCGTTGATAAACTCCTTCGTACCATCGAGCGGATCGACCAACCAAAAGAGTTCCCAATTCTTGCGCTCGTCGTAGAGCATCTCGCGTCCCTCCTCCGAGAGAATCGGAATACGGGTCGAGCCGAGGTACTCCTTAATGGTTTCGTGGGCACGACGGTCGGCAATGGTCAGCGGCGACGAGTCGTTCTTCAAACTGACGTGATAGTCCTCACGTTTATAGATTTCGAGAATCACAGCTCCGGCACGAACAGCCGCATTGTAGGCTTTGGCCATCAACTGTTGTTGGATATTTTCTGTCATAGCGCAGTGTTTACTTTATCTTTGTGATAAAGATACGAAAAATATTTGGATTTTATTGCACTTTGACCAAAAAAATCGCACTAATAGACCCTAAAAGAACAACGCAACAGACGTCGCAGGCTCTCAACGTTACTTTCGTCGTGGTCGGCTCGCACCACAAGGCGGGTTCTGAGCGCCACCGTCGAGGCAAAAAACGCCGTTGCATAGGTCGCCACAATCAACATCAGCGCCTCGCGTGCGCCGTCCCAATCCTGACAAGCAATCTTAGCAAAGAGGGCAACCGTCGCCACCGCACCCAGCACAATGAACGTCTGTTGCAGAGGACTCTTTGGGCGGTGGTGGCGAGAAGTTGAACACGCCAAAGGCAGATGGAGCAGACCTCCCCGCAGGCGGCGTATCATCGTCCGACGCGGGTGCTCGCCCGCAAAACCGCCCGCCTCGATCACCGCCGAGCGAGAGAACATCGCCACACGTTGCCAATCGAAAAGGTGGGTCGGTGCGACAAAAGCCGAGAGCACCTCGTTGCGGTGCTCGTTACGTTCGTGGAGCTCCATCACCCAGCGAGGCAGGGCATCGGGCAGCAGAAAACGGTCAGCCTCGATAGGCACAATGCGCTCGAACGAGGCCACAACCGTCCCGCAATTCCAATCGTCGGCACGCGAACGGTGTAGTCGATCGACCACAACCAATCGCCGATAGCGTCGCTGGCGCGAGCGATAGAGCGACGGAGTACCATCAATCGGCAACTCATCGGTAGCGGGAAAGCTGACCCGAATAAGCGCATACTTATGACAGAGCGTTCGCAAAAGCCGAGCGTCGAGCGACGAATCGATCACCACAACCACCTCATAACGCCAATACTCCGACGAGAGGCGCCGTTCGATCTCGCTCACGGTTTGGCGACCACTGACCACCACGCTCACCCCCGTATGGCTCATCGCCTCGCTCCCGTAGCCGTGGCACTCGGACAGCATACGCCCCTTGCGCATTGCCGCCAACATACGAACCGAGGCCGTCACCACCATCACTAACGTCACCGCCAACACACTGAGTATCAATATCGAAAGCCACCACATACGCGCACATTCAATTTGTCAACAATCGTTTATACGACGCCACCGCCTGCTCGACATAATCGTGCATTCGTCCTCGATCTTCGGCGGGCAGAACGTGAGCTATTGCCTGCGCCGAGTAGCCCTCAGACGCCAAGTGACGATACCACGCCCGACGCTCCCCCACGCTCATTCGCTCGGCTGCACGTTGCACCTCGCCACGCTCCAAACGTAGCCGCAACGCGCAAAGCGTAAACAGCGCAGCCTCAGCCACTTCACGGTCGGAAGTTGCAATAGCCTCCACGATCTCCTCCTCAGCCTCAGTAACCCCAAAATAGCGCACGATACACAATCCGAGCAGGCGCACATTTGCCTGCTCGGCTCGCAACAGAGGTTGATAGGCTACGGGAATCAATCCGCGTTTGAGCATCATCAGCACCTCCGCCAGATCGAAGGGCGAGAGGCGCCGCTCACGTTCGGCCAGAATCGCAATACATCGCTCGGGCGAATGGTTGAGCGCAGCAAGGGTGACACAGAGCGCAATGTAGCGATTGTGGCTATGCGTAAATCGCTTAATCATACGACGATAGGTCCGTTCGCCACACTCCACCTGTGCCAACGTATGCAGCCACTGCACCCGCCTCATTCCGCCACTCAAACGGGTCTGTTCCAAGAGCAACTTATCGAGCTCATAGCGACGCACAACCTCGCTCAATACCCGACGGTCGTAGCCGTAGGTCACCGCCCCAATATGCGCCACCACACGTGCCAGCGTCAGCCGTGACGAGCGTCGTTCGATCAACGGAAAATGGCACACCGTCGCACCCCCTTCGAGCAGGCGACGATTCAGAATCGAGAGGTAGCACCTTTCGAGCGAACTGCGCACCTGCTCGCGCCGTCGGTGCGTCTGTGCGTGGACGATCGACACGGCCGCAAACAGCACCGACACCACGAAAAGCGTAAGCGCATATATACCAGCCACTTCACCCATTGCGCCACTCGTTGATTTGAGCCGCAATCTTGCCACACAAACGCGGCACACTGACGGGCAACGTGAAATATTGATCGACCCCACTTTCGAGCAGGCTCATCACATTCTGTTCGTCGTGTAGCCACGAGAGCACATATATTCTCGGACGACCTCCCGCGTCGCGCAATCGGCGCACCACATCGTACCCGCTCAAAAAGGGATAGCTCGACAACGTGATGAGCAGGTTGGAGTGCGACAACGGTCCGATAAGTTCCTCGCTCCAACCTTCGTAACTCGTCACACGTGCATTGACCAACCCCAACGAATTGCTGAGCAGGGTGCGTAAAAATTGATCCGAAGAGATGATCGCTATCTTAAACATCGCCAAAAATCGCTTAAAAATGTGGCAAAACGGGAGTCAAAACTGTGCCAAAACCCGAAAAACATCACATTGATTAAAAAAAGAGTCCGGTTGCTATTGCAGTTCGAAGAAAAGTTACTATATTTGCGACCGCGAAATTATGTTTAACACATAATCAACAAACAAATTAAATGTACGTAATAGTAGAAATTGCAGGTCAGCAGTTCAAGGCTGAAAAGGGTCGCAAGCTCTATGTTCACCGTCTTTCGGGCGAGGTTGACTCGTCGGTGAGCTTCGACAAAGTCCTGCTTACAGACAATGACGGTCAGGTTAAGGTAGGTGCACCTGTTGTAGAAGGCGCCTCGGTAAAAGCGAAGATTCTTAAGCACTTGAAGGACGACAAAGTCATCGTGTTCAAGAAACGCCGCAGAAAGGGTTACAGAGTGAAGAACGGCCATCGCCAGTGCTTGACTCAGATCCTGGTAGAAGACATTATTGCTTAACTCTTAAAACGAAAAAGAAATGGCACACAAGAAAGGTGTAGGTAGTTCGAAGAACGGTCGTGAGTCAGAGAGCAAACGACTGGGCGTTAAGCTGTTCGGTGGTCAATTCGCTAAGGCTGGTAACATCATCGTTCGCCAGCGCGGTACTGTACACAATGCCGGTGAGAACGTCGGTATGGGTAAGGACCACACTCTCTTTGCATTGGTTGATGGTACTGTTAGCTTCTGCAAGAAGAGCTCGGGTAAGTCGTACGTGAGCGTTACTCCTATCGCAGAGTAAGGCCCCGACCGAAGTTTACCGCTTCAACAAAACGTAGCGCAATTCCCTCAGCGGGAGTTGCGCTACATTTTTTTATTTATATTAGGTATCGAAAAGACTAATGGTGATGCGGTTCGAGGACCGTGTGCGGAACGTGGCCGTGAGCGATGATCTGAATCGGGCAGTTGTAGTTGTCGAGCTGCTCGGCGGTGATTACGTTCGACGAATGGCGATGAACGTGTCCATTGACGCAGACGATACTCTTCACCACGCTGGTAATCGTGCCCAAGTCGTGCGACACCATCACAATAGCAATGCGCTCGTTCAGCTCCTTCAAAAGCGCATACAACTCTCCCTCGAAACGGTTATCTACAAAGTTGGTCGGCTCGTCAAGAATCAGCAGACGCGGGTCGGCAATCAGCGCACGACACAACAGCGCGCGTTGCATCTGTCCGCCCGAGATCTCGCCAATCGGAGCACGCGCAATCGACTGCAAACCCGTCTGTTCGAGTAGTTTATCGGCCTTAGCGTAATCCTCGCGCGAGTAGCGGCGTGTCATACGACGCACAGCCTGCAAGCCCGACACAACGGTTTCGCGCACCGAGATCGGGAAGGCGCGGTCGAAGTTGCTCTGCTGGGGCATATATCCAATCAAGCGGCGTGTGCCGTCGTAGAGTTCGGGCGCAAACTCGATCGTTCCGGTATGGGGCACAGCGCCAAGAATTGCCTTAACGAGGGTGGTTTTACCTCCACCGTTCGGACCTATAACACCCAAGAAATCATCGGCATAGACGTCCAAATCGACATCGTGCAGAACACGGTGCGAATCGTAATCGACCGAGAGGTTGCGTATCTTAATCAGCGTATTCATTCGAGAGCCATTTTAACGGTTATTGAGCGGATCATACCACGCACGTCCTCAGCTAACGGATCGAACTCAACCGCCTCAGCGCCAATGCTCTCAGCCGTAACCTCGACCACCGAAGCGGGATAGGGACGCTGGTAGAAAATTCGCTTGACACTATCGCGGCGGGCACGCTCGATCAACGTGGTCAGACTACGTGCCGACGGCTCACGACCCTCCTGCTCTATTGCCACCTGCTCAATGCCGTAGGCACGTGCATAGTAGGTCAGCGCGGGGTGGTAGATGACGAAGTAATCGCGGTCGGCCACCGCCCAGCACGACGCCACATAGTGATCGAGCTCGACCAGCGCACTATCCAGCTGCGCATAGCGAGCGTCGTAGTGAGTCGAGTCGGGGAATATAGTGCGCAGGTGGTTGTGCAAGTTCGACGCCATCACTCGCAACTCGCGCGGCGAGGTCCAAATGTGAGGATCGGCACCGTGGTTATGCCCGTTGTGATAGTGACCACCGATAAGCTCAATGCCTTCGCAAAGCGGCGTGGTCGCAATGCCCGTGCGGGCGGTCAAGCTGCGTTCGAATTCGATCAGTCCGACGGTGTAAACCGCTCTACTATCGATCATTGCGGTAATTTGGCGCGGTGTAGGCTCAAATGTTTCGGGGCTTGCACCCGCAGGGATCAGCACCTCGACACGCACCCCATCGCCCACGATCGCCTCGGTGAGCCAACGCAACGGAGCAATCGACACGGTGATCGTCGGTCGGTTGTCGGTCGGAGCATTCGCACTACCGCACGCCACCGCCAACAGAGCGCAAAGTATGATTAGAATCTTTCTCATTTGGTCAAAATTGAACTTACAAAGATAATAATTTTTCGGCGAAATGCGTGCGACTGCGAGCGTCGGTGTGTGCCCGACGAAAAAAATTGCCAAAAAGTGAAAAAAACTTTAACTTCGTTGCAACATTTTGCCACTTTCGTGCGTCTATATAATAAAAGGGTGTACAAACTTTAATTTCGAACTGATTATGAAACGATTTATCTATTGGCTTTTGGCGGTGTTGGGCTTTGGCTCGTTGGTGGGGTGCGAACAAGTACCTGTTATGTATGGTTCGCCTTCGGCTGATTACGAGATCAAAGGTAAAGTGCTTGACGCCGACGGCGACCCGATTAAGGGTATTAAAGTTGAAGTTCAGACTTATGTTGCAGGACCCGAGCCCATTCCTATTATACGAAAATTTAGCCTTGATGATGGGACTTACGACGCGAGCGTTCAGACATTTCCCGTCAGCAAACTGCGACTTGTAGCACAAGACGTTGACGGCGCAGAGAACGGTGGTGAGTTCGCAGAGCGCACAATCGAACTCGATTTCAGCAAGGTCGAGGCTACGGGCGACAAGGGTGCGTGGTACTCGGGCAAATTTTCGATCGAACAAAACATAGTGCTCGAAGAGAAAGAGAACTAAAACAGAGCTGAATATGAAGAAAATCATTACCAAATCGTTGTCGATTCTTGGATTTACAATCCCGATATTTGGGTGTGGTGGGCTTGATATGTACGGCACGCCCTCGGCGACCTACGAGGTTAAAGGCAAGGTATGCGACACCGACGGTAATCCGATTAAAGGCATAAAAATCGCATTGCAAGACGACGCGACCGATCCAAATCCATACGAAATCGCAGAGAGTCAGAGTCTTGAAAATGGCGACTACACGATTCGCAATACAACCTTGCCCCGAAGCAAACTCTATCTCTCGGTCGAGGACGTCGATGGCACGGCAAACGGTGGCGAGTTCGAAGAGCAAACAATCGAGCTCGATTTCAGCAAGGTAGAGGCTAAGGGCGACAAAGATGCGTGGTACGAAGGAACTAAATCGCTCGAAAAGCAGATCGTAATGCAGGAGAAGAGCGACGAGGCGCAAGAGTAATTTCTCGCTCGGAAATGCGCAACTTTCGCGCAAAATGCGTACCTTTGTATTGAAGTGGTCGGAACGTTACGATCGCTAATACCGCAAAGCTATGAAATATAAAGTTTTAGCAACAATGATGGCTCTGCTCGGTTTCGGAGCTTCGTGCTCCTCGACCCGCCAGCAAAAGGCTCCCGAACAGCCCGAAGAACAGCCTGCCGTACAACAAGATACGGTCGAAATGCCGCAGATCAGGCTGATGTATGGCGTGCCTCCCGTGGTGTTCCGCGAGGGCGCTGTCAAGAACTCGACCGAACAGAGCGAGCAGGCACAACCTGAGCAGAGCGAAAATCCGCTCAAAGTAATTGATAACGAATAGATTCCGCACAATGAGTAACGATCGGAACGGACGCCGACTTGGTCTGCGCAAAAGACTCGGCTTGGAGCTCTTCGCACAACTCTACAAACGCAACGTCGAGGAGCACCCTCTGCGCACGCTCTTTTGGGAGTGCACGCTGCGTTGCAACCTCAACTGCCGCCACTGCGGCAGCGATTGTCGCGCCGAGGCGACCGTGCCCGATATGCCGTTGGAGGACTTTCTGCGTGTGGTCGATGAGCAGATCACTCCACACGTCGATCCGCACAAGGTGATGGTCGTCATTTCGGGTGGCGAGGTGCTCGTGCGCAAAGATTTGGAGCGCGCGGGATTGGAGCTCTACCGACGTGGCTACCCGTGGGGAATAGTTACTAATGCGTTGGCACTCACGCCCGAACGCTTCGAGAGTCTGCTGCGTGCAGGTCTGCATTCGATCTCGGTCAGCTTCGACGGCTTCGAGGAGCAACACAACTACATTCGTCGCAATCCGCACAGCTACGAACGCGCTCTGGCCGCCCTGCGAATGATTGCCGCCGACGGAACGGTGGCCTACGACGCCGTAACCTGCGTAACGGGCTCGCTCGTGCCACGCCTCGAAGAGATGAAGGAGTTGCTCATCGAAAACGGAATTAAACATTGGCGCATTTTTACGATTTTCCCCGTTGGGCGCGCTGCCGACGACCCCACCCTACGCTTGACTGACGAGCAATTCCGCGAGGTGATGGAGTTTATCCGACGCACCCGCCGCGAGGGTCGAATCGACCTCACGTACGCTTGCGAAGGCTTTTTGGGCGGTTACGAAACCGAGGTGCGCGACACGTTCTACTACTGCTCGGCTGGCGTTACAACCGCCTCGATACGTGTCGATGGCGCGATGTCGGGTTGCACCTCGATTCGCTCGAATTTCGATCAGGGCAACATCTACCACGACAATTTCTGGGAGGTGTGGAGCAAGCGCTACGAACCATTCCGCAACCGCGAGTGGGCACGTCGTGACGAGTGCGGCGACTGCAAGATGTTCCGCTACTGTCTGGGTGGCGGTATGCACCTGCGCGACGACGAGGGCAAGTTACTGATGTGCCACTACAAACGTCTGTAAATCACCATGAAAAAAGTACGCGTAGCCCCGCGGGGCGACCTTATATTTACCGTTGAACAAGAGTGCTCGCTGCAACAATTTCTGACCGAGAAATTTGCAGGCAAAAGCCGTTCGGCGCTGAAATCGATGTTGGCGCACCGCCGTGTGAGCGTCAATGGCACAATCACAACAGCCTACGATTACGCTCTGCGCAAGAGCGACCGCGTTTCGATCAATCGTGGGCGCGTGGCTGCTGAACTACACCACCCGATGTTGCGCATCGTATTTGAGGATCAATGGATTATCGTGATCGATAAGCGCAACGGACTGCTCTCGATGGGCACCGACCGCGAGCGCGACAAGACCGCCTACTCGATCCTCAGCCAACACGTCAAGCTGGAAGATCCGTCGAATCGAATTTTTATCGTTCATCGCCTCGACCGCGAGACTTCTGGACTGATGGTCTTTGCCAAGAGCGAGGAGGTGAAACATCGTCTGCAAGCAGATTGGCACCGCGTGGTGATCGACCGCAAGTATGTAGCTGTGGTTGATGGAGTTATGCCATCGGAGGAGGGCGTGATCGACGCACCGTTAGCCGAAAATCGCAACCGCAAAATGTTTGTCAGCCGCACGCCCGACGAAGACAATGCAGTCGATGCCGTAACGCACTATCGTGTTTTGCGTTCGCGCGGAGGTCGTTCGCTCGTTGAACTCTCGCTCGAAACGGGTCGCAAGAATCAAATTCGTGCTCATTTGGAGCACGTTGGATGTCCCGTTGCGGGCGACAAAAAGTACTCTTCACGCTCGGTGGACGCCGGACGTGTATGTTTGCACGCTTACAAACTCGCTCTGTATCACCCCATTACGGGCGAGGAGTTATTTTTTTCGACATCAATTCCAAAATTATTTGATAATTTAATATAATTTTTCGTATCTTTGCACACGCAATTTCGGGGTGTAGCGCAGTCCGGTTAGCGCGCCAGCTTCGGGAGTTGGAGGTCGCTGGTTCGAATCCAGTCTCCCCGACAAATTGACGAGTCCGCCTATAAAGGGCGGACTTTTTTGTTTATACACGATAGCAAAACCTCGCTTTTTTCACTACCTTTGTGAATATGAAAATCACTATCGATAACGCTATTCCATTTATTGCAGGGGTCTTCGAGCCATACGCCGAGGTGCAATATCTCGCAGGCGAGCGGTTCGACGCTGAGTCGGTGCGCGACAGCGACGCCCTGATCGTTCGCACCCGAACAAAGTGCAATGCAGCTTTGCTCGACGGATCGAAAGTCCGCCTTATCGCCACTGCTACAATCGGTTACGATCATATCGACTTGGACTATTGTCGTGCGCACAACATCGAGGTTGCAACGGCTGCGGGGTGCAATTCGCGCGGTGTGTTTCAATGGGTTGCGGCGGCATTGCGACTGCTCGCCGAGCGTCAAGGCTGGACACCGAGTGAGCGCCGTTTGGGTATTGTCGGCGTGGGAAATATTGGTCGATTGGTCGAAGAGTATGCTCGACGTTGGGGTTTCGAAGTAGTCCGCTGCGATCCGCCACGCGCAAGGGTCGAAGGCGGTGATTTTCAGACGATTGACGAGGTTGCCTCGACGTGCGACATCATCACGTTCCACGTGCCTTTGATCCGCGAGGGCGAGGACTGCACGGTGCATTTGGCAGGCGAGCGTTTCTTTTCGCAAATTCGCCCTAACACAATCATTCTCAACGCTTCACGTGGCGAGGTAGTCGATAACACACTGCTCCGACAAGCGATTGCCGAGGGTCGTTGCACGGCTTGCTTGGACGTGTGGGAGCGCGAGCCATCGATCGACCGCGAATTGTTGCAGATAGTCGAGGTCGCTACGCCCCACATTGCGGGTTACTCGGCACAGGGCAAAGCCAACGCTACGGCAATGTCGGCGCGGGCGGTTGCACGAGTTTTCGGACTGCCGTTGGAGGAGTTCTACCCTGCTGAGGTTGAACGCATCGCGCCGCAGACAATCGAGTGGGCGGAGATGTGCGCAACGATTGATCGCTATTGCGATTTGGCGACCGAGAGCCGTGCGTTGCGTGAGCACCCCGACCATTTCGAGCAGCTGCGCAACAAATACCGCTACCGCGAGGAGTACTTCTAAATAGCTAAAAATCGGTGACTCTTTCGACCGTCACAATGAAATTGTGGGTTGCGAATTGTGAATTGTGAATTAAAATTTCTACCTTTGCGCCATAATGGAGTAACAATCAAACTATGTACACTCAGATTATTCGCCCGTTGTTGTTCTGCCTTTCGCCTGAGAATGTTCATAAATTGACCATCGCAGCGTTGCGCTTTGCAGGTTACATTCCCGGATCGAAATGGCTGATGGAGAAGCTTTTTGCCGTTAAGCACCCCGCACTCGAACGCGAGGTCTTCGGTGTCAAATTCGCTAACCCGATCGGTATTGCCGCAGGTTTCGACAAGAATGCCGAAGTCTATAACGAACTCTCGGCGCTCGGCTACGGTTTCGTCGAGGTGGGTACGGTTACGCCCAAAGGACAACCCGGCAACCCCCGTCCGCGCCTGTTCCGCCTGCCCAAAGATAGAGCAATCATCAACCGTATGGGATTCAACAACCACGGTATGCAGAACGCTATCGAGAATCTGCACAATCGTCGTCAAGGCACCATCGTGGGCGCAAATATCGGCAAAAATTCGCTTACCCCAATCGAGGAGGCTCCCGCAGATTACCTCAAATTGTTCCGCAATCTGTATCAATATGTCGATTATTTCGTGGTCAATGTCAGCTGCCCAAACGTGGCTAAGGTTACCTCGTTGCAGAACAAGCAGAGCGTAACCGAGATCCTCGAACCGCTCTTTGAGTTCCGTCGCGGACAGAGCCAATATCGTCCCATTCTGCTCAAAATTTCGCCCGATCTGGACGACGCTTCGGTGGACGATATGACCGACGTGATGATCGAAACGCCGCTCGACGGTATCGTTGCAACCAACACAACCACCTCACGTGCAGGGCTTTCGACCGACCAGAAAACCATCGACGCAATCGGCAACGGTGGTCTGAGTGGTGCTCCGCTGACCAAACGCGCTGTGGAGGTTGTACGTCGCGTGCACGACCGCTGTCAGGGTCGCTACCCGATTATCGGCGTGGGTGGCGTGATGACCGTCGAGGACGCAAAAGCAATGCTCGACGCTGGCGCAAGTTTGGTGCAGGTCTACTCGGGTATGATTTACAATGGTCCCTCGTTTGCTCGTCAAATCTGCAAGCGGTTGATAGCCGACTATGAGGCTGCCAAAGCCGCAGAAACGACAAAACAGCCAGCCGAAAAAGCTGAATAACAACAATCTATGCAAGCACAAATCATCACTATCGGCGATGAGATCCTGATCGGTCAGATCGTGGATACCAACGCCGCTTACATCTCGCGTGCCTTGAACTCGGCGGGCGTGGTCGTTACCGAGCGTCTGTCGATTGGCGACGACCGCCAGCGAATCATCGAGGCACTCGACACGTCGCTCGCGCAGTGCGATCTGGTCATTATGACGGGTGGATTGGGCCCCACGAAGGACGACATTACGAAGCGCACGCTGGCCGAATATTTCGGAATGACGTTGGTGCGCAACGAGGCTGTCTATGAGCACGTTAGAGCAATGCTCACCGCCCGCGGAATCGAATTTAACGAACTCAATCAAAGTCAGGCCGATGTGCCCGATAGCTGCACCGTGCTGCACAATGCACACGGAACAGCCCCCGCAATGTGGTTCGAACGCGAGGGCAAGGTGGTGGTGTCGTTGCCGGGTGTGCCGTTCGAGATGGAGCACTTGATGCAGGAGGAGGTGCTGCCTCGTCTGCGCGCACAATTCGCTCTGAAACAGGTTGTTCACCGTACGATGATCACTACGGGTTTGGCTGAGTCGATGCTCGCCAAGAGAATCGAGGCGTGGGAGGACGCACTGCCCGAATATATCAAATTGGCATATCTGCCCTCGCCCTCGCAGGTGCGACTGCGTCTGTCGGCATACGAGGTCGATGGTCGAGAGGTGGGCGACGAGATCGACCGCCGTTTTGAAGAGTTGGAGGAGCTGATTCCGCAATATGTGGTTGGTTACGAACACGAATCGATCTTCACTTACGTCCATAACCTATTAATTAACAAAGGCTTAACGCTTGCCGTAGCCGAGAGTTGCACAGGCGGTGTGATAGCCTCACGATTTACGGCTCAGGCAGGAGCGTCGAGCTATTTCCTCTGCGGTGTGGTTTCGTACAGCAACGAGGCCAAGGCACAGGTGTTGGGTGTCAATATGGCCGACATCGAGCGCTATGGCGCAGTGAGTCAAACGGTTGCCGAGCAGATGGCTGAGGGCGCACGTCGCATTAGCGGTGCCGACTATGCCGTTGCGACCACGGGCATTGCGGGTCCTACGGGTGGCTCGGAGGAGAAGCCTGTGGGCACAGTTTGGTTCGCTGTGGCTACTCCGAATGGCGTTCGCTCGGAGTGCCGCGTGCTCGGTACGGTGCGCTCGCAGGTGATCGAACGTGCCTCGGGCGTGGCTGCAACACTGCTCCGCGATGCCATTATCGACCAAAAAGGCGAATAATTCGATTCTCGGAGGTCCAAAAAGTGAAAAAGAGAGTGCGAAAAGTTTGTAGTGTAGTAAAAAGTTCGTATATTTGCACGCCCAAAATATATGGGTGCAATATTAACAAATAATTAAACGATGAAAGTCTGCGAAATTACTGGTAAGGTTGCGATGGTGGGTAACAATGTTTCTCACTCGAACCGTAAGACCAAGCGCAAGTTCAGCCCCAATCTGAAAACTAAGCGTTTCTGGTCGGAAGAAGAGAACCGCTGGATTACACTCAAAGTGTCGGCAGCAGGTATGAAAACTATTAACAAAAAGGGTCTTGCAAACGCTCTCAAAGAGGCAGCTGCAGCTCGTAAGGTTTACTAATTTAAACGAGGTAACAACAAATGGCAAAGAAAGGTAACAGAGTTCAGGTGATCCTCGAGTGCACTGAGCAGAAGGCAAGTGGCGTTCCGGGTATGTCGCGCTACATCACCACCAAGAACAAGAAGAACACTCCCGACCGTCTGGAGCGTAAAAAGTACAACCCCTACCTGAAAAAGGTAACCGTTCACCGCGAAATTAAATAGTAAGCATTATGGCAAAGAAAGTAGTTGCAACCCTGAAAACCGGTACTGGTAAGAACTTTACCAAGTGCATCAAGATGGTTAAGTCGGAGAAGACTGGCGCTTATATGTTCAAAGAGGGCATTATCGCTAACGATCAGGTGAAGGATTTCTTCGAGAAGAAATAATCGCGCTGAACTAACCATTCAAAATTGGAGTTGATGAGCTTAGGCTCTCAACACAAAAACGCAGACCTCATCGGCCTGCGTTTTTGTGTTAATATAGGTGTGTTGCCTACTGCCTAACGCCTACTTGTCAAATGCAAGCAGCCACTTGTCATCAACCTTTACCATCTTAACATCTTCGGTCTTCTCCGAACCATCGCCATAGACGATTTTGAGCTGAACATTAGCCGTATTGCCGTCCTCGCTGATAGTCTCACCCGTAGCCTCGACGCTCTTCACACCACCCTTCTTCTCAATCTCAGGTGCAGCCTTCTCCTTGTACAGAGAGATAATCATTGCCTTGCCCTCAGCAATCTCCTCAGGGTCGGTAGTGTCGTAGTGGATTGCATTAGCAAAAGCCTCATAGTCGCCATTGGCTACACACTGATAGTACTCAACAGCTGCATCGCTCGGAGTTGCAGGCGCTGACGAGCAAGATACCATAAACATCGCTACGGCAACTGCCAAAAGTGAAAAAAATTTCTTCATAGTCATTTAGATTTTAGAATGAATAAATAGGGTTAAGTTTGTTATTCTTTGTCAAGTCCGAGGGCATAATGTAGTCGCCCGTCATACTCGGAAAGTTCACGTGAGTTTGTCGCCCCTCGCTCATCGACACTCCACCCAGCCCGAAAACATATTCGACCAGCTCGGTGCAGTACAACGCCGTTGTGTCGCCGAGGTCGTAATCGTGGTCGAATGGTCGCTGCTCGGCACTGAGTCTTAGCGCATTACGCACCGCTACTGCGATTGTTTCGTTCGCCACGTTTGGGCGATATACCGCCCCATTACCCGCACGAAATTCGTCATAGAAGCGCTCAATCGGCTCGCACTTTACCCTATCGAAGTCGCCCTCGAAATCGGGCTCGTCGGGAACTGCGTGCGCCACGCGCCACTCATCATCGACCTTAACGGCAATGCCCACGTGCGAAAACTGCCCCTCATCGTCTGCTGCCGTAACCGCCCGCCCCAGCACGCCAATACCTCGACGAAAGAGCAGATCGCCCTCACGAAGTTCACGTTGCAACAGCTCGAAATCGGCCTTAGAGCCGCCTCTCGCGCCACTACACCCACCGAAAGTCGCCACTGCGACCAGCCATAGAGTGATGATTTTGAGCACTTTCATTCACAAATATAGTAATCGAAAAGATTAAATGCAATAGTACGCACAAAAAAAAGAGAGTCGCACCTGATGGTGCAACCCTCTTTTCGGGATATAGAAATCGGTTTACTTGCGCTTAACCTCAACCTGCTCGTAGCCCTCGACGATATCGCCAACACGAATATCGTTGAAGCTCTCGATATTAAGACCGCACTCCATACCGTTCGTAACCTCCTTGACGTCGTCCTTGTAACGCTTCAACGAGCCAAGACGACCCGTGTAGATCACAATACCGTCGCGGATCACGCGGATCGATGTGTTACGGGTGAGCTTACCCTCACGAACGATACAGCCCGCAATGGTACCAACCTTCGAAATCTTGAAGGTTTCGAGCACCTCAACCGAGCATACGATCTCCTCCTTCATAACGGGCTCCAACATACCCTCGATTGCGTCCTTGATATCGTTGATCGCGTCGTAGATGATCGAATACAGACGGATCTCGATCTCCTCCGACTCAGCCAGACGACGTGCGCCTGCCGACGGACGCACCTGGAAACCGACGATAATCGCATTCGAAGCAGCTGCCAACAGAACGTCCGACTCCGAGATCTGACCTACCGCCGAGTGGATCACGTTCACCTGAACCTCCTCCTTCGATAGCTTGATCAACGAGCCCGTCATTGCCTCAACCGAGCCGTCCACGTCACCCTTGACGATGATGTTCAACTCCTTGAACGAGCCGATAGCGATACGACGACCGATCTCGTCGAGCGTTACGTGCTTCTGGGTCATAATGCCCTGCATACGCTGCAACTGCTCACGCTTGTTTGCGATCTCGCGTGCCGAACGATCGTCCTCCATCACATTGAACGTATCGCCCGACGCGGGAGCACCATTCAGACCCAACACCTGAACGGGTGTCGAGGGAGGTGCCTCATTGACCTTCTGGCCGCGCTCGTTAAACATCGCCTTAACACGACCCGAATGAACACCCGACAGCATTACATCGCCCACGCGCAACGTACCGTTCTGCACGAGCAACGTCGCAACGTAACCGCGACCCTTATCCAGCGTCGATTCGATCACCGTACCCGTTGCACGGCGGTCGGGATTAGCCTTCAACTCCAACAGCTCGGCCTCCAACAGCACCTTTTCGAGCAACTTATCGAGGTTCATACCCTTCTTAGCCGACACCTCCTGGCACTGGTACTTACCACCCCAATCCTCGACCAGATAGTTCATATTAGCCAACTGCTCCTTGATGTGGTCGGGATTTGCTGCGGGCTTATCGATCTTATTGATTGCGAACACGATAGGCACACCTGCTGCCGAGGCGTGGTTGATTGCCTCGACCGTCTGCGGCATCACGTGGTCGTCAGCCGCAACGATGATAATCGCAACGTCGGTAACCTTCGCACCACGCGCACGCATTGCTGTAAATGCCTCGTGGCCCGGGGTGTCGAGGAAGGTGATCTTCTGACCATTCAGCTCAACGCTATATGCACCGATGTGCTGCGTGATACCGCCGGCCTCACCCTCGATGACGTTGGTCTTACGGATATTATCCAACAACGAGGTCTTACCGTGATCGACGTGTCCCATCACAACCACGATCGGCGGACGCGAAATCAGCTCCTCCTCCGAGTCGCCCTCGTCCTCGATAGCCTCCTGAATCTCGACCGATACGAACTCAACCGTGAAACCGAACTCCTCGGCAACTACAACCAATGCCTCAGCGTCCAGACGCTGGTTGATCGACACCATCAGACCCAAGTTCATACAAGCCATAATGACCTCATTGACCGAAACGTTCATCATCGTAGCCAACTCGCTGACGGTTACGAACTCCGTAACCTTCAATACCGAGCGCTCCATCTCCTGACGCTCCATCTCCTCGTTCATCTTGGCCGAAACAGCCTCACGCTTCTCCTTACGATACTTCGCACCCTTGCTCTTCGAATTCTTGGCCGTCAGACGTGCCAAAGTATCTTTAACCTGCTTTGCTACCTCCTCGTCGCTAACCTCGGGGCGTACAACGGGTTTGGGTGCGGGCTTCTGCTTATTCTTTTTCTTCTTGCCACCACCCTGCTGCGCTGCCTGCTGCTGAGCCGCATTCTGCTGCTTGGGCTGGTTGGGCTTATTGCCACCATTAGCGGGTTTCTGCTGACCACCTTGCTGCGCCTTCGTTACATCGACCTTATCCTTGGTAATGCGCTTGCGCTTGGGGTGACGACCGCCCGGCTGGAACTGCGACACGTCGATCGTGCCAATCACATTCGGACCCGACAACTGCGACGACTGAGGACGGAAGATATCGTCCTTGCTCTCAGCCAGACGCTCATCGTAGGTCTTGGTCTGGATATCGCTCTGCACGGGTTGGGGCTCAACCTTCGGAGCGGGTGCCGCTACGGGCTTCTCAACCTTCGACTGAGCGGGTTTCTCTGCGGGCTTTGCCGCAGGTTTAGGTTGCGGTTTGGGAGCAGGTGCGGCGGGCTGCTGCGCAGGCTTTGCCTTCTTGCCACCCAGATCGATAGTGCCCAAAATCTTCGGACCCATCGCCTTCACCTCGTCCTTAACCGAGATACTCTTACTCTTGATTACAACCTCATCTTTGAAGTCGTCCTCACCCTTCTTCTGACCGATCGATACGGCAGTCGACTTCTGCGAGATACGCTCACGCACCTCACCGCGCGGATTGCCGCCTCGGTTCGAACCAAACTCCTTTTCAAGCAGAGCATACATCTGCTGATCGATCAGCGTGTTAGGCGTGCTGTCGATCTTGATGCCCTTCTTATCGAGAAATTCGGCTATGCTGCTTACTCCAACTTTGAACTCTCTCGCAACTTGATTGAGTCTAAGTTTACGTTCGTTTGACATACTGTTCGTTTAAAAGATTTACAAAATTAAAAATTGAGAGTAGTGCAAAGATTTAGCTTTCGTAAATCTTTCATTTATTCAAATTCAGCGCGGAGAATTGCTACCACCTCCTTAGCGGTATCCTCCTCCAAATCGGCACGGCGAGCCAGCTCGTCGATAGGCAGTGCGATGACGCTCTTGGCGGTATCGCAACCGATACCCTTCAAAGCGTCGATGATCCACGGCTCGATCTCGTCAGCAAACTCCTTCAAATCAACGTCTTCCTCCTCGACCTCACGATAAACATCGACGTCATAACCCGTCAGCATCTTAGCCAGACGGATATTCAGACCGCCCTTACCGATAGCCAACGAAACCTGATCGGGCTTCAAATATACCGATGCGGTCTTGCTCTCCTCGTCGATGGTGATAGTCGAGATCTTAGCGGGATTCAGCGCACGCTGGATCATCAGCTGGGTGTTGGTCGTGAAGTTCACAACGTCGATATTCTCGTTGCGCAACTCCTTAACCACCGAGTAGATACGCGAGCCCTTGACACCCACGCAAGCACCTACGGGGTCGATACGATCGTCATACGACTCAACCGCAACCTTAGCACGCTCGCCGGGGATTCGAACGATCTTCTTGATGGTGATCAGGCCGTCGAAGATCTCGGGAACCTCCTGCTCGAACAGACGCTCCAAGAACTCGTTAGCCGTACGCGACAGAATGATCTTCGGTGTGCCGTTGATCATCTCCACGCGCGAAACGATAGCGCGGATCGTGTCGCCCTTGCGGAAGAAATCGCTGGGAATCTGCTCGCTCTTGGGCAACAACAGTTCGTTGTCCTCGTCGTCGAGCACCAGAATCTCCTTCTTCCAAACCTGATAGACCTCGCCGGTGATGATCTCGCCCACCTTCTCCGAGTACTTCTCGTAGAGGTTAGCCTTCTCCAAGTCGAGGATACGCGACGCCAGATTCTGACGCAGCGACAGCACGGTACGACGACCGAACGAGTTGAGTTTGATCTCGTCAGCATACTCGTCACCAACCTCGTAGGTGGGGTCGATCTGCTTTGCCTCCGAAACCGAGATCTGCATATTGGGGTTCTCAACCTCGTCATCGGCCACAACCGTACGGTTACGCCAAATTTCGAGGTCGCCCTTCTCGGGGTTGATGATCACGTCGAAGTTCTCGTCCGTCTCGTACTGCTTCTGCAATGCGTGGCGGAAAACGTCCTCCAACACACCAATCATCGTGCTCTTGTCGATGTTTTTCAGCTCTTTGAACTCTGCAAAGTTGCTGATAAGATTCAGATTGTCCATCTTTCTTTTAGCTTTTATATTTTGTTACTATTTATAATCGAGATACTCTTTGGTCCATTTGACCTCGGTAAGCGGATAGCTATTGACCACCGTTACCAGCTGCTTGCGCTTCTTGCCCTCGACCGCCTGCTTCTCCTCATACGAGAGGGTGATCGACTCGGGGGTTGCCTCGGTCATCGTTGCCAGAATCTTGGTGCCACACGCGAGCAACACCTCAACAGGGCGACCGATCAATTTCTGATATTGGCGATAGACCTTCAACGGCGAGCCGATACCCGCCGAGGCAACCATCAGCGAAAAATCCTCAACGTCACGATCAAACTGCTCGTTGATCGCGCGGCTCAGATCAACACATACATCAATAGCTACCGACGTATCGCTATCTATAATCAGCTCCACCTCGTTTGCGTTGTTACACGTACATTCCACAACGAACATATCGCTCTCCGCGAGCAACTGTTCGGCAATTTCAACTATTTTACTACAATCAATCATTGGATCTTCAACTATACTTACACTTCAAATGACTCTCCCGAAACAAATCGATATGCACCGCAAAAAACAACTCGCCACTGGGATATATTTACGAAACGAGGGGACTCTCGTCCCCTCATCGTTCACTTTTACTGCTGCAAATATAATACTTATTTATATATAGAGCAAATTTTATCGCAACTTTTTGACTTTTAGTCACATTTTTTGGCTGCTTGCCACAGCTCCTCCATCTCGTCGAGCGTCAAATCACCCAATTCGCGTCCTTGCTCAGCCGCACCACGCTCGATCGCGCCGAAACGTTGAATGAACTTGCGATTGGTGCGTTCCAGCGCCTGCTCGGGATCAATGCCATAGAGGCGCGAGGCGTTGATCAGCGCAAAGAACAGATCGCCAAACTCACCCTCCAAAGCCTCGTGGTCCTTGTTGTCGATCTCCGTTTGCACCTCGCTAATCTCCTCCTGAACCTTAGCCCAGACGTCCTCGCGACGCTCCCAATCGAAGCCTACCGAGGCCGCCTTTTCGCCCACGCGGAATGCCTTGACCATCGAGGGCAGGCTGCGCGGAACACCACTCAGCAGGCCCCCTGCGCGCTTTTTCTTGCGCAATTTGAGCAACTCCCAATTCTGTTTGACCTCCTCGGGTGTATCGGCGTGAATATCGCCAAAGACGTGCGGGTGACGGTAGATCAACTTATCGCACAGAGCGTCAGCCACCGTGCCGATATCGAACAGTCCCTGCTCGTCGCCCATTTTCGAGTAGAATGCCACGTGCAGCAGCAGGTCGCCAATCTCCTCCTTTACATTGTCCATATTGCCGTCGGTGATGGCATCGACCAGCTCGTAAGCCTCCTCGATCGTATTGCTACGCAACGACTCGAAGGTCTGCTTGCGGTCCCACGGACACTTTTCGCGCAACTCGTCGAGCACCTCCAAAAGGCGACCGACCGATTGCAAACGTCTATCTTCCATATCTCAATTTTTCGGTTTTACTTTATTGTAGCGCAAAGTTACACTATTCCGCACAAAAATGCGCTCTTCGTGTCGGAATTTATTTTCATTGGGCGAGGTTATAGCACAAACAGCCCCGACGACAAAGTGTGAAAATATTACAATATTTGCGCGAAATTACAATATTAGCTCGATCGAATAGGACAAAAAGATATAAAATTGAATATTTTTGTTCGCAATTTGCTCAATAAATAAAGAAATTGTTTCTAATTTCGCATATTCAAACTTGATTACAATGCAAAAGTACAGCGCTACAATCAACAGCCGTAATCGCACGGCATTCATCATTTTACTCGACCGCTCGGGGTCGATGGCCGAGCAGATCACCTTCAACGGACAACGCCTCACAAAAGCCGAAGCGCTGGCCGAAGTGACCAACCGACTGATCTTCGAATTGCTCTGCCGTGCCCGCCGTAGCGACGGCGTACGCAACTACTTCGATGTGGCGCTGATTGGCTATGCGGGCGACGCTCTCCAACCCATAATCGGCGAGAGTAAAGGTTTCATTCCGATCACCGAGTTCGAACAGATGATGCAAGCTATGTCCTCGCGGAGCGGTTTCGCACTACCCCGTTGGGTTGCGCCCGCAGCCGAGGGAGCGACACCGATGTTCGAGGCTCTGCTCGAAGCGTGCGAGATGGTCGAGGAGTGGTGCGCACGCCCCGAAAATGCGCAAAGTTATCCGCCCACGATATTTAATATCACCGACGGAGAGGCGTCGGACGGCGACCACGCCGACATTGCTGAGATCAGCGAACGCCTGCGCAGCTATGCCACAGCCGACGGTAATGCGTTGCTAATCAACATACATTTGGCTTCGGGCGAGAGCGAACGATCGGTCGTCTTTCCGCAGTCAGTCGATGAATTGGGAGGCAACTACTACGCGCGTCTGCTCTATGAGTGCGCCAGCGAAATGCCCGCAAACTATGCACCCGCAATCGCCTCGCTACGTGGCGAGACGGTAGGCACGCGCTATCGCGGTATGTGCTTCAATGCCTCGGCTGCCGAGGTGGTTGCAATGATGAACATCGGTTCAATCAGTCTAAATGTAATGTAGTGATGATCAATTCGATAAGTGATTATATCGTAGCTGTCGGGGCAGGCGATCGAGCCTACTCGAATCTGCAAGGCGTACGCCTCACGGTCGGTGAGGAGGGACTACCGCAAATGCGCACATCGAGCCGCTATGTCGAACTCGACGCCACATGGCACAGTCAGCCATGTCGTATCTGTTGTCCGATCGACCCCTCGGCCACCCTCGACGCTGCCCGATTGACCGCCGCATTGAAGCGTGTAGACACTCCTCTTTTAGCGGGTTACAGATTGTTGCACAATGAGTTGCGCATTGGTGAGCAGCTGAGCGACATCGTGATTGAGGTATTGCCCGAAGGTGAGCCACTCGACCGAATTTTGAGTGCAGGAGTACCCGCCAAACGGGCTCGACGATTGGCCGCCGAGTGGATTACAACAGCCGAGGCATTGGCTGAGATTCCATTCTCGCACCGAGCTCTCTCGACCTCGCGTATCATTGTTCGCGCGGACGGCGGAATGACCCTCTGCGGGTTGCACCACGCCCGCCTCGAGCGCTCCACGGACGATCACCGTGCCATTGTCGAAATCACTTACCAGATTCTTCAAACGGCTATCCCGAATGCAGTTTATCCGCCTATTGCTGAATTACTTACAACGGCAGATCGCACCGAGCTTTGCGCTCGTTTGCGGATCATTGCGGGCGAGGCAAAGGTGCAAACCGCAAAGCGACCGAACGAGAATATTCAACAGATTACACGCAAGTTGCTCGACCGCATAGATTTCTCAAATCGTGAGTGGATCGGGATTGTCACCGAAGATCGAATTGCCTTCCGTGAGGGCGAGCGTTACGGCTATCTCGATATGTTGAACAACGTCATCATCGAACCGCAATTCACTCACGTCGAGCCATTTCACGAAGGGCGCGCCGTAGTCGAAACCTCGGCAGGAGCGGGTCTGATCAACAAGCAGGGCGAGTGGATCATTGCACCTGAGCACACGGTCGTAATTTGGGCGGTCGACTACAACGCCGCAACCGTTCTCAACGATCACGGCTGGTCACTCTACGATTCGCTCGGCCGTCGCATAAGCCGTTACTACGACTACTTGGGCGAGTGCGTCGACCACCGTATTGCGGCACGCACCGACGGTCGCTGGGGTTACATCGACACGCACGGTTGCGAGATCATCGCACTGCAATATGACGACGCCTACGAATATAAAAATGGCCGCGCGCGAGTGGTTCTCAACGGGCGGCCATTGGAGATTGACATCGACGGTTTAGAGATTCTCTAACGTGTAGCGCACCATACGCTCGCGCACGTGAATGCGACCCGCAGGTACCATCGAATGGTTGTCGTCGGGATAGATTGCCAGATCGAACTGCTTGCCCGCACGATTCAGTGCGCGCACCATCTCGACCGTATTCTGGAAATGGACATTATCGTCGCCCGTGCCGTGGATAATCAGCAACGAGGTGCGAGGCGACAGACCCTCGGCAAAGTTGATCGGCGAATTATCGTCATAACCCGCTGCATTCTGCTGAGGCAGACCATTATAGACCTCCGTATAGACCGAGTCGTAGTAGCGCCACGAGGTTACGGGTGCCACCGCGATTGCCATCTTGAACAGGTCGCCACCACGCAGCGCCGCACCCAACGCCATAAAGCCGCCATAGCTCCAACCGTAGATACCGATTCGCTCCGAATCGACCCACGCGAGCGTTTGCAGATAGCGCGCCGCCGAGATCTGATCCTCGACCTCCAAGCGACCCAACTGTCCGTAGGTCAGCTTCTTGAACTCCTCACCACGGAAGCCCGTTCCACGTCCATCGACGCATACAACAACATAGCCATTCTGCACCATTGCGTCCTCCCAACCGAGCGCCCAACTATCAGCCACGCTCTGCGAGCCCGGACCCGAATATTGAGTCATCAGCACAGGATATTTCTTCGTCTTGTCGAAATCCGACGGACGCACCATATATCCATTCAGGCGGTCGCCACGCTCCGTTGTAAATGTAAAGAACTCCTTACGCGGCAGGTCGATTGTCGCCTTCACATAGTCGGCATTGTCCTCCAAAACACGCACCAGCTCGCCATCGGCACGATGCAAAGTTACGGTCTGCGGATCGTCTGCCGACGAGAAATAGCTGATATAGTAGCGCATACCGCGGCTGGGCGCAATGCGATACATACCATCGCGCTCGGTAATACGACGCTTATCACGACCATTGAGTTTCACCGAGTAAAGATTACGACGCAAGGGCGAGGTTTCGGTCGAGAGGTAATAGACACGCTCGTCCGTAACCTCAACAACCTCAGTTACTTCCCACGCGCCCTCGGTCAGTGCTCGCAGGCGACCACGCGACACGCTGTAAAGGTAGAGGTGCATATATCCGCTCTCGGTTTCGTTGCGCACCACAAAGCGATCGCCGTCCGCGAGGAACGTAACCGTACGATCATCGACACGCTCGACATAGCGCGGCGAACGCTCATCGTAGATCACTCGCGACGCTCCATCGGCCGACGCCAACAGCACCTCGAAGTGGTTTTGCAGGCGATTCTCGCGGAAGAAATACAACTCACCGCGTGGCGTCCAGCCAATGCGGGGAATATATTGATCGCTCTCGCTGCCCACATCGACCTTCGTGCGAGCACCCGTTGCAATATCATAGACATACAACTCGACCGTCGAGTTACGTTCGCCAGCCTTCGGATACTTGAATTTGTAAGGGCGATTGTAGAGTTGGGCATCGTAGCGCATCATTTCAAACTCCTCGACCTCGCTCTCGTCGAAACGCAGGTAGGCAACCTTCGCACCATCGGGCGAGAAGGCAAACGCTCGCGTAAATGCAAACTCCTCCTCATAGACCCAATCCGTTGCGCCGTTGATAATGTGGTTGCGCTTGCCGTCGGTTGTCAAGCGTCGCACCGCGCCACCGTTCTGCATATCAGCGATATAGAGGTCATTCTCAGCCACAAAACCGACCCAACGATTGTCGGGCGAGATGACTGCGTCGCGCTTGCCCTCGATCTCGGGAGCAAGTTCCTCGGCACGACCTCCGACCTTTGCGACATAGTAATCGGCTGTGAACGAATGGCGATAGATCGGCGAGTGATTCGACGAAATGAGCAGCAGGCTCTCGTCCTGCGAGAACTCATAGTCGCCCACACGTACTGCTCCCTCCGCCTTTGCGTCGTAGATCACATCGGTCTGTGCGCCCGTAGCGTACGCAAAACGGCACACCGATCCGCCGACCATTGCCGTATAGTGCTCACCGTCGGCAGTCGAGCGCAGTCCATAGACCGAGCGTTGCTTGGCGCTGAGGCGGACAATATCAGTATAGGTATAAGGCTCTGCGGCATTGGCAACGGCAGCCAACACCAAAGCTACGAATAAAAATACTTTCTTCATAGTCAATCGTTTAGCAAGCCTTCAAGCTCATATCGAGGCTCTTGATCTGGTGAGTCAGCGCACCCACCGACACGAAATCGACACCGCACTCGGCATAGTCGCGCAGCGTATCGAGCGTGATACCGCCACTCGACTCGATCTCGCAACGACCTGCAATGCGCTTCACAGCCTCGCGCGTCATTTCGAGCGAGAAGTTATCGAGCATAATGCGATCGGCACCGCCCGCAGCAAAGACCTCGTCGATGTTCTCCAACGTGCGCACCTCGATTTCGATCTTCAAGTTGCGACCCGTGCGAGCCAGATACTCGCGGCACTTGGTCAGCGCCTGCTCCACACCACCCGCGAAGTCGATATGGTTGTCCTTCAAAAGAATCATATCGAACAGACCGATACGGTGGTTCTCGCCACCGCCGATCTTCACAGCCATTTTGTCCAGCACGCGCATACCGGGTGTGGTCTTACGGGTATCCAACACTTTGGTTTTCAGACCCTCCAAGCGATCAGCATAGACCGCCGTCTGAGTCGCCACGCCACTCATTCGCTGCATAATATTGAGCAGAATACGCTCAGCCTGCAACAACGATTGCAGACGACCCGACACGTAGAACGCAACGTCGCCCACCTTCACGCGAGTACCATCTTCGAGCAGCTGCTCGAACTCCATCTCGGGATCCAGACGGTTGAGCACCATCTGTGCAACCTCGATACCCGCAATGATACCCTCCTGCTTGCACAGCAGGCGCATACGACCGCGCTCCTCGGCAGGAATGCAGCAGAGCGAGGTGTGATCACCATCGCCAATATCCTCTTTAATAGCAAGTTCGATCAACTCTTCAACGAAGGGAATGTATTCAGCTTTCATAGTTTTATATAGTTTTTGTTTATTTACAATGGGACAAAGTTAGCGTTTTTTCGCAAATATACCTTAATTATATGGCTGTTTCCGCTTAATTCTCATCAATCTCGCGCTCCACCCACTCGCCATCAATCAGCAGACGTGCCCGACCATTGCGCACCGACTTGATTGCCGAGGCCTCCGCACAGATCATCTTCTGTCGAGCGTGGCGGTCGATATATTGCCATACGTCGCCCAACTGCACCGCCGCATAACCATCACGAAAATCGAACGCACTCCGATAAACGGGCTGTATCACCCAGCGACCCTGCGTATCGGTATAACCCCAACGACCACCTCGTGGCGCGAGTTCCAGATTGTCGGTGTCGGGCACACCTTCGACAGCTTGTAGCAGCGCCTCGTGCAATCCTTCAATGTGATGCGTAGGCGTAAGTAAGCTATTGAGTATCACCGCGTGAGCCGCGTCGCCCGCACGTGCAAACAGGCGTTCGATCTCCGCCACAATCGCGCTCGTTCCTGCAACAGCCTCCGAAGGATCGATGAGCACTCCATCGCCCCGATCGTTGCGACGATAGAGATCGTAATCGAGTGCCAAGGCGGCCAACGTCGTCGATATCAGCGCAATCGGATAGTCGTCCAGATGGCGATCGAAATCACTCTCCGTACGCGACGGGTGGCGATACCCCTCCGTACCGAGTTGCGTCGTGGTCAGCCCCGCAAGTTCGGGCGTATAGATCGAATCGATATCAATCAACCGCATACCGTTCGGCGAGCAGACGATGTTTTCGGGTTTCAGATCACCGTGCGCCCACTCCTGCCCAAGCAACGCCAATGCCAACCGATCAAACTCAGCTGACAACCGAGCCAATCGCTCCGTATCGCGCTCAACCACTGCGTCCAAAATCTCATCGGCCAACGTACGTCCTTCGATCCACTCGCCCACCGTAACTCCCACCTCGGTCGTTCCGCCCGCATCGTCATCAATCGTCAGCTCCCGATCGAGCCACCGACAATAGGCCGTCAGTGGCGTTCGTTGCGAGCAGGCACAACGCGCCTCAATCATTTGAGGCGATCGCAGATAACATTTGAGCATCATCGTCCGACCCTCGCTCACAACACGAAAGACCACCGCGTCGTTACCCGTGCGGAAGCTCCCCGCAGGCACAACACGTGGCACGCCGAGCGTACGGAAACGCCCAACGGGATCGGCCAACGCCTTCAAATATTGAAAAACCGAGAATATCATCACTGCTCACACAAAAAAGGTTGCCCACAACGCACTCGCGCGCGGGCAACCTCTTAGTTCGGTCGATCGAATTACTTATTCAATCTCTCGCGCACACGCTGAGCAGCCTTTTCGAGCAGCTCGGCGGGGCAGCACAGAGTGATACGAACGTAACGCTTGCCCTCGCTACCGAAGATCGCACCCGGTGTTACGAATACGTCGCACTTCTCCATCACCTCGTCCGAGAATTGGAACGAATCGCCCTCGTAGCTCTCAGGCAGCTCCGCCCAAATGAACAGACCAGCCTGACCCTTGCGATAGGTACAACCCAGAGCGTCAAGCAGTTCGTAGCCCTGCTTCTCGCGAGCATAGTAGATCTCGTTCAGCTCCTTGAACCACTCATCACCCAACGACAGAGCAGTCTCGGCAGCAGCCTGCACAGGATAGAACATACCCGAGTCCATATTGCTCTTGAAGCAGAGAATTGCGTCGATCCACTCCTTCTTGGCGAAGATCGCACCCACACGCCAGCCTGCCATCGAATGACCCTTCGACAGCGAGTTGAGCTCCATTGCAACCTCCATTGCGCCCTCAACCTGCAAAATGCTCATCGGCTTGGGGTTACGCACAAAGCTATACGGATTGTCGTGAATAATCAGAATGTTGTGCTTCGAGCCGAATGCAACCAGCTTCTCGAACAGATCGGGAGTCGGAGTCTGACCCGTCGGCATATTGGGATAGTTCACCAACATCATCTTCACGCCCTCCAAACCGGCAGCCTCGATAGCCTCGAAATCGGGCAGGAAACCCGTCTGCTTGTTCAGCGAGTAGGGAACCATCACACCACCCGACAGCTTAACCGCTGCGCTATAAGTAGGATAGCCAGGGTTGGGAACCAACACCTTATCGCCCACATTGAGGAAGGTCTGGCAGATGTGCATCAAGCCCTCCTTCGAACCGAGCAGAGGCAACACCTCCGAGCGGAAATCTACCTCGACATTGTAGTAACGCTTGTACCAATCGGCAAACGCCTTACGCAGAATAGGCTCGCCCTGATACGACATATATTTGTGAACATCGGGACGCTGTGCCTCTTTCGACAGACGGTCGATAACCGACTGATGAGGCGGCAGGTCGGGACTACCCATTGCCAAACGAATGATCTGACGGCCCGTAGCGGCCTCAATTTCGCTGATTTCGCGCAACTTACGCGAGAAATAGTACTCGCCGATACCGTCCAAACGATGTGAACGCTCGATAGTAACTTTGTTCATAGTTGAGTATTGATTATTAAGTATTTGTCGTTATTCGTCAAATGTAACCCACAAAGGTAATAAATTTCTTGCGAATTGATTCGTTCGCCCGCCACTTTTTAACTCTCAGCGCTCTCGCTCGACACTTCGGCGGACTCTTCGGCTGCATCGAGCAGATTGGCGTTGAGCAACTTCTTGGGATTGATACCGTATTGGCGCAAGCGCTCGCTATTGCGGACAAGGTTATCGTTGCCCGACGTCAGGCGCTTATAAGCTTCGTCGTAGTTGCGTTGCGCCTCGCCAAGACCCTTACCGACACCCTCCAAGGCACCCACGAAACGGACAAACTGGTCGTAGAGTTTGACTCCGAGTTGGGCGATTCGCTCGGTGCTGCGGTTGCGATTGTCGCGCTGCCACAGATCATCGACCAACTTCAACATCGCAAACAGATTGGTCGGCGACGAGAGGATCACCTTACGGTTGTAAGCCTCCAACCACAGATCGTCGCGGCACTCGCGCATCGCCTCCAAAAATGCCGACTCGATAGGCACGAACATCAGTACGAAATCGGGCGTACAGTCCAGCAATCGCTGATACTCCTTGCGACTCAACTCCTTGATATGCTGACGAATCGACTCGATATGGCGAGCCATTGCCGACGTGCGCTCGGCATCGGTTTCGGCGCGTGTATAGTCGAGGTAAGCCGTCAGCGACACCTTCGAGTCGATCACCACACGCTTACCCTCGGGCAGGTTCAAAATCACATCGGGACGCAGGTTGTTGCCCGCCTCATCTTTCAGATTGGCCTGCACCACGTAGTGCTCGCCCTTGATGAGGTTCGAGTGGTCGAGAATGGTCGTCAGAATCATCTCGCCCATATCGCCCTGCACCTTCGAATTGCCACGAATGGCCTCGGTCAAATTATTGGTCTCGTCGGTAATACGACGGTTAAGCTCCATCAGGTTTTTAAGCTCGTTTTTCAGTGCTCCGTGGCGCTCGACATCGTCGCGATGGATCGTCTCGACGCGCAACTTAAAATCGGCAATATTGTCGCGGAACGGTTTGAGCAACTGCTCGATAGACTCGGAATTGGTCTGACGGAACACGCGGCTCTTCTCCTCCAAAATATCGCTTGCCAAATTGCGGAATTGCTCCTGCATCACCTTCTGCAACTGCTCCTGCTCGGCACGCTGCTGCTCGGCTGCCACACGTTGCTGCTCGCGTTGCTCCTCGCGCTCCTGTTCGAATGCTCGTTGCTGATCCTCCAAACGCGCTTCGAGAGCCTCGATACGCACCGCACGACGCTCCGCCTCGGTCTGCGCCTCGCCCTTTGCCGCAGTCAGCTCGACGATACGCTCCTGCAACTCCTCGGCTCGTGCCGCCTGCTCATCTGCCTCACGACGTGCCACCTCACGCTCGGTCGCAGTCTCGGCCCGCGACTGGCGCAACTCGCGTCGCGAATAGATCAGTGCCACCAAAAGTAGCACCACAACGATTGAAAATGATATGATTAGTGCAATATTCATACTCAGTGGGATTAACTTTCGGCAAATATAGCTATATTTTTCGAGAAATATGCGTACCTTTGTACATTAAAGAATATACAAAAATTAGTATGGAACGAATTATCTCTCCCTCGATGCTCTCGGCCGACTTCGGCAACCTCGACCGCGACACCCGTATGATCGACCGCAGCGCGGCGCAATGGATCCATATCGACGTGATGGACGGCGTCTTTGTACCCAACATCTCGTTCGGTTTCCCCGTGATGAAACCCATTCGCAAGGCGTCGGACAAGGTACTCGACGTGCACCTGATGATCGTCGATCCCGAAAAGTATGTGGCGCGATTCGCTGAGGCGGGTGCCGACATCGTTACATTCCACTACGAGGCAACCCAGACCCCGCGCGAGGCAATCCGTCTGATCCGCGAAAGCGGCGCAAAGGTGGGCATCTCAATCAAGCCCAAGACTCCCGTAGAGGTTCTGCGCGAGTTGCTGCCCGAAGTTGATTTGGTGCTGGTGATGAGCGTTGAGCCGGGTTTTGGCGGTCAGAGCTTTATCGAAGGCTCGACAGACAAGGTGCGCGAGTTGCGAAAGATGATCGACGAGGCAGGTCTGAATGTAACGATCGAGATCGACGGCGGTGTCTCGGCAGCCAATGCGCGCGAGCTGTATGAGGCTGGTTGCGACGCACTTGTAGCCGGCAGCGCAGTGTTCAAGGCAGCCGATCCCGAAGCGGAGATTTTGAAGATTCTCAACGCATAACGCCGATGATTGCAATCGACAACCTCACCGTCAGTTTCGGCGGTTGGACGCTCTTCGATGAGATCTCGTTTTTGGTCAATCCGAAGGATCGAATCGGTCTGGTGGGCAAGAACGGTGCGGGTAAGACTACCCTGCTGCGAATCATCACGGGCGAACAACAGGCCACATCGGGTGCCGTAACTCGAAATAGCGACTGCACGATCGGCTATCTTCCACAGCAGATGAAGGTGGCCGACACCACTACGCTCATCGACGAAACGGCCAAAGCCTTTGCCGAGGTGCTGGCAATCGAGGCTGAGATTGAGCGCATTACAACTGCGCTGGCCGAGCGCGACGACTACGAATCGGCCGAATATGAGCAGTTGATGCACCGTCTTGACGAGTGCAACAACCGCTACCACATCTTGGGTGGCGACAGCCGCGAGGCCGACATCGAAAAGACGTTGCTCGGATTGGGTTTCCGACGCGAGGATTTCAACCGTCCCACGAGCCAATTTTCGGGTGGCTGGCGTATGCGTATCGAGTTGGCAAAGTTGCTCCTGCGTCGCCCGTCGGTGTTCCTGCTCGACGAGCCTACGAACCACCTCGACATCGAGTCGATTCAGTGGCTCGAAGAGTATCTGCGAAATTACAACGGCGCGGTGCTGCTCATCTCGCACGACCGCGCCTTTCTCGATAACGTAACAAACCGCACGATCGAGATCTCACTCGGCAAGATCTACGACTACAAAGTGCCTTATAGCAAGTACGTTGTGCTGCGTCGTGAGCGCCGCGAACAACAGATGGCAGCCTACGAAAATCAGCAGCGTATGATCGAAAAGACCGAGGAGTTTATCGAGCGTTTCCGCTACAAGCCGACCAAATCAAATCAGGTGCAGTCGCGTATCAAACAGCTCGAACGTTTGGAGCGTATCGAGGTCGATGAGGAGGATCTCTCGACTCTGAACATCAAGTTCCCGCCCGCACCTCGCTCGGGTCAGATTGTGGCCGAGGTGAAGGAGGTAGGCAAGAGTTTCGGTGCGAAACACGTTTTCAGCGGTGCCAATTTCGTGATCGAACGTGGCGAAAAGATCGCTCTCGTTGGTCGCAATGGCGAGGGCAAGACCACGCTGGCGCGTATGTTGGTCGGTGAGCTGTCGCCAAGCGAGGGTTCGATCCGCTTGGGCGCCAACGTCGATGTGGGTTACTACGCTCAGAATCAAGAGGATTTGATGGACGGTGAGATCACCGTATTCGATACGCTGGATCGCGTTGCGGTGGGTGATATCCGCACCCGACTGCGCGACATTTTGGGTGCTTTCCTGTTCCGAGGCGAGGATATCGACAAGAAGGTCAAGGTGCTGTCGGGAGGCGAGCGTTCGCGCTTGGCAATGGCGCGACTGATGCTCTCGCCCCACAATCTGCTCATTATGGACGAGCCGACAAACCATATGGATATGCGCTCGAAAGATATTCTTAAAGAGGCACTTATGCGCTTCGACGGAACAGTTATCGTGGTGTCGCACGACCGTGAGTTTTTGGACGGAATGGTCGATAAGATCTATGAGTTCCGCGACGGTGGCGTGAAGGAGTATCTGGGCGGTATCTACTACTTCCTCGAAAAGCGCAAGGTGGAGTCGATGGCCGAGATCGAACGCAAAGCTACGCCCACAACCACCTCGAAAGAGGGCGCGACCGTTTCGTCGGGCAAGCTCTCATACGAGCAGAAAAAAGAGCAGGAGAAACAGATTCGCAAATTGCGCAAGGCAGTCGAGGCGATCGAGGCAGAGTTGGCAGAAATCGAGTCGCAAATTGCTGATTATGACGCACGTTTTGCCTCGGCAATCGAGTATAACGAGGCCGATTACCGCGCCTACGACGAGCTGAAAACACGCTACGACCACCAAATGCACGAATGGGAAAAAGCGTCGTACGAATTGGAATTGATCGAAGAAAATTAGAAACGAAACAAACGATATGGCAGACAACCTTATTTTCGGAATCCGCCCCGTGGCTGAGGCTATCGAGGCTCGCAAACAGATCGAAAAACTCTATATCCGCAAGGGTGCGGAGGGTCAGTTGATGACCGAGTTGCGCGATCTGTGCTACCGTCATCACATTCATATTCAGGAGGTTCCCGTCGAGAAGCTCAACCGACTGACACGTGGCAACCATCAGGGTGTAGTGGCGCAGATCGCTGCGATTGAATATGCCTCGATTGAGGATATTTTCGAGCGCGTGCCCGACGACGAGACCCCGCTTGTGGTGGTTTTCGATGGCGTTACCGACGTGCGAAATTTCGGTGCAATTGCCCGCTCGGCCGAGTGTGCAGGTGCGCACGGACTGATCGTTCCGCTGAAAAATGCCGCACCCGTCAATGCCGAGGCAATCCGTTCGTCGGCAGGTGCGCTGACCACGATTCCCGTGTGCCGTGTAGGCTCGATCCGCAACACGATCAAAATGTTGCAAGCAGAAGGTTATCAGATCGTTGCAGCCACCGAAAAGAGCCGCAAACTGCTCTACGATGCCGACTTCACCCGCCCCACTGCGATCGTGATGGGCAACGAGGAGCGTGGCATTTCGAAGGAGGTGATGAAGTTGTGCGACGAGCAGCTGGCAATCCCGATGATCGGTCATATCGAGTCGCTCAACGTATCGGCCGCAGCTGCCGTTATGCTCTTCGAGGTCGTTCGCCAGCGAATCGGCTAATCAAATGAAACAGAGCCACAACCACCCCGTACTCGGTCCGATCGAGATCGAGCGAGTGGCGCGTGCCCGCAATATCCGTATCTCGGTGCGCAAGGGACGTGTGCGGGTGGCGTATCCGTGGTTTTCCTCGCGCGAGCGGGCTCTGCAATTTCTTGATACTAAATTAGATTGGGTGCGCGCGACGCTCGAAAAGCAACAACGCACCGAGGCTGAGCGCGTGATTCGTCCGCCATTCCGCACCCGTCAGCACGAATTGCGAGTAGTGCCCGACGAGAAGGCTACACGTGCGACTGTCCGCGTAACGAGCGACGCAATCACATTGCGCCTACCCACATCGGCAGACATTGCCAATGCAGATATTCAAGAGCTTATAAATAAGGGAGTTACAGAGGCATTGCGACGCGAGGCGCGCGAATTGCTACCACCGATGGTCGAGACCGCGAGTCGTCGCACGGGGCTCGATTATCGCTCGATAACGATTCGCGCCACACGCAGTAAATGGGGCAGTTGCTCATCGCGTAACGACCTGTCGCTCAGTGTATATCTAATGCTACTACCCAACCATCTGATCGAATACATCATCATTCACGAGCTCTGCCACACGGTTCATCGCAACCACTCGGCGGCCTTTCACTCGTTGGTGGATCACCACCTCGGCGGGCGCGAAAAGGAACTCAACCGCGAATTAAAGCAGTATCACCCGCTCTAACCCGCAGCTAACCGACACTCGCAAATTTCGTTAGTAGTCCAAACCTGCCGCAGCAAGTCCAAACACAACAATAAACAAGAAATAGAGCACATAGACACCGAGTGCCGTAAACAGACCGATCTTGCTCCATTTCAGTGCCTCACGCGACAGACGTTCGGCCTCCATTTCGTCGCCCGAATAGAAGGCATTTTCGACACGAGCAGCATTGATAATGCCCACGATTCCAAACGGCAGACAACAAAACAGCGTTACCAATATCGCCTCAACCAGATGATTCTTAGGCGGATAACGATTCGGACGATTCGTTTGCGTATTGTTATTAATCACTTCCATAGGCTCGAATTATTGAAATTAGCATTACAAATGTAGCAAATCTGCACGAAAAAAGCTATATTTGTCATAACAAAATTCACGCACTATGAAACAGAATTGGAAACCCGGGACGATGGTCTATCCTCTGCCCGCCGTGCTGGTCAGCTGCGGCGCGTCGCCCGACGAATATAACCTTATCACAATCGCCTGGACGGGCACCGTATGTTCCGAACCGCCAATGTGTTACATCTCCGTACGCCGCGAACGACACTCCTACGACATCATCAAGCGCACGGGCGAATTTGTCATCAACCTCACCACCGAGGCGTTGGCCGAGGCGACCGATTGGTGCGGAGTGCGCTCAGGACGCGAGTACAACAAATTCGAGGTGTGCGGGCTGACACCCTCGCCCGCAGCGATGGTCAATGCACCGATTATCGAGGAGGCTCCGATTGCAATCGAATGTCGTGTGCGCGAGGTGATTGAGCTCGGCTCACACGATATGTTTCTGGCCGATGTGGTCAATGTGCAGGCTGACGAGGCATACATCAACCCCGAAACGGGTCGTTTCGAGTTGGAGCGTGCCCGCCCGATTACCTATATGCACGGTCATTACTACGCTCTCGGTCAGCAGATTGGACGTTTCGGTTGGACCGTGCAACGCAAGCGCAAGAAGTCGAAATAAACAAGTATGAGTATTACAATATTACCAAAAAACAGTTAAAGATGAAAAAGAAACTCGCTATGCTACTCACTATGTCTGTCCTGTGTGCTTGCTCACCAGATACAGACAGCAACTCAAACTCTAATGAGTCTAAAACTGTTATTTCTGCTGCAGTTATTAAGCAAAAAAACAACAACAAAATTATCAAATTAGATTCTGGGAGCACCTTCTATTTTACGGATAGTTCTCTAATCATTAATACAGATGGAGGCCAAACAGAAATTCCTTTATCTGAATTAACTTCGATTACATATCATTCTACGCAAAATTAGTTCTTAACATGAAAAAATATATACTTACTTTATTTATTCTTGCAATAAGTACAAATAGCATATTCGCTCAATCTTTTATGCGATACCATATGCACGATGGATCGTTCAATGGATTTTATACTAATTGTATTGACAGTATTAGCCACGTTATTGAGAATGGAGAGGCCGTTTCCAAAGTTTATAGTGGGAAAAGTTGTCGTACAATTCCTATTAAGAACATTTCCGATATTTCATTTGAAAGCTCAACACTTGATAGTGGCAATGCAGGAGAATACCAAATTCTAAATTGATAGTCGAAGATAAAAGTTTCAAAAGAGCATATGTAGACAACAGAGCTAATTTGATTGCCAGTAAGACAGGCGATTTTTTTGCAAATGACACTATTTTAATGGCATCTAAGTATCATGATTTCAAATGCTTGTTATTTACAGATTCCGAAGGAAAGATTACTCGCTATTATGATGGAGAAAACTATTTAATCCAAGATTATAGCGATGACGATACTTTTAATTTGGTAGAGATTTCTAAAACAGCAGAAAGTGACGTTGCTCTTTCATCTCTTGATAATACAACTACTCGTGTACCAATTAAAACTATTTGGAAAAATATTCACAATTTTTTGAAAAGCAAACAATTTCAAAATTTCATAGCAGCAGTAGAATCCCCTGTCGTTGAAACGACTTTAGGGACAATTTCTACCGGTCTATCTTCATTATCAGAGAATTTGGATATAATTGCCAACGATCCCGAACGGCATTCTAAAAGATGTATCACCGCTTCGCTATCTCTCATACTAACGCTAGGTGACCTCCCCGCATACCTTTCTTCAATTCTTTCTCTTGCTGCAAGTGATAGTATAGAAGACGCATTATTCTTAGATAGTTTATATGGTGGAATTATGAGTGCATTCGATGACTTATTGAAATCAATATACCCTGACACTGATACCATTGAAAGATATCGTCAATTTTATGCGAATAAATACAATTTAGCAATAGAAACAGCAGCTGCTACAGATGTTACATCCACCTCTGCAACTCTCAACGGAGCCATATATTCGGAAGATGGGATACGTGGAGATGTTTATTTTTGTATATCTGAGATGTATTCTGACAATATTCAAGATGTCATTGCTTCTAAACGACAAGAAAAGGTCAATCAACATGAACTACAAGGCACTGCTACTGGATTAAAACCTGATACATGGTATATGTATTATGTAGAGTACGTTTGTATGATTGATAAATTAAAACTGATATTCACTAGCGAGGAAGCTGCCGACTTCACAACCAAACGACCTACTGCAACTACAGTTGAAGCAACAAATATTACACGCAGTTCAGCTATTATCAATTGCATATTTAGTAACACAGAAGGATCATGGTGCGGAGTACACTATTTTTCTGATGACGGATTAGACACGGGTGTTGTATCTGCAGGAGGAGATGGAGAACAACAAGTAACATTAACAGGTCTTCAACCTGCAACCACATACACATGTTACGCAGTTGCCAAAATTGGAGATAAAGAGTATAAAGGAGAAGAGATAAGTTTCACAACGAATCTCCCCGACATGACGGGCGTTTGGAATTGCAAAGAAGTTATATATAATAGCATATTAGATCAAGAAAAGATAGTGTATTACACATTAACCTTACATGAAGATGGCTCGGTTGAACATTCTGAAGAATCCGACATTTCAGATAGTCATTGGACATTGACAAATTCTGGAGTGATTAAAATCTCAATAGACTATTATGCTACTCAAACATCAGATGCAGGCAAAGAATGGGAAGGAAAAGTAGATAATATAAAAAGTCCTGTTAAAGTAACAGGTTATTCAAAAAGTTGGTCTAGTAATTCTAACGGAGTAAGTTATAAGGATCCGCACGAATTTGAAATGACTCGATAAATAAAATTTGTATTTGATAAATTTATAGTTCTTCATAAACAAACAAAACCGCGCCCCTCGCAATGAAGGACGCGGTTTTTGGTTGATTGTCGAAACGATTACTTCGCAAAAGTCATTCCGAGGCTCAATCCGTCGTACTGCTCGGCAGCCTTCGAGATTGCCGCAATCGACGTATTGTTCGACACTGCCGACAAACCCCTGACAATCTTCAACATCTTATCGGCCGCAAACAGCAACTTCAAATCGCCACCCGACAGCTGAGCCTCGCCCCTAATCTTGCCGATCTTGACCGAGGTCTTGGTCGTGAAGTTGAGCGTCAAAGCATTGGTCGCACTATCGAATTCGTATGTTCCCTGCAACGTACGTTTGCCCATCGTCAGCGTGAACTGATGATCCTCGGTGAGCGTGATCGCCGCCGAGCCAGCCTTCAAGCCAACCTTCTCGTAGTAGGGTGCCATCTTCTTCTCGATCGTGCCCGTCATAAGCGAGCTACCTGCCTGAGCCAGAACATTATCGCTCTTCAACTTAACAGCCGGCTGAGTGTAGCCCCACTCGCCCACGATAGTCTGCTCGGTTGTTGTGTTGCCCGTAACGGCACCCACCAAACCGCCCAAAATATCCTTCAAACTCTGAGCCTGAACGTCGGCAATGCCCAGCGCAAGCACCGCCGCCAAAATCATCAATTGTTTCATCTATTTCTTGGTTAATCGTTTCTGCCACTCAGCCGACACCGCATCGCTGGGCATCTGCCAATCGCCTCGAGGTGAGAGTCCTACCGAGCCAACCTTCGGACCATCGGGCAGCGCCGAACGCTTGAACTGCTGATTGAAAAATCTACGTACAAACGTCGAAAGCCAATGATTTATTGTCTGCTCATCGTACTCGCCCGCGAACGCCTTGCGTGCCAAAAACTCAATCTTCTCGGGTGCAAAGCCATTGCGTACAAAGGCGTGCAGGAAGAAGTCGTGCAACTCGTACGGACCAACCAGATCCTCAGTCTTTTGAGCGATGTTACCCTGCTCGTCGGCAGGCAACAACTCGGGGCTGATCGGGGTTGCCATCACATCGCGCAACGTAGCTGCAACAGCCTCATTCTCAGGTTGTGACGCAAACCAGCCGACCAAGTGGCGCACCAACGTCTTAGGCACACCGCCATTGACACCATACATCGACATATGGTCGCCATTGTAGGTTGCCCAACCCAATGCCAACTCGCTCACGTCGCCCGTGCCGACAACCAGCGCGTTCTCCATATTCGCTAGATCCATAAGCAGTTGCGTACGCTCACGAGCCTGCGAATTCTCGTACGTTACGCTTCGATCCGTCTCGGGCAGACCCAAATCCTTGAAGTGCTGGCGACACGCCTCGACGATCGGGATTTCGCGCACGGTAATGCCCAACGCCTCCATCATTCGCAGAGCGTTGTTATAGGTGCGACCCGTCGTACCAAAACCGGGCATCGTAACGCCAATCACGCCCTTGCGATCCAAACCGAGCAGATCGAACGTCGCTACCGTAACCAGCAGAGCCAGAGTCGAATCCAAGCCACCCGAAATGCCAATTACGGCCTTCGACGAGTGGATATGACGCATACGCTTGGCCAATGCCAAAGTTTGAATTTTGAAGATTTCGGCGCAACGCTCCTCGCGTTTTTTCTCGTCGCAAGGCACAAACGGCGACTGCTCAATCTCACGGTCAAAGCGAGTCTCAACATCGCCCGTCGGCAACGCGATTTCGATCATCTGAGATGACTCGAACATCATTCCGCTGCGGAACGTGGTCGAACGACGTCGCTCCGAGCGCAGAAGATCAATGTCTACATCGCGGATAATCAACTGATCCTCAATCGAAAAACGTTCGCCCTCGGCCAGTACCTTACCATTCTCGGCGATAATCGCCTCGCCACCGAAGACCAGATCGGTGGTCGATTCGCCAAAGCCCGCCGAAGCATAGACGTAGGCCGTCATCGTGCGTGCCGACTGCTGCTCGACAAGCGCACGTGTATATTGGTACTTTTCGGCCAGCGCAGGCATTGCCGACGGGCAGAGAATCAACTCCGCTCCATCGGGAGCCAGCTGCGACGAGGGAGGTACAACCGCCCACAGATCAGCGCCAATCTCAACGCCAAAGCGCACATTCTCAGCCGCAAAAATCAGTTTACGACCGAAGGGGACACATTGACCACACAACTGCACCTCACCAAGCATCTGCGCAGAGCCATCATCGAACCAACGTTTCTCGTTCGACGCACCGTGATCCGACAGGTATGTCTTATGCACAACACCCACAATCTGACCACGCGAAATGATTGCTGCACAGTTATATATATTTCCATTTACCTCAACGGGCAGACCCACAACAAATGCGCCCTGCAACTCAGCCGACGTATCGACCAATCGTTGCAAAGCCGCCTCGGCAGCCTCCAAAAGCGTACCCTGCAACAGCAGGTCGCCACACGTTGCACCCGTCAACGACAGCTCGGGAAAGACCGTCACCGCCACGCCCGCCTTCTCCGCACTGAGCATCAATGCCTCGATATGTGCGGCGTTGGTCGAGCAATCGGCCACTGCGGTCGTCGGAACGGCCGCAGCAACCTTCACGAAACCAAAGTTTTTCATCGCCTTACTATTCGGCCCACAGACGAGCCAGATTCAGAATAACCTGCATCGCGCGACCCATTGTAGTCAGCGAGCAGTATTCAAATTTGCCGTGGAAATTCATACCTCCCGTGAAGAGGTTGGGGCACGGCAGACCCATATACGACAGACGCGAACCGTCCGTACCACCACGAATCGGGCGCACCAGCGGCTCAACACCTGCCTCGCGCATAGCCGCCAACGCACGCTCGATCACCTCGGGGTGCGGCTCGACCATCTCGCGCATATTGTAGTACTGATCGGTCAGTTTCAGTTCGATCACGCCCTCGCCATACTTCTTCGTGAGCAGCGCCACGACGCTCTCCAAGTATGCCTTCTTCTGCTCGAACTTCGCACGATCGTGATCACGAACGATATAGCTCATATCGGCCTCCTCGACTGCGCCATTCAAGCCTACCAGATGATAGAAACCCTCGTAGCCCTCGGTGTGCTCGGGACGCTGCACCGCGGGCAACATCGAGTTGATCTCGCAAGCCACCTGCAATGCGTTGATCATCTTATCCTTAGCATAACCGGGGTGCACGTTGCGACCCTGAATATGGATTTTGGCACCTGCGGCGTTGAAGTTCTCATACTCCAACTCGCCCTCCATACCGCCATCGACCGTATAAGCAAACTGAGCACCGAAATTCTCGACATTGAAGTAATCGACACCGCGACCAATCTCCTCATCGGGCGTGAAACCAATGCGGATCTTGCCGTGCTCCACCTCGGGGTGGGTCAGCAGGTACTCCGCAGCGGTCATAATCTCGGCAACGCCAGCCTTGTCGTCGGCGCCGAGCAGCGTCGTGCCGTCGGTGTGAATCAGCGTATGTCCCTTGAAGAACTCCAACTCGGGGAAGTCCTCGACGCGCATCGTCAGCTGATCGTTGAGCTTGATGTCGCCACCCTCGTAGCACTCAATTACCTGAGGTTTAACATCTTTACCACTCATATCGGGTGCCGTATCGACGTGCGAGATGAAGCCAATCACGGGAGCCGACTCCTTGCCCTTCGACGCGGGAATCGTACCCATCACGTAGCCATACTCGTCCATCGTCACCTCGGTCATACCCAACGAGCGCATCTCCTCAGCCAGATCGGCCAGCAGCACCTTCTGCTTGTCGTCGAGGGGAAAGTCGTACTCTCTTCGCTGCTCTGCGTATCGTACGACACGTATTTCAAAAAGCGTTCTTTCAATTCCATAATTCTATCCGATTATTTTGCGGTTAAACTACTCCTCCTTCTTTGCGCGGCACGAATCCCAGATCATATAACCGATGATCAGTACGTACATCGCAACCGACAGCCACTCAGCACCCTTCGAGGCATTCCACTCGGCTGCAAACCAGTCGATCTCGCAGAAGCGCAACACTGCACTTACAACACCCATCAGAGCACCACCAGCAATGAATCCCGACGCAATCAGTGTACCACGATCGGCACGAGCCTTGTTCAGCGCCTTATCCTTCGAGCGGCTCGATACGAACCAAGCGATCAAACCACCGACCAACAGCGGAGTATTGAGCGACAGAGGAATAAACATACCCAGCGCAAATGCCAACGCGGGAACACCGATCATCGTCAGCGTCAGCGCCAAAGCAGCACCTGCGAAGTAGAGAATCCACGGAGTCTCACCACCCGACATCAACGGGCGGATAACCTCAGCCATTGCGTTTGCCTGAGGAGCTACCAGCGGGCTATCGGGACCGAAACCGTAGGTCTTGTTCAGAATGATCATCACACCTGCAACCGTTGCAGCCGAGATCGCCGTACCGAGGAACTTCCAACCCTCCTGCTTCGAGGGCGTAGTACCCAACCAATAACCGATCTTCAAGTCGGTGATGAAACCACCAGCCATCGACAGCGCGGTACATACCACACCACCAATGATCATCGCTGCTGTCATACCTGCCGTGCCGTTCAAACCGATGCTTACCAGCACCAGCGACGAGAGGATCAGGGTCATCAGCGTCATACCCGAAACGGGGTTCGAACCTACGATTGCGATTGCATTAGCAGCAACGGTCGTAAACAAGAATGCGATAACGAATACGATCAAAATTGCAACGATCGAGTACAACCAATTGTTCAGCACGCCAAACTGGAAGAAGATGAAAGTGGTCAACAGAGCCGCGATCAGCACTGTAAGCACGAGCTTCATCGACAGGTCGCGCTGCGTACGCTCCGTTACCTCCGTAGCACCACCCTTCTTGCCGCCAAGCTCCTTAGCTGCCAAACCAACAGCCGACTTGATGATACCTGCCTGGCGCACGATACCGATGATACCTGCCATTGCGATACCGCCGATACCGATCGGCTTAGCGTACGCTGCGAAGATCGACTCAGCGGTCATTGCTGCCGTCGCATCGCCTCCCGCCATACCAATCACGGGAACAATCACGAACCAAACGAGGAACGAACCTGCGCAGATAAATGCCGCATATTTCAGACCGATGATATAACCCAAACCGAGCACCGCTGCACCCGTATTGACGCTCATCACGGTCTTGAACTTGTCGGCCATCTCAACGCCCCAATCGCAAATGCGAGTGGTTACCTGCTCGTGCCACCAACCGAAGGTGCTGATCACAAAGTCATAAAGACCACCGATCAAACCACTAACAGCCAGCAGCTTAGCCTGATTGCCACCCTTCTCGCCCGAAACGAGCACCTCGGTCGTAGCCGTAGCCTCGGGGAAGGGGTACTTACCGTGCATATCCTTAACGAAGTACTTGCGGAACGGAATCAGCAGCACGATACCCAGCACGCCACCCAGCAGCGACGAGAGGAATACCTGATAGAACTGCGCCTCCAAGCCCAAGATATAGAGTGCGGGCAGAGTGAAGATTGCACCTGCCACGATCACACCCGACGACGCGCCAATCGACTGAATCAGAACGTTCTGACCCAACGTATTGCGTTTGCCGAGCATATTACCGACACCCACAGCGATAATTGCAATGGGAATTGCGGCCTCGAATACCTGACCGATTTTCAAACCCAGATAGGCAGCCGCTGCCGAAAACAGAACGGCCATCAAGATACCCATCGAAACCGAGTAGGGAGTAACCTCTGCGGGTGTCGAGTTGGGCGACATCATAGGTTCGTACTTCTCGCCCTCGGCCAACTCGCGGTAGGCGTTTTCGGGCAGCGAAGTGAGCTGTTTTTGTTGATCTTGTGTCATAATTTATTTAAGTTTTTGAGATTAATTTCGTTTTGAGCATTCCACCTTCGGCACAATACATCACGCAAATATACATAACGAGAATCGGCAAGGATAAGGTACTTATCCTAACACATCATCCATCAATATCGCCCTACATGGTGCTCCGTCAGAACCTGAAAGATTCAACGGAGCAGCATTCAATAGATAAATACCTTCTGAGATCTCCGACAGACGAATTCCTTCAAGCAATACGACATCAGCACCCAACAACACTTGATGCACTGCCATTGGAGAATCTTCAGGGCCGACTGTCTGCGATTCATTTCCTAAAAGCATCATTCCTGAAGATGCAAATACTTTTGCCGCTTCAAGTGAAACTTCTGCTGCACCCTTAATTAAAATTCTCTTTGCAGCTTCTGGGTTCAGTGCCTTGGCCTTTTCGATGAATCCAAGAGCATTGTCAGCAGAAACGATTCCATGATGTTCTGCCACATAAGCCATACCTATAAATGCTTCCAGACAGATGGTGTCTACAGTTTTCCCATCCTTCAGAAAATGGAAGGGAGCATCAACATGTGTACCATTATGTGCACACATACTAAATGCTGTCAGGTTATACAATTCACCTTCTGACATCGAACCAAGTACCTTTCTTTCCGGTGCTGGATCGCCTGGATATACCTGACAACTGAAAACTTCTTGGGAAATATCGTAGATCTTCATAACTTGTATTCTCTAATATGATGGTTTCTTTTTTTCGCAAAGGTAATTCTATTTCACCTTCGGGACAATACATCATGCAAATATACATAAAAATTCCATACGCGCGCATACCCGACACGCGCGCGAGAAGTTTTTTTTCGTCCGAACAATTCGAAAGCTATTGAATTTAACTACACAGGCGCTCCGCGTGTATCGATTTCAAAGAAATCGACAACTGAGAATTCAAAATTCAAAAATATTTACTTTGCTTGCAATAAAAATGCGCACCTTCGCGGGCTGGGGCGGTCGCCCGAAGGGCGAGCCCGCGAAGGTGTGTCAAAATCTTCGATTTTGCCAATGGGTTATAAGTGAAACGATTGTGAATTGTGAATTGTGAATCTTGAATCTTGAATCTTGAATTTTGAATAAAAAAAAGAGCCACCCTCGGGCGACTCTTAATTCTCAATTGATTAGGTCTCGACTGCGACCGTGGCACATATTAGAGCGTCTGCTCGCAATACTTATCGTAGTGCGACTTCACATTGCGCACATAGGCCAAGGTCTGCTTGATGCCCGTGAATCGACCGCAGCGTACGACCGAGTCCTCATAATACTCGGGCTGACCTTTCAGTTCAAGATAGCGCGACACGACCTCCCATTTCTCGGGATTCTCGCTGTTCTTGGCAGCCAAACGCTGCGCATCGCGCACGTGACCGATACCGCCCACGTAGCTGGCCAACATCAGGCACAGACGGTCCTCCTCGGTAGCCTCCGACGAAAGACGCAACGAACGGTCGATCTTATTCAACAATTTCGACGCCAAGCGAATATTGATCTCGGGGTCGCGCGCCTCCTCTTGTGGCACATTGAATTGCTCGGCCACACGGGGCATAATCTGCATCAGACCGAATGCACCAACTTTCGACACCGCATCGGGGTTGAATCGCGACTCGTGGTAAGCGATTGCGCTCAACAGTCGCCAGTCGTGTCCCGACTCGGCAGCCGCACGACGCATCATATCGTCGTAGGCTGAGATGGTACGGCGGCCCGTCGGCTTAGCTTTGGGCTGAGGTGCGGGCTGCGGAATTTCGGCCATTACAAAGCCACAATGTGCAACCTCATCGGTCGGCAATAGTGGCGTAACAATCTCGGTACGATCCATTTGAGCAGCCTCACGCGAGGGACTCAACTGATGTCCTGATAAAATTAAAATTGTAAGAACGGTTAAAAACGAGACTGTTAAAAGTGTCTTTTTAAGCATAAAAGTTTGTTTTGCGGGCAGCTACCGAAGCTGTCGAGCACGCTAATCATAGAAACCCCACGAGAATCCCAGCTTCAAAACGCGCGTGTTGAGCGGATAGTGAAGCGCAGAGAAGTAGGTACGTTTGCCGAACAGGTCGTAGTTGGCGTGTTGCAACTTGACGAATATTCGCATACGTTTCCACTTCGCCGAAACAAAGGCGTCGATCATCGGATAGCCTCCGACTTTTGCCTCGCGTTGGTTGTAGAACGCAGCCAGCGCAGGATTGTAGCCGAAGGCGTAATACTTGGTATTGTAACGACCTTCCAAACCTGCCTGCATACGCAGTACATCTTTCACGATGTCGAACTCATAGTAGTACGACAGCACGACGCTTGCTTTGGGCACGGGGATTACCTTTTGATCCGTACTCCACTGCAACAATACCCTATTGTCCAGATGGAGTCCGCCAATGCGGAAATCCTTGCGAGCATACAGACCCGTAACACTCACCGTCGAAGTGCTTTGGTTGATGTGGCAGAGCGAGTCGATATAGATTTTATCGCTCGACAGACCATACCAAGCACCCACTTCGAGAGCATAATCGGGAGCCGTCAAGGCTACCTCAAAACGGGTCTCATTCTCCTTTTTCAAAGGAGTAAACCACGCATAGTGGTTTGAGAAATAGTTCTCCTCGAAATACGAAGGAGAACGGAGCACATTCGAGAATCGTCCCGAGAGCTGAATCGGTCGATTCTTAATAAAGGCGCGCAGAGCAATATCTGCACCAATTTCCAGATCTCCGCCGCGATAACCCGACGGATAAAACTTCACATCGCCACCCCAATCGACATACTTCTTGATTCGACCGTCGATCGAGCCATAGGCGTAGTAGCTGGTCTTGCTCACGGGTTTACGCTCACCCGAGAGGTAGTCGCCCAGCGTAAATTGATAGTAGCGGTGGTTATCCAGACCCACACCCGCATCGATCACACCCACAACGCCATTACGATCCCACGGCTGAATCTGCACAAAAACGCGGTTTGAGATTCTCGACTCAAATGTCGAATCGACCGTTTGCGCGGGGTCGATAAACCAATTTTCGTAGTATTCGTGTTGGGTCATTCCGCCCGACTCGTCGCGTTCGTCGGTGAAGCGCGTACCCGAGCGCGTGTCGGTATATTTGCGGTAGATGCGATTATACTCAAAGGCGTGTCCGATGAAGACCGCCGGACGGTCGCCCATCGTAAAATCGTCCTCGGTCAATCCGATCAGCGGAATACCGAACGACTGCACAACGTAGAACGAGTTGTTTCGGATCTTATTCTTGGCGTCCTGCAACTTAACGGGCACATTAGTCGTCAGCTCGAACATCGTATCGACAACCGCCCAATCGCCCACGATACCACCATTCTCGCGTGTATCGATCGCATTGTAGATATATCCCGCGTGAACCGAATAACGACGTCCCGTATGTGCAAAGGCAACCGAAAGATCCTTCACACGAGCACGTTGCCACGTATAGATTCCTCGCGTACCACGGCTCTTGTAGTCGATATTGACGTTGGTCGAGGGCGAGATGTTCTGTGCGTGGATTACGCGGAAATTATCCTCCTGGCGGCTCTTCTGTCCCGCCGTCGTGTAGAACAACTGAGTGAATGGGTGCTTAGCGTTATAGAAATCGACATTATCCATCTTCATCAGATAGCCATCGTAGGCGTCGGCCATCTTGAAGTTGAAGTTCTGCGGTCGTTCGAAATAGTTGAGCGGCGTTGTCGCGCCACCCAGATTACCCAAATAGAGGTCGCCCACACCCTCCTGCAAGAAGTGATAATCGATTCGCCAATCACGCAAAATGGTATCCAACGGCTGGATATTCACACGGTTGGCATAGGGGTCGATAGTCCACTTGAAGTTATTGAGCGCACGGATCGAATCGCTGAAAAAGTAGGATTCGAGCGGCTTACGGATTCGCTCCTTTTTGGTCGAATCCTCCTGCTCGCCCTGCTCCCCCTCGATCGGGTCGCCATTCTCGTCATACTGTGGCTGGTTGAATGGGTTTGCACCCGCCTGATCCATACCCGTTGTACGACCTTCGCGTTGTGCACGCATCAACTCCGCAGCGGCATTTGCATTGTTTTGCGCCAATACGACCGAAGGCCACAGCACCGCCGCAGCCAATACAATCAATATGTTGATCAACTTCGATCGCATCGTCGCAACTATTCTATTCTTTTGACTCTGATCTCTTTGCGAGCAGATGGCGCACCATCGAGACCAAAACGTATGCCACAATCACCGTCGGCACAGCCTTCACCTGCCAGATTGCCACCGCCACCGCTGCAAGTATAACGAACGTAAAGCGCAATTCATTGCCTCGCCAGCCAAAACTTTTGATTTTGAGCGAAAACATTCTCACGGGCAGAATCAGCAACGTCGCCATCACAACGGCATCAACCGCATACCACACGGCGTCGGTCCCCGGAAGCAGACCCTTGTCGAACATCCAACCCGTAGCCACGAAGAAGATCGAGCAAGCGGGCGTGGGCAGACCGAGAAACTCCTCGTGCTGCGAATCGTCGATATTGAATCGCGCCAGACGCAGAGCCGAGAACAGCACGATGATGAATGCCACGTAGCACCATGCGCTATTTTCGCCACCGAACTCCAACGTGCGCAGAATCGAAAAGACCACTGCCGAGGGCACCAGACCGAAGCTGACCATATCGGCCAGCGAATCGAGTTGCACACCGAGTGCCGAGTATTGATTGAGCAGACGCGCTGCGAATCCGTCCAGAAAATCGCACAAGGCCGACAACATCACCAGCCAGAACGTACGCACCAAATCGCCCTCAAATGCAGCCAACACAGCCAACGAGCCGCACAACAGATTAGAGAGCGTCAGAAGATTAGGTATGGTAAAATATCTTACTTTCATCTTTATCGAGTGAAAAATATTTAACTTTCGGGCGGCAAAGTTACGGAAAATTTTTTATCTTTGTACTATGCTACACAATATATAACGCGCAGGCGTGCGATTTTCCTCGACTTTTCGACCTGAAATGACGATATTTCGAGATACTACCGTAACAAAATGTGGCGTTTATATTGCGGATTGTAACTTTTTCGATCGATAACAACAAAACTTTCAATATGAGCAAAAACATCTATTGCATCATTATGGCAGGCGGAGCAGGCACCCGTTTTTGGCCCCTCAGCCGCCAAGCAATGCCCAAGCAGTTCCTCGATATTTTAGGCACAGGACGTTCGTTCATTCGTCACACCTACGAGCGATTTGCTCGTCTGGTGCCGCCCGAACACTTCCTCGTGATGACCAATAACGCATACAAAGATCTTGTGCTCGAACACCTTCCCGAATTGCGCCCCGATCAGGTGATGTGCGAGCCGATCGGTCGCAACACCGCCCCTTGTATTGCCTATGCCGCCGAGCGTCTGGCTAAGGAGGACCCCGAAGCGATGATGATCGTTACGCCATCGGACCACCTCATTTTGGACGAGGCGGGTTTCATCGACGTGGCACGCGAGTGCGTCGAGTATGCCTCGGCAAACGACGCGCTGATGACCATCGGTCTGCGTCCCACACGTCCCGAAACGGGCTACGGCTACATTCAGGTCAATTCGCGCGAGGCAATCAGCAAAGTCAAGACCTTCACCGAGAAACCCAACCTCGAAATGGCTCAGACGTTCCTCGCAAGTGGCGAGTTTTTGTGGAATTCGGGCATATTCGTTTGGAGCGTCGAGCAGATCCGCAAGGCGTTGCAGCAATTCCTGCCCGAGTTGTCGGCACTCTTTGCGCAAGCTGCCGAACACATTGGCACTGAGGGCGAAACGGCGGCTATTGAGCGTGTTTTCTCGGAGTGCCGTTCGATCTCGATCGACTATGGCGTGATGGAGAAGGCCGAGAATGTCTATGTACATACGGGCGACTTCGGTTGGAGCGATATGGGCACGTGGGGCTCGCTCTACCAATACTACCCCAAAGATGACGAGGCAAATGCCTGCTCGTCGGAGGCGGTTACGTTCGATACGACGGGCTGTTTGGTATCGATGCCCAAAGATAAATTGGCCGTAATCAACGGATTGAAAGATTATATCGTAGTCGATACTCCCGACGTGCTGATGATCTGTCCGCGCTCGAACGAGCCGATCATCAAGACCTTCATTAACGAAATTCGTTTCCGCAAGGGCGACAAACATATTTAGCACTATGTCAGCACTATACGATATTTTCCGTGCCTCGACGGGCGTAACCACCGACTCGCGCACGATCAGCGAGGGTGCGCTCTTTTTTGCCCTACGCGGTGCAAGTTTCGACGGCAATCGTTTCGCCATTGATGCGTTGCACAAGGGCGCATCGGTGGCTGTCGTTGATGACGCAACGGTCATCGAAAATGCTCCCGAAGAGTTGTCCGAACGACTGTTTTTGGTCGAGAATACGCTCAGTGCGTTGCAGGATTTGGCACGCGAGCACCGCGAGGTGTTGGCTATTCCGATCCTCTCGGTGGCGGGCAGCAACGGCAAGACCACAACCAAGGAGCTGGTGGCACGTGTGCTGGCCGAGAAGTACGAGGTCTATGCCACACGTGGCAATCTGAACAACCATATCGGCGTACCGCTGACACTGCTTGCAATGGATCAGACGACCGAGTTTGGAGTTGTCGAGATGGGCGCGAGTGCTTGCGGCGAGATTGCTCTGCTGGCGTCGATTGCAAAGCCCAACTACGGAATACTGACCAACATAGGTCGCTCACACTTAGAGGGTTTCGGCGGTGTCGAGGGCATTCGTCGCGGCAAGGGCGAGTTGTTCGACTACCTCAATGCGACGGGCGGACGAGCATTTGTTCCGGCTGATGACGAGGTACTGTCGGCAATGGCGGCAGAGCGCGAGAATATGGCGGTCGAGTACTTCGCATTTGCCACCTCGAATGGTGTCGAACACCAGCTCGAAGGCGACTATAACCTCAAAAATATTGCGGCAGCGATGTCGATTGGTCGCTATTTCGATGTCGATGAGCAGAGAATCCGCCACGCAATTGCGACCTATACACCGACAAATAACCGCTCACAACGCACCGTCACCGATCGCAATATACTAATAATAGATTGCTATAATGCCAACCCTTCGAGTATGCGTGCGTCGCTCGAAAGTTTCCTTACGGAGAAGAGCGAGCAACCCCGCATTTGTATTCTCGGCGATATGCTCGAATTGGGCGAGTGGTCGGCCGAAGAGCACCGCTCGATTTTGGAGTTGGTCGTAGCGGGTGATTTCGAACGTATATGGCTGGTAGGCAAGCATTTCACCGAGGCAGCCGCAACTATCGGCAACGACGAGCGTGTGAGCTGTTTTACCTCGCGCGAAGAGGTTGCCGAGAGGCTCACCGCAGACCCGATCGAGGGCGCGCTGGTGCTGGTCAAAGGATCGCATAGCATTGGCTTGGAGAAGTTGATTCCGTTGCTCTAAATTTTCGCAAAAATGAAGAAGATTGTTGTATTTACAGGTGCGGGCGTGAGTGCCGACAGTGGCATTGCGACCTTCCGAGACTCGGACGGGCTGTGGGCCAACTACCGCATTGAGGAGGTCTGCACGCCCGAGGCCCTCGCACGCGACCGCGCCAAGGTGGTCGAGTTCTACAATCTGCGCCGCCGCGAAACACTCTCGAAGGAGCCAAATGCAGCGCACCGCGCCATTGCCGAGTTAGAGAAATACTTTGATGTCGAGGTGGTTACGCAGAATGTCGATAATCTGCACGAGCGCGCCGGCTCGACCCGCGTTACACACCTCCACGGCGAGCTGACCAAATTGCGCAGCACGGCTAACCCCGACCTGATCTACCCGATCGAAGGCTGGGAGCAGAAGCTCGACGCGAGAGCCGAAGATGGGTCGTATCTGCGTCCGCACATTGTCTTTTTCGGCGAATCGGTGCCGATGTTCGACCGCGCAACGAGAATTGTCGAGAAGGCTGACGTTCTGGTGGTTGTGGGCACATCGTTGGCAGTCTATCCCGCTGCGTCGCTGGTCCATTACGCGCAGCGCAACGTGCCCATCTATCTGGTCGATCCCGGGCAGCCCGATGTGGCAATGATCCGCAATCCGCTGACCCACATACGCGAACGAGCTGCCGTCGGAATGCCGCAGTTGCTCGAAACGCTCACAAAGGATCTCTAAGAAACGAATTAGTGCCACCCCCGCAGGAGTGGCACTAATCATATAAATCGAACTACGACTAATCCAATTTTGAGAGGAAATCAGCGATCGTTGCCACCAACGTCGGAGCGAGCGGTAGCGTGTCGTTGATGTAGGTCATCATCTGCGCCTGCTGATCGAGCGAAGCGCAGGGTTTCAGCACGTGGTTCATCTCGCTGACGATCGCCAAGCGTGTGCGCGGATTGACCGTCGAGAGCTTTATCGCGTCGTTCAGATTGATCTGAATATCGGTCGTTCCCTGCACCACGAGCAACGGTTGCGACAACGTACGTACCTCAGTCGAAGGCTCGTAACGCATCTGCGAAATCAAGAATGGTTGCACGCTCGGGCGGAACAGAGCCGCCAACTCGGGCATTGGATCGCTGACCGTGCGACCCGCCTTCAACTCGTCGATAATACGCATACACTCCGAGCGATAGGGCTCAGGCTGAGTGCCGAGCTGACGTCGCAACGTCGCGTCGATCGACTCACCCACGCCCGCCAGCGTAACCACCGCCACCACTTTATCCGAACGTTTTGCCGCCACCAGAGCAATCAATCCGCCCTCGCTATGTCCCGCAAGCACCACGCGGTCGAATCGTTCGTCAGCCGCGAGCCACTCCGCCCACGCCGCAGCATCGTCGATATAGGCGTCGAAGGTCAGTTGCGACTCGTCGGTTGCGGCCGCCGCACTTGCCGCAATGCCTCGTTTGTCGTAGCGCAACGATGCGTAGCCGTGAGCCGCCAACGAGTCGGCCAACATCTTGTAAGTGTTTGTAGCGATGCCCGTTACCGAGCTATTGCCGTTGCGGTCGGTCGGACCCGAGCCAGCAATGATCAGCACCGCTGTACGCGAGGCGTTGTCGGGCACGGAGAGTGTTCCGTGGATATCGCCCGTATCGGTTGAGAGCGTTACGGGCACCGAGGCCGACGCCACAACTGCCATCAACGCAAAAATTATCGCAATTATAATTCGTTTCATAGCCTACTGATTTACACACTCGCGCAACATACGATAAAGATGTGTATCGACCGACGAAATGACGTACTTCTGTTTGTCGGTTTCGATAAGCAGAAGATTGCGCATTTCGGTTGCAAAGAGTTTATAATTACCTATTTGACGATGATAGTGATTGCCCGTGTAGGCCCACATTCCGCCATTGCCCATCGTGCGCATCGAACGACGAACAATCTTCGACTCGACACGCTCGACACGTCGAATATCGCCGAGCGAGATTACAACGGGCTGCACCCGACGCCCGATCGTGAGCGTATTGCGGTCAATCATCAGCGTCTGAGGCGAATGGAGCCACGTAACAATAAACAAGGGCACCAGCACCACGAGCACAATCACCAACGGCAACCAGCCCTGCTCTTCGAGAAAACCGATTGCGCCCACAATCAAAGGCAGCAGCAACGTGAAGCCGGTCGACAGCTTGATCGACGTCGAGCGGCGCATCGGGATCATATACATATTGGTAGCCATAGCTTACAGATTTTTCGTTTTGTTACGACGCGACTGAGCGCGAAAATTCTGAATCTCGGCAACCGAGCGATTGCGCACCCTGCGCCACAGGTAGTGGAACACTATCATCAGCACGAAGGCTACGCCCGCAAAAGCAAGCAACTGATATTGCGTCGTAGTATCCTCCGCGCCCCTCAGCAGGTTGTAGCAGGGCATAACCGTCCAAATCACGCCCATTATAAAGCACGCACCGACAGCAACCTCGTAGCGACGACGTGGAGCACGACGCCACCAGCGCCACAACAGTTGCCCGAAGAAGAGGATACACAACGCCCACGTCCAGATATCAAACGCCAGCTCGTATCGCTCGTAAAATTCTGCGGCATAGTGCTTAACGGCGTATGGCACCATCAGCAATACAAACGAGCATAACGCGAACCACGGGAAGGGAGTGCGGCTCTTCCAGAACCTCTTATCGTTCCGATCCGTACCCAAATCGCGACGAATGTCGGCTGCCGAACGTCGCTTGTATGAGGACCATACGCAATTTTTCAGCGACATACCCTCATCGTTCGTAACGCGCGGTTGTTTCTTCTTGTTATTCATAACTCAGTGAATATTAATCGTTTGACTCCTCGTTCTCGACCGAGGTTTTCTTGCGTTTTGCGGGACGCGGTTTGCGGCCGCTGCGACGCAACGCCTCGGCTATGATCCATTGCAACTGGCCGTTCGTGCTGCGAAACTCGTCCGCCGCCCAACGCTCGATGGCGTCCATCGTCTCGGCGTCGATGCGCAGCACGAAACTGCGAGTTGATGACTCTTTAACCGCCATAATCCCAAACGATTAATGATTCAATGTTCCGGTATTCAATACAGGCTGAGCCGACTCGTCCGAGCAGAGAACAACCAACAGATTGCTAACCATTGCAGCCTTGCGCTCCTCGTCCAGCTCGACTACCTCCTCGACATTCAGACGATCCAACGCCATCTTAACCATCGACACTGCACCCTCGACAATCTTCTCACGTGCTGCGATGATCGCATCGGCCTGCTGACGACGCAACATAACTGCCGCAATCTCGGGAGCGTATGCCAAGTAGTTCAAACGTGCCTCAACAACCTCGATACCTGCCATCGCCAGACGCTCGGTCAGCTGCTCGGTCAGCTGGTCGCTGATCTCCTCACCACCCGAACGGAGCGTAATCTCCTCGTTTGCGGTAGTGTTCTCGTCGTAAGCGTACAGACCCGCTACGTGGCGCAGAGCCGCGTCGCTCTGAACGGCTACGAAGTTCTCCAATACGTTCATACGTGCCGTAGACTGCACACCCACACCCGTCGGAGCGTCGATCTCGAAGACTGCCTTATAGATACCGTCGCGCTTGATTCGCCATACGAGTACCAGACCGATCAGGATCGGGTTACCCGCCTTGTCGTTTACCTTGATAGGATCGACATTGAGATTACGTGCACGCATCGAGATGTTCTTCTTCGACATAAAGGGATTGACCCACCAGAAACCTGTCTCGTAGAACGTACCGCGATACTTACCGAAGAACAGCAGCACGCGAGCCTCGTTAGGCTCCAACTCGATAAAGCCGCACGCCACAATGATCGACGAGATGATCAGCAGCACGCCCACCACTGCCGCGATGGTCGAAGGCACAACATTGCCCTCCCAATTTACCGACATAACGATCGAGGCAATGGCAGCTCCGATCATCGCCAAGATCATAAACAACGCCAGGAAACCATTCATTTTCCAGCCCGAGTAAGTGTAGTTTTCGTTTGTCATAATTGTAAAGTTTTTAAGTTTGCGAAATAATATCATTTTGATATCACAAAGATACAACCAAAAATCTCGAATTTCCAAATTTTTCGATCGATTTTTTTGATAATTTTCGCATTTTTTCGCTCGCATTTTGGCGTTACGAAATCAAAGATTTCGTAAAAATTAAATCTAAAAACTACTAACGACCAACACGACCAACAACAATCGCCGAGCAATAAAAACAATTTTGAATTTTGAATCTTGAATTTTGAATTAAAAAAGCCGCACCCAAACTCGGGCACGGCCAAACCGAAAACGGTCGAAATGCAAAGAAACAAGGGGTGAGCTATTTCTTCGGCTTTTCGTGGGTTTCGGTCTTTTTGACGGTGGTAGCCTTCGACTTCTCGTCGTGCTTCGAAGTCGAGCCACAACCACAACCATTTTTGTTGTTCTTGTCCATCACTGTAATTAAATTTTTATCGTAACGTGTGCCGACGTAACGCAGCACACAGCAGAGCAACTGCCCCACCACCCCACTCACATTCACAAAATATGCCAAGATATTGGGTCAAAAGGTCGAATATCGACCCATACCATATATAATTGAGAAAAAAATCGTAACTTTGTTCGATATTTCGGATCGTGAGCGCGTAATACCCAACGAGCAACGATCGCAAAACCCAAACAAACTTTTATCAAAAGATTATGATGAGTATCGAAACATACAACACATTCCTCTGGGTGATGGCAGCGTCGGCTGTGGTTGTCTTCGTAGCGCTCTACTTCGTCGAGGCAGGCTACGGAATGCTGTTCGACCGTCGATTCGGTCCTCCCGTGCCCAATCGCATTGGCTGGGTGGTGATGGAGGCACCCGTTTTTGTGGCGATGACCACACTGTGGTGGGCATCGGAGCGCACGTGGGAGGCAGCACCGCTGGCTCTGTTCCTATTGTTCCAGACGCACTACTTCCAGCGTTCGTTCATCTTCCCGTTCCTGATTCGAGGCAAGTCAAAAATGCCCCTCGGAATTATCGCAATGGGCGCAACGTTCAACACCCTCAATGCGTTGATGCAGGGCTGCTGGATCTTCTATCTCGCACCCGCCGACCGCTACACCGTCGAGTGGCTCTGGTCGCCACAATTCATCATCGGTGCGCTGGTGTTCATTGCGGGTATGGCGATCAATCTCCACTCGGACTACATCATTCGCCACCTGCGCAAGGAGGGCGACACACGCCACTATATCCCGATGGGCGGTATGTTCCGCTACGTCTCGTCGGCAAACTATTTCGGCGAGTTCTTGGAGTGGGTCGGTTTTGCTATCGCCTCGTGGTCGTGGGCAGGCGCGATCTTCGCGCTTTGGACCTTTGCCAACCTCGGTCCGCGCTCGGCATCGCTCTATCGTCGCTACGAGAAGGAGTTCGGCGAGGAGTTCACCCGCTTGAAACGTAAAAAGATTATTCCATTCATATATTAACGCGTATGGAAGACAATAAACTGAAAGAGTCAAAGCTCTTTACGCCCTACAAATTGGGCAACGTTACCCTGCGCAACCGCACCATTCGTTCGGCTGCGTTCGAGTCGATGGGCGCTAAGTTCGGCCCTACACAACAACTCAAAGATTACCACGTGAGTGTGGCTAAGGGTGGTATCGGAATGACCACGTTGGCATACGCTGCGGTGTGCCGTAGCGGATTGTCGTTCGACAAACAGCTTTGGCTGCGTCCCGAGATCGTTCCCGGGTTGAAGGACATCACCGACGCGGTACACGAGGCGGGCGCCGCCGCTTCGATCCAGATTGGACACTGCGGAAATATGACCCACTACTCGACCGCCGGTCAGATTCCGATCGGTCCCTCGACGGGTATCAATATGTATGCCTATACCCCCGTGCGTCGTATGCGCAAGAGCGAGATCGCACAGGTTGCCAAGGACTTCGGTCGCGCCATTCACACGGCTCACGAGGCAGGTTTCGACTGCGTCGAGGTGCACGCCGGACACGGCTATCTGATCTCGCAATTCCTATCGCCATATACCAACCACCGCCGCGACGAATATGGTGGCTCGCTCGACAACCGTATGCGCTTTATGCGTATGTGTATGGACGAGGTGATGGAGGCTGCTGCAAAAACGGGCACCTCGATTCTCGTTAAGCACAATATGGAGGACGGTTTCAAGAGCGGTATCCAGATTCCCGAGTCGCTCGAAATTGCAAAGGTGATCGAGAGCTACGGCGTCGATGGCATCGTGCTGTCGAGCGGTTTCGTGAGCAAGGCTCCGATGGCTGTAATGCGCGGTCTGATTCCGATCTACACGATGAGCTACTATATGCCTCTGTGGTTGCGCTACTTTGTGCGCTGGTTTGGTCCCGTGATGATCAAGCAGTTCCCCTTCGAGGAGACCTTCTTCTATGAGAATGCAATGAAGTTCCGCAAGGAGTTGAAGTGCCCGCTGGTCTATGTCGGAGGTTTGGTCAGCCGCGAGGGTATCGACAAGGTGCTCGACTCGGGTTTCGAGATGGTGCAGATGGGTCGCGCGCTGGTCAGCGAGCCCGATTTCGTCAACCGTCTGGCTGCCGAGGGTGCGGGTTGCCGCAGCCGTTGCGACCACAAGAATTACTGTATCGCCCGTATGTACTCGGTCGATATGAAGTGCCACAAAGATTGCCTCAACCTGCCGCGTAAGATTACCGACGAGTTGGCTAAACTGCCCTAAACGCAATGCGAGGAGTGATCGAAAAGGGCTCGGCGTGGGCCTTGGTTACGGGGGCAAGTAGCGGTATCGGATTCGAATACGCGCGACAGATGGCCGCACGTGGCTACAACCTTGTTGTGGTGTCGAGCGACAAAGAGAAACTGACCGAGGCGGCACGAAAAGTTGCCGAGGAGTTCGGAGTCGAGGTGCGAGTGAAGGTGCTCGATCTGATTCCGCGCGAGGCGGCACACGAGCTATTCGCTTGGACCGAGAGCGAGGGTTTACAGATCGAAGTGTTGATCAATAACGCGGGAGCGTTCTCGTTCCTCGATGTTCATAAGACTGACTTCGAGCGCATTGATCGCCTTGTAGGACTGCACATTACCACGCCCACGATCACTTGCCGCCTGTATGGCGAGCAGATGGCCGAGCGCGGACACGGATATATTCTCAATATGTCGTCGTACTCGATTTGGATGCCTCTGCCCGGTTTGACGATTTACAGCGCGAGCAAGGATTACTTGAAGAGTTTTTCGCGTGCATACGCCAAAGAGGTGCGCGAACGAGGTGTTACGGTTACGGCGGTCTGCCCTGCGGGTGTGGCGACCGATCTCTACGGTTTGCCACGCGATTGGCAACGTTTCGGCTGCCGTATCGGCGTGCTGATTACAGCCGAGAAATGTGCCCGACAGGCCCTACGAGCAATGTATCGACGCAAGAAGGTCTTTGTGCCTGCATCGTGGTTTAGAATCTTTGTGCCGATTCTCACCGCCCTGCCCAAGCCCATCACCAACTTCGCCCGCAAGCACACAATGCGATTCCAGAAATAGGCGCAAAACGCCCCGAAGATACAAAACGCCCCGAACTGCACGTTCGGGGCGTTTGCTTTGAGTACGTGGCTACTTCACTCGGGCAGCAAAGAGCCACGTAAGGCGTTCGTTAAGGCTCTCTATGCGCGAACGGAGAAACACTCTATCAATATTTCCACGATTATTGAATATCATATCGTAGAGCGTATAGGTCGCAGTCGTTGCATCGTCCAAAGGCTCCTTCACGCCCTTCCACACCGCCTCACGCAGGACAACCTTGTAGCTATCGGCAGCAATCTCGACCGTGAAGTAGAGCGTCCCCGCCCAACGCATATAGGAGGGCAACGAGTTCAGGTCGTCGCTTTGACGCACCAACTGCACATCGTCCATTCGGCAGATCAGACGCCCCTCGAACTCACGCTCGATCGCCACCTGCGGATTGTTCATCAACGTGCGAACGATCGTTGCGCTATCGCAATGGTAGGTCTTGGTCCATATCGGGCGCTCCTGATAGAGGTCGTCCATAATGTAAAAGTTATTCACGGCAAGCATCTCCTCGGCAGTCGGTCGTGCCGCCGTTGCCGACAGGCTCACAAACAGAGCCACAAAAAGTAAAAATCGGTTCATAGTTTTGCGTTTTTTGTTTGTAACAAAGATAGGACAAAATGGCGTCGAGCGCACCTCACGCGCGGGTGAAACGGTCGTTTTACCTTTTGAAACAACCAATTTGGCGGATAAAAAAACAGCAGAACTTCGCAAAGTTCTGCTGTCGTTCAGAAACGAGTCGGGGTAGCGGGATTCGAACCCACGACCCCCTGCTCCCAAAGCAGGTGCGCTAACCGGACTGCGCTACACCCCGTAGGTTTTCGGGCACAAAGGTAATAATTTTGTGCTTACGAACGAAATATTCCGTAAAAAATTATTCGCTCCTCCCTACTCCGTCGGCTCGGTGCGCTGCCCGTTCCAATTCATAAAACCCGTATTGAGTTCATAGACGCGGTAACCCATTGCCGCCAAACGACGCGCTGCCGTCTTGCTGCGCGCACCACTGCGACAATAGACCGCTACGGGACGCTCCTTGCTGAGCGTAGCCTTCGCCTCGTGGTCGAAATTATTGCCACGCACGTCAATATTCTTTGCCTCAGGGATATGTCCTGCGGCAAACTCAGCCGGAGTGCGCACATCGACCAACTGCACCGCCGTATCAGCTATGAGCGTTGCAAACTCGGCATTATCCATCGACTCGAAACGTGCCGACGAGCGTCGCTGTGAATAGACGTAGGCACCAACCAGCACAAACGCCATCAAAAGTAGAATCTTCTTCATCTTTCGAAAAACATTAATCTCCGCCACAAATATACACAAAAAATTGAAGCACGCCACTTGTGCGTGCTCCAACGAATAGGGAAATTTTGATTATGTGTGTGTACCTATAAGGTCGTGCTATCTGCCACGGCTGCTGGTGCCCTTGTCGCGCGAGTTGTTCGAGCTGTTCGAGCTGCGGGTCGAGCCACCGTTGCGAGTTGCGTTGTTGTTGCCTCTGTTCGAACTGCTCGACGAACGATACGAACCCTTGTTGTTCGAGGGGCGGTTGCCACCGTTGCCTACGTTGCCCTTGTTGTTCGAGGGGCGGTTGCCACCGTTGCCTACGTTGCCCTTGTTGTTCGAGGGGCGATTGCCACCGTTGCCTACGTTACCATTGTGGGGTACCGTGTGAGGCTTGGTGTGCGGATCTCTGTGAGGCGCTACGTGCGGCTTGGTGTGCGGATCCTTGTGGGGCGCAGTGTGGGGACGAACGTGGGGATCCTTGTGGGGATTCTTATGTCCGCCGCCGATGTGAACGTGGGGGCGAGCACCAATGTTGATAGAGATCGAAGCACGGGGACGATTGTAATCTCCAAAGCGGTGGCCGTAGCGGTTGCGCCACTTACGCATCTGACGATTGTTCAGAATCACGTCCAAATCGCGGGTGTACTCATAGTACCAACGATCGACGATTATATCAAGATCCACTCGATCGGTATAACGATCGCAACGGTCAGCCCACTCCAAATTCAGATAGAAGAGTTTCGACTCCTGACGCGCTGTAAGATCTAACGCCATAGTCATATAGCGGGTCATACGCTCAGCCTCGAAGGCTACACGCTCGCTACGACGACCGATGGTTACTTTGACGGTCGCTGCGCTCGTTGCGGTTGCGGCCGATGCTGCATCGACGGTGAAAAGTGCCGCCATTGCTACTGCTAATACTCTCAATAACGTCTTCATAGTCGTAAATTTTTAAGTGGTTAATATTCTGTTTTCAACTTTTGTCGAGTTGTTTTCTTGGTACAAAGGTACATACTCGATGTGCAAAAACACTCCACCCCTCCGTCGAAACGTCCGTTTCAACCGCTGAATCGACCCCAACGGGCGGTGAACCGACCCCCATTTTGCCACGAAACAGCACTAAAAAAGCCCATCCGAAGCTACTCGAATGGGCTTTATGCGCTCCCCAATGCGCAATTACTCGCGGGTCAATTCCTCGATATGGGCCAAGATCTCGCGCACACGACGCTGAGTGCGATAGCGCACCTTGCCGCCTACGATAAGGCCGAGGATAAGGCCAATAACACCGCCCGTAACAAATCCCCGAAACAAGGGCGTGCCACCAACCTGCTGATAGGCCTCCCAAAAGAGCCACGCAAGCCACAGAATCAACATCGGAATGGCGAACCACAGCCAGCGGTCGTTCATCTGTTTCAATCGCAGCACCTTCTTACCGACCGACACCACATCGCCATCAAGCAGTTCGTCGGCGTGCAGACCGCGCTGACCCCACCACGTTGCCACGACACACACAATCAGCAACAGAGCAGTCGCAATGCTGAACCAGAGCGATATGCCCAGATAGTCGAACACGAGGAAGGAGTAGGGAATTGCCAGCGTGCCGATGATAATCATCGCTGTATTATCGCGCGTGATACCTCGCACCTTGTCGTGCATTGCTCGGCGCAGCAGGCGCTCATTGACGATAGCCTCTTTGTCGAGTTTCAAACGCAGCAGCGTGATCTGTTCGCGCATCTGCTCCAATTCGGTTGTCATAATATCTCTCTCCATTTTGCTCAAATTTTTACTCGTTAGACATCTGTTTCAACTCCTCCTTGATCCGATACAGACGTACCGAAACATTCTTGACCGTGATGCCGACAATCGCAGCAATCTCTTCGTAACTCATATTTTCGAGCCACAGCAACACGATGGCACGATCGAAGGGTTTGAGGCGACGAATACGGTCGTAAAGCATTTTGATCTGGCGCGAGTCGTCGTCCTTATCCTCGAACAGATTGATGTTCATCGAGAGCGGGATCGAGTTCGAGCGGCGGCGTTTGCGGTCAGTCGAGATGCAGGTATTGAACGCTACACGCCACACCCACGTTGCGACGTTGCTCTCGCCACGGAACGAGCTGTAACCGCGCCACAGATTGCAGAGTACCTCCTGAAAGAGGTCATCGACCTCCTCCTTCTGTTTCGAGAACATAAAGCAGACTGTGTAGATCGTGCTTTTGTGCTGCGAAACCATTTGCGCAAATTGGTTTTCCAGAGTGTTCATTTTCGTTTTGTTCAGATCGTTTTCGGATCGTTTTGTTCGGATTTTAGTGAATGAGTTTTGCATATTAGACGCAACCCACCCCCGAAAAACTACAAAAATAGACGATTTTTTCGCAAAAAAGTGAATACTATATATAAAAAACAAGTAGCACTCCTCTCTCGGAGTGCTGCTTGTTTTGGTCGGCATACCTATTAAAATATCGACTCCTTGGTTTCGGTGGTGAGCAGTTCGAGCGCCTTCATTCCCATTACCGAGTTGCCCTTTGAGTTCAGGCGCGGGCTCCACACCGCAACCGAGTATTGCAACGGGTGGATCGCGACGATTCCGCCTCCCACGCCACTCTTGCCGGGCAGACCTACAAAATAGGCAAACTCACCCGCCTCGTCATAGAAACCACAGGTCTGCATAATGGCATTAATGCGCTTGACCTGCGACGCTGTGAGCGAGATACCAGCATAGTCGAATTTGCGTCGGTGGTTGGCAAACGCCAAAAAGGCGAGCGACAACTCGCGGCAGCTCATCTCAATCGAACACATCAAGAAATAGAAGTTGAGCACGCTCTCGATATCATTCTCAATCGTACCGTGATACTTCAACAGATTGGCGATTGCGGCATTCAGGTAGCCATTTTCGCGCTCCGAGTTCGCCACATCACGATTATATTCGATCGTGGGGTTGTTCGCCACCGCACGCACAAAGTTCAAGAAATCGTTTGCGGGATCGTCGAGGTGCGAGAACAGAATATCGGCCATCACAAGCGCACCCGCATTGATGAACGGATTGCGAGGTATGCCGTGCTCCACTTCGAGCTGGATAAGCGAATTGAAGGCTGTGCCCGACGGCTCGCGCCCCACCCTTTTCCAAAGATCATCGCCCTTGATTGACAGACACATAGCCAACGCAAACACCTTCGAAATACTCTGAATCGAGAATCTCGTGTCGGCCTGCTCGATCGAGGCCGTTTCGCCATAAATCGAATGGATAAACATTCCGAACTGGTCGGGATTGACCTTTGCCAATTCGGGGATATAATTGGCCTGCTTACCCTCTTTGGCGTAGGGCAGAATCTCTTGGTATATATTCTCCAATAACTTCTGATAGTCCATAATGCGTCATTTAGCTATGAACAAAGATACAAAAATATGCCAGAAAATCAAGCGCTCGCCCGCAAGGAGTTGAAAAAATCGGCTTCGCTTCGAGAGCGTCCCACAATGAAGAAAGCGAGAAGACGAGGCGTTGTGCCACATTCTTCTCGCTAATTCTCAATCGATTAGACGATCTTCCCGTTCTAATACTCCTCCTCGTTGAAGGAGTATTTGAAGCGTATAACTAATTGAAAATCAGTATTGAAATTTTATCGTACAAGTTTATATACAAGTTTATATGGCTATTTTTTAACACTTTCTACTGATTTTCAATTGCTTAGTTATCTCCAAGCGTCTTTACGGATTTTAGGGTTATTGATAAAATCTATAATATCTTTCTTTTGAACATAGCGTTTATTACTTCCCTCAACCTGAGTTTCAGATAACCAACCACTATCTACCCATCTTCTATATGTTGTATTACCTATGTTTAATATAGCCTGAACTTCCTCAGGAAAGAATATCTCTCTACCGTTCCAATTGATTGCATTAACATCTATACTCGATGGATTTTGAAGCACAGGAGGATTTTGAAAATATTCTTTGGCGATATTGAGATTACCTAATGCTTGACGGACATTGAAAGTT
>JAFTOX010000013.1 GCA_017463585.1 Rikenellaceae bacterium | reverse complement strand
TTATAGTGGTGAGGTTCCACCTCTTCCCATTCCGAACAGAGAAGTTAAGCTCACTAACGCCGATGGTACTGCTTATTTAAGTGGGAGAGTAGGTAGCCGCCTCTTCAAGGAGCAAATCGAAAGGTTTGCTCCTTTTTTTGTTGGTATATGGTGTGCGAATAACACGAAGTAGCCCCTTTTTGTGTGGTAGCTGATGTACAGAGTCTGTATTCAGGCTCATCATCGGCGGGTGGGGGGGCTCGGCTGAAAGCCGACCCGCCGAGGATGACACGCCCAGCAGGGCGTGATTCGACTCCATATCCTCTATACCTATATATATTATATACGAAAACCCCGATCTCAATGCAGAGGTCGGGGTTGGTTGTTTGGCGGGTATTTGCTAAATTTGTGAAAATATTGATCAGGAAGCTATGATGTATCTAATTACTGTGCCGATTATTGTTGCGTGTGCGATTTTGATTCGATTTCGTCCGAATCTTGTCAATACGCTGTCGGAGGAGGATCGTCGCAAAATGGATCCAAAGAAGATCGGTCGTATCGGTTTTTGGGGTATGATGACCACGGCTGCGCTGCTTATGGTGTGTTACTTTGCGGGCGTGCCAGATATTATCGGTATGTTTGTGGTGATGCCGGGTGCAATCATAACGGCTGGTTTGATCCAGGCTTCGATTAAATAGAATTTGTTGTTTCCGTATAACATATTGATATTCAGCACGCAGGTGTAAAATGTTTTCTTTTTTGCATTTTTTTGTCCCGAAACGATACAACTTAACGAAAAAATACCTATCTTTGCAACGCTTTTGAAAGGAAAGATGCCGGAGTGGTCGATCGGGCCGCACTCGAAATGCGGTGTACGGGCAACTGTACCGGGGGTTCGAATCCCTCTCTTTCCGCTAAGTTGTGAGCGACAGAGTTTTCTGTCGCTTTTTTTGTTGCGTATTGCTATGTGATTGACTCTCTGTGTAGAATAATAAAACACCCGCACTCTGCATTGAGCGCGGGTGTTGTGGTTTTACGCCTTGGGGCGAAAATCCCCCCGATACTCTTCGGGTGAAAATCCCCCCGATACTCTTCGGGTGAAAATCCCCTTTCGCCTAATTACATTCGTACGCTGAACGAGAGCATTGCCTGGTGGCGGTGGAGATGACCTGTGAGCTCGCCGCTTGCCGAGGTGAACGATCCTGATGCGTTCTGGTAGTAGAACAGATCGTAGGTCGAGAGAGCGGTGTTCTGGTAGAGGTAGGTCAAATCGAGCGCGCAACGACCGAAATTGAAGCCTACGCCAACCGATGCGGTCGAGGTGTTGCTTTCGAGCGGATTGTCGAAAATTGCATCTCTATCGCGCATCATCGAACCAATAGCGGTGTAGCCTGCACGGAGTGCCAGCGTGGGCAGAGGACGTACCTCCAAGCCTACACGCAGCGTATTTGCACCCTTGAAATTGGCCTTCACAGCCTCCTTGTAGCCATTCTTTGCCACGTGACCGGCGTTCATATCGAGGCGCATTCCGTTGTACCACGTGCGCTCGTAATCGACTGCCAATATCGCCATCTGTCCGAAGGTGTACGACGCACCGAGCAACAAGCGGGTGGGGGTGTAGTACTCGCAGCGCGAACGCAACTCATCGGTGTACTGCACGCGCTGGTCGCTTTCGAGATACTTGTCGTTGGGGATATCGAACGCCTTCACGAACATCTGTCCCTGATAGGTGCGGTTGATAACCATTGCGGTGGGGGTGTGTACCGCCAGACCAATGCGCAGACCCGTCATCGGGCGCACAATCACACCAGCCTTGAAGTTTACACCTGCGCCGTCGGCCTTCACACGCTGAATATAATCGGTGTAGATCAGAGGTGCCTCCGACGCGGGAATGCTGTTCTCCAACAGACCAACCACTTTGCCGTCGGCGTCCAAAAGCAGACCGTTGTTGGTGTAGCTTTCGCCGTAGAAGACGCGCTTGTCGTGCTGCATTTCGACGATACCGAGCGAGAATCCAAAGTAGACCGAGTTGCCCATATTGAAGCCACCCGAGATGTTGAACTCGCCTGCGTGACCACGACTATCGACCTGCGAGAGGTGCTCAACCGACGCATTGGGTGCGATCGAGGTGGTGATGTACGACTTGGGATCTTCGGGATCGGGGTCGATCAAGTAGTTCTTGTATGCCAAGATACCGCCCCAAATGTACTGATCCGAGGTGCTATACACGTTGTCACCGATCATTCCTGCGTTGTGTACGCTGGTCATCAGCTGCTCGAACATATCGGCAATCGACGCCACGCTGTTGGGCGTGCGAGCCGACAGACGATAGTTGTAATCGGCCAGCTTGGTGTAACCCAGTCCGAATGTAAAGCTGGTCAGTCGCCCCGAACTCGTATGAAGATTGAACGCCGTACCCAAGTTGTTGAGTGCAAAGTTATTGCGCGAACGATCGCCATAGGGCATTTCGAACTTCGACGAGCTGAAATTCATTCCGAGCGTAAGACCCATCTCCGACGAGCGATACATACCCAGACCTGCGGGGTTGATCGCCATTGCCGATAGATCGGCGCCGAGCGAGGTGAAAGCACCCGCCATTGCGGTCGAGCGTGCCGTGCCATAGTTAGTCGAGAACTGACCATACTGCACCATATCGGTGATCAAGAAATCCGACTGACCCATCGTGATGCCACCGAAGGTCTGTGCCGAGGCACTCACCGAGAGTGCCACTGCGCAGAGCGTTGCAATGAAATATCTGTTTGCCATTTTCAATCCGTTTTTTTAGTTAATCAATCAGTTAAGGTTGTGATTATCTACCGCGGGTCGATGTTCCGCCACCGCCATAGCTACCGCTTGACGAGCCTCCCGACGAGTGACTGCCGCCGCCACCGCCGCCACTGTAACCGCCGCCACCGCTGTAACTGCTACCCGACGAGCGCGAGCTGCCAGAGCTGTACGACGAACTGCTTGACGAGCTACGATAACGGCTCGGAGTGCCCTTGCTCGATGAGCTGCTCGACGAACTACGATAGTCCGAACGGGTCGAGGTGCCGCTGCTGTTGCGAGTGCGATAACTGCCACCACCTACTGCCGAACCTCGGCGGGTCGACGATGCACCGCCACCGATAGTGCCCGCAGTGCGATAGGGCGAGCGATAGACTACGCCCGGGCGACCGTTGCCACCACCGCCACCGCCAAACGAGGGCTGGTGAGGACCGTGTGCGGGACCGTGATTCGGACCGTAGTAGTGCCACCACCAATCGTGGTGATAGTGGTTGTGGTAGTGCCAATCCCAACCCCAATTCATACCGTACCACGAATCGTACCACGGGTTCCAGCAGTAGTGGCGCCAATACCACGACGAGGGGTAGTACCACGGTGAGTAGTAGTAGCTCCACGGGTTGCGCCAACCGAACGAGAAGTTGATCGAGGTGCCCCAGCCACCGAACATCGAGGTGATGTACTTAGGCTCGACCCACACCTGATCGCCCATCACGATGATGTTGTAGAAGGCGGGATCGTATGCCGACAGGAATGTGTACGCACCGCTGTAACGCAGGTTGTAGTAGCTCGACGGCATATTGTAGTAGGGCGAATCGAACGCGCGCAGACGACGTGCGTAAGCGCTCTCGTAGGTATCAGCCACCACAGCCGAGTATGGCAATTCGTTGGGATTTGTGATCACGTTATAATCTTGCTCAGCTTTTGCAGCTTCTGCCGCTGCGATTCGAGCCTCATATTCGGCGCGACGAGCTTCGGCTTCGGCTCTTGCGATTTCGGCCTGGCGTGCCTCAGCTTTGGCGATGGCTACGCGGTCGTGAGCTACATACAGATCGTCGTTGTTGTAAGCGGAGTAGAGGGACGACGTACACCCTCCAAGCATCGTTGCGGCGAGCAACGAGATAGCCATTGTAAAGATGTTCCTCATAACTACGTTTGTTAAATTATTCATTTTGGTCTAATTTTATTTCGTTTTTCAATCGAAAACCGTACCGCTAAGCGCGGCAGGAGTTCGATCCCTTTTACTATATAGACGTACGAAGGTGGCAAAATGTTGCATCGCAACCGTCGAAACGTCATTTTTGGGGGTTGAACCGCCCAATTTATTTGGTCAAAGGTACATATTTTATATCATAATTGCAAAAAAAGACGTACCTTTGCACTCGGCCAGAGGCCGATACGAAAAAAGTAGAATCGAAAAGTAGATAATTTTAAGATATGGCAAAGGAATTAAAAGACTTAACCCGCCGCGAGGAGAACTACTCGCAGTGGTATAACGACCTGGTTGTGAAGGCAGGTCTGGCCGAAAATTCGGCTGTGCGTGGTTGTATGGTGATTAAGCCCTACGGTTACGCAATTTGGGAGAAGATGCACGATGCGCTGGACAAGATGTTCAAGGCTACGGGTCATCAGAATGCCTATTTCCCACTTTTCATTCCCAAGTCGTTCTTCTCGCGCGAGGCTGACCACGTCGAGGGTTTCGCTAAGGAGTGCGCCGTTGTTACGCACTACCGATTGAAGAATAGCCCCGATGGCGGTGTTACGGTCGATCCCGCAGCTAAACTCGAAGAGGAGTTGATCGTGCGTCCCACCTCGGAGACTATCATCTGGAACACCTATAAAAATTGGATTCAGTCGTACCGCGACCTGCCGATTCTGTGCAACCAGTGGGCTAACGTAGTTCGTTGGGAGATGCGTACGCGTCTGTTCCTGCGCACGGCCGAGTTCCTGTGGCAGGAGGGACACACCGCACACGAAACCAAGGAGGAGGCTATCGAGGAGGCAACAAAGATGATCGGTGTCTATAAGGATTTTGCCGAGAACTTTATGGGTGTGCCCGTAATCGTGGGTCATAAGAGCCCCAACGAGCGTTTCGCAGGTGCGTTGGATACGCTGACCATCGAGGCTCTGATGCAGGACGGTAAGGCTTTGCAGAGCGGTACGTCGCACTTCCTCGGTCAGAACTTCGCTAAGGCATTCGACGTGCAGTACACCACTCGCGAGGGTAAGTTGGAGTATGTTTGGGCAACGTCGTGGGGCGTTTCGACCCGTCTGATGGGTGCGCTGATTATGGCTCACTCGGATAATAACGGTCTGGTTCTTCCTCCGAAATTGGCTCCTATTCAGGTTGTTATGGTGCCTATCTACAAGGGCGAGGAGGAGTTGAAAAACGTAGTCGAGAAGCTGCGTCCGATTGCCGAGGCTTTGGAGGCTAAGGGCGTGAGCGTCAAGATCGACGACCGCGACAATGTGCGCTCGGGCTTCAAGTTTGCCGAGTATGAGTTGAAGGGCGTGCCTGTGCGTCTGGCAATGGGTGGCCGCGATATCGCCAACGGTACGATCGAGGTCGCTCGTCGCGATACGCTCGAAAAGTGCACAATGCCTCAGGAGGGTATCGTTGAGCACATCGTAGCGCTGTTGGACCAAATCCAGAAGGGTATCTTCGAGAAGGCGCTGAACTTCCGCAATTCGATGATTACGCGCGTCGATACGTGGGACGAGTTCTGCCGCGTGTTGGACGAGAAGGGTGGTTTCATTTCGGCACATTGGGACGGCACGGTCGAGACCGAGGTGGCGATCAAGGAGGCTACCAAGGCTACGATCCGTTGTATTCCTCTCGATGTCGAGGAGGAGGAGGGTACTTGTATCTTCTCGGGCAAGCCGTCGCACCACCGCGTTCTGTTTGCTCGCAGCTACTAATTCGACCGAGCGCAACGCAAAAACAAAGAGCGACCCAAAAGCGGGTCGCTCTTTTTGTATTGAATAGGCAGAGTATTTAATTGGCGGGCGCACCTTCGTGTGCTGAGGCGATTGTAATTCAAAATTCAAAATTCAAGGTTCAAGATTCAAAATTAAAATTCCTCTTCCCACCCTTTCTCTCCGTCAAAAATTAAGGCCCGTCCCTCCGAGAGGAACGAGCCTTGTTCTGAATGCGTATCTGATTGTGTCAGACCTTCGATTACTCAGCCGAGATTGCCTCCGAGGGGCAAACGCCAGCGCAAGTACCGCAGTCCATACACTTGTCGGGATCGATTACATAAACATCACCAGCCGAGATAGCCTCTACCGGACATTCGTCGATGCACGAGCCACACGCTACGCACAGATCGGGATTGATTTTGTAAGCCATTGTAGTAAATTTAATGTGTTTAAGAAAATTTCGTTATGCAAATATATGCAAAAAATCGAGATTACGCCACCTTTCGCAAAGAATTTTCGTGCGTAACCTCGATTTTCTATGCGTTTAGTCGATCATATCGAAACCGGTGTAGGGAACCAGCACCTCGGGGATACGAATACCCTCGGGGGTCTGGTTGTTCTCCAACAGCGCAGCCACGATACGAGGCAGAGCCAACGATGAGCCATTCAAAGTGTGTGCCAGCTGGGTCTTCTTGTCAGCCGAGCGGTAACGCAACTTCAAGCGGTTAGCCTGGAACGATTCGAAGTTCGAAACCGACGAAACCTCCAACCAACGCTTCTGAGCCTCCGAATAGACCTCGAAGTCGTAGGTCAGTGCCGAGGTGAACGACATATCGCCGCCACACAGACGCAGGATACGGTAGGGCAGACCGAGAGCCTTAACCAGCTGCTCAACGTGAGCAACCATACCGTCCAGAGCCTCATACGACTTCTCGGGCAGAGCCAACTGCACGATCTCGACCTTGTCGAACTGGTGCAGACGGTTTAGACCGCGCACGTCCTTACCATACGAGCCTGCCTCACGACGGAAGCAAGGGGTGTAGGCGGTAACCTTCACGGGGAAGTCGCTCTCGTCGAGGATCACATCGCGGAAGATGTTGGTAACGGGGACCTCAGCCGTCGGAACGAGGTAGAAGTTGTCGGCCGTAGCGTGGTACATCTGACCCTCCTTATCGGGCAGCTGACCCGTACCGAAGCCCGACGCCTCATTGACCATAATGGGAGGCTCAACCTCCTGATAACCGGCTGCGGTATTGTGATCGAGGAAGTAGTTGATCAGCGCGCGCTGCAAACGAGCACCCTTGCCCTTATAGACGGGGAAACCTGCACCCGTGAGCTTCACGCCCAACTCGAAGTCGATGATGTCGTACTTGCGAGCCAACTCCCAGTGGGGCAGCGGATTCTCGGGCAGCTCGGTGTAGTTCTCGACCAACTTCACAACCACGTTATCCTCAGCCGTGCGACCTTCGGGAACGATATCGGCGGGGAAGTTAGGCAGCGATACGATCGCAGCGTTCAACTCCTCCTGTACGGTTGTCGATTCAGCCTGCAACTCAGCCGACTTCTTCTTCAACTCAGCCACGTTAGCCTTAGCCTGCTCGGCCTCCTCGCGGCGACCCTGACCCATCAGCATACCAATCTCTTTGGCAGCCTTGTTCTGTGCGGCGAGCATCGTGTCCAACTCAACCTGAATAGCACGACGGCGATCGTCCAACTCGATGATCTTATCGATGACGGGGGCAGCATCGACGCCCTTCTTGGCCAGCTTAGCGATTGCAGCGGCCTTGTCATCGCGGATTTGCTTGATAGTTAGCATTTTGTTATCTGTTTTTAGTTTTGTTGTCGATTGACGATTGTATCAAACCACAAAGTTAGTAACTTTAATTCAAAATTCAAGATTCAAGATTCAAAATTAACACGCCGAAGGGCGTGTTTTGCTAATTTTTCTTTGTCTTTCGAAGTGCGCATACTCGTGGGCTGGGGCGGTCGCCCGTAGGGCGAGCCCACGAGTATGTGTCGATTTCCGAGAAATCGACGTTTGCATTTGAAATGTATTTGGCAAAATCTTCGATTTTGACACACCTTCGCGGGCTCGCCTTCGGCGACCCCCGCAGCCCGCGAAGGTGCGTTTCTTTTGTAACATAATCAAAATTTTGAATCTTGCATTTTTGTTTTTCTCGTGAGGAATTTGTATATTTGTCAAAAGATGAAAAATCGAAGCGGCATAATGCGCTCGGCGGAGCAGTTCCGCAATATCAAAAAGCGCGACGAATTCCTCTCATAGCCGCCCGCGAACGCCTCTCGGCACGCGGGACGAACTCTTATTTTTTTACATCGAAGCAACTCCAAAACGACCCTCGCCAGCCGATAATGGGTGCATCGAATGCAGTTGCAACAATTTGAAAATCAATCTATCAACCAATAAAACTACATTTAGAACTATGGAACTTCCCTATGCAGAATCCTACCGTATTAAGATGGTAGAGCCTTTACGTCGCAGCACCCGCGAGGAGCGTGAGCAGTGGATTGCTGAGGCACATTACAATCTGTTTGGCCTGCGCAGCGAGCAGGTATTTATCGACCTGCTGACCGACTCGGGTACGGGCGCAATGAGCGACCGCCAGTGGTCGGCAATTATGCTCGGCGACGAGAGCTACGCAGGTGCAAAATCGTACTACAATATGAAGCAGGCGATCAAGGATATCCTTGGTTTCGACTATTTCCTGCCCACGCATCAGGGTCGTGCGGCCGAGAATGTGCTCTATTCGACCATCATTAAGGAGGACGACGTGCTGCCCGGCAACTCGCATTTCGATACCACGAAGGGTCATATCGAGTATCGTCGTGCGCACGCGATCGACTGCACGATTGACGAGGCAAAGGACACTCAGCTCGAAATTCCGTTCAAGGGTAACCTCGATCCCGCAAAGTTGGAGGAGGTGCTGAAAACCTATCCGAAGGAGCGCATTCCTGCTGTTGTTCTGACAGTTACGAACAACACAGCTGGTGGTCAGCCCGTTTCGATGGCTAATATCCGCGAGGTTTCGGCTCTGTGCCGCAAGTATGGCGTGCTGTTGCAGATCGACTCGGCACGCTTTGCCGAGAATGCCTACTTCATCAAGAAGCGCGAGGAGGGTTATGCCGACAAGACCATCAAGGAGATCGTGCGCGAGATGTTCTCGTATGCCGATATTATGACGATGTCGTCGAAGAAGGACGCCATTGTGAATATGGGTGGTTTCGTGGCGTTCCGCGATGAGGCTCTGTGGCGCCGTTGCCAGATGTTCTGCATTATGAACGAGGGTTATATCACCTACGGTGGTATGTCGGGTCGTGATATGAACGCGCTGGCAGTTGGTCTTGACGAGGGTACGGAGTTCGACTACCTCGAAACTCGTATTGGTCAGGTTGAGTACCTCGGTCGCAAACTCGACGAGTATGGCATTCCCTATCAGCGTCCCGCTGGTGGCCACGCGATTTTTGTCGATGCCCGCAAGGTGCTGCCCAATGTGCCGAAGGAGGAGTTTGCAGCTCAGACTCTGGCTGTTGAGTTGTATTTGGAGGCCGGTATCCGTGGTGTTGAGATCGGTGCTATTTTGGCTGACCGTGATCCCATTACGCGCGAGAACCGCTATCCCGCACTCGAATTGTTGCGCTTGGCTATTCCGCGTCGCGTCTATACCAACAACCATATGGACGTAATCGCAGCCGCTTTGAAGAATGTTTACGACCGTCGCGCGGAGATCACTCGCGGCTTCGTGATCACTCGCGAGCAGCCCATTATGCGCCACTTCACCGTTGAGTTGGATCGCGCTAAGTAGTCCGACCCTCTCCGCTTAAACCTAACGCACCCCGATCGCTCGCTGAACGGTCGGGGTGCATTATTTAATTAATATAGGTATCTCCGCCTACTTCTGCTCGGCTACGGCCTCCATCTCGGCAACCTTCACGCCCTCGTTGAAGAGTACAAGGCGGTTGCCCTCGATCGAGTAGGTATTCACCTCGTGGAGCATCTTGACGAACTCATCTTCGAGCTCCATATTGGGGCACGCCATCTGAGTCATACCCATAGGCTCCAATTCGAGCGTATCCAATCCGCCCAGACGGTAGTTGCCAAAGAAGCGGTTGCAAGCACCAACGCCCGTCAGACCATTCTCCTCGGTCAGCGTGAAGAAGAAACTATTGGGCTCGGCTGCAAACTTCTCGTTGTTCTCGCCGCGCAATTCGACGAGTTTCCACTCGGTGTTTTCGAGTGTTGTGGGCTGCTCGGTCGAGCAAGCAACCACGGTTGCTGCTGCAATCATTGCCAATAAAAATCGTTTCATAGGTGTTCGAAGTTTTGAAAAACGAGAGCCAAACTCCTCGCTGGCGTCTGGCTCTCGTCGGTTATACACTATTTCGGAACGCTTCCGTTAGTACTCCATCTTAGCCATTCGCTGATAGGTTGCGTAGCGCCACTTAGCGTTCTCCTCAGCCGCAGCGAACAGTTCGTCGGCCTCAGCGGGGAATGCCTTTTTGAGCGAAGTGTAACGAACCTCCTTCATCAAGAAGTCCTGGAACTTCGACCAATCGGGCTCCTTCGAGTCATAGACGAACGGATTCTTGCCCTCCTTCTCCAAATCGGGATTGAAGTGCCACAAGTGCCAGTAGCCGCACTCAACAGCCTGCTTACCGACGGTCTGGGTGCGGGTCATACCGCCCTTGATACCGTGGTTGATACAGGGAGCGTAGGCGATGATCAGCGAAGGACCGTTGTAAGCCTCAGCCTCCTTCAATACTTTGAGCAGCTGAGCCTGCGATGCACCGATCGAAACCTGTGCAACATATACGTAGCCGTAGGTCATTGCGATTGCACCGATATCCTTCTTGCGGATACGCTTGCCGCTCGATGCGAACTTAGCCACAGCACCCACGGGTGTCGATTTCGACGACTGACCACCCGTATTCGAGTAAACCTCGGTATCGACGATCAGAATATTTACGTCCATACCCGACGCCAGCACGTGGTCCACGCCACCGAAACCGATGTCGTAACCCCAACCGTCGCCACCGATAATCCACTGCGACTTCTTCTTCAAGTAGTCCTTCATCGAGAGGATCTCCTTGCAACCCTCGCAGCCGCAAGCCTCCAACATCGGAACGATCTTCTCGCTCACCTCGGCACTCTTAGCGGTCGAGTAACGCGCGTCGATCCACTCCTGCATAGCGGCCTTCAACTCCTCCGAGCAGCAGTCGCACTCGGCCATCATCTCGCGCATCTTAGCCTCAACCTTGTCGCGCAACTTCTCAGCACCTACGTGCATACCCAAACCGAACTCGGCATTATCCTCGAACAACGAGTTTGCCCAAGCGGGACCGTGGCCCTTCTCATTGGTGCAGTAGGGAGTCGAGGGAGCCGAACCTGAGTAGATCGAGGTACAACCCGTAGCGTTGGCAACCATCATCTTGTCGCCAAACAGCTGAGTGATAGTCTTGATATAGGGCGTCTCGCCACAACCTGCACACGCGCCCGAGAACTCGAACAGAGGCTGTGCGAACTGGCTATTCTTAACATTCTTGGTGGTATCAACAACCTTCTTGTAGCCAACCTTCTTGGTCATATACTCCCACTTCTCAGCCTGATCCATCTGGCTGTCGAGCGGTTTCAGAACCAGAGCCTTGGTCTTAGCGGGGCAGACATCAACGCAGTTGTTGCAACCCGTACAATCGAGCGGGCTGACCTGAATACGGAACTTGTAAGCCTTCGTCTCGCCCAGGCCCTGCTTGAAGGTTGTACCCTCGGGAGCTGCGGCAGCCTCCTCCTCGGTAGCCAAGAAGGGACGGATTGCAGCGTGCGGGCAGACGTATGCACACTGGTTACACTGGATACAGTTATCAACCTGCCACTCGGGAACATTCACTGCGATACCGCGCTTCTCGTAAGCAGCCGTACCGTTGTCCCAAGTACCGTCCTCACGACCTGCAAATGCGCTCACAGGCAGCAGATCGCCCTTCAATGCGTTGATCGGATCGACGATCTTCTGTACGAACTCGGGACGCGACGAATCAACCACAGCCTCCGCAGCCTTAACCTCGATTGCGGCCCACTCGGCGGGAACCTCAACCTTCTCAACAGCCGAACCACCGGCATCAACTGCTGCGTAGTTCATATTGACGATATCCTCGCCCTTCTTGCCGTACGACTTCTGAATAGCCTTCTTCATCTCCTCAACCGCCTTCTCGAACGGAATCACGTTTGCGATCTTGAAGAATGCACTCTGCATAATGGTGTTGGTGCGGTTGCCCAAGCCCAACTCAGCAGCGATCTTGGTTGCGTTGATGATATAGAAGTTGATGTTGTTCTTAGCCAAATAAACCTTCATTGCGTCGGGCAGCGTAGCGCAAGTGGTTGCAGCGTCGTGCACCGAGTTCAGAAGGAACGAACCTCCCTTCTTCAAGCCCTTCAAAACGTCATACTTATCGACATACGACGGAACGTGGCAAGCCACGAAATCGGGCGTAGTTACCAAATAGGGCGAAGTGATCGGGTTGTCGCCAAAACGCAAGTGCGACGAGGTGTAACCGCCCGACTTCTTCGAGTCATACGAGAAGTATGCCTGGCAATACTTGTTGGTCGAGCCACCGATGATCTTGATCGAGTTCTTGTTGGCACCTACCGTACCGTCAGCACCCAGACCGAAGAACAGAGCTTCGAACGTACCCTCCTTAGCCAGCGAAATCTCCTCACCAACGGGCAGCGAAGTGAACGTAACATCATCAACGATACCAACGGTGAACTGATTCTTAGGCTCGGCAGCAGCCAGATTCTCATAAACTGCCAACATCTGTGCGGGGGTTGTATCCTTCGACGACAAACCGTAGCGACCGCCGATGATCATCGGGCGCGACTCACAGTTGTAGAATGCGTCCTTAACATCGAGGTAGAGAGGCTCACCTGCTGCACCCGGCTCCTTGGTGCGGTCGAGTACGCAGATACGCTTCACGCTCTTGGGCATCACGTCGAACATATACTTCGCCGAGAAGGGACGATAGAGGTGAACGGTGATAACGCCCACCTTCTTGCCCTGCTTGTTGAGGTAATCAACAACCTTCTTCAAGGTCTCGGTAACCGAACCCATTGCTACAACAACCTGCTCAGCGTCCTCAGCACCATAGTAGGTGAAGGGCTTGTACTCACGACCGGTGATCTCCGAGATCTGCTTCATCGTGTCGGCAACCATATCGGGGATTGCGTCGTAGAAACGGTTTGCAGCCTCACGGGTCTGGAAATAGATATCGGGGTTCTGAGCCGTACCGCGGGTTACGGGGTGCTCGGGATTGAGTGCGCGTGCGCGGAACTCAGCCAGAGCCTCACGATCGAGCAACGAAGTCAGACGAGCCTCGTCGATGAGTTCGATCTTCTGAATCTCGTGCGAAGTACGGAAACCATCGAAGAAGTGCAGGAACGGCACACGCGACTTGATAGCCACGATGTGAGCCACACCAGCCAGGTCCATAACCTCCTGCACCGACGATGTTGCCAGCATTGCGAAACCGGTCTGGCGGGTCGCCATCACGTCCTGATGGTCGCCGAAGATCGACAACGACTGGGCCGCCAATGCGCGAGCCGAAACGTGGAATACACCCGGCAGCAACTCACCGGCGATTTTGTACATATTGGGGATCATCAGCAGCAGACCCTGCGATGCTGTGAAAGTGCTGGTCAATGCACCTGCTTGCAGCGAGCCGTGAACAGCGCCTGCTGCACCTGCCTCTGACTGCATTTCGACAACCTTAACGGTTTCGCCGAAGATATTTTTGCGGCCCGATGCCGCCCACTCATCAACCAATTCGGCCATCGTTGATGACGGTGTGATAGGGTAGATAGCGGCCACCTCGCTGAACATATAGGCGATATGGGCAGCGGCATAGTTACCATCACACGTGATAAATTTTTTCTCAGACATCTTGTGTAAATTTTTAGTTTACGTTCTATTGTTATTTTCTTGTTTGCGTTGTGTATTGTCTTGCGGTCGGCCTTCGCGGCTGATCGTCAGACGCTTGCCGCAGATGATGATTCGCGGCACAAAAAAATCGCACAAATTTACAAATAAATATTCGAAAATCCTACATATATAATAAAAAACCTGCCTTTTGGTACAATCTTTCGTGGGCTGAGGGTTGAGTGTGCGATCAATCGAAATATATTCGTACATTTGTATCCGATTTAATCTTTTTTTCGAAAGTGATCAACTACAAATTACATACCCTCCCGAACGGATTGCGCGTGGCTGCGAGCCGTGATCGCAATTCGAAGTTGGCAGCAGTCAATCTGCTCTATTGTGTCGGTGCGCGAAACGAGCACCCCGACCATACGGGATTTGCTCATCTATTTGAGCACCTGATGTTTAGAGGTACGCGACGTATCCCCGATTTCGATACTCCCGTGCAGATGGCCTGCGGCGAAAACAACGCCTTTACCAACAACGATTATACCGATTTTTATATTACTCTCCCGACGGCAAATGTCGAGACTGCGCTGTGGCTCGAAAGCGACCGAATGACGGGTCTGCGTCTTACGCCCCGCAAGTTCGAAGCCGAGAAACGTGTTGTGATTGAGGAGTATAACCAACGCTACCTGAATCAACCCTATGGCGACCAGATGATGCTTGCCCGTGCGTTGCACTATCGTGTGCACCCCTATCGTTGGGCAACGATTGGACTTACGCCCGACCACGTTGCGGCGGCGACGATAGCCGAGGCTGAGGCCTTCTATCGTCGTTACTATCGCCCCTCGAATGCGATTTTGAGCATCGTGGGCGATTTGGAGGAGGAGCGCGCTTTTGAGCTTGCCGAGAAGTGGTTCGGGGGTATTGCCGACGAACAGTTTGTGGCTGACACTCTGCCTGTTGAGCCCGAGCAGACCGAGGCGCGACGCTTGGAGGTTGAACGCGATGTGCCTGCAACGGCGATTACGATCACTTTCCCGATGGGCGACCGCCATAGCCGCGATTTCTATCTGCTCGATCTGGTGAGCGACCTGCTGGCGGGAGGCGAGTCGGCTCGTCTGTACGATGAGTTGGTGCGCCGACGCCGTCTGTTTGGGGCGGTCAATGCCTACATCACGGGTGATGTCGATGCAGGTATGTTTGTGATGACGGGGCAGGTGGCTGCGGGAGTCGAAGTGGCTGAGGCTGAGGCTGCGCTTTGGGACGAGTTACATTGTCTGCAAACCGAGCGCGTGGGCGACTACGAACTCGAAAAGGTGCGCAATAAGTTCGAGGCGGGCGTCTTGTTTGGCGAGCTGAATGTGATGAATAAAGCGATGAATCTCGGCTACTATTCGATGCTCGGCACGCCCGAATTGATCAATGGCGAGGTGGCGATCTATCGCTCGATTTCGGCCGAGGAGATTGCCGAGGGGTGTCGTCGAATCTTCACCCCCGAACGAAGTTCAACCCTAATCTATCGTGCAGCAAATGAAACGAAATAGTCTCCCCCGCCGTCCCTCGATCCGTATCCCCGAGAGGGTCGATGTCCCCACTGCGCGCCTTGCGACTCTCGGCAATGGAGTGCGTCTGTATCTGCTTGAAAATCACGATCAACAGGTCGTGCGTCTGAGTTTTGTTTTTGGAGCAGGATCGTCGCGCCAGACAGCACTCTTTTCGGCTACGTCGGCTGCCAATCTACTCAGCGAGGGTAGCGATCGATTCACCGCCCGACAGATTGCCGAGCAGCTGGATTTCTATGGCTCGTACTTCGATATCGCGGTCGATCGTGATATGGTTGTGGTGAGCTTCTGTGCGCTGTCGAAATTTGTTATGCCCACCCTGCAAACGGCCGAGGAGATTTTGTTGCGTCCGTCATTCCCGCAGCAGGAGTTCGACTCCTATCGAATCAAGCGTCGCCAACGTTTGGAGATCGAGCGTCGCAAGGTCGATGTGCGTGTGCGTGAGGCGTTTGCAGCAGCGATGTTCGGTGCCGATCACCCCTACGGAATCTCGGCGCCCGAGTCGGCTTACGACGAGCTGACACGCGACGATGTGGTTGATTTCTACCGCCGACACTACACCGCCGACAACTGTTATGTGGTGTGCAGTGGCGATCTGTCGGACGAGGCTCTGGCGGCTATCGAAAATATTTGCGTGCAACTGCCGCAGAGTGGCGAGCGCAACGAACTGATTTTCCCTGCGATGGTGCAGACTCCGCGAGTGCGTTTGGAGCACGCGGGAGCGGTGCAGTCGGCAGTGCGCGTGGGTCGAATGTTGTTCACGCGCAATCACCCCGATTATGTTGGTATGCAGGTGGTTGCGACGGTTTTGGGCGGATATTTCGGTTCGCGCCTGATGCGAAATTTGCGTGAGGAGCGAGGATACACCTATGGCGTCTTTGCGGGTATGGTCAATCTCGATCGCGCGGGTTATCTGGCCATTGCGACTCAGGTGGCTGAGGCGGCACGCGAGGATACTCTGCACCAGATCTACACCGAGATCGAGCGTCTGCGCACCGAGCCGATTTCGGAGCAGGAGCTGTCGCTGGTCAAGAATATTATGGTGGGCGAGATGATGCGCATTTTGGACGGCCCGTTCGGAATAGTCGATGTTACGATCGAAAATGTGCAGTGTGGTACTGATAATCACGCTGTTGAGCGCACCGTTGAGGCGATTCGTCGTTGTACGCCCGAAGATGTGCAGCGTCTTGCCGAGAAGTACCTCCGACGCGAGGATCTGGTCGAGGTTACGGTAGGATAATATTGTAATTCAAAATTCAAGATTCAAAATTTGGGTTTAGAATTCGGAAATTTTCGTATATTTGTAAAAATAAGTTGCTGAGATGGAAGTAATCAACGAAAACAATAACTATTCGCGTGAGGATTTCGAGCCGCAGTCGAAGGCATTGGTGCCCTCGAACATCGAGCGCTATGGCGATCACTACTCCGAAAATAAATTGACCACGAAGTTGCGTAAGGTAGCTAAGCGTTTGGGCGGTAAAGCGTTGGAGGCGGTGCTGATTCTCTATTATGTAATGCGCTCTCCTTCGGTCTCGGCAGCCGACAAGGCGAAGATCTACGGTGTGTTGGGTTACTTTATTCTGCCGATCGACATCGTGCCCGACCTGTTGCCGATGGTGGGTTATGCCGACGATATCAGTGCGCTGTTTTGGGTGGTGAATGTGGTTTGGAAGAACATCACCCCCGAGGTGCGAGCCCAAGCCCGCGCCAAAGCCACCGAGATTCTGAGTAAGTAAAACAAAGCCGCACCCGAAAGTGCGGCTTTGTTTTTGAATTCTAAATTCTAAATTGTGAATTGTGAATCGATCTTGCCTACATCTCCTTTGCGGCGCGTTTGCGATCGACCTCGCTAAGCAGGATCTTGCGCAGACGCATCGACTTGGGCGTAACCTCCACGTATTCATCTTCTTTGATATACTCCAAGGCCTCCTCCAACGAGAATACAACGGGCGGCACAATCACAGCTTTGTCGTCCGAGCCCGACGCACGCATATTGGTCAGCTGTTTGGCCTTCGTTACATTGATTGTGATGTCGCCACTGCGGGTGCTCTCGCCAATCACCTGACCGCAATAGACCTGATCCATCGGTGAGATGAAGAAACGACCGCGATCCTGCAACTTGTCGATCGAGTAGGCGTATGCCGTACCCGTCTCCGAGGCGATTAGTGAGCCGTTGGTTCGCATCTCGATCTCGCCCACCCACGGCGCAAACTCCTTCAAGCGGTGGGTCATAATCGCTTCACCTGCCGTTGCAGTCAGCATATTCGAACGCAGACCGATGATACCACGCGAGGGAATCGTGAACTCCAAACGGGTGCGACCGCTATCCGATTCCATATTGACGAGCGTGCCTTTGCGCTTGGTAGTCAGCTCGATAACCGTACCTGCATACTCGTCGGGACAATCGACGGTCATCTCCTCGATTGGCTCACACTTGACGCCATCGATCTCCTTGATGATGACCTTCGGCTGACCGACCTGCAACTCGTAGCCCTCGCGGCGCATCGTCTCAACCAGCACCGAGAGGTGCAGCACGCCACGACCATAGACGTTGAAGCTATCGGCATTGACGCCCTGCTCGACGCGCAGAGCGAGGTTCTTTTCGAGCTCACGATCCAGACGCTCCTTGATGTGGCGCGAGGTTACATACTTGCCGTCCTTGCCGAAGAATGGCGAGTTGTTGATCGTGAACAACATCGACATCGTCGGCTCGTCGATAGCGATCGGGGGCAGAGGCTCGGGGTTCTCATAATCGCAAATGGTGTCGCCGATCTCGAAACCCTCGATACCGACCAACGCGCAGATCTCGCCGCAACCGACACTCTCGACCTTCGTCTTGCCCAGACCCTCGAATACCATCAACTCCTTGATCTTGGTCTTCTGCATCGTCTCTCCGTCGCGCTTTGCGAGCGTAACGTTCTGTCCTGCACGCAGTTCGCCACGTGTAACCTTACCTACGGCAATACGACCCACGTAGGGCGAGTATTCGAGCGAGGTGACGAGCATTTGGGGCGTACCCTCGACCACTTCGGGCTCGGGGATCTCGTCGATGATTGCGTCCAGCAGCGGGGCGATACTGCCGGTCGGCTCCTGCCACTTGTGCGACATCCAGCCCTGCTTGGCCGAACCGTAAATCGTCTTATAATCAAGCTGTTCCTCCGTAGCGTCGAGCGTGAACATCAGGTCGAAAACCTGCTCATTGACCACCTCAGGGCGGCAGTTGGGTTTATCGACTTTGTTGATCACCACGATAGGTTTTTTGCCCAGCGCGAGAGCCTTCTGCAAAACGAATCGTGTCTGCGGCATTGTGCCCTCGAAGGCATCGACCAACAGCAGCACGCCGTCGCACATATTCAGCACGCGCTCGACCTCGCCACCAAAGTCGGCGTGGCCCGGGGTGTCGATGATGTTGATTTTGTAATCTTTATAGATAACCGACACATTTTTCGAGAGGATCGTGATACCACGTTCGCGCTCCAAATCGTTATTGTCGAGGATAAGGTCGCTGCTCTTTTTCTCGTCGTTTCGGAGCAGGTGCCCCGCCAGAATCATCTTATCGACCAGCGTTGTTTTGCCGTGGTCGACGTGCGCGATGATAGCGATATTGCGTAACTTTTGCATCTATCTGTAAATTTTTAATGCCGCAAAGGTACAAAAATATCCGCGAAAGTGTTACATTTGTATGTAAATATAGATAGTTATGGGCCGTATATTGGAACTTTCGCGCGACGGACAGTTGATGAGTCGCATTATTATAGGCGGTTGGGAGCACGATTTGCACCCGCTTTTGCCGTGGGGGCACCGAGTGATTGTCATTACCGACAGTTCGATTGCTCGTCGCTACCGCCGTCTGATCAATCAGTACGAACATATCATTATAGGTAAGGGCGAGAAGATCAAGACGTTGGCAACGGTCGAGCAACTCCATCGTGAGCTGATCGAACGAGGTGCCAACCGACAGACTTTCCTGCTCGGTATCGGTGGCGGAATCGTGACCGACATCACCGGTTTTGTGGCTTCGACCTTTATGCGTGGTGTGCGTTTTGGCTTTGTTTCGACCACGTTGCTCGGTCAGGTCGACGCCAGCGTGGGCGGTAAAAATGGAGTCAATCTCGACGGATATAAGAATATGATCGGCTGCTTCAATCAGCCCGAATTTGTTTTGTGCGACGTCGGAATGTTGCGCACGCTCTCGGATCGACAGTTCCGTGCGGGTCTGGCCGAACTGATCAAAACGGGTCTGCTGGGCAATCGTGTGCTGTTCGAAATGGTTGAGGCTCTGCCGTTTGAGGAGCTGCGACGTGATCCGTTGCTGATGGCCGATCTGATACTTATGGCGGTCAAGATCAAGGCGGGAATCGTCGAGCGTGACGAGCGCGAGAGTGGCGAACGTCGCAAACTGAACCTCGGTCATACGTTGGCGCACGCCATTGAAAAGTGTTCAAGAAAGATGTTGCACGGCGAGGCTGTTGCTGTTGGATGCGTGGTGATGGCGCGATTGTCGGCCGGTATGGGGCTGATGCCCGAGCGCGAGGCGGCACGTATCGAAGCGGCTTTTGCACGTATGGGATTCGACTTGAAGGCACCCGCACCGATCGATAAAATGGTCGCTGCGTTGCGTAAGGATAAAAAGTCGGCTGGCGATCAGATTCATATCGTATTGCCCACAGCCATCGGTCGATGTGAGGTTCGCTCGGTGATGTTCGATTGGCTCGATGAGCGTTTGCGTGAAGTTGTTAAATAATTAATATAACCTATTATGGATAGACGTAAAATGTTGAAGATGACGGGTACGGCACTGCTCGGAACGGCGCTGCTTGGTCCGTCGGTTTTGGCTGCCGAAACGGGCGCAGAAGAGAAAAAAGCTAACAAGAAGTCGCGTCGCCCGAAGGCTCTGATTATCGGTGCGCACCCCGACGATCCCGAAACTTGCTGCGGAGGTACGATGATTCAGTTGCGTAAGGCGGGCTACGATGTGGTGTCGGTCTATATGACTAAGGGCGAGCGTGGTATCGTTGGTAAGACGCTCGATGAGGCAGCTGCGATTCGTGTTCCCGAGGCTAAGGCAGCGTGCGAAATTCTGGACGTGCGTCCGATTTTTATGACCCAAATTGATGGCGATGCTGAGATCAACAAGGCTCGTTATGTCGAGATGCGCGAATTGATTGCGGCTGAGGCTCCCGATATCGTTTTCACCCATTGGCCGATCGACTCGCACCCCGACCATCGTGTATGTTCGCTATTGGTCTATGACGCTTGGCGTCGTCTGGGTTACAACTTCGAGTTGTTCTATTGCGAGGCGATGAGCGGTATGCAGTCGCAGTGCTTTGCACCGACCGATTGGGTCGATATCTCTGATGTCGCTGAGCAGAAACGTCGTGCTTGCAACTGCCACGTGAGTCAGGGAATGGACGACATTTACGAGTGGCACGGCGATATGGAGCGTTTCCGTGGTCGTGAGTTCCATTGCGATCGCGCCGAGGCATTTGTTCACCTGCGTCGCAACAATAACGACATCTTCTAATCGAGAGGGTGTAACTGCCACATAATTAGGCCGATGATCTGTGTGATTGTCGACCTATTTTGTTGTGTAGCCCTCGCGTTCGAACATCGAGCGATAGACCTCAGCCTTTTTGTCGAGTGCCAAAGGATAGGCGCGCGAGGTGGAGGGCATACGCCAAAAACGGAGCGTGCGAGTACCAACAGTGAGCTGCGTGCTCGACCCGACGGCGGGGATTGTGCAGCCGAACCGTTCGGCGATGGTTTCGGTCGCTTTTTGACCTGTGGTGACGATGGCTTGGCAGTGGGGTAGCTCGTTGAGGAGAGCCTCGATGTCGGTCGGTTCAATCACCTCCAAAAACTTGTCCGAGGCGTTGTCTTTCAGTCGGTGCACCTCTGTTGCCGTATCGTAAAGTGCTATGCCTTGCGTTGTGCAGAATTCGATAATGCGCTCACGATCAAAACGTTTCGAGCCTTCAACCTCGAAATGGTGGCGGTTGCCAAAGAATATCACGCCCATCACGCGCCACATATCGTTGATCCAATTCGGGTAGAAAAATTCCATTGACCACCTCTCGTGCTTGGGCGGAAAGCTACCGAGCATCAGCACTCTCGCCCCTTCGGGCAGAAAGGGTTGCAATGGGTGGCGTTCGGTGGTTACGGGCACGGGCATAGTGCGTATTGAGTTACAGCACGGGACGTTCGATTTGGGCAGAGATTTTGCGGCGCTCGTCGTTGAGGATCGAGATTTGGTGCAGTAATTCCGACTGTTGCTCCTCGCTATTTTCCTCGCTTTTCAGCCTCTCGGTTAGGTCGGCAATGATCGTCTTGATGACTGCAACACGATAGAGAATCACCGCACGCGGAACGGCCGTTGCCAGACGCTCCTCCTCGCTCTCGACGTTCATATCGTGCATCTCCCAGATCTTGCTCGGCTCGTAGTTTTCCTCCGAGGTGTAGAGGTCGACCGCGGCTTTGCAAACCTCGGGGTCGGGGTGGTTAATGAAGTGGTATTGAGGTACTTCGGCATTGGGATTCGCCTCGTCAAAAAGCGTACGGAACGTCTGCAAAATATTGGCATAGATCGGCGTACGGAACTCCAAAGCGTTGTAATCGAGGTCGGACAAAATGGTCTGTGCGACGTTCAGACGCACGATCTCGCGCCCCTCTTTGAAGTCGAAATCGCAGTGGCCATATTTGATCAGATATTTGCACAATTCACGTTCGAGCGTCTCGACGCTACTACCCACCGCACCGTCGTATGGACGTGCAACAACCTGCTGCTCACGTGCTTGCTGCTGCTGGCGGCGGATAAATTCGTTGGCCTCTCGGTCGTTGTTCGACGCAACTCGCTTGCGAGCCACCTCGCCCAGCAGCACCTGCTCGTCGATCTGCATCAACTCGGCGCACTCCTTGACATAGACCGCACGCGGAATGGGGTCGGGAATCTGCGAAATCGAATCCACAATATCGGAGATCAGACCTGCACGTTTGATGGGGTCGCCCGCCGCCTCAGCCATCAGCAAATTGGCTTTGAAGGTGATGAAATCACGCTCATTGTCAGCGATATAGGCTTTCAGTTGCTCGGAGGTGTGTCGGCGTGCAAATGTGTCGGGGTCGTCGCCTTCGGGCAGTTGCACCACGCGCACGTTCATACCCTCGCGCAGAATCATATCGATACCTCGCAGCGAGGCCTTCAATCCCGCCGAGTCACCGTCATAGATGACCGTCATATTGCGTGTGAAACGCTTGATGAGTTGAATCTGCTCGATTGTTAGCGAGGTGCCCGACGACGCCACAACGTTCTCAATACCAGATTGGTGCATCGAAATCACGTCGAGGTAACCCTCGACCATTATGGCGCAATCCTGCTGCTGAATTGCCTTCTTGGCAAAGAACAGACCGTAGAGTACGTTTTTCTTGCTATATACCTCACTTTCAGGCGAATTGACATACTTGGCGACATTCTTGTCGCTACGCATCGTGCGACCGCCGAATGCCGTAACTCGTCCGCTGATATTGTGCACGGGGAAGATCACACGTCCGCAGAAACGGTCGTAGTAGCCACCCGTTTCGCGCTTGATAGTAAGACCCGTATCGACCAGGAACTCCTCTTTGTAGCCCTTTGCCATCGCCTCGCGCGACATCTTGTCGCCTGCCGAGGGACAGTAACCGAGCTGGAATCGGGCGATCATCTCGTCCGACACACCACGCCCACGCAGGTACGACAGAGCCACGCTACGACCCTCGTCGGTGCGCGTCATCTCGTTGACGAAGTACTTGGCTGCGAAGTCATTAACCGCCATCATACTCTCGCGGCGGTTCTCGCGCTCCTTGTCCTCGTTGGTCATCTCACGCTCTTGAACCTCGATACCGTACTTGCGGGCAACGGCTTTGAGTGCCTCGACGTAGCTAAGGCTTTCGTGCTCCATCACGAAGGTGATGGCGTTGCCGCCCTTGCCGCAGCCGAAACATTTGTAAACGCCTTTCGAGGGCGAAACGACGAACGAAGGAGTCTTCTCGTTATGGAACGGACAGCACGCCTGATAGTTGACGCCCTTTTTGCGGAGCGTAACGTAGTCGCTAATCACCTCGACGATGTCGGCGGTGGCGTAGATTCTATCTATTGTGGCGCGGTCGATCATAAGATTACAAAGGTAGTGATTTTTTCCGAACGTCGAGCTATTCTTCGCGCGAAATCGTTCGGAACGAGTAGTATCGAGCCATTAAGTAGCTGTAAGCGACCGAGATAACGGTTGTGATTGCTTTGGCGGGAGTAGCCCAGACGCCGACCTGCTCGACCAGCACCTTCATACACACGTAGTTGAGCAGGATCGACCCGCCGACCGAGAGTGCATAGCGCCACAACTGACGACCTTGTGGCAGCTCCGAGCGACGGAAAGCGACGTTGCGATTGAGCCAGAAACCGTTGAAAAACGTGATCGGAAAGACCACGCAGAGCGAGGCGATATGGGGCGACATCACCACCACGCTGAGGTCGATAAATCGCTCAGCCACAACGTAATGGTAGATCAGATAGTAGAGCACCAGATCGAGCACCATATTGGCAGCACCGCACGCCCCGTAGCGGAACGTCTCGCGCGACACAAGGCGCGTGAATGGCGGTATATAAAATAGGTCGATCGTACGACCGATCACGTCGGCAATTTTCATCGTTGTTCCTCCTTTCGTCGTTGCAATTCGTACATCAAATCGCGGAATTTCGCAGCCGCCATAAAGTCCAGCTCCTTCGCTGCGCGCTCCATCTGCTCGCGTGCTGTGGCAATCGCTACATCGAGCGTATCGCCCTCGGGGGCGTCGCTCTTGGCGGTGTAGTCGGCACGAATGTCGGCTGCAATCGGTGCCACAAGCGTTTCGAGCGGCGTGTAACGTGCCGTTGCTCCGTCGCTCTCGGTGGCAGAAAGTTCGAGCAGGTTGTTGCGTCCCGAGCCACTCTTCTGCGCCTGACGGGGCAACATATTGTGCTCGACGTTGTAGCTCAACTGCTTCTCGCGGCGGCGGTTGCTCTCCTCGATTGCCATCTGCATCGAGTCGGTGCAACGCTCGGCATACATAATCACGTTGCCCTGTGCGTGACGAGCTGCACGACCCGCTATCTGCGTGATCGAACGGACGTTACGCAGGAATCCCTCCTTGTCGGCGTCCATAATTGCAACCAATCCCACCTCGGGCAGATCCAATCCCTCACGCAGCAGATTGACACCCACCAGCACATCGAACGAGCCTGCTCGCAGATCGTCGAGAATCTGTACGCGTTCGAGAGTCTCGATGTCGGAGTGGATATATCGGTTGCGCACGCCCACACGGTCGAAGTAGCGCGAAAGCTCCTCGGCCATACGCTTGGTGAGGGTCGTAACAAGAATCTTGTCGCCACGGCGCACACGTGCGTCGATCTCCTCCATCAGGTCGTCGATCTGGTTGTCGGTAACCTTGACCTGCAATGGCGGATCGACCAATCCGGTCGGGCGAATCAACTGCTCAACAACTGCGCCCTCGCTCTTAATCAACTCATAATCAGCAGGTGTAGCGCTTACATATATCGAAGTCCCGACCAGCGATTCGAACTCCTCGAAACGCAACGGGCGGTTGTCAATCGCGGCAGGCAGGCGGAATCCGTACTCAACCAGATTGAGCTTTCGGGCGCGGTCGCCACCATACATCGCACGCACCTGCGGCAGGGTAACGTGGCTCTCGTCGATCACCATCAGGTAATCTTTCGGGAAGTAGTCGAGCAGGCAGAAGGGGCGGCTGCCCTCCGAACGACCGTCGAAGTAGCGCGAATAGTTCTCGATGCCCGAGCAGTAACCCAGCTCCTTGATCATCTCTAAGTCGTACTCGACACGTTGCTTGATTCGTTTGGCCTCGACCTCGCGCCCCTCACGCTCATAAAATGCGATGCGCTTGCCCAGATCGAGCTGAATCTGCTTGACCGCCGAGTCGATACGCTCTTTGGTCGTAACGAACAGATTTGCAGGGAATATCGTAACCTCATCGAGCACTTCGAGGCGTTGTCCGCTGGCGGCGTCAATGCGCTGGATCTGCTCGATCTCGTCGTCGAAGAACATCACTCGGATTGTCGTCTCGCCAAAGGCCTGCATAATGTCGATCACGTCGCCATTGACGCGGAACGTAGCGGGTGTCAGCACACTCTCGGTACGGGTGTAGAGCGCCTCTACGAGCTTGTACATAAAGACTTTACGGCTGATGACCTCGCCTGTGCGGATATGTACTGAGGTGGCGTGGAAATCGGCAGGGTTGCCAATGCCATACAGACACGATACGCTCGAAACCACAATCACATCGCGGCGCCCGCTGAGCAATGCCGACGTGGCACTTAGACGCAACTTCTCGATCTCCTCGTTGATCGAGAGATCCTTCTCGATGTAGGTATCCGACGAGGGCAGATAGGCCTCGGGCTGATAGTAGTCGTAGTACGAAACGAAGTACTCGACCGCATTGTTCGGGAAGAAATTTTTGAACTCGCCATAGAGCTGAGCAGCAAGCGTTTTGTTGTGGCTCAGCACGAGTGTCGGGCGGTTCAGCTGGGCAATGACATTAGCGACCGTAAAGGTCTTACCCGATCCCGTAACGCCCAGCAGAGTGTTGTGGGGCGTATGCGAGCGAATCGAGCGCACCAATTCGGCAATGGCTTCGGGCTGGTCGCCCGTTGGCTGATAGTCCGATACGAGTTCGAAATCCATAATTTACAAAGATAGTTATTCTTTATGGAAATATCAATCCTAATCCCGACAAAATATTTTCAAATATCCGAGCAGAATCACATTCATCAGCAACGAATAGATGATTGCGGGAATAGCCATCTCTACACTATTGAAAATCAGGGGCGAAGTGGCAACTGCAATTGCTTGTGCTGCATTCTGCATACCCACCTCGATAATGATTGTGCGACGAGCCGCCTCGCGCAATTTGAAGAGCCAGACCAGCAGTAGTCCTGTGCCCATTGCGAGCAATATCAGTGCCGCGACGATTAGACCCAGACGCCCGATGTTCGCAATGATTGTGTCGAAGTGTTGTGCGAAGAAAACGCTTATCAGAATGATAAGTGCAGGAAACGCAAACTTCTTCAAGACCACCTGCACCTTGCCCGCAGCCTTGGGCCACAATTTGCGGAAAAGTGCGCCGAGAGCCATCGGGAGGAACATCAGCACAATATTTTGCACAAGCAACTTACCAATGGGGAGTTCGATCTCAACGCCCATTTGCGCCGAAGCGACCGTTGCCGCGGCCTCCATCACAAGCGGAATCGTAAAGAGTGTGATGACGCTACTCAATGCCGTCAGCGTAATCGACAACGCAACATCGCCCTTCGCCAACATCGAAAAAACATTCGACGAACTGCCACCCGGGCAGCAGGCGATCAGCACCAGACCCATAAAATAGATGGGTGGCAGATTGAAAAGTAATCCCAGCGCCAACGCAATGAGTGGCAGTGCGATGAGTTGTCCGATTAGACCTGCGATGACGGCCTGCGGTTTGCGGGCGACCTCGACAAATGCTTGGCGGTCAATCTCGATACCGAGCTGAAACATCAGCACGATGAGTATGGGCATTACGATCCATATTGTGTTCATAGTTTGCTCCGTTTTTTATATAGCGTGCAAATATACTCAAAATCTGCGGTGTGGCTTTCGAATGTGTAAAAATTTCCTCGCAAATGGGTAGCAGTTCTGAAAATTATGTGTAATTTTGAACTTTGGAATTAACTTTTGCGCACGAAAATGTTACGAACGCTCACGGTTGAAAATTATGTGCTGATCGATCGCCTCGAAATGGAGCTCGATCGCTCGCTCAATATCATCACGGGTCAGACGGGTGCCGGTAAGTCGATCTTGCTCGGTGCGCTCGGGCTGCTGCTTGGCAATAAGGCCGAGGGTGGTGCTATGCGCGACGAGAGCCGTAACTGCGTGATCGAAGGCGTGTTCGATGTCGAGGGCTACGGTTTGGAGGAGTTTTTCGACGAGAACGACCTCGACTACGACCCCTCGCTGACCATTCGTCGTGTGATCACACCTGCGGGTAAATCGCGCTCGTATGTGAACGATCTGCCCGTTGGTCAGAGCGTGTTACGTGAGCTGGGCGTGCGCTTGGTCGATATACATTCGCAGCATCGCAATTTGATTCTCTCGGACGATAAATTCCGCATTGGTGTGGTCGATCGAATCGCAGGTTGTGGAGCGCAAGTGGGGGAGTATCGTCAGGTTTATGATGAGTTGCAAGCGGCTGAGCGTGAGCTGACTGCGTTGCGTGCCGAGGCCGAGCGCAATCGACGTGATGAGGAGTGGATCCGTTTTCAGGTTGAGGAGCTGACGGCGGCCAATCTGCGCGAAGGAGAGTTGGCTCGTATCGAGGCCGAGCAGAGCGTTTTGGCCAATGCCGACGCCATTGGCGAGGCTATTGTCGCGTCGCGTAATGCGTTGGACGATGAGCAGATGGGCGTGTTGTTGCAACTGAAAACGATCGAGCAGGCGATGTCGGGTGTGGCGACAAATTATGCCCCTGCGGGCGAACTCTTCGAGCGAGTTCATTCGGCTCTGCTCGATTTGAAGGACGTGTCGTCGGAGCTGGCAACGGCAGCCGAACATATCGACGCCGACCCTGAGCGTTTGTCGCAGGTGGTGGCTCGAATCGATCTGATCTACTCGTTGCAGCAGAAACATCGCGTTGCGACAGAGGCCGAACTGATCGCCCTGCGTGATAAGTATTCGGCACAGTTGCAGACGATTACATCGGGCGACGAACGTATCGTTGCTCTCGAACAACATATTGCTGAATTGCGCACTGAGGCATTGCGTCGTGCCGATGAGATTCACGCAGCGCGTGCGAAGGCGGTGCCCTCGATCGACGCTGCGCTGAGTGCGACGCTGGCCGAGTTGGGTATGCCGTCGGCTCGATTTACGGTCGATGTGGCGACGCAGGAGGAGCTGCTGCCGACGGGACGCGACCGCGTGTCGTTCCTCTTTACGGCCAATGCGGGCATTGCGCCTCAACCCGTCGAGAAGATCGCGTCGGGAGGTGAGATTTCGCGTGTGATGTTGGCGTTGAAGGCTTTGGTGGCACGCTCGATGCAACTGCCTACGATCATCTTCGATGAGATCGATACGGGCGTTTCGGGTCAGATTGCCGACGCTATGGGTCGCATTATCAGCGATCTGTCGCGCTCGATGCAGGTGATCAACATTACCCATCTGCCGCAGGTGGCCTCGAAGGGCAAGACGCACTTCGTTGTCTATAAGGAGGATACTCTGCTCGGCGCAATGACCTCGATTCGTCAGCTCTCGGCTCGTGAGCGCGTCGATGAGATCGCCAAAATGCTCAGTGGCTCGACCGTTACCTCGGCCGCCATTGAACAGGCACGCTGCCTGTTGGAGGCAAAATAATCTGCGTATAAATTTCTCTTATACTGCTATAAAAATTATCAATTTGACAAATAGTTTTCTATGTATTATCTTTGTACCAGAAATAAGGAGATAATAACATAAAACTATTTGATACTATGGCAACTATTAATTTGAAGCGCGGCGATTTCTTGAAGAGAATAGCCGACATCGAGAGCAGTCCCAATCAGTGGCAATATTTGGGTGAGCGCCCCGCGTTGGTCGATTTCTATGCACCGTGGTGCGGCCCTTGCCGAATGCTTATGCCCGTTTTGGACGAACTTGCCAAGGAGTACGCCGGCAAGGTCGATATCTACAAGGTCAATGTCGAGGACGAGCAGCAGCTGGCAGAGGAGTTTGGTATCCGTTCGATTCCGACGTTGCTCTTTATTCCGAAGCAGGGACTTCCTCAAACCCGTTTGGGCGCAATGCAGAAGTCGCAACTGCGCGAGGTATTCGACCGAATGGCTCAATAGATTCAAACTTTAAAACATAACATAGTAGATTAAATTATGGCAACCAAGTTCTATAAGTGCCGCCATTGCGGCAATGTGATCGAGAAGATCGTTGATTCAAAAGTTCCTGTTGTATGCTGCGGCGAGAAGATGGAGGAGTTGATCCCCAACACCATCGAGGCGAGCGAGGAGAAGCACCTGCCCGTAGTTACCCGCATTGATGACTGCACGATCAAAGTTGAGGTGGGAAGTGTGGCACACCCGATGCTGCCCGAGCACCACATCGCATTCATCTATGTCGAAACGGAGAATGGCGGTATTCGTGTCAATCTGAGCGATAAACCCGAGGCTGTTATCTGCACCTGCTCGTCGCGTCCGATTGCCGTGTATGAGTATTGCAACCTTCACGGGTTGTGGAAGACAACGCTGTAATGCGAGATTTCGTGCGATAATTTTGTAAGACCATTACCTTTCCTATTACTTTTTGTAAGCAGAGCCGCGCCACCTTGTTTGCAGGGGCGCGGCTCACTTTGTTATATCACTGCGGTCAGTTGGGTTATTATATCAGGTAAGAAACTTTGGTCAGTGGTGAAATTGAACGATAGCGCAAGATCGTTCTCGATGTGTCGCACCTTGACCTTTGCTTGGATCAATCCCGTTGGTTCTAATTCCAGCTCCATCGCAAATCTTCCATCGGAGCAGAGGAACGTGGCGTAATGTAGTGAGAATGAGTGCATTTTGTGCAAATGTTCTCTCAATATACTTAACTCCTCGGAAAAGTACTCTGACGCAAACGATATTTGACAGATGGGTGTCTTGATCTCGACGGCAAAATCCAATTCGTAGCAGTCGGTGTGTTTGCTGCACTCGGCAAACGAATGGAATCGGATTGACGTTTTGAGGTCTTGCGATTTGAAAATAACGCTCCTATCTTGCATAGTGTAGTGTTTTTAACTATCACTCCTTTCTTGGTGCGGGGGTTATATTACCCAAAATCACGGGTCGGCTTGCGCCCGTTGCCGAGCAGACATTCGAGGGGTAGCCATACATCGTTTCGTTGCCCATAATCGCAAATGCAATAGCCTCCTTGGCGTCCGACGACAGACCGATCTCGTCCTGCGTTACGACCTTCACATCGGGCAGCTCCTCGCCGAGCATACATCGCAGCGTGGCGTTGTGCGCACCTCCGCCACCGAGCACCGTGCGTCCAATGGGCCACTTCGGAATCACAAAACGTCGATACGCCTCGGCAATTGTGCGTGCGGTGAATGCCGTCGCCGTCGCAACCAGATCGGCCGAGGGCAACGAGCCCCAACGGTCGAGCATCGCAACGGTATATTGCTCGCCAAACATCTCACGCCCCGTGCTCTTCGGCAACGGCATCGAGATGTAAGGGTGCGACATCAACTCATCGAGCATCTTCGCATTGACCACGCCCGACGCAGCCACCTTGCCGCCCTCGTCGTAGGGACGACCATACAGTCGCTGCATCACCTCGTCGATGATCATATTTCCCGGACCCGTGTCGAAGGCATAGACATCGCCCATATTGCCCGTCGAGGGCAGCACCGTAACGTTGCCAATGCCACCGATATTCTGCAACGCCACATTCTCGTCGGGCGATGCGTAGAGCACAAACTCGCTATAAGGCACCAGCGGCGCACCCTCGCCACCCGCCGCCACGTCCATCGTGCGGAAGTTCGAGATGACCCGAACGCCTGTCTCGTAGGCGATTACGGCAGGCTCGCCAATCTGCAACGTCGAGCGCGCAAACTCCCCATCGGGCTTGGGAATATGCCACACGGTCTGCCCGTGCGAGGCGATGAAATCGACCTTCTCGATCGGAAATCCACTCTCACGACACACCGCCTTTGCAGCGTCAGCAAAGAGATAGCCGAGTTTGAAGTTGAGCGAACAGAGCAGATCGACCGTGCCCGTTGTGGGCTTCACGGCACGTTTAATTTCGGCTTTGAGCGATTCGGGGATCTCGGTGGTCGTGAATCCGAGCAGTTCGACACGAGTTTCGATTCCGCGACCTTCGATCTTCACGAGCGCGGCATCGACACCATCGAGCGACGTTCCCGACATAATTCCTATGGCGTAGTACATAGTAGGTAATTGTTATGTTGTTTATAATGTCAGCTTATAAATCTTCGTCTAAACTTGAAATGTCATACTTATATTTTGAATCCTCATTTAATAAGTCGGCATTACGCTTGCGAGTATTTAAGATTTTTATCAAATAATTATAATCATGATAATGAGGCTTCTTGTACAGGTAGTCTAGATATGAAAATAACATTTGATTGATGGCAATGATAAAGTGGGAATAAAGAAATAATTTTCTCTGATGCTCTACTCTCAACATGTCATCAAGTGTTTTTGTGCCGTGAAATATATTATTCCTTATTTCAGAAATAAACCTGAATATTTTTTTTATAGTGCTTGCTTTAAAGCCATTTTTGTTTGATAATAAGTTTTTTATAGTTTTTTTTAGCGTTTCTATATCTGTTTGCTTGATATTTACTATGTCTATTGAGTCTATTGTTTTTTGAATTTCTTTTGCGTTCTGATTTAATGTAATTATTTCAATGAATTTAGAGCGGAACGTTTTATGGAAATCTGGATCTTCAAAGCAGAAATCAATTAAATTGTTATATTTGGTACTTTCGTATATCGGTTTGCCGCTTTTATCTTTGGCTTCAAATGGTTTAATTTTCCCACTATTCAAACTATCTGCCCATTTTATGGAATATAAGGAGTTAAAAATAAAATATATATACATGAAATGTGTGGGGTTGTACTCCTTCCATTCAGAATGGCTATTATCTGAATATTTTATAGCATGCTGTAATCTAATTGTATCAAAAAATATCTGTCTTAGATTTTCGCTATTGTTGACAATGTTTTTAATATAATCTGCTTTATATGGTTGTCTTGTGTTTTTTGTGTAATCTGTCATAGATTGTTGTTTGATTGAATAAGGTGTCAGATGTATTTAATATATGTTTGGTGATATAATTTCCCAAAGATACGATTTTTATGTAATATATAAGGTGCGGATAGGGCAAAATAGTTGTCAAATGACGCAAAAACACACTTTTTTCGAAAAAAGAGTCGAAAAATTTTGGAAGTTCAGAAATAGTTACTACTTTTGTGCTCCGAAACAGACGGGATGTAGCTCAGCCCGGTTAGAGTACACGTCTGGGGGGCGTGTTGTCGCTGGTTCGAATCCAGTCATCCCGACTAACCGAAAGCCTTGATATTCAATCGAATATCGAGGCTTTTTCTTTTGCTGCATATCGCCCACTCTCGGCAGTGGAACATAAGTGGAACACGAATGGTCGCTATTCGCAATTATTACTTCTTACCCGCAAGAAAGCGGAATAAATTATTGAGACTTATGCCAATACCACCAATATTCGGTTCTAAAATAATTGTATCATTCAGAATTTTGCCGATACCACCTTTTAGCTCTTGTTGAACTCTAAAATTCTGAATCTCTTTCTTATCACGGATATCCTGAAATATTTTTTCTAATAATTTCAAAACATCTTGTGGAGTTTCGCAAATATCTCTAATCTTTAGAAAAATTAGTTTATCTTTGGGGATAGCTTTACCTCTCTGTATTTTATTATCGCCATCAATAAAATACTTTGGGTGTAATGATGTTATCATTAACGCAGGCAGAAGTTCTTCGGGGGCTATTCCATTGATGGCTTCCCACGACATAAATTCCGAATAGAAATGACTTCCCGCAATTCCTTGGATAACGACTGAATCATTTGTAGAGGCAAACTCTGCTATTTTATCAAAATTTTCACGTAAGGTATTTCCTATCGGTTCGTCCCAATTGTAGTAATCCAAGATGTAGAGATAATAGCTTTTGGTTACCGATTCGGGTATCTCTGCTAATGAATGAATTTTTATTCCCATATACAATACGATTAAAGGATAACTATTAGTTAAAGGTACATATTTTTTTTCTAAAGAATAATACACACTATCAAACAAAACTGCAAAAGCTGTGATATTATTCGCTATTGATTAATGTTAAACAATAAAGGTAGACTCCGATAGAATCTACCTTGGTTATGAGTGTTGATATGCACCTATCGTTGCGGTTGGATAAATTTTTTTAGGTCATAATACATCAAAACCGTTTCATCTCCTTCCTTGGGTGTTACAAGAATATTGAATCCATATTTCTTATAAAAACCGACTTTTGAAGCCAGCGCATCAACTGTAATATAACGACATCCAGTTTTATTCTTCTCGGTGAACCATTGCTTTAAGAAACTGATAATCTTTTCACCCCAACCTTTTCCCTGATAATTCGAAGATACCGCCAAACGCCCAATCTTAACAGCGGGTTGAGATTTGCGGCGTTTGATATTAGGTATTTCCCGTGAGAGACGATTCCATACAGCATTATCTGTTATTTTTCGCTCGATTTTATCATTTAACAAACTAAAATAAGCAATTGTCTGATTGGTCGTTTCATCTTCTATTACATAGGTTACAGCCAATAATTCATTAGCGTGATGTCGAGCATTTGAAACGGAGGGATCCTCTTCTAATAAAAAACCGTTCAAATCGGAATCTCCGCAATCGAACGGTTTAATGCTATCGTTTGGATTAAATCTCTTAAATTGTGCCATTACATACTAAAAGTTGCAATAGAAGAGAAAAAATCAAAAGCTTGTTGCGCTTGTTCTTTTTCTTCATTAGAAGCAGGCGCAAACTCATGAGTTGCACACTCGAAGCGAGTTGCATCTTCTCCAATAAGCATTGGTGTTTCTTTAATCGGTTTTGCCATATTCTTCTTATGTTAATTCCTATTATCAACGCAAAAATAATACATAAATTCTAAATTGATACTAAAAATTAGGAATAATTTTAATAGTCCATATTGTTTTATAGGAATTTATGGCTGATTTTTAATTGAATATCCTTGATGATGCTCGCTGTAATGACACATTAGAAAAGTTCTTAAGCAAAATCGACCTGCCACAATTGCGACAGGTCGGGCAGCCAAGGTGCACCAATGATGCTGGTGCAGTTTACAACTATGAGTGGATAGGATAACAACCGCAACCAATATCCTATACGAATGAGTTTCGGTCAATGAGTAGCCACTCCCTTTTATTAGTCTTTATGGAGCCCCTATACAGTGGCACGAAATAGAGGGTTAATGAATTTTATTGAGTTTCTGACTACATCGCCTCTAATCGCCCTTAAAATTCTCCTACTGCCATCTAATAAAACGACCCGCCAATGGTTTTGGCAGGTCGCAAATAGAATCAGAATTATCCAATCAACAACAGAATCGAGCAATGCCCATCGGGTAATTTGTCGTCAATGCCATATCCAACAAACAGAAGCAGAGAGTTTCTATCAAATTATAATTATTATTTCTTTTTTCTGTAATGAGTGTTGCAATACTATTGTATATGTGCCGGGTTCAAGATTAGATAAAAATATACAATGTATGAGAGACGAAAAATCCACATCATTGACTATACGAAGAGGTTTTGCTCCGTCATCGTACTCAACCATAGTGCCGTCGGAACGGTATATTTTCAAAGAAGTTCCACTCATTGTCTTAATTGTCAATAGTTTAGTCATCAGCTCAACATACCCCAATTTAAATAACTCCTCGTTTGGGTTAATAACAATTGACGTATTATCTTCCAATGATTCTGATTCATTCAAATATACTCTTGCGTTATCTGAATAGCTATGCGTTAAGACTTCCTCCCACTCGTCATATCCTTTACTTCTAAATAATATAGTAATATAGTCACCCACATCTGGTCTTTCCTTAATAATACAGTTTTCTATCTCTCCGTCAATAAACCCTCCGACAAGCCGCTGTTCTTCGCTAATAAATGTCTTCAATTCTCCTGCCTCATTCATTATTGCTGCCACATAGTCACCATAATAGTTTGAATCAGAACCTGGCAAATTTCTAATTGACAGACAAATGTTCTGCAAAGAAAATGGTTGCAAAAGATCGTAACAATTATTCCTTATAGATAGATAGTCGTTACCACTATTCCACTCTAATAGATACTTATTTTCCCCTTCAACAGATGGCTGTAAACCTACATATGCTTGTTGTGTTATAAAATTTTCATAAACACCCTCTCCTTCACTTACATACGGATCCATCAGATAGTAGCCATTACTATCACCTCCCCATCCCCAATTTATGCTAAAGTAGCCATTTTCATCATATCCATCTATCACATATGCATGAAAACCTCCAGCTGCAAGAATTGGTCGCTGCTCTCTAATTTCTGTTTTTAGTACCTCTGCCCATTCGTTATAAGAATTATAGTTTGATGCATAACGAAGCGTAAAAGCCTTATCGTAATTAAAATACTCTTTTATGTTCTCAATCTCTCTCACAGCGGCAGCGGAAGCAAACGGTATAGTATAGCAAGTTTGGAGTACTGCACCACAATCTTTCATCAACAAGGCTACTGCATCTTGTTGCGAATCTGTAAACTGTTCATAATTATCTAAGGGCATAGAGTCCCAATCATATTCGTAGCCCAATTCATATCCGCCTCCATGCGACGCGCCTTCCTGCCAACCTTCTCCAATACTTCCACTCTCTTGCCAATAAGAGTACTTAGGCAATGTACCGACTCCTGCTTTGGGCCATTCCCAATAACGCATAATTATTGCTAATGCGGTTGAAAGACATCCGGTTGGACATTTCTCATCATAACCTTCTTGTCCAGGACACATATTGTTAAACGGAGCCCATTGATTCCATTGGGCAGTATTTAACTTAATGTTTGATGAAGTTGTCTTAAAAAGGTTTGTTTCAGCACTCTTCCACATCTCAGTAATTGTGGCAGATGGTACACGATCTCTTCCTTTTTCGATAGTCACACTCAATTGATTCAACCACATATCAATGTTTTCGGGCACATTGTCTATGTTAAATGTATTCTCATACGAATAGGCCAATATCGGTATTGTCGAAGATGAATTTGAAACTATAACGAATCCACCATTAGCATTATTAATAATGAAATACGGAGTATCATTACTTGTGCTTCTTGTTTGATTGCCTATTGTTTTATCAGGGTCAATCATTTGAATTTTCTGTGATACTTGCTGACCAAAGAAATTCTTTGCGATTTTCATTGCTTTCTCCTCACCAATTGATTCTGCGTAAATACTATTTACAGACAAAAGGAGGCTCTCTAATATAATTAAAAAACGTTTCATTTCTAATACAATTATTCGTTAGCCTGGAATTTTGTTAAATCTATAAGGGTAACACCTGTAATATTATTCAACACTACCTCTTCTGGCAAAATATTACTATATAATTCTAATTGCTGATACTCTTCGCTATTACTATATTCGTGGTATGACATTGGGGTATATTTATTAATCGACTTATCTCCCCAACTAATAAATGATAAATACTCGGAGTTAGTATTCCAAGTAACTTGTGGTATGTAATAGGTTGAATTAGTATGTGTAATTTGTAGCGTATACTTAATACCAGGCTGTAAAATTTTCACGATAGCCTCTCCAGATTGACCTATAATTTTAATATCTGCTTGTCTATATTCATTTTGACTATTTGGAGAGATATCTAAGTAGAATGCATCGTCGGTCTCAACATCCAATTTCACCCACTCTGACTCTATGGGAATGGCTATTGTCTCTGTTTGTAATTCCTTTTTAACTTTTACTTTTCCACCTTTTCGTTGGACAAGTATTTCTCCTTCGACTGCTTCTGAAATATGAATACATTGCTGTATAACCTCAATTGTAGCAGATGCAATGTTACCACTTTCAGTATCTATCAGTTTAATTTGTGTATATCGTTGCTCGTATGAGTCATTCTGAGAAGCAGTAATAACTATGGCATGTTCAACAAAGCTCCTAGTTTGTGTATATGTAAGCCAAGTACAATCATCAGGAACTTTTATCTGAAATCCAACGTTTGTCAGAAACGAAATGCTTTCGCTTCCGCCTTCAATCGGGAATGTAATCGAGTAGTCATTTTGTACTATAATAGCACCCTCCTCAAAGAGGATGCTCTTCATTATCACCTTATCGCCATTCGATACAAATACAATCACTTTGCTATACTCGTCAATTGTATCGCCAGTTGTGATGTGAATTTTTCCTGTCAACCCGTTCCCATCATCAGCTACAACCTTTGCCTTAATATCGACAGAAGATGTAACCTCCACCTTTACAGTCTCGGTTGCACTTGTAACGGTATAGCCAATCTCGCGGGTTGAGTTAGGCGACATAACAACCAAATCGCTCTCATCAAACTCAATGCTTAAAGCCAAACCTTTTGGAACAGTGATTACAGTTCCATCTGCAAGAGTGAAATATACATTACTCTCGTCTTGGGTTACGCTCTGGAAAAAGGAATCGCCATCTTTACCGTCAGCTCCATTAGTACCATTAGTGCCATTTGCACCATCCTTGCCATCCTCTCCCGTAGCCTTGCCGAGCTGAGTCCACGATGCGCCATTATCGTATGAAACATACCAATAGTCGTCCTCGATTTTAAGTTGCGGGGTGATACCGTCTTCGCCGTCTTTACCGTCCTCTCCATCTTTTCCATCTTTTCCATCTTTTCCATCAGTGCCATTTGTGCCGTCCTGACCATCCTGACCGTCAGTGCCTTGTGCCTTGATTTTATTGCCATTATCATCAAGTAACCAATCTCCATCAAGAGTCCAATAATAGATGCTGTCAGTATCTTGCTTTACACCGATGACAGGAGTGTAGCCATCCTTTCCATCAGTGCCATCCTGACCATCTTTTCCATCAGTGCCATCCTGACCATCTTTTCCGTCAGCCCCATCTTGACCATCTTTTCCATGGTAGATTGTAATGGATTCTGCTTTTGCAAAAGTAATCGTATAGCCGATTGTTTTACCATTTTCGGTAATAGGCGTAACGCCTGTAACATAGTCGTTGTTCTGCAACGCATTTACAATCGTCTGCAAGGATGAAATATTAGTGTTCATCTGCTTGCAGAGTTCTTCGAGTTTGGCAATTCGGCTCTCATGGTCGTTGAGTTTGTCCCAAATCTTTGAATCATCAAATGATTCACTACACCCTGCGATAATCATTGCTATCGCAACGAGCAAATAGGTAAATAGTTTTTTCATAGTAATATGATTTTGGTTTAACATTCTTTGCCAAATCAAATTACCATTCTGCTCCTTGATGGTGGGTGTCGGTCGGGTAAGTACAAAAAGAAAGTGTGGAGCAGTTCCGTCTATTTAGTGGTAGGCTCTGACAAAACCCGAAACGAATAAACGATTACAAGACCCCACACCTGTATATGATATGACTTTGAATCGCATACCTATACAGATGATGAGTGTCGTCGTTATCCTCGTCTTTGGTTGAAACTGTCAGATTTCTTATCAAGGATAAAAGCGAAAACACTTTCATCAACTATGTACGCCGCTTACGCGACATTACAAAGTTAGAAACTTTTTCGCAATTGACAACACTCTTTTGGGGTCTTGTTCAGCAATAATATCAATATCTTCGTTGATACCCCACTACGAATCGGGCTATAAAACAATCAGAGCCGAGGCCTTGCAACCTCGACTCCGACTCTAAAATACCCGAAACTAATCCTTGAAAGTAACCCCGTGCTTCTTGCAGATGTAGAAAAAAGTTTCAATTCTAATTTTATCACAACTCTTACAACATCGGGCAAACTGTTCATCACATTCTCTTGGGTCATATCCGTCATACCAAGTACTAACACGATGGAACAGGTTCCGACCGACATCAGGCCCATATTCATTTGCCAATGCACAGCCGACACGATACCAATCATTGTAATCGGCTGTAATATCAATCTTGTCAACACTTATTTTCCTTATCAAGCGCTTTACTTTACCATTAACATCCCACTGTTTGTCGAAATCGCGAATGCGTGCAGTCCTATGTTTTGATTCCCGAACTTTGGTATAAGCGATGGCTTCGGGATTAAAAAACGGATAATCATCGTAACTTACACCTCGTAGTCTTGCTATGTCACTACAACTGGTATCAGCCTGTAATCTTGCACGCTCTTTGAGTTCATACACCAACGCATCGAACTGTTGCTTGTGTTGTTCTGGGTATGCTATGCGAAAAATGAGGAATATGCCATTTCCGCTTACAGACATTCCTGCATACACAAGACTGTCGAAGAGTTTGGCCACTCGTGACTTTACTTTAAACCAATCCTTGCCATAGTATTGTTGATTTTGTTCGTGGTCAATATCAATGCAGATATAGCCACTATGCTCAATCAATCCTTTACTCTTACGAATCGAGAATAAACCACTTGGTGTAATACACGGCAATCCCATTTTGATTCTCAATCGTTTTTTCTCGGTGCGAGTTTTACGCAATTGTATTACCTCTTCCTTGTGCTGGTTTGATAATAACCACTCAAATAGCTTAACACATCGACACGGTTTTTGCGAATAGTAGTTCTCAAATAGAGATACCTCTACATCAGTGAGAGTGAATCTTTCGCCGCCTTTTGGTTGACTTTTCGTATCTGTATATTTTTCTTCTTTTTCTTTTGTTTGATTTATTTTCATATTAGCGGGGTTTTTGCTATTATTTAATTCCTTGATCATCAATAGATTCTAATTCTTTCAGAATGCTCGATGCGACTTTCTTGGGCCTTCCTCCGCGTTTTCCCACTGATGCACCTTTAACTCCGTGCTTTGCTCCCAAATATCCATTGCGACGCTTGCGTTCATTAGCGTCAATTTGTGGCTTTGCCTGAATAAAGATAATTTCAGCATTATTCGATAGGCTTTGTGGAGACTCACCATAAAACGCATATCGAAATATAGCGTCATAAGCCTCTATTTGATAACATTTGGGGATTCGTTTAATCGCTCTAAACATAGATTCATAGAAAATTACGCCCTCTCTTGCTGGAATTTCTATGCATTGTTCCATCTCTGTTTTAATTTCAGTTTTTTTCATCTCATCAACTTTTACTAATCCAACATAACCTTCGCCATCATATTTGGCTTTGAAATTTTTCATATTACTCATAGTGTTATCTTATTAAAGTTTTAAGTTTTTGTTCTGTTTCCTGCTCGATAGTCGGTGTGGCGTGGCACTGCATCCAATCGAGAATCTCTTCACGATTGAAATAGAGTTTGCGTCCACCGTGTTCGGGCTTGTGGAACGGAATCTTCCGTTCGCTGGTGTATTTGTAGATGGTCGCTTCGCTATAACCCGTTAGTCGGGCTACGGCTTTGACATCCATCATCACCTCCGATGGTGGAGGTATCGGCTCTTTCAATTGTCCGATAATTCGGTCGATGCCGAGTAGCTTTTTCAAATCGCCCACCGTTAGCATTGCTATGGGCGTTTCATCTGTTACATTCATATTCATAGCTGTCTGTTTTTAGCTTTATCTATACTGATATATAATAGCCTGACTTACCTACACGAAAACACCCCGAAAATCATCGATTTCGGGGCGTTTGTATGGAAAATTTGACCGTTGGGTACATTGGGTTTGCGGTTTGAACCCTCCTGCTCATAGCTTCGACAATGCGCCTTCGGGTGGAGTCATTGGGATCTTCTTCGCACCATTTGCGCATCTTGTCGTGTAGCTGTTTTAATGTCTTTGGAGAAACATTTCCAAAATCTCGTTTTAACTGGTGGAAGTTAAGATGCTCTTCATCTATTGCCATTTCATACATCTCACAACAAGTAAACATCAGATATAACCACAACCTAAAATCGGCTCGACTCTTACTGAAAATCGTATCTGGTAACATAGAAAATTCCTGCTTGCAATCCTTACATCTTACCATAAATGGCTTATCCGTCCTTGTCGGGTACACTTTTGCACACATACAATTTGGACAATATACACTCATATTATCTTTTATAAAATTAATAGCCGAGTTCTCTGTTGGGAAATACTCAGCAAACCTGTTGTAAGTTATTCTTGGCTCATAAATCATAGCTGTTCCCTCCTATAACACTTTTGCAGCCTCGTTAATCGTGTGATTATCGAAACTGTCGAGATAAACATTTGTAGTTTTCATATCGGCGTGGCCGAGCATCTGCGAAATTATCTCTCGCGGGATATGATTTTGTTGCAGGGTCATCGCCATTGTGTGGCGTGATACATAACTCGTCAGATGATAGTCAATATCAAGTTCGACTGCCAACTTTTCGAGATATTGTCGATATTTACCGTATCGACTGCGAATGTGATTGTAGAGTTTTTCGCCCGCATATCCGCTGCAAGTAATAATAGGTAACAAATAGTCATCAACGGTTGGCGACCCTGCCTGCAACTCGTCTATCAGTTGTCTAATCTCATCCGAAATCTTTATGGAAATCGGGCGCGTATTCTTTTGGTTGCGAATCTTCTGTCGCTTATAGACGATATAATCTCCATCGCCAAGATGCTTGATGTTGGCAGAGGAAAGTTGTGCCATATCGGTAAAAGACATACCATATAGGTAGTAAGATAGTAGAAACAACCTGCGGGCATATTCGCATTGCGGGGTTTGTGCTCGGCAGCTCTTTATGCGTTGTAAATCTTCGACTGGCAGATATCGTTTTTCGGTAACCTCGCCCAATTGGGCAACTTCAAAACCGCCCTTGCCAAATGGATAGGTTGCTACGGAGCCAACCCCTTCGGCATTGGCTAAATTAAGTATTGCTCGCAGAGCCTTAAAATAGAAACGACGAGTATTGCCACTGCAATTTCGCTTCTGCAAAAAGAGGTCAAAGCCTCGCACATATCGCAGGTCAATATCCGAAAATAATCGCTGGCTTAACTTTTTATCATACTTTTTCAGCATATCGAGAGTCTGCTGGTAGGTCCTTGCATTGCCGATATGCCCCGTGGCTTGCAGATTCTCAATGTGATTTAGGTAATACGGCAAGAACTTTCCCTGCTTGGATTGATTGAGAAAAGCCTCCTCGAACTGATTCAGCGACCAATCCGCACCCTCCATTTCGAATCGTTCGACAATCCCTCGCGCCCGAGTTTTGTATTTCGATAGTAGTGCATTATCTACTTCTCGCTGTTTGTTCTCTGCTTTTTGTGTTGCCCCTTTCAGATTGCGACGAATGATAAACTGCTCGTTTACTTCGTCCCAATGTTCGGGCGCAACATAGAGGTTGAGGGCGATGTATTTACGTCTTTTATCCTTTGTTACGCACAACCTGATGGCGTAAAGACCATCATTTGTCGCTCTGTCGTGGCGACGAGGGAATCGTATAGAATATGCCATTCTACTCTTTAATTAATGTTTTTGAAAATAAGTCCTGATGCCATAGCGTTACTACGAGCAGGTCGGAAACTTACAATAGAATGGCAATCACTACTTTAAGTGCCTACCGCATCCCTGGATTCACTGATTGTTTGATGCGATGACCATATCCTGCTCTTGTAATGTAGTAATGCAAAAGTAATATGAGATTGAAGCGAATCCAAGTAAAATCGCAAGAAAAAAATAATAAAGATAATTAATTTAATTTACTCATTTACAATCAATTAGTTGCGATGGCACGATTGTATAAGGTTTAATATCTTTATATGATAAACTATTATTAACTTTACATATACTTTTAACTACTTAATACATTAGTGGAACATAAATGGGACACGCAAAATCGAAATACATTCAAATAAATCCAAATTGTAACACTTTGTACATCAGTTAAATATACTAAAATAAAGTTAATTACACAAATATCTAAAAATGAATTTTAATTCTGGGGGGCGTGTTGTCGCTGGTTCGAATCCAGTCATCCCGACAATGTTGAGCGCAAAACCTTCGATCGCAAGATCGGAGGTTTTTGTTTTTATGTTTGGAGCAGGTTTATTTGCATACCATAATAAACACCTACGGGACATCTTGCACAAGATGTCCCGTAGTCTGTTTCTGTAACTAAATGAAAAAATAAAGGACAAACCTCTCGATTTGTCCCGTTTAGTAGCGGAGGGAGGACTCGAACCTCCGACCTTTGGGTTATGAGCCCAACGAGCTGCCAACTGCTCCACTCCGCGATATAAACGCTGTCGCAACTTTTTCACTTTCGGGCTCGGCTCAATCGCCCCCCTCAGCGCGGGATTTCATCTCTCCCGAAGTCGCTCTCTGCGTTTTTGCTGGTGCAAAGGTAAGCAAAAAAATCTGCCCGTGCAAATCCAACCGCAAAAAACGTGCAAGAAATTTTAGAAAACGCCCTTGCAGTGCCCTCTGAACGCGATTTTACTTTCGCTCGTAAATCTCGAACGAGTAGGGATATTCGTATTTTTCGCCTCGTTCGAAGCGCTCCTCGCTCACCTTTTGCCACTCCGCAGGATCGAGCTCGGGGAAGGTCGTATCGCCTTCGTAGGCGCGGAACACGCGCGTATAATGAATACGGTCAGCCAGCGGCAGAGCCTGACGATAGACCTCGCCACCGCCGATCACAAAGGCCTGCTCAGCACCCGCCTCGCGGCACGCTGCGATGGCTGCCTCCAATGAGCTAAATACCTCACAGCCTTCGATTTGCAGATCCGTCTGGCGCGAGATGACGATATTGCGGCGATTGGGCAGCGGGCGACCGATCGAGAGGTAGGTTTTGCGACCCATAATCACGGGGTAGCCCGTCGTAAGTTGCTTAAAACGGCGCAGGTCCTCCGAGATGTGCCACAGCAGAGTGTTGCTGCCGCCAATGACGCCGTTCTCGGCAACGGCAACGATAATATTCAGTTCAAAATTCATAATTTTCGATTCAATTTTTGCAAAACAGCACCTTAGGCTTGTTCGTTAGAACGACATCGGTGCTTTGATTGCGGGGTGGGGGTCGTAGCCTTCGAGCGTGAAATCCTCGTAGCGGAAGTCAAAAATCGACTTCACTTCGGGATTCAGACGCATTGTCGGCAACTTGCGCGGCTCGCGCGAAAGTTGCTCGGCAGCTTGATCCAAGTGGTTAAGGTAGAGGTGAGTATCGCCAAGCGTATGGACGAAATCGCCCGCCTGCAAACCGCACACCTGTGCAATCATCATCGTCAGCAGGGCATACGACGCGATGTTGAACGGCACACCGAGGAAGGTGTCGGCGCTACGTTGATAGAGTTGGCACGAGAGGCGTCCGTCGGCAACATAGAATTGGAACATCACGTGGCACGGGGGCAGCGCCATCTGCTCGACCTCGGCAACGTTCCACGCCGAAACCAGCATACGACGCGAGTTGGGGTTGCGACGAATGGTGTCGATCACCTCGCTGATCTGGTCGATCGAACGTCCGTCGGGACGTGGCCAGCTGCGCCACTGATAGCCATAGACGTGGTTCAGATCTCCGTAGCGATAACCCTCTATGTTCGAGGTATTTCCCTGCTCGGCCTCGATCAGAAACTGCTCGCGCGAGATCGGCTCAATGCCCTTCTCGGCGCACAGCTCACCATAGTAGCGATAGGCGTCATTATCCCAGATATGCACACCGTTGCGCACCAAGTAGCCGATATTCGTATCGCCTGCCAAGAACCACAGCAGCTCGTGAATTACGCCCTTCAAGAAGACCTTTTTGGTGGTGAGCAGCGGGAAACCCTCGCTCAGATCGAAGCGCATTTGGTGGCCGAAAACGCTCTTTGTGCCCGTTCCCGTGCGGTCGCCCTTCACTGCGCCCTCGTCGATAATGCGGCGCAACAGATCGAGATATGCTTTCATTGGTTATTGGAGGTTGAATTGTTTCAGTGTAAAGTTGCCCTCAGCGTCCATTACGCCGTAGGTGGGAGCCTCGCAACCGATCCACTCGCCGAGGAAATAGACCTCGGAGTGGGTGGTGCGATAGCTTGCGGGGGCGTGGGTGTGCCCAAATATAAACAGGTCAATATCCTGTGCGTGAGGGTGTTGCTCGGCGTACTCGACAAGCGAACGGTTGGCCACTTCGGGGTCAGGTGCACCGCCGTGAGCTTTGCGGCTGCTGCCGCTCCACCACTTGCCAAAGCGCATCGAAAGGTCGGGGTGAACGAGCCACGAGAACAGCGCACGCACCACACGCGAACGGAACGTGGCATTCATCAGTTGCAACATTGGTTGGCGCTTGATGTTGAGATTATCGCCGTGGCCGATCCAGACGCGACGACCTGCCAGCAGTGTCTGTTCGGGCGAGTAATGCACTTGCACGCCACATTCGCGCTCCAAGTGACCTCGTTGCCACATATCGTGATTGCCCGTAAAGAGGTGAATTTCAATGCCTCGATCGCTCAGCTCGGCCAACTTGCCAAGCAGTCGCACGTGTCCTGCGGGAACGACCTCGCCCCACTCGTACCAGAAATCGAATACATCGCCCAGCAGATAGATTGCCGTTGCGTTCTCGGCCACTCGGTCGAGCCAACGCACCAACAACTCCTCGCAGTGGCGAGCCGAGGGCGCGTCACCGTGTCCCAGATGCATATCCGAGGCGAAGTAGTACATCGCCCGAGGATTTAGAGCAGTGCTGCCACGCGCTTCTCCAACTCAGCACCGTAGACGTTCTTGGCTACGATGTTGCCTTCGCGGTCGATGAGGAAGTTTGCGGGCAGATTCTGTACGTTGTAGAGAGTCAGAGCCGTCGATGCGGTACCGCGCAGGTCGCAAACCGAGATCCAGGGCAGATTCTGCTCCTGTACTGCGCTGACCCAGATGGCTTTCGAGTTGTCGACACCGATCTGATAGATCTCGAAACCACGCTCCGAATACTTCTCGTAGCTCTCTTTGAGTTCGGCATTGAGCTGGTTGCTGTTGCCGGCCAGAGCCGACCAGAAATCAACCAAAATAACCTTGCCCTGCAACGACGAGAGGCGGATCTTGTTACCGAACATATCGGGCATATCCAGATCGGGATAGTTCAACTGCGAGGTGATAGCCGTACCGACCAACTCCATTGCTGCGATGTCGCGGCGAACGAGGCTGAGGTAGGGCGAAGTGGGGTAGCGAGCCTCGATCGAGTCGGCCACCATACGGTAGTAAACCACGTCGTTGTCGCCATTGAACAGCACGCCATCGTTGGGCAGACGCTGATAGAGCGCATAGAGGGCGGCCATTGACGACGCATTCTCGACGATGAACTGAATCTGACCACGCTTAATGCGGTAGTACTCCTGCGTGTAATCTTTGAGCAGCTGCTGACGTGCAGCCTCGTCGGTCAGACCCGCAAAGCAGGTCGACAGCGAGTCCAGACGTGCCGCACCGTCCTGCATCAGGAAGGTGATCTTCTTCAACAGAGCCGACTCCTCCGAGCCGCTCACCTCGTAGTTGCGGGCGATGCTGCCCACCGAGTTGACGGTCACGGCGTCGCCCTTAGCGAGCAACAGAGGAATGCGCTGACCATTGCAGTTGATGTTGTAGAGAGCGATCTGCTCGTCGTCGGCATTCAGTTTGATGCTGAACTTGCCACGCTCGTCGGTACGCACCGAGTCGATCACGCGACCACCGAGCGATGCGCCGAGCGATTCGATGTAGACCATTGTGGTGTCACAGCCGATCAGACGGCCGTCGAGTTTGATGTTGCCGCTGTTGCAAGCGACTGCCGCTACGGCGGCTGCGATCAGAATGAAAATTCTTTTCATATTGAGTTATTTATTGTTTTCTTGTTCCAAACTACAAATATACGCCTAATTTCCGATAAAACAAACGAAACGAGGCAGACTTTCATTGTCTGCCCCTCTTTTTTTATTGTGTTGGATCGTGACTCGAATCGGAATTGGTCGCACGCTACGCTCCTGCGTGCACTATTAGCTACTTCGAAAAGTTACGACGCTGACCGTTGTTCTTCTGATTCTTCGAGTGTTGGTTGTGCTGGAAGCGATTCTTCTTTTGATTCTTCTGATTTTTGCCCTGCTGACCCTTGCCGCCACGTGCCGAATGGTGCTGTTTGTAGTCACTTCGGAGATTATTCAGAGCAGATTCATTCAGTTCTATACGACCTTCGGACATTCGCTTTATGTCACGAATGATCACTTCGTTGTTGGGGTGCTCCTCGTTGTATTCGTAGCTCTTGGCACGCATATATCGAGCGATGTTGTCGATGGTGTTGGCGACCACCGCCGGATTGGTCTCGTGCTCCAACGAGCGGATCATACGCTCGACGCTCTTGCCGTAATGTTTATACATAATGCGGTTCGACGAGTAAGCCATCTTCTTAGGTCGCACGGTGAGCGAGTCGCGGGTCACACGCGGGTAGGGCGAATCGACATCGAGCTTAAAATCAGACATTATGAACATATGATCCCACAACTTATGGGTAAATTCGGCCGTGTCACGCAGCAGTGGGTTGAGGTTGCCCATCACGGCAATCACGGCACGTGCCTGGCGGTTGCGCTCGCGGCGATCCTCGATCAGCAGCAACGAGTCGACCATCTCCTGAATATGGCGACCATACTCGGGCAGAAAGAGCTTCTGGCGTTTGTAATTATAATTCTTTTTCATCGTTTTTCATTGAATGGTTTTGTTCCGTCCGAGGGGATCTGTGTTCTGTCGGGTCGCGGGCAATGCACCACAACGACCGCCCCATAACCTTTACGGTTGGCGGAAATAGTTCGTTTTCAGCTACTTTGCTTGTTCGATTTTGCACTTAGCACCCGCCCGTCGAAGATTTGGATTGTACGGACGATTGGCTAACTTTGGTGCAAAAATACACAAAATTTTCACTATTACAATACTTATGACAAAGGTTTTGATCGTCGATCGCTCCAAAAGTATGCGCAACACCCTGCGCGAGCGACTCGAATACGAAGGGTATGCAACCGAGTGTGCCGCCACGTCGGCCGTTGCGGCGGAGGCTTGTTCGCATTCGCCCTTCGATGTTATACTCACCGATGATGCACACAGCGTGCCACGTGTTGGGGTTCCGTTCATTGTGCTTGCACCCGAATCGTCGGTCGAGGCGGCGGTCGATGCCGTGCGGTCGGGCGCAACTGAGTTCCTGACCCGCCCCATAGATATGAATCGTCTGCTGGGCGCAATTCGCAAGGTGTCGGAGCAGAGTGCAGGCGAAGCACCCCAGCCCGAGCCTGAGGTGGCGGTGCCGATGCGGGTACGCCGACGAGCCTCGAAGGTTGAGCAGATAGTGGGCGAGTCGGAGGCGATAACGCACGTTCGGGAGCTGATCGACAAGGTCGCCCCGTCCGAGGCTCGGGTGTTGATTACGGGTGCAAACGGAACGGGTAAGGAGTTGGTTGCCCGATGGTTACACGAAAAGAGCCGACGTGCGGCAGCTCCGTTCGTCGAGGTTAATTGTGCAGCGATACCTTCGGAGTTGATCGAGAGCGAGCTGTTCGGGCACGAGAAGGGAGCCTTCACCTCGGCGGTCAAACAACGTAAAGGTAAATTCGAGCAGGCAGCAGGTGGTACGCTCTTTATGGACGAGATTGGCGATATGAGCCTCTCGGCGCAGGCGAAGGTGCTACGGGCGTTACAGGAGAATCGGATCAGCCGTGTGGGTAGCGACCGCGATATTGATGTCAATGTGCGTGTGGTGGCGGCGACGAACAAAAATCTGCGTGAGGAGATTCGCCGTGGAAATTTCCGCGAGGATCTCTATCATCGACTGAGTGTGATTGTGATTTCGGTACCTGCGTTGGCTGATCGACGAGAGGATATTCCACTGCTGGTCGAACACTTTATCGAGAAGATCAGTGGCGAGTATGCGATTGCACCAAAGCCGATCGAGGCGTCGGCGGTCGAACTTCTCTGCGCAATGCCTTGGAGTGGAAATATCCGTGAATTGCGCAACGTTGTCGAACGGTTGATAATCCTCAGCGGCGACCGCATAACCGCCTCGGACGTCGAGCGTTACGCCGCAGGAAATGTGTTGTAGATTCAAAATTCAAGATTCAAGATTGTTTACTTTGCTTTCAAAGTGATAAGATGAATTGCGAATTGAGATTGGCGATTTCTTTGAAATCGACACACGCGGTGGCGCCCGCGACTTTCAGTCGCGCCGCCCCACGCCACCGCGTGCGCCCGCCTTCGCAGTCAAACTCAATCTTGAATTCTGAATCTTGAATTAACGAAAATCGCACCCCTGCGTGGAGTGCGATTTTTGTCGTTAAATGAAAAAAGTTTACTTGCGTTTGTATGCCCACAGATCGGGGAACTGCGTGCGGTGCTCGCGGATAAAGGTCGTTGCCGCAGCGCCGTCAGCCGACTCGAAACCACTCACCATAAATTTTGCTCCTTGGAAACGGTAGATGCGACAGCCGATCTCGGGCGCACGTTTCGCCAGCTGAGTGACGTATTTACGTGCATTCTCCTCGGTCGAGAAAACGCCCATAACCACGTAGCTCATTCCCGATGTCATCTCTCCCACCTCGGTCGAAACGGGAGCGGGAGTGGGTGCAGAAGCGGGCGCGCTCTCCTTTTGCACGGGCGCGACTTCGGGCGCGACTTCGGGTGCGACTTCGGGTGCGACCTCGGTTGCAACCTGTTCTGCCACAACGCTATCAACCTTTTCGGCGATCTTAACCACCTCAGTTTTAGTCTTTTTTACTTTTTGGGCAACGACTGCGGGAGTCGATGTGGGTTGCATTTGCACGTACCACCACGCAGCGCCTGCAACGCCAATAACTGCAACGGCCGCCAATGTGATCCACGCACCTAGCCACGAGCGACGACGTTTGATCGTGATGGGTGCACTTGCGACGGGATTAAGCAGTTGTTCAAGCTCGTCCGAGGGCTTGAAGAAATCCTCCTCGATGCGTCCAACGCCCTCAATCACAATCGAATGCCCCTGCTTGATACGGCGTAGCCAACGGCGATAGGCCTCCTCGCCCTCCTCGCGCGAGCAGTCCGCCGCCGAGATCAACATATCGAGCAGCGAGCGACCCTCCTCACGACTCGAATAGCGGAACATATTGCGTGGCGGAGTGAGCGTCGAGCCTTCGAGTTTGGCCGCAATGCGCTTGAAACGCAACGAGCCGATACCGGGCAAAACCACCGTCTGTCGCTGCGCTAAGGCGTTGAATAACAATTGGGTTATGCTATCGTTTACCACTTCTTTTTCTTCGATTTTTTGGTTTTTGTGGTTGCAGTTGCGGGAGCGCTCTTCGTTGCCTCCTTCGGCGCATTGGTCACGGGCTTAGGCTCGATTGCGGGACGGCTCATTGCGTACCAAATCAGCACGAATGCCGCAATGATAAACGGTACACTGAGCCACTGACCCATATTGAGCGTCCACGACTGCTCGAAAGCCTCCTGATTCTCCTTGACAAATTCGATCAGGAAACGAGTCAGGAAGATACCAATCAGACCCACTCCGAACATCAGTCCCGGGCGGCGACGTCCCATATCGCGTTTGTAGTAGAGCCACGTCAGTATCACAAATGTAACTATGTAGCACAGAGCCTCATAAATCTGCGAGGGGTGGCGTGCGACCATCTCCTCGATGGGCGTACCTGCGGGATACAGACGTGCGAACACGAAGCCCCACGGAGCGTCGGTCGGAGCGCCGATAATCTCCGAATTGAACAGGTTGCCAAAGCGCACAAACGCACCACCGATAGCCACCGCAATCATAATGCGGTCGAGCGACCAAAGGTAGGGCAGTTTGTTGCGTCGTGAGAACAGCCACAGACCGATCAGCAGACCGATTGCAGCGCCGTGGCTGGCCATACCGCCGTCACGAATATCCGTAATAATACGCAGAGGCTCAGCCAGATACTTGTCGGGCTCGTAGAACAGACAGTGGCCCACGCGCGAGCCGATGATTGTTGCCAGCGTACCGAAGTAGAAGATCGACTCCGAGACCTTTTCGGGCAGACCTTCGCGCTTGACAAAGTGGTCGAACATATATGCCGCCAGACCGATCGCCAACGCCCACATCAGACCGTAGTAGCGAATCTCGAAGCTGCCCAAGCGCAAAAATACGGGATCGAAATCCCAAAAAATAGACATCAACATATCTCTCTTTTTTCGAATTATTTACCTGTTAAATCAATCGCTGCGCTGGTGATTGTCAGCACACCGCGTACCATATATAATGTTTGCACATCATCACGACCGAGATACCTCGCATCGACGGGGACCTTGCCGCCCATCAATTTGAGTTTGTTGACCTTGCGGAGCGTGCGCACGCTGCAAAAGCCCGTATAGCCCTCCGATACTACAAAGTATTGACCCAGAGCGATATATCGCTTGCGACGCTCGATGCGTGTGAGGAATACGTATGCACCCTCGGGCACGCCGTCCTTGCTGCGCCAATTGTGAGCAACGACCGCACAACAATCCTCAAACCCGGGCATCGCCACGCAACCATCTTCGACGTCGTTTTCGAGGCGTTGAAGATCCTCGGGGCACGAACAGTTGTAGAACGGAATGCCCGTTTGGTTCTTGCCGTCGATGGTCATTGCGCCCTCGCCTGTCATCAGCCACGAGAAGCTGATCTGCGGATAGTAATCGACAATGCGTTTGGCCAAATCGCGGCTGATGCCATTGTTGCCCTTCTTGATCTGGTATAGATTTTCGCCACGCGCCAAACCGATTGAACGAGCAAATGCATTGACACTCACGCCACTCATCTTCACGATGGTTTCTAATCGTTGCCACGCTGTGAGTTTGGGCTCGGTGTTCTCGATGGTTGTAACAATTTGCTCCATAGTTTAATTTGGTTTAGGATTTTCAAATTCTAAATATTTTTCCCATCTTTGCAACTCGTTTGGTCCCGTAGTTCAATGGATAGAATATATGATTCCGGTTCATACGATATGGGTTCGATTCCCGTCGGGACTACAATAGGTAGCGCAAATGAGATTTTCGCAATCACAAAATTACAGTTTTCGGTTCGATTGTGCAATACCTTATTCAACTTTTCAGCCATTTTCGGCCATTTACGCACAATCTTTTACGATTCACCTTGACTAAATATTGTATTTTTTGACACCCGTGTGCTATTTGTTAATTTTGGTGTACTATTTCGTAGTGTCACGTAGGTAATCTATAAAATTATTCTTATATTTGTATTGCGGATTGTGGCTTTAATGCAACCACTCCGCCTAAACTATGGTACTTAAAGCGCTGATTATCATATCGATCATTCTCCAAACGTTGGCTACTATCGCAGCCATCAGATTGGTGCGCCTGACAAAGTACAACTCGATTTGGATTCTGCTGATTATCGGTATGGCCGCAATGTCGGTTACACGATACGGACAATATGTTCAAACATTTGTCGATGATTCGACCGCCAAAGCCCCCAACGAACTATACATCTGGCTCGATGCCGTCGCTTCGCTCTGCATTGCTGTCGGAGTGCTCTATGCCCATAAACTATTCACCTATATCGGCCACCTCGATCGCCAGCGTAGACTGACCAACAAGCGAATCCTCACCGCTGTGCTGCGTACCGAGGAGAAGTTCCGTTCGCGCTACTCACGCGAGTTGCACGACGGTATGGGACCACTGCTTTCTTCGGCAAAGATGTCGATGTCGGTGCTGGCAAAACGAGCCGAAGACGAAGAGAACCGCGAACTGATAGCCTCGACCTCAGCCGTTATCGAGGAGGCAATCCGTTCGTTACGTGAGATTTCGAACAACCTCTCGCCGCAGGTGTTGAGCGATTTTGGTCTGGTGAGAGGCGTCAGCAACTTTATCAATAAGAGCCCGCAACTACACGCCATTGAGGTCAATTTTGTGACCAATCTCCGTAAGGAGCGCTTCGATCAAGATATCGAGGTGATTCTCTATCGTGTGATCTGCGAGCTGCTCAACAACTCGCTCAAACACTCGGGCTGCAAACGAATCGACCTCTCGTTGCAATACAACAACGATCGTATAAATCTTGAATACGCTGACAACGGTTGCGGTTTCAATCCCAAGGCGGTGGTGGACTGCGGTATGGGTATGTCGAACATCACCTCGCGAATCAATTCGTTGGGTGGTCTGGTCAGCATTACCAGCAGCAAGGGACACGGTATGCAGGCCTCGATCACGGTGAGCACGATCGGCGAAACTATTGCTAATGAGGAGGAAAATACTGATAGTAAACATTAACAAAATATGAGTACTCAACCCTATAAGATATTTTTGGTCGACGACCACACGCTGTTCCGCAATGGTCTGCGCGGATTGCTCAATTCGCGCGAGGATTGCGAGGTTGTAGGCGAGGCGTCGAGTGGCGAGGAGTTCCTCGAAAAGTTGCCCGAATGCGATATCGACGTAGTCTTTATGGATATTGCGATGACGGGAATCTCGGGCGACGTGGCTACTGCGCGTGCCCTCGAAATGCGCCCCGACTTGAAGGTGATCACCCTCTCGATGTTCGGCGACGAGGATTACTATTTCCGTATGGTTTCGGTTGGTGCAAAGGGCTTTCTGCTCAAAAGTTCCGATATCGACGAGGTGGTCGAGGCTATCGAAACGGTTGCCGAGGGTGGTAGCTATTTCTCGCAGGAGTTGCTTTCGTCGCTGGTGAGCAGCCTGCGCACTACGCCCCAACCCGAGGTGGCACCCGAGGACGAGGAGTCGCTCTCGGAGCGCGAGTTGGAGGTGCTGTTGGAGATTTGCAAAGGTCTGTCGAATCAGCAGATAGCCGACAAACTCTTCATCTCGAAGCGCACGGTCGATAAGCACCGCGCCAATATCTTAGCCAAAACGGGTTGCCCAAATACCGCCAATCTGGTGGTCTACGCCATTAAGCATAACTTGGTTGAGATTTAAATGAGATTCAAGATTCAAAATTCAAGATTCAAAATTAGCCGTGCTCTGCGAAGGGTAGGCTATTTTTTTGGATATTAAAATCTGATGATAAAAGCACGCTTTTTCAAAGCGTGTCATCATTGGCGGGTCGGCCTTCGGCCGAGCCCCCCCCACCCGCCAATGATGAGATTAAATACAGCAAAGAAAGACCGCACCCTCAAAAGGTGCGGTCTAATTTTGAATCCTGAATTTTGAATTCGAACTGTTTACATCTCTTCGACGTCGCTGATTGTGAGTGTCGGTTTGTCGGTCTGCTCTTCGACAACCTCCTCCTCGATCAGACCACGACCGAGCAGCAACGGCTTGCGATCGGGATCGGCACCACGGAAGGCACGATAGAGATCCATACCGTCGGCCTCGCCACCACGTGCAAGAAGTTTGTTGCGGAAGTCGGTTGCGATGCGCTTGTTGAAGATGTCGCCGCTCTCGACAAATGCCTGATATGCGTCTTTGTCAAGCACTTCTGCCCACAGATAACTGTAATAACCCGACGAATAACCGCCATCGAAGATGTGGCTGAAATAGGGATAGCGATAGCGAGGTGCGATCTGCTCCATCAGTCCACGACGCTCGTTGAGCATTTTGCGCTCGAACTCATTGACGTCGATGGGCGAGTAGTTCTCGATGGTGTGAATATCCATATCGGTCAGCGACGCAGCCAGCAACTCAACGGTGTTGAAACCCTGATTGAAGTGGCGGCTACGCTGCAACTTTTCGATCATATGGTTGGGAATGGGATCGTTGGTGCGATGGTGCAGCGCATAGCGGCGCAACATCTCAGGCTCCAATGCCCAATTCTCCATAATCTGCGAAGGCAACTCCACAAAGTCGCGCTCAACGCCACCCAGACCGCTATACTTCACCTGCGAGAAGAGAGCGTGCAGTGCGTGTCCGAACTCGTGGAAGAAGGTCTGCGTCTCGTCGATCGAGAGCAGTGCGGGATCGCCACCCGACGGGCGCGAGAAGTTGCAGACGATGCTCACGATGGGCGAAATGCGGTTGCCCTCGGCGTCGAAGCTCTGGGTACGATACTCGCCACACCAAGCGCCGCCGCTCTTGCCATCACGCGGGTGATAGTCGAGGTAGAGCACGCCGAGGTGCTCGTTCTTCTCGTCCAAAACCTCGTAAGTCTCACACTCCTCGTGATATACGGGAATCTGCACGGGGCGGAAGGTCAGACCATAGAGGCGGTTGCTCAACTCGAAGATACCCGAACGAACGTTCTCCAACGAGAAGTAGGGACGCAACGACGATTCGTCGAGCGAGTAGTCGCGTTTGCGCACCTTCTCGGCATAGTACCACCAATCCCACGACGCAAAGTCGTCAAGACCCGTTTCGCTCTTCATCATCTCGCGCATAGCCTCCATCTCGGCCTTAGCGCGCTCCAATGCGGGTGTCCACAACTCGTCCATCATCGAGTAGACATTTTCGGGTGTGCGAGCCATTTGTACGTCCAATACATAGTGGGCGTGAGTGGGGTAGCCAAGTAGGTGTGCACGCTCGGTACGCAGACGAACGATGTCGTTGATTACCTGCTTGTTATCAATGCTGTCGTTGTAGTTGCAACGATCCAGATAGCCGCGGTAGAGTTTCTCGCGCAGCTCACGCTTCGACGAGTAGGTCAGGAAGGGCAACATACTCGGTTTCTTGGTTGTGAAGACCCACTTGCCCTTCAATCCGCGTGCCGAAGCCTCGCTTGCCGCAGCGTCACGTGTCGACGAGGGTAGACCGTCCAGATCGTCTTGATTGCTGATAACCATCTCGAAACCCGAATTGGCAGCCAGCAGATTTGCCGCATACTTCACACGTGCCGACGAGAGCTTCTCATCGACCTTGCGCAGCTGCTCCTTATCCTCGGCCGAGAGCAGCGCACCGCCACGCACGAAACGGCGATAGAGTTTCTCGGTTAGTCGCAGCTGCAACGAATCAAGACCCAGCGCGCCTCGACGCTCATAGACGCTCTTAACACGCTCGAACAGACCGTTGTTCATCATAATTGCACCGCTATGTGCGGTCAGCTTGGGCGACATCTCCTGCTCGATGGCCTGCATCTCGGCATTGGTCTCGGCAGCGCACAACAGACTGAAACACAGCTCGACACGTTCGAGCAACTTGCCCGAATTGTCGTAGGCGAGAACCGTATTTTCGAACGTCGGTTCGTCGTTATTGGTAACGATGGCGTCGATCTCGGCGTTGTGCACCGACATCGCCTGCTCCAATGCGGGGGCGAAGTGCTCGGCCTTGATACGGTCAAATGGGGGAACACCGAAGCGGTCGTTCCACTCCGAGAGCAGAGGATTTTCCATAGTCTGTTCGGTTTTAGGGGTACAACTCTGCATAAAGAACATCGCCACGGCCAGAGCAACGAAAACGATGCCTAACAATACGGTACGCACGATGGGCATCTTCTCGCCATTGCGTTTAGCAGCGATCGAGCGACCCAACCAGCGACCAAAATATACCGCCGCAATGATTGCTGATGCGGCAAGTAGTGTAAGAATAATGAACTTCATATGTACAAAATTGAGTTAAAATTGCTACTTTTGCAGTTTAATACTTATAAATATATAGCAAAGATAAAATTTACCCGTTAAATATGCAACTTTTTTACGCTCCCGATTTCACTCCGCCGCTCTATACGCTCTCCGAAGAGGAGAGCAAGCACTGCGTCAGAGTGCTGCGTATGGTCGTTGGCGACCGTCTGCACCTGACCGATGGACGCGGTACGATGTATGAGTGTCGGGTGGTCGATGCAGCCCCGAAACGTTGTACGGTTGAGGTGGTTACGACGCACGAGGAGTACGAGCGTCTGCCCTACGAACTGACGATGGCTGTGGCTCCGACCAAGAATATCGAACGTTTCGAGTGGTTTTTGGAGAAGGCGACCGAGGTGGGTGTTACGCGATTCATTCCCGTGGTGAGCGAGCACTCGGAGCGTCGTGAGATCAAACCCGAACGCGAAAACAAGGTGATCACCTCGGCAATGAAGCAGTCGCTCAAAGCCTATCACCCCGAGTTGGCACCGATGACACCCTTCCGTCGTGTGGTCGAAGAGGCTACGGCGAGTGTCAAACTCATCGCTCATTGCGAGCCGAGCGAGCGCGTGTTCCTGCCCAAAGCCGTCAATAAGGGCGACGATGTGATCATACTGATCGGACCCGAGGGTGATTTCTCGCCCGAGGAGATTGCCTTTGCCGAGGCACACGGTTTCCGCCCGATTACGCTTGGCGACGCGCGTCTGCGCACCGAAACGGCTGCGGTGGTGGCGACGGTGATGGTTGCAACCGTAAATCAGATGTAACGAAAAAATACAAAACAAAAAAACTATATGCCCATTATCTATTTGATTCTGTTGATCCTGCCCGCTGTGCTGATCTTTGCCGCTCCGTTGCGTGCCAAGGTCTGGACGGCAGTCGGTATTGTGGGGGCGGTGGCCGTAGCGGTCTGCGTGGCGGCTATTGGGGTGCTTGTCGAGGGCACACCGCTCACTCTGTGGCAGGGAGCGTCGGTGGCGTTTGGAGTGGAGGCGATTACGATGGATCGTCTGTCGGCACTCTTCTCGATCATCATTTCGCTGGCGGCAGTGGCTACGACGATCTACTCGCGTGGCTATCTGGCGCACTATCTCGACAAGAAACCTGCAACACACTTCTCGTTGCACTACACCTCACTCGTTGTGCTCTACGTGTCGATGATCGGAGTGGTTACGGCGGTGGGTGGTTTCTGTTTCCTGTTCTGTTGGGAGATGATGACCATCGCCTCGTTCCTGCTGATTATTTTCGATGCCGATAAGCGCAAAACGGTGCGTGCAGCGTTGTCCTATCTGGTGATGATGCACATCGGTTTTGCGGCTCTGCTGGCAGGTTTTGCACTGCTCTATGCCCGTACGGGTGAGGCTACATTTGCGGCACTGAGTGGCTATATGTCTGCATACGCACCGCTGCCGTTGTTCGCACTGTTTGTGGTGGGTTTCGGTATGAAGGCGGGTATGTTCCCGATGCACTCGTGGTTGCCTGAGGCTCACCCCGCAGCACCGTCGCACGTATCGTCGATAATGTCGGGTGTGATGATCAAAACGGGTATCTACGGTATTATCCGAGTGGCGTTTGCGCTGCCCGTCGAGTTCGCAGGCTCGGCAGTGATGATGCCTGCGGGTGCGATTGTGCTGGCGCTGGGTATCGTAACGGGTCTGTGGGGCATTATCCTCGCAGCGTTGCAGAACGATATCAAACGTCTGCTGGCATATTCGAGTATGGAGAACATCGGTATCATTCTGATCGGTGTGGGTGCAGCGTTGATCGGCAAGAGCAACGGCAACGACACCCTCGCACTGTGCGGAATGGCGGGTGCGCTGCTGCATACGATCAACCACTCGTTCTTCAAGTCGATGTTGTTCTTCGGTGCGGGTAATATCTATGCTCAGACCCACTCGACGTCGTGCGATACGTTCGGCGGCTTGGCCAAGAGTATGCCCGTAACGGCAATTCTGTTCCTGCTGGCGACGGTGGCAATCTGTGCTCTGCCTCCTCTGAATGGTTTTGTGTCGGAATTTACGATCTATTTCGGATTGCTGGACGGTATTAGCGGCGGAAGCGAGGTGCTTTCGTCGGCGTGCGGACTGATCGGCTTGGCTCTGATTGGTGGTCTGGCAGTGCTGACTTTCAGCAAGTTGTTCGGAACGGTCTTTTTGGGAGCTCCGCGCACCCACGAGGTGGTCGAGGCGAGCGAGGCCGATACGTTCAGTTTGGGTGCTTGCGCAATCCCTGCGGCAGGAATCCTTGTGGTGGGTCTGTGTCCCGTGCCGGTCTTCCGCTTGGTGGCAAAGGTGGCTGCACCGTTTGTGCCGATGTCGGAGCGAGGTTTGGAGTGGTTCAATGCGCACTCGATGAGCGAGGCAATGCAGGGCGTAATGCTCACAGCGTGGTTGCTCGTGGCGATTGTGGTTGCGTTGTATCTGCTCAAACGTCGTGCTCAACGCGATCGTTCGGTACGAATGGGTGCAACGTGGGGTTGTGGTTTCACGCAGCCCACACCGCGAATGCAATATACGGGCGAGTCGTTCTCGGAGGGTTTGCAGAGCATCGCGTCGTCGCTGACCAAAGATACGGGCAAGGGCGAGGCTGTGGATAAGAACGAGATCTTCCCCTCGGTACACGAATTCGAGGTCAAGCACCGCGATAAGGTGTCACGACTGATGAACGAGTGGTGGACGGCTCTGCTGGCGCAGATCAACCGTCGTGTGATGCGTCTGCGCACGGGAAATATCTCGCGCTATGTGTCGTATGCGCTGCTGTTTATGTTGATAGTGGCTGTTTTGTCAATCCTTAATCTGATCTAATGCGGCTATGAAAGAGTTATTCAATACGATACTTATGATCGCCATCGCGCTGTTGCTTGGTGGTGTGATAACACGTGTGCGCTCGGTGTTGAGTGGCCGTCGCGGTCCCTCGATCGTGCAGCACCTGCATAATGTGGCTCTGCTGGCTCGCAAGGGCAGCGTTTATAGCCCGACGACAAGTATTCTGTTCCGTGTGGCTCCGGCAGTCTATATGGGCTCGGCGTTGCTGGCTCTGCTGTTTATTCCGATCGGCAACCTCGATCCGCTGCTCTCGTTCCGTGGCGATGTGGTTGTGTTTGCCTATCTGCTCGGTTTGGGACGTCTGTCGCTGGTGCTGGCAGCAATGGATACGGGTAGCAGTTTCGAGGGTATGGGTGCAAGCCGCGAGGCTCTGTATGGTGCGCTGGTTGAGCCTGCACTGTTTGCCGTAGTGGCTACGTTGGCAATGGTTTGTGGCTATACGTCGTTTGCCGATATCTTCTCGGTGGCGCGCGATCTGGATATGCAGATGACTATCGTGATGGTGCTGCTGGCATACGTACTCGTTAAGGTCTATACGGTCGAGCAGGGACGTGTGCCCGTCGATGACCCGCGCACTCACCTCGAATTGACGATGATCCACGAGGTTATGGTGCTCGACTATTCGGGCATTGATATGGCAATGATCCACTGCGCAAATTGGTTCAAGGGTGCGGCGCTAGCGGTTTTGGCTGCCAATGCAGTGATGTTGCCCCTGTGTTTCAAGTGGTGGACGGTGGCTCCGTTGTCGCTCTTGGTGGCGGTGATTGTGGGCGTTGTCGAGTCGTCGCAGGCGCGCGGCAAGCTGGTGCGCAACACAACCTATATTCTAACCGTGTCGGCATTGGCGGCTCTGCTGCTGTTTGTTGCCTACCTGCTGACGCTTAACATTCAAATCAGCTAAACTCAGACGATATGATACTTTCACTCATTATACTCTATGTGGTAACGCTGGTCTATCTGTCGATAACCGAGCGATTCCGCCACTATGCTACGCTGATGACCTATCAGGGTTGGCTGCTGTTGCTGATCGCGCTGCTCCGACTGCATTCGATACATTGGCTCGATCTGCTGTTTGTCGTAACCGAGACGCTGATTTTCAAGGCAATCGTGGTGCCGATGATGTTGCGACGAATCATCAAACACAACAAAATCAACCGCGTACAGCCGGCAGGTCGTTCGCAATTTGGCAGTTTGGTGATGTCGATCGTGGCTCTTGTGGCAAGTGCCTGCATCACCTATTTGGTGGCAGATGATTCGATCAATCAGGCATTCTTCTGCGTGTCGTTGTATGCGCTGTTGAGCGGTTTGATTCTGATCGTAATGCGCCGAAGATTGTTTGCTCATTTGGTTGGTTTCCTGACGATCGAGAACGGTGTGTTCCTCTTCTCGATGGCGATGGGTGTCGAGATGCCGATACTGATCAATACGGCAATCCTGCTCGATATCGTGATGAGTATTCTGCTGCTCGGAATGTTCCTCACCAAGATTGGCGATCGAATCAAGGTCGATGATACCGATTCACTAACCTCTGTAAAGGATTGATGCTATGGATATGACAATGTTCTATTATATCGTGGCGGCCATCGCGTTGGCCGCAATGACGGGACTGGCGCGCTCACGACGATTGGTGGTCAGCTTTGCGTCGGTATTCTTCGTAATGCAGGCCGTGTTTGCTGCGTGGGCGGCAACGGCGGGCGCAGGCGTGGAGTCGGCTCAATTCTTTACGTTCGATGCAACGGGCACGCTCTTTATGGTGCTGATGGCCATCGTGTCGCCATTTGCGTTCGTCCATTCGTTTGACTATCTGCGCGACAACAATCTGCCCGAATTTCGTCTGTACAATATGCTGATGGTGCTCCTATGCACGGCAGTTTCGGCGGTCTATTTCGCTAATAATATTGCTGTTACGTGGATCTTCTTGGAGGCTACGACCATCTGTGCGGCAGGTATCATCTATCACCGTCGCTCGCCCGAGACGTTGGAGGCAACGTGGAAATATATCTTCGTCTGCTCGACGGGTATCGCAATGGCATACCTCGGTGTGCTCATTCTGAGTAGTGCGGCGCACGAAGGCTCGCTGTCGTACGAATCGCTGCGTGAGGCGGTTGCGCACTGCAATCCGCTCTATTTGAAGATCGCCTTTCTGCTTGTGCTGGCGGGTTATAGCTGTAAAATGGAGATCTTCCCGCTCTATACGATCGGTGTCGATGCCAACTTTGCGGCCCCTGCGCCTGCGGCAAGCCTGATCTCGACGGTGTTGGTCAATGCCGGTTTCGTGGCTATTCTGCGTGTCTATCGATTGATGGCGGCAAGTGTGGTGTTCGAGTGGGTACAGAGTGTGCTGGTATTGGCGGGTGTGGTGTCGCTGGTGATCGGTGCGCTGTTCCTGCGACGAACGAATAACTACAAACGATTCCTCTCGTATTCGACCGTTGAAAATATGGGTATCGCGGCGATCGGTTTGGGTATCGGTGGCGTAGCAGCGTGGGCTGCGGTGCTGCACGTGGCGGCTCATACACTCATCAAGAGCAGTATGTTCTTGCAGATTGGCGTGGTGCGCAGTATCTACGACGGCTACCGTATCAACCGCTTGGGCGACTATATGCAGTTGAACCGCGTGGGTGCGGCAGGTCTGATGTTGGGAGCGTTGGCGCTGTTGGCATTCCCGCCCTCGCCGCTGTTCGTGTCGGAGTTGATGATTCTGCGCCAGACGATGGGCGAGGGTCAGTGGTGGCTGGTTGCGGTGATCTTCCTGCTACTCTGCATTGTGATCTACTCGATCTTCTCGCGTGTGATCAAACTCTGCTACCAACCCAACCAGAGTCCTACGCGCAAGTCGGAGCACGCAACGTGGCTGTCGTGGTCGGCATTCTCGTTGCTGGCAGTGGCGTTTGTGGTGGGCTTGACTATGCCCGAGTGGTTGAAGGTGTGGATCGAGCAAATCGTTAATTTTTAGCTTTCCGATAGGTTATGAAATGGTTTACAACATATAACAATGGCTCGGCCATCGACCTGCGACAGATTCCGTCGCTCTCGTATGCCGAATTTTTCGAGGCTGTGCGCGAGCGATTGAGCAACCCTGCGTGCCACGTGGCGCACTACTTCGGAGTGCCGGTCGAGGAGACTCGTCTGCGCGTGTGGTGTATGATTTTGAACGACGAGGAGCATACCATCGAGGTAGCCTCTTACGATGTCGATTACTACGACGAGGAACTTCCGTCGCTGACCAAGGAGTTTGCGGCTATGCACCCCTTCGAGCGCGATATGACCGAACGATGGGGAATCCGCTACGACGGTATGCCGTGGGATAAACCTCTGCGTGCGCCTTCGCGTAGTGCGCGTCGCGCAGGTACGGTGGATGAGTATCCCTTCTATAAGATGGAGAGTGCCTCGTTGCACGAGGTCAATGTGGGCCCGATTCACGCGGGTATCATCGAGCCGGGAGCGTTCCGCTTTATCTGTAATGGCGAGGAGGTCTTGCACCTCGAAATCTCGCTCGGATACCAACATCGCGGAGCCGAGCGACAGATCGAAACCTCGAAGAACTTGTTGCGTCAGGTGCTGCTGGCCGAGGGTATCGCGGGTGATAGTGCCGTAACGCATACCACGGCATTGGTGCGCACGATCGAGAAGTTGGCTTCGTTCGATTCGTCGAAGGCGGGCAACCTCGATGTGGAGCGTGCCGTAGCGTTGGAGTTGGAGCGTATGGCGATGCACATTGCCGATACGGGCGCGCTGTGTATGGACGTCGGTTATCAGTTGGGTCAGGTGGCTTGCGAGGCTCTGCGCACGATGACAATCAATACTACTCAGCTGTGGTGCGGCAACCGTTTTGGCAAAGGTTTGATTCGTCCGTTCGGAACGAATTTCCCGCTGACCGATGAGCTGCGTGCGACGATCTTGAAGAATGTCGAGGAGATTCGCCGTCGCTATAACGAGGTGCGCCACGATATCAAAACCACGCCGTCGCTGCTGTCGCGAATGGAGCAGTGCGGAATTGTCAATGCTCAGCAAATGCAGCGCATTGGTGGTGTAGGTCAAGCGGCACGTGCGAGTGGTGTGGCGCGCGATCTGCGTGTTTCGCACCCGTGGGGTGTCTTCACCGATCGCATTGCACATCAGAGCATTATCAAGGAGCAGGGCGACGTGATGGCACGACTGATGATGCGCTGTCGTGAGGTGTTGCAGGCGGCCGATACGATCACCTCGCTGCTTACGGACCTCGATTGCTCGGTGGGCTCGCCCGCTCCGCAGTGGGAGGTTAAGTTGCCGCCTTATCAGTTGAGTACGGCGCTGGTCGAGGGTTGGCGTGGCGAGTGTTGCCACGTAGCCATAACCGATGGCGAGGGTCGTGTGGCTTGCTACCGCGTGAAGGATCCCTCGATGCACAATTGGCTGGCGCTGGCGATTGCGGTGCGTAGTGAGGGCATCAGCGATTTCCCGATCTGCAACAAGAGCTTCAATCTGTCGTATTGCGGCCACGATTTGTAACGAATAAAATTGGCAAAAAGTTATGCTGTTCAATAAGTTAAAGGTATTCAAGAGCCACGGCTCACAATATATTCCCGATTTGAAGGCGGTCGAGCTGCCTGCGATCTTCCGTGGTCGTCCCGAGCTCTCGGAGTGCGATGCGCAGACGGCCGAGGAGTTGGTCTCGATGTGCCCGACGGGAGCAATTACGGCGGCTCCATTCACGCTCGATATGGGTCGTTGTCTGTTCTGTGGCGAGTGCGTACGACGTGCTCCGCAGGCGGTGCGTTTCACCAACGACTATCGCATTGGTGCGACACGACGCGAGGATTTGGTCGTTACGACCTCGACCCGCTCGATTCCATTCACGCGCGAGGCTGTGCGCAAGGAGATTCCTGCGATGTTTGCCCACGCGCTGAAACTGCGTCAGGTGTCGGCAGGTGGCGATGCGTCGGTCGAGATGGAGTTGAACGCAACGGGCAATGTCAATTTCGACTTCGGTCGCTATGGTGTTGAGTTTGTGGCCTCGCCACGCCACGCCGATGGAGTGGTGGTTACGGGTCCTGTGAGCCGTAATATGGCCGAAGCTCTGCAAGTTTGCTACGACGCTGTGCCCGATCCGAAGGTGCTGATTGTGGCGGGTAGTGAGGCTGTGTCGGGAGGTCTGTATGCCGAGAGTACGGAGGTCGATCGCTCGTTCTATGAGAGCCACACGCCCGATCTGTGGTTGCCCGGTGCGCCGACCCACCCGATGATCTTCATCGAGGCGGTGATGAATCTGATTGGGCGCGATCGACGCGAGGATCACACTCAAAAATAGCACACGATGAGAGAGTTGCTCACGATGTTCGGTTCGTTCTTCAAGATCGGACTATTCACCTTTGGCGGTGGCTACGCGATGGTGCCCATTATCCAGCGCGAGGTTATCGACCGTCGTGGGTGGGTCGATCGTGATGAGTTCATCGAACTGCTGACGCTGGCTCAGTCGGCACCAGGTCCGATTGCGCTCAATACGTCGGTCTTTGTGGGCTACAAAATGCGCGGTTATGCAGGTGCGTTAGCGGCTCTGCTGGGGGTCGTGGTGCCTGCATTTACGGTGATACTGATAGTGGCGATCTACTTCGCGCAGTTCCGCGAAAATGTCTATGTCAATGCCGCCTTCAAGGGTATGCGACCTGCTGTGGTAGCACTCATTGTGTCGCCCATCGTGTCGCTCTCGCGCGGTATGGGGGCGTGGAAATATGCTTTGGCGGCAGCCGTTGCGCTGTTTGTATGGTGGAGTGGAGTGTCGCCCATCTGGTTGATAATCGTTGCGGCGGGAGTGGGTGTCGCTATCGAATTGTATAACAGTCGAAAACACGTCGAGCGATGATCTACCTGCAACTGTTTTTGAGCTATTTGAAGATCGGGTTCTTCGGGTTTGGTGGTGGCTACGCAATGCTGTCGCTCATTCAGCACGAGGTTGTTACCGAACGAGGGTGGATCACCGCGAGCCAATTCTCGGATATCATCGCAATCTCGCAGATGACCCCCGGTCCGATTGCTATCAACTCGGCAACCTACATCGGCTATACCGTTGCGGGCTTTTGGGGCTCGGTTGTGGCGACGCTGGCTGTGAGCCTGCCCGCAATGACGTTGATGATCCTCATCACACGTTTCTATCTCCGTCTGCGCTCGAATCGCTACGTTGCGGGTGCGATGTCGGCAATGCGTCCCGTGGTGATCGGTATGATCGGTGCGGCAGCTCTGCTGCTGATCTTCCCGCACCAGAGCGACGATCCGAACTTTATCGATGCGTGGAGCTGGGTGCTCTTTGCCGCAACGCTCGTCGCCTCGGCTCGCAAAGTCAATCCCATTCTGCTGATTGTTCTTTCGGCTATTGCGGGTATTGCGATTTACGCCTAAAAGTCATACAAAACAAATAGCCCCCGATTCTTCGCTGACTCGGGGGCTATTATTATATATGTGTATCTCGTTACTGCATCTTCGCGGGGTCGTGCTTATACTTGAACACGATTGCGAACAGCACAGCAACAACCAGCGCGTATGCTGCAAATACGTACCACGCTGTGCTCCAACCGGCCACCTGAGCCAGACCCTCGGGCTGCGAGAATACGAAACGATCAACGATAGCCTGCGCGCCGAGCGTACCGATCGTAGCACCGATACCGTTGGTCATAATCATAAACAGACCCTGAGCCGACGAGCGGATCGACGAATCGGTCTCGGTATCAACGAACAGCGAGCCCGAGATATTGAAGAAGTCGAAAGCAACGCCATAGACGATCATCGAGAGGATCAGCATCCATACGCCGCCACCGGGGTTACCTGCACCGAACAGACCGAAGCGCAGCACCCAAGCAAACATTGCGATCAACATCACGCGCTTGATACCGAAACGCTTCAAGCAGAAGGGGATCAGCAGAATACACAGCGTCTCCGACACCTGCGAGAGCGAGATCAGTGCATTTGCGTGGTTGGCACCGAACGAATCAGCGAACTCAGGGATAGCCTTAAAGCTGTTGATGAAGGGGTTTGCAAAGCCGTTTGTGATCTGCAACGACACACCGAGCAACATCGAGAAGATGAAGAAAATGGCCATCTTCTTCTGCTTGAACAGCGCAAATGCCTTCAAACCGAGAGCATCAACCAGCGATTTCTTCTCGCCACCGGCAGCAGTGGGGCACGAGGGCAGTGTGAAAGCATATACTCCCAGCAACAAACCGATCACACCACTTGCAACATACTGCATTGCGGTGCTCTGGAAGCCGAGGAAATCGACTGCCAACATCGAGCAGATGAAACCAACGGTGCCAAATACACGAATAGGCGGGAATGCCTTGACGGTATCCTCACCAGCCTTGCGCAACACGGTGTAAGCCACCGAGTTCGACAGCGCGAGAGTCGGCATATAGAACGCTACGCTGAGTGCATAGAGCGTAAATAATGTGCCGAAATCGGGCGAAGTGCCTGCTTGCAGACCGTAGTAACCTGCGCCGAGCATAAATGCCGCAGCTAACGTGTGGCAGATACCCAACATCTTCTGAGCCTGCACATAGCGGTCAGCGATGATACCGATGATTGCGGGCATAAACATCGAAACGATACCCTGACAAGCGTAGAAAAGACCGATTTTCGATGCCAGACCTGCATTGAACAGATAGGTGCCCATCGAAGTCAGGTAGGCACCCCATACTGCGAATTGCAGGAAATTCATTACGATAAGACGTAATTTAGTGTTCATAAGTGTTTGTATTTTAATTGTTTGTATTGTTTTTGGCCGTTTTGTGCGTCAAAAAGTTTGAACAAATATAATATTTTTTCGTCGAAAAACTTGCACGAAAGAAAATCTTGGCTTATTTTTGCACTCGCAAAACAGGAATTGAGCTATGGTGTAATGGTAACACAACAGATTCTGGTCCTGTTATTCCAGGTTCGAATCCTGGTAGCTCAACTAAGAAGACCGCACTTTTGAAGTGCGGTCTTTTTGTTTTCGGCGGGTGGGTAGTTAGTTATTTGTATAGAATTCTGCCGCCTCGAATGCCAATCTTGTATCTTGAATTGTGAATTGTGAATTGTGAATCTCACTTACCTTCCCACAAACGAAATATGCCGCACGCGTCGATCGTGGCGGTCAATAACCTCACGTTCGACAATTCCCGTCACCACGTCGGCGGCGTCGTGCCAGCGATTGGCCGAGAACATTCGTCGATAGGTGGTCAGGTGCTGGTAGAGCTCGGGCCACAGCGCAGCCCAATTCTCGGGCATACGCAGTGCGTGCAACACCGTAGCCGAGTTCGATAGTATTCGTGCCTCCTTGTTGCCGCTTTGGTGAAACCACTCGACCTTCACCTCGGGTGCAAGGCGTTGCACGGCACGGGCAAATCCTCGACCGCCGTTGTTGCTCTCGATGGCGGCTTGGCGAGTCTGTGTGCGTCGCAACATCTCGGCCACAAGACCCTCGGTCACCTCCATCGGCTCGCGCGAATAGACCACATCGGTCACATAGATCACCCCATCGACATCGACCGCATAGCATATCGAGCAGAGGTAATCGTCGCCCATATCGGCCGTGTCGGTGTAGTTGCCCCAGCGTACCACTTCGCGCGGCAGGGTGTCGTAGCGTGCAAATCCATCGCCATAGAGCAATCCTCCCTGTGGTGCGGGACGACCTTGATACATACACTCAAATCGGGTGGTGTCGAGCCTACGCTTGGCCATCAGCAGCTCAGCATCTTGTTGCTCGGGCCAGAGCGCCTCGCCCTCCAAACGGGGATCGAGCGCCGTGGGCAGCGACTCTTTCAACGCCTCGAAATTGAGGTGCAACCATTCGTTGCGGTCGATCGACTCCACCTGCGCCCAATCGTTCAACTCGAATACTCGTTCGCGTTGGGTTATGCGTCCGATGAGGTCCTCCTCGTGCCAGCGCGTGAATACAATCAACTCGCGCGAGAGGTTGTGCATACGCGTACGCACCACCGAGGTGTACCACTCCCAGCAGTTCTCGCGCGTGACGGGCGAGTTGGCCTCCATCGCGTCTTTGTAGAGGTCGTCGAGGATAAAGACATCGACACGGTTGCCCGTCAGCGCGCCCTCACGACCTACGGACAACAGCTCGCCTCGCCGACCGATGATCTCGACCTCGTCGGCCGTGCGGATATAGTTTGCGGGCTTGCCGCCCTGCTTGATTGTCGTCAGCGGGAAGATTTCGTTGTACTCCTTTGATTCGATAATACGTTGCACACGTCGGTTGAATTTATTGGCGAGCGAGGCCGAGTAGGAGGCAATCGCCACACGCAGGTCGGGGTCGAGCCCGAGCAGATAGGCGGGCAGTAGCGTGGTCGAACCAACCGATTTGCCGTGCTGTGGTGGCATTGTGACGATCAGGCGGCGTATGCGCCCCTCGGCAAACATTTGAAGCACACGGTAATAGGTTTGATGAAATGGGGTCACGTCCAGAAACGGATAGACCGCCTTGGCATACTCTTCGAATGAGATCATAGTTGCTATTTGGGTTTTAAGGTTTTGGCAAAAAAAGTAGCGACCGCCCTCGTTTGAAAAGCTTGGTTTGGAAAGATATGTAATCGGGTGAGTGAAGCGTCCTTCGGTGGGTGAGGACGGTTGCTACGAGATGTGAATGTTTTTGACTTCGGGCGGAGCGTCCTCCGTAGGTGGGAAATTGGTTGTGCTCGAAGTCGCGGTGGGGGAGTGCGTTAGTCGATCAGCTCGCGCTCAAACTCGGCAAAGTCGAAATCGTTCAGCACTTCGCCCTCGTCGGTCACCGAGTGGAACTCCCACCACACGGGTACCACGTGGTCGATCGCGCGCCACGAGCCACTCTCGTCGCTCACGGTGCGTCGATAGATCAGCAGCGTCGCACGCAGAGTGTAGTCGACGTCGGCAGCCACCGCAATCGTACCGGAGAAAAATTCGGCCTCTCCCACTGCCTCACGCAGACGATTGGCCACCGTTCGGTAGATTTCAGATGTGATGTTCAACATAGTTGTAAATAAAATTAAATTAGGTTCATTAATTGAATCGAGCTTTGTGCGCCCGCAAATCGCTCCGTATGAAATATTTTCACGATTTTTGTTTGCAGTTTCGATTCATTTGTTTAACTTTGCAGTACAAAGATAAGTTCAAAAATTGAATTTTGTTCAAATTTTGAGCGAAAAATTCATAAGAAAATATTATAGATTGGTTATGGCGTCGCGTTTGAAATTGATCCGTAAGGAGTTAGGACTGACACAGGAGGTGCTGGCGCAAAAGATGGGCGTTGGTAAGAGTGCACTCTCGATGATCGAGACGGGCAAGGCCGCCTTGTCGGAGCGAAATAAGAATATTTTGGTTCAAGAATTGAACGTAAATCCCGATTGGCTCGATACGGGGCGTGGCGAAATGTTCAATGCGCAGCCCGACTTTACGGCGTTTATGCGCCGCACGGACAACACCGTACCCCTGCAAAGCGTACCTTTATATAGTATAGAGGGTACGGCGGGTTTGGTGCCTCTGTTTGCCGACAACGCCTCGAACAAGCCGATCAACTATATCCATATTCCCAATCTGCCCAAGTGCGATGGTGCGATCTATGTTGCGGGCGATAGTATGTATCCGCTTTTGAAGAGTGGCGACATTGTGCTCTACAAGCAGTTGAGCGACCCGACCAATATCTTTTGGGGTGATATGTATCTGCTGTCGCTCGATTTGGAGGGCGAGGAGTATATCACGGTGAAGTATATCCAAAAGTCTGAGCGTGAGGGCTATGTGAAGTTGGTGAGCCAAAATCCCCACCACGCCGACAAGGAGATCCCCATCGAGCGTATCCGTGCGTTGGCGCTGGTCAAGGCGAGCATTCGAATGAACTCGATAAGATAAACGCTCGACCACGGACAAAAAAAGCCGCACCTTTCGGGGTGCGGCTTAATTTTGTATCCTCAATCCTCAATTCTCAATTTTGAATTTTGAATTTTGAATCTTGAATCTTGAATTTCCCGTTACTCCTCAGGCGTGGGGATTGCGGCAAGAGCAGCGTCGATACGACGCACAACCTCCTCACGACCAACCACGTAGAGAATCTCGAACATCGACGGACCCTTGCAAGCGCCCACGACTGCCAAACGCAGTGAGTTCATCGTCTGACCGATGACATACCCTTTGCGCTCGTTCCACTCGTGCACAAACTTATCGGTACCCTCAACCGAGAAATCCTCCAACTGAGCCAACTCATCGCGCAGCTCAGCCAAACGTGCAGGCACCTCGCCCTTCCAATACTTGCGCACCGATTTTGCGTCATACTCGGTCGGAGCAGCGAAGAAACAAGAGGTCAATTCGCAGAAATCGCTCACGAATGTTGCACGATCCTTAACCAAGCCAACGATATACTCAACGCGCTCACGATCAGCCACTACGCCCTTCTCGGCGAGCAGGGGCAGGAATGCTTCAGCCAGCTCGGCATTGTCGCGCTCGTGCATATACTGCGAGTTGAACCAGCGAGCCTTATCGGGCTGGAAACGTGCGCCCGACTTGCTCACGCGATCGAGCGAGAAGGCAGCGATCAGCTCCTCCATCGAGAAGATCTCCTGCTCGGTACCGGGGTTCCAGCCCAGCAGTGCCAACAGATTAACCACAGCCTCAGGGAAGTAACCGTCCTCGCGGTAGCCGCGAGCAGTTTCGCCCGTGGGCGACGTCCAGAACAGCGGGAATACGGGGAAGCCCATCTTGTCGCCATCACGCTTCGAGAGTTTGCCTTGACCCGTAGGTTTCAGCAGCAGAGGCAGATGTGCAAATTCGGGCTGTGTATCGGTCCAACCAAACGCGCGGTAGAGCAGATAGTGCAACGGCAACGAAGGCAACCACTCCTCGCCACGAATCACGTGCGAGATCTCCATCAGGTGGTCATCGACAATGTTTGCCAAGTGGTAGGTCGGCAGTCGGTCAGCCGATTTGTAAAGCACCTTATCGTCGAGCGTCGAGGTGTTCATCTTCACATCGCCACGAATCAAATCGTGCATCTCTACGTCCTCGTTCTCGGGCATACGGAAGCGGATAACCCACTGATCACCACGCTCAATACGCTCACGCACCTCATCAGCCGAAAGGCGCAACGACGTTGCCAAACGCTCACGAACGGCATAGTTGTAAGCGAAGGTTTCGCCCTTCTCCTCGTACTCCTTACGGATTGCGTCCAACTCCTCGGGAGTATCGAATGCGTAGTAAGCATTGCCGTTCTCAACCAGCTGCTCGGCATATTTCAGGTAGATCTCGCGGCGTTCGCTCTGGCGGTAAGGACCATACTCGCCACCTTCGCGCACACCCTCGTCAATCTCGATGCCGCACCAAGCCAAAGCCTCGTTGATATACTCCTCGGCGCCCTCAACGAAACGCTGCGAATCGGTATCCTCGATACGCAGAATCATCTTGCCGCCGCGCTGACGCGCAAAAAGATAGTTATAGAGCGCGGTGCGCAGACCGCCAATATGCAACGGACCCGTCGGGCTCGGTGCAAAACGTACACGTGTTTGTCTGGTATTCATCTATTTATGTCTGTTTTTTTGTTGCTTAGTAAATTATTTAACTCGGTATTCGAGTTTCATCGTAATACGCGCTTTCTTGTGGCGGCTCGAAGTGTTGAACGAACCTCCTGCCGTAAATTCATCGTTGGTATTTGCACCCGTAATCTGGAACACACCCATACGGGCCTCGCTCACCTTGCCAAGGCGTGCGCCCGACGCTGCGGCGATCTTCTCGGCACGTCCGCGAGCATCGGCCGTAGCGCGCTCAATCAGGTCGTGCTTGACATCGTCCAAGCGGGTGTAATAGTATTCGGGTTGCCACGATTCGAGCGAAACACCCTGCGCAATGAGCGACGAGATCTCGCGCGAAATGGCCTCGACAGCATCGACATTGGTCGATTCGACCGTGAACGACTGACGCAACGAGTAGCCCTTGAACTGCTGACCCATATAGTTGCCGTTCGACGAGTAGATACCCTCATACTCCTTATTGACATTGACGAACATAAACACCACACTATCAGCCTCGATGCCGTGCGATGTGATGAATCGCAGCACCTTCTCCTTGCTCTGTTCGATCTGCTTGTAGCCTTCGGCCGCCTCCTGCGCCTCGGCTGTGATCCAACCGCGCCAAACGATCAAATCCGACGTAAATTCGCGCTCGGCCAAACCCGTAACAACGACCGTCTCTTGCGCACGGTACTTGTAGGTATAGGCACGTCCCAAAAGGAGCGCAGCGAGCACAATGCTCAGTGCAATGGCAATAGTGTTAAAGCGTTTCATATTCTCACGTAATCAATAAGTTAAGTCTACGGTTTAGACGTTGAACAGGAAGTGCATAATATCGCCGTCCTGCACCACGTACTCCTTACCCTCGATGCCGATCTTACCCACATCGCGGCAAGCCTTCTCCGAGCCCAGAGCCACATAGTCATCATACTTGATCACCTCGGCACGAATGAATCCGCGCTCGAAATCCGAGTGGATAATACCTGCCGCCTGCGGAGCCTTCATACCACGTGTGAAGGTCCAAGCGCGGCTCTCGTCGGCACCCGTCGTGAAGTAGGTTTGCAGATCGAGCAACTTGTATGCCGATTTGATCAGTCGGCTCACACCGGACTCGGTCAGACCCACCTCTTCGAGGAACATCTGACGCTCGTCGTAATCCTCCAACTCGGCAATATCGGCCTCGGTTGCAGCTGCCACGATCAACAACTCGGCATTCTCCTCAGCGATCGCTGCACGAACAGCCTCGACGTGTGCGTTGCCCGTTGCGGCGCTACGCTCATCGACGTTGCAAACGTACAATACAGGTTTGTCGGTCAGCAGGTTAAGGTCGGGGATCACCTTGCGGTCCTCCTTGTCCAACTCGACCGTGCGAGCCGAGCGACCCTGCTCCAAGACCTCCTTATAACGACTCAGAATCTCGAATGCACGCTTGGCATTCTTATCGCCTGCCGTAGCCTGCTTCTGCACCTTGCCGATGCGGCTCTCGACCGTTTCGAGGTCTTTGAGCTGCAACTCGGTGTCGATAATGCTCTTGTCGCGCACGGGGTCGATCGTACCATCGACGTGGGTGATATTCTCGTTGTCGAAGCAACGCAACACGTGGATAATTGCGTCGGTATTGCGAATATTTGCGAGGAATTTGTTACCCAGACCTTCGCCCTTCGATGCGCCCTTAACCAGACCTGCGATATCGACGATCTCGATCGTGGTGGGAATCACACGCTTAGGGTTGTCGATCTCGGCGAGCTTGATCAGTCGCTCGTCGGGTACGGTGATCACGCCCACGTTGGGCTCGATCGTACAGAAGGGGAAGTTGGCTGCCTGCGCCTTAGCGTTCGACAGACAGTTGAACAGAGTCGATTTGCCGACGTTGGGCAAACCTACGATTCCGCATTGTAAAGCCATATTGAGTTTGTTAGTTTTTGTTCGTTACTGTTTTAACGTGCAAAGATAACCAACTTTCCGAAACTTAGCAATTTTTGACGCTACTTCCGCGCGCGAATTAAAATATTCATAGAATATAAGGGTTGTTAGGCATTGAATTTCGAAATTTATCGCTATCTTTGCAATTTGTACGCAGTATGTGCGTTTATGAGTTTATGAAACGATTGATTAGAAATATTGCTGTGGTCGCACTTTTGGCGACGGCGCTCGTTCCCGTTGGGTGCGAGAAGGGCGAGGACGTGTTCCAGACGCAGATGGATCGTTTTGTGAGCTATATGACCTCGCGTATGAAGCTGGTGAGTGAGGCGGAGGCCGAGCAGTCGATGACGGGCGAGAAGTTGCCCTACTACACTCGTTGCGGCGACGCTTATCGCCACATTACCAACGTCTACCGTGCCGATCGCCCAGCGAAGCGCATTGCCGAGGGGTCGAAGATTACGTTCCGCTATGAGGCCTACCTGTTCGAGGGGTCGCCCGCGAATATCCCCTTTGCGACCAACAACCGCGCAACGGGTGCGATTCTGGCAGAGCAGTACGATCTGGATACGACCTATTGGGACTTTACGCCTGCAGTGCGAATTTTGGGCACCGATCCCATAATAAAAGGGCTCGAACTTACGTTACCCGATTGTGCAAAGGGCGATACGGTTTATACCTTTATGCCCTACGAAACGGCCTATGGCGATCGTGCGATGGGCGTGATCGAGGCTCGCTCGGCGGTGATGATGGTCACGGTGATTGATGATGTTGAATAACGAAAACGAAACGACATAATGAAACGAACTATGAAATTTTTGCGTTACGCGCTGATGGCGATGGTGGTTGCTACGGGTGCGATCTCGTGTGCCGACAAGGTCGAGATCGACTTGGAGGAGAAGGAGCAGCAGTCGCTCGATGCGTGGGTTGCCAAGCACGTGAATAACAACGGTAAGCGTGCCGTGCGTCAGGAGAACGGCCTCTGGGTCGAGATCAGCGACTATGGCGATACCAAGAGTATGGCTACAAACGACACGGTGACTTGGGTTAAGTATAATTTCACGATGCGCGATATGACGGGCAATGTCATCTTCTCGCGTTATGAGGATATCGCCAAGTGGCAGGGTACCTACACCAAGTACACCCACTATGTGCCCGACTATATCTTCTGCGGTGAGTATGCAGCCAACCTGCTCGAAGGTACCCACTACCTTATGCGCAACACGCTGACCAACTACGACGGCACCAAGTTCAAAATGCACGCCGGTACGAAGGGTACGCTCTACATTCCCTCGACGTTGGCTTACGGTGCAACGGGTACGAGCAACGACGCTGGCTATGGCGGTCAGTATTCGCTCAATGGTAGTGTGCCGTCGATCATCGATTTCGAGATTGTGCACGTGACCAAGGACCCCGTGAAGGACGAGGAGAAGGAGGTTGAGTCATTTGTTGCTGCAACGGGTAATTGGAAGCCCGTGAACGATACGCTCGATTACCTCTATGTCGATAAGAAGTTCCGTCTGCCCGAGGGCGAGACCGCTTATAAGGGCGACTCGATTAAGGTCGATTCGACCGTAAAGATCTGGTATGTAGGTAAATTCCTCGATGGTTTTGTGTTCGATACCAACATCGACTCGATCAAGCGTCGTGTCTTTGGCGAGGTGCAGAGCACGGGCGAGGCGTTGGATTTCACCGTGAAGGAGTCGGGTAAGAGTACCGATGAGAGTGGCGACGAGGGTTCGGGCTACATCAATGCTTGGAACTACACGATTCCTCACCTTTTGAAGGGTCAGTGGGCACGTGTGGTTGCAACGTCGTTCTACTGCTACGGTAGCTCGGGTAAGTATCGCAACGGCTCGGCAACCACGACCAACTCGTCGGATTACTACTATATGAATATGTACAACAACTATTATAGCAGCTACTACAATAGTATGTACGGCGGTTATGGTGGTTATGGCGGTATCGGTGGCTACGACGACTATTACAGCTACTATATGTATCAGGAGATGTTGAACGCTCAGGAGAATATGGGCGAGAATGTCCAGACGACAACCGTAACGACTGAGGTTCAGTCTTATACGCCGCTCTACTTCGAGATCTACATCGAGGAGTAACGGACTGAACGATTCGCATTTCGCAAAATAGAAAGCCGCACCCCCTCGGGAGTGCGGCTTTTTGTTGTACGCCAAGATTATAAAGCGTTGATTGTCTTTTGCAACATTTCGAGGAATTGCGCAGCGTGTCCACCGTCCATCTGTACGTGGTGGAATTGGAATGAGATTGGCAACGTGGTCTTGAACCAACCTTTGCGATATCGACCCCACATCACCATTGGGTTGCAGAATTTGTCGGTGTATTGATTTACTATGGAGTCGAGTTCGGTGGCGGTCATAGCCGAGGTGCCGACGATCATATACTCCTCGTTGAAAATGCTTGTGCACGTGTTTCTCGTTTCGCTTGTAAATGTGACGTATGACGAGTTAAATTGCTCTACGTCATCGACGAACGGAACGTCGCACGAGTTGATGCCGCCTTTGATGTTGTTCACGATGACGTTGATTGCAATGCGGTCGTATCGGAAGAGTTTGTCGCCCTCGGGCAGGGTATAGAACTCCTCGATTTTGGTTGCCGCTTTGCCAATGCACCAGCATAAAAGCATATTCAGTTTTACTCTTCGCTGCTTGGCGATCTTTTGCAGACGGGTTATATCGAACGTTTTGGTGAGGGTTACCATCGGCATTGGCGACTTGATCCAAAGTGAGTACGCCTGCCCTCGCTTGCTCTCTTGGGGTGTGATTTCGTGTTTCATAGGGTTGGGTTTAAGGATAATAAAGGCTGACAACTCATCTCGGGGTAGCCAGCCTTATTATTATGTGTTGTTTGTAGTAACTATCTCAGGAACAGCAGCTCGCGGTACTTGGGCAGAGTCCACATCTGGTCGTCGATCACCATTTCGAGGCGGTCGATGCAGTTGCGGATATCCTCCAAGTAGTCGGCCACCGTATCGTGATAAGCGATCGCCTTGGCGCGCTCCTCGGTGATGCGGTTGGCAACCTTGCGAGCCTCGATCATCTCATTGACCATACGCTGAATGTCGGTCGTGAGGGTCGAGATCTCCTTGATCAGTGCGATGTCCTGCGACGCGTCGAGGTTGAGTTGCGACATCTTATAGACCTTGTCGAGCAACATTGCCTCGTATTTCGATGCGATCGGAACAATCTGATTCAGAGCCAAATCGCCCATAACACGCGCCTCGATCTGAATCTTCTTGGTGTACATATCCCAACTTACGTCGGTGCGGGCTTTCAGCTCTACGCCATTCAGCACGCCCGTCGACGCAAACATCTGTTTGGTGCTCTTCGTGAGCATACGATCGAGAATCAATGGCACCGAAGTCTCGCAGTCCAAACCGCGACGTGCAGCCTCCTCTTTCCACTCGTCCGAGTAGCCGTTGCCATCGAAAAGAATGGGTTGGCACTCATTTACCAGTGCCTTAACCTCCTCAAAAATAGCTTTTTCGACCGAGTCGCCATTAGCGATTCGATTATCGACGCGACCTTTGAATATGGTGAGCTGCTCGGCTACGGCGGCGTTGAGGGTGATCATTGCCGAGGCGCAGTTGGTCAGCGAACCCACCGCACGGAACTCGAAACGGTTACCTGTGAAGGCAAAGGGCGAAGTTCGGTTGCGGTCGGTATTGTCCATCAGCAGCTCGGGAATCGAGGGGATACCCTGCATTTTGAAACCGGTCTTTGCGTCGAAGACGATTGCGTCCTCACTCTGGCTCTCGGCGATCTTGTCGAGGGCAGCCGAAACCTGCTTGCCGAGGAAGACCGAGATGATTGCAGGAGGAGCCTCGTTTGCGCCCAGACGGTGGGCATTGGTTGCGGTCGAAACCGAGGCCTTCAATGCGCCATTGTGGCGATAGACAGCCGCTATGATGTTGGCGATGAATGTGACGAATTGGAGATTTGCCTGCGGGGTCTTACCTGGCGAGAGCAGATTGACACCCGTGTCGGTGCCGAGCGACCAGTTGTTGTGCTTGCCCGATCCGTTGATACCTTTGAAGGGTTTTTCGTGCAACAGAACGCGGAACGAGTGGCGACGTGCCACCTTCTCCATCAGAATGAGCAGCAGTTGGTTATGGTCGTTGGCGAGGTTCATCTCCTCATAGATCGGAGCCAACTCGAACTGGTTGGGTGCCACCTCGTTGTGGCGTGTCTTGACGGGAATACCGAGCTTCAACGACTCGCGCTCTAAGTCCTTCATAAACTCGATTACGCGGTCGGGAATCGCACCGAAATAGTGGTCCTCCAACTGCTGGTTCTTGGCGCTCTCGTGACCCATCAGCGTGCGACCCGTCAGCACGAGGTCGGGGCGTGCGGCCCACAGACCCTCATCGACCAAAAAATACTCTTGCTCCCAACCTAAAAATGCGGTTACGCGCTTGACTTCGGGATCGAAGTAGTGGCACACGTCCACGGCAGCCTTGCCTACGGCCGAAATCGAACGCAACAAGGGCAGCTTGTAGTCGAGAGCCTCGCCCGTGTATGCAATGAAAATGGTTGGAATACAGAGTGTTGTATCGACGATAAATGCGGGCGACGTTGCGTCCCAAGCCGAGTAACCGCGCGCCTCGAAGGTGTTGCGGATACCGCCATTGGGGAACGACGAGGCGTCGGGTTCCTGCTGAATGAGTAGCTTGCCCGAAAGCGACTCGATGATACCGCCCTTGCCATCGTGTTCGAGGAATGCGTCGTGCTTCTCGGCTGTGCCTCCCGTCAGCGGTTGGAACCAGTGGGTGTAGTGCGTAGCGCCCTGATCCATAGCCCATTGCTTCATACCTGCGGCTACCTCGTCGGCAATCTCGCGCGAGAGGGGCGTTCCGTTATCCATCGTGTCGAGCATAGCGTCGTAGATGGTTTTGTGGAGATAACGGCGCATTGTGGCACGGTTGAAAACCTTCGTGCCAAAGTATTCCGAGGGACGTCCTTCGGGTGTCTGGGCTGCGAGGGGCTTACGGTTTATTGCCGCCTCGACCATTCTGAATCTCAGTGATGACATTGTAGGGTTGTGTCTGTTTTTGTGAGGGTTGTGGCTTACGCTATCGAACCACGCGACAAAAGTACGAAAAAATCTGTTGATGTAGTGTGATTTCGCACGCCTAAATTAGATATTTTCGATTAATTTTTCTAAATTTGTAGTACCCTAAACTAAAATGTTATGAAAAGAGTAATTATTCTGTTTCTCAGTCTGGTTATACTCGTAGGTTGTGGCGAGGGTGTGATCTATGGCAAATGGGAGGCTTACATTGATGGTTATTATTCGTATGACGATATAGAGTTGCGCGTTGACGATCAAATGCAGATTAGCATTAATCCGATTGGTGTCGAGTTTCTTTGTGATATTTTGGGAAATGGTGATCAATATCTCTATTCCAAATATCAAACTCATTATCAAGATTACTATGAGCAACGAGTGTTCAATGACGCAAGCAAAACAAAACCGTGGCATTTTGGCTATGCCGTTGATTATGAATCGATCGAGATAACCTGCTCGCGCGATTGGAATGAGCAGTTTGCGGCAGGCGAATCGTTAGCTGAGATTGTTACTTTGAAATTTGTGTCGCTTTATAAATTCATCAGCAACGACCGAAAAGATGGGAAGATGGTCTATGAGATGTCGCTTGCAGAGATGACGGCTGACGACCTGAAAATGCTGGGACATTGTAGTGGCGGAAAAGTTAATCAAGTTGCTGCAATCTGTTTCGCCACCCCTCCTGCTGAGGCGGGCGAGTATCCCGTTACGGTCAAGATGATAACCACTGACGGACAGGTGTTCGAAAAGTCGATCACGCTGACAGTCGAATAGCGACGACGTGCTGTCGTAACCGATTTGTGGCGAAGGGTTTGGTTATGAACCTTTCGCCACGATTTTTTGGAGAAAATTGGGCGTATTTGTGGCGTGTTTTGTTGCGAGTTTCAATAAGATTTTCTAAATTTGTAGGTCGCATATTCGTATGCGCGCGTGAATGGACTAAAAAATTAAAACCAATAAAACTATGACACGTAAATTTACTGCGCTGATTTTCACCCTTTTTGCTGCTTGCGGTATGCTCGCGGCTCAGCCTACGGGCGACATTCTCAAAGAGATCAAAGCTAAACACGCTCCCGACAAGCGAACGGTGCTCTACGACATTCAAGTCGATGAGTATCCGAGCGTTACGGTTGTAACGGGTCGCACCACCTCGAAGGAGGCACTCGACGAAACAATCGAACGACTGAACGCAAAGTTCGAGGGCAAGAAACTCGTGAATGATGTTCGCCTGCTGCCCGACGCAAAGATGAAGGGCGAGGTCTATGGCGTGATCGATATCGCCGTTGCAACCGTGCGCCGTGAGGGTAACTACTCGTCGGAGCAGCTCACTCAGTTGTTGATGGGTATGCCCGTGCGCGTGCTGGACGACAATGGCTGGTACTATGTGCAGACTCCCGAAGGCTACCTGGGTTGGGTTGCAAAGCGTGGCGTCAAGACGATGACCCGCGAGCAGTATAACGCTTGGGTTGAGGCCGATAAGGTTGTCTATATGCCCACGACGGGTTGGATCTACGAGCAGCCCGATGTGAAATCGGCTCACGTAACCGACATCACCGCAGGTTCGATCGTTCTGAACAAGGGCAAGGCTAAGGGTAAGTTCATTGCTGTTGAGCTGCCGAAGGGCCGCAAGGGCTATCTGTTGCGCTCGGACGTTGAGGATTTTGAGGTTTGGAAGAAGCGCCGCCCGACCGCTGACGCAGTGATTGCTGAGGCGCAGAATCTGCTCGGTACGTCGTATCTGTGGGCAGGCACCTCGACCAAGATGCTCGATTGCAGCGGTATGGCCAAGACGGTCTATCTGTTGAACGGTCTGGTGCTGGCACGTGACGCGTCGCAGCAGTGCCTGACGGGCGACAATATCGACGTGTCGGATAAGGATTGGACCAAGTTGAAGAAGGGCGATCTGGTCTTCTTCGGTAGCCGTCGCGTAACCCACGTGGGCGTCTATATGGGCGATGGTAAGTTTATCCACGAGGCGGGTTTGATCCACATTTCGAGCTTCAATCCCGAGCACGAGGAGTATTCGAAGCATTGGCTCAACCAGCTGATCCGCGCAACGCGAATCATTGGCACTGAGGATAGCGACAAGGGCGTTTGGTCGGTTGAGAATTGCCCGCTCTATAACAAGCAATAAATAAACAACTTAAAACATACAGAACAATGAAAAGAAGAGATTTTATCAAGAAGGCATTGGCAACAGGCGTTGTTGCTACGGTAGCTCCCTCGCTGGCTGCGTCGGCATTTCCGTCGGTAGCTGCATCGGTAGGTAAGGGCAAGAAGTCGTCGATCGGCAACGAGAAGATGAAACTGACGTTCTGGCGTGCTGACGCTGCGCTGGCTCACCCCTTCACCGTTTCGGGTTACACCCGTACCCATACCCCCATCGTGCTGACCAAGATCGAGTACGGCGGTTATGAGGGTTATGGTGAGGCTGCTATGCCTCCCTATCTGGGCGAGACGTCGGAGTCGGCAATGGCATTCCTGAGCCGTATTCAGCCTATTTTGGATAAGTATCCTTCGCCTTTCCTGCTCGAAGATATTCTGTTCGAGGTCGATAACCTGACCACGTTCAACACCGCAGCTAAGGCGGCTGTCGATATCGCACTTCACGACCTGGTTGGTAAGCTGATCGGTCAGCCTTGGTACAACATCTGGGGTTACGACCGTATGAAAGCTCCCGATACCTCGTTCACGATCGGTATCGATACTCCCGAGGTTGTTCGCGAGAAGACCAAGGAGGCTGCACCTTACAACCTGATTAAGGTTAAGTTGGGTACGCCGCAGGACGAGGAGCTGGTTGGTGCTATCCGCTCGGTTGAGCCTACCAAGCCTCTGTGCGTTGACGCAAACCAGGGCTGGAAGGACAAGCACCACGCATTGGAGATGATCCATTGGTGCAAGGAGCACGGCTTTATCTTCATCGAGCAGCCTATCGGCAAGTACAACCTCGACGATATGGCGTGGATCACTCAGAACTCGCCGCTGCCCACCATCGCTGATGAGTCGTGCCAGCGTCTGATCGACGTTCCGAAGTTGAAGGGCGTATTCTCGGGTATCAACATCAAGCTGATGAAGTGTACCGGTATGCGCGAGGCTAATAAGATGGTTTCGTTGGCTCGTACGCTCAATATGAAGGTTATGATCGGCTGTATGACTGAGACTTCGTGTGCAATTTCGGCTGCGTCGCACGTAGCTTGCGCTTGCGATTGGGCTGACTTGGACGGTAACGTGCTGATTGCTCACTCGTCGGATCCCTACGATGGTATGAAGGTGGTTGATGGTAAGGTTATCCCCAGCGACCGTCCGGGTATTGGTATCGTAAAGCGTACCGATCTGTAATCGAATACTAATCGACTAAAACGTAAGAGATGAAATTGAGAAACATTTTTGCACTGTTGGGCGTTGCTGCTGTTGTGGCATCGTGTGCACCTAAGGCGGCTCCCGACCCGCTGGCAGAGGCTTTGGCTGCGGGCGAATTGACCGCCGCTGAGCAGATGATTGAGGAGAACTTGGCGACGGCAACCGATGAGACCGAGATCGCTCAGCTGACTTGGACGCGCGACTCGATCAAGCTGGTGCGCCGCGATTTCCGTCGTGATAGCGCATACGTGGTTGATTATATCAAGAAGTATATCCCCGAGCTGACAGCCGAGAAGGTTGCTGAGTGGGAAGCTTCGGGTGTGATCGAATATAAGGTGATCGATGGCAAGAAGTGCTACTTCCGCAATGCGGGTCCCAATGTGTTCCGCGTTGATGAGTGGGCGTCGCAGTTCAAGCAGGAGAGCTCGGACATCAGCTCGCTCGATAGCATTCTGATCATTCAGATTCCTGAGATTACCGCAGCAGGTAGCGGTGAGCTGACAGCACCGGTTCGTATGAAGGTGCGCCACGAGATCACGCTGAACGAGACGGGCGCAATCGTGCCGGGTGATACCGTTCGCGTATGGATTCCCATTCCGCGTATGGACGTTCCTCGTCAGAAGGATTTCGTTGCGTTGGCAACCAGCGAGGAGTATTTCAACGACCCGACAGCACTGCACAATACCGCTTACTTCGAGCGTGTGATTACCTCGGCTGAGGACGCTGCAAAGCCCTTCTTTATCGAATATGAGTACACGTCGTATGGTCAGTGGTACGATCTCGAAAAGTTGGAGATCGAGCCTTACGATACCGAGTCGGCAGTCTATAAGGAGTACACCGCTGAGCGTTTCCCGCACGTGATGTTCACCGACCGCATTAAGGAGCTGACTGCTCAGGTTGTAGGTGACGAGCAGGATCCTCGCAAGAAGGTGAGCCTGATCTTCGACTACATCACCAAGACCTATCCTTGGGCTTCGGCTGTGAACTACTCGTTGATTCCCAATATTCCCGAGTATGTAGTTGCAAACTCGAAGGGTGACTGCGGTCAAGTTGGTCTGTTGATGATCACGATGTCGCGTTGCGCAGGTGTTCCTGCACGTTGGCAGAGCGGTCTGATGTTCCACCCGAACGATTGCAACCTGCACGATTGGACCGAGCTCTATTTCGAGGGCGTTGGTTGGATTCCTTGCGATCCTTCGTTTGGTCGTCCGAGCGAGGCGTTGGCAGTTACGGGCATTGGCGATAAGTTCTTCAATAGCGGTATCGATTCGTACCGTATGATTGCCAACCTCGATTACTCGCGCGATTTCTCGCCCAAGCGTAAGTTTGGCCGTTGCGATACAGTTGACTCGCAGACGGGTGAGGCTGAGACCCAGCGTGGTATGTTGTTCGTAGGTGTTGATTTCAGTTATAGTTTCAAGGTGTTGGAGTATAAGTAATCGACCCTACCTATAATAATTAATAAGGCCGTCCCTTCGCGGGGGCGGCCTTGTTGTTTGTAGGAGTGTGACGGGCTACTTTTTGGTCGAGTCTTTCGCTACGCATTGACCCTTGCAGCACGCCTCTGCCGAGCGACGATAGCGCTTGTCGTGGCGGGCGCTCTTACCTCGCGGCAGCACGGCACTATTGTAGTTGGCTTGCCATTGATCGTATTGTTGAGGTGTGAGCACCGTTTTGAGCTTTGAGCGATAGGTGTCGTCGGCCTCATCGAAACGTGCCTGACGTTGCTCGGCTGTGAGCGAGGTGTCGTGTCGCACGGCGTGAAATGCCTCCGCACGCTGACGATTCAAGTCGTGTACGGCACGTTTCTGCACGTCGGTCAATGCCAACGACTTAGCCATTTCATTGGTACGACGCTCGGCTGCCATTTCGTGGCGGTCGGCACGCTTTTCGGGATTGTGGTTGTGAGCTGCGGCGCCACACAATGCAAAGAGGGTCGCCGCAATCATCAGAAATCGAATAGGAGTTGTCATACAAGCGTTTATGATTTAAAGAGTAAACTTTCACGAACGCTACGACAACTCTACGACGGGGTGTGCCCTATTCGGCTCCGGTGAGCCACTTTTTGAATTTCGGCACTCGCGCCTTCGAGATGATGATGCGTTCGGGAGTTTCGACGTTCAAATTGAGTGCCAAACGGCTACCAAACCAGACCGAAATATCCTTCAACGCCTTGCGAGCGACGATAAACTGACGATTGGCACGATAGAACTCATGCTCGTCCAGCACGCCTGAAAGAGCTTCCAGCGTGCGGTCGATCGCAAGCTCCTCGCCCGAGAATGTGTGTGCCGTCACGTGCTCGTCGCAGGTATAGAAGAATGCCACCTCGTCGACGCTGAGCGGGCGAATGCGGTCGCGCACCTGTACCAAAAATACGTTCTGCTGCGGCTGGCGAGGCTCGGTTGCCATTGCATTCGTGCGCTCGATTACGGCCTCGCGCTCGGGAGCCGACAGACGGCGCAACTTCTCCAATGCTCGACGCAGATCGTCGGGCGCAATGGGCTTCAAAAGGTAGTCTATGCTATTGACTTTGAACGCTTCAAGCGCATATTGATCGTATGCCGTGGTGAACACGATCGGGCAGTTGACCTCGACGTGGTTGAAGATTTTGAACGAGTCGCCATCGGCCAGATGAATATCCATAAATACAAGATCGGGTGTGGGCTTCGAGCGCAGATAATCGACACTCTCGGCCACCGATTCGAGCACGTCAATCACCTCAATCGAGGGATCGACCTCCGCAAGCAGTGCACGTAGATTGACCGCAGCAGCGGTTTCGTCCTCAATAATCAGAGTCTTCATTTCTTTGGTGTGAGGTTACGGGTTTGACGTTATTTTTTCGGCTCGTTGATCAACGGCAGTCGCACCTCGAAGGTCTTTTCGGTGCGAATCACCTCGATATCCTTCTCGGTGATCATCTGCCAACGTGACGAGAGATTTTGCAGACCGATGCCCGTGCTGACCTCCGCCTCGATCTTGGGGATCACGGGGTTCGAAACCACAATGGCTCCATCTTTGGTGTAGATCGAGATTGTGAGCGGCTTCGAGCGGGTTATGGCGTTGTGCTTCACGGCGTTCTCGATCAGAGGTTGCAGAGCCAACGAGGGCATTTGACGCTCCATATACGAGGGGTCGATGTCGATCTCGAAGAAGAGTTTGTCGGCATAGCGCACCTCTAACAGGTAGCGATACGAGTCGATAAATTGCAACTCGTCGGCCACGGTCGAGAGGGTATTCTGCCCATTCTGAATGACATAGCGGAACACGTGCGACAGACGGTCGATGTAGGTCAGAGCCTTCTCGTTGTGCTTCTCGCGCACCAGCATCGAGAGCGAGTTGAGCGAGTTGAACAGGAAGTGCGGGCTGATCTGGCTCACCAGAGCGCTGTAACGTGTCGATAGGTTTTCGGTTTTGAGTTGTTCGTTCTTGATTTCGATACGCTGACGCTGGTAGAGCAGGTCGTAGATACGAGCATAGAGCACCGCCACCACATAGACGAACATACATTTGAGCATCAGCACGATATCCAACGCTCCACGGTGTGTGTCGGCCTTGATTCCGATCAGCGGCGCAGCGAAGAAGAATGCCACCACGATCAGCAGACTAATCGCATAGGGCAGGAAATATCGCTGCCACAGCGTACCCTTGCGCGAGCTACGTGTAACGATTGTCAGCACCACGAACATCAACAACGCATAGCAGATAATCTGCAAGGCGGTTTGAGAGTTGGTGTCGGGCTTGTCGAAACGAGCAGCGTAGTCGAACTCCTCGCCATTGAGCTTTGTGATCGTGAAGAGCGAATGATGTGCGCCATCGACCTCGGGGGTGAGTGCAGTGACCTGCATACGGTCGCCGTTGTGCAGTTCGAGTCGCCAGATTGAGTTCGAGCCGACGTAGATGGTGTCAATCGGGCACCCCTCGTCCATAATCAAATATCCATATCCGTCGGGCATAACGCGGAGTGTACCCTCGTCGGCGAGTTCGACCTTTCGAGCGTCATATTTTTCGAGCCAGCTGGGGCGTTTGTTGTCGCTATTGTGCGAGGCGAACAGCACCAGCAGATACGAGAAATTGACCAACAGACTGACGGCGATCGACATCAGAATATTGCCCCACAGAACGCGATTCTTAGGTGTGTATTTGATCATAGCGAGTGTGCCTTATTTGGTTGGTATTCAGTTGTCTATTTGAAAATGTGGTAAAGCAATAGAACCGTGCAGAGCGTCATCATCATTACGGCAATGGTAATGATGTACGTCTCGATGAACGATGGCTTTTTCTCCTGCATAGCGTGCTGTTACTCCTCGGTGTACCAGCTTGCGTAGAGCATATAGTCGCGTGCGGTGCGCTCGACGATCTCTTTACGCTGTTCGGGTGTGATCTCCTTGACCTTCTTTGCGGGCACGCCAGCATAGACGCTGTTGGGTTCGAGCTTCGAGTTCGAGAGCACCAGCGCATTTGCAGCGATAATGCAACCCGAGGGCACTACGGCGTTGTCCAAAATGGTCGAGCCCATACCGATCAGGCAGCTGTCGCCGATTATCGCGCCGTGAATCGTTGCGTTGTGACCCACCGAAACGTCATTACCGATGTGTGTCTGCGAGGGGTTCTTCGAGCCGTCAAAGAGGGTGTGGATCACCGCACCGTCCTGAATATTAGTGCGGTCGCCGATGGTGATTGCATTCACGTCGCCACGCAGCACGGCGCCATACCAGATCGAGCAACCCTTGCCGATTTTGCAGTTACCGATGATAGTTGCTGATTCGGCCAAGAATGTATTTTCGCCAATTTCGGGCTCGTAGCCACGAACTTTTTTAATGATTGCCATAGTGTTATCGTAATTTTAATTAATTCACAAATATACATATTTATTATGAGAATCACGCACCTTGACGCTACAATTTTAGAATTTCAGTCGGAAGGGCGTTGTGGCACGTTCGCTGAATCCGCAGGTGCGATAGAGGTTATGGGCCGCCCTGCGCAATGGATTCGACGTGAGGTCGATGGTCGCTGCCTCGTGCTCCATTGCCTCGATGATGGCACGATTAACCAGCGCACGACCGATACCCCAGCCGCGTCTCGATTCATCGACAACAACGTCCTCGATCCACGCCTTGCGACCCGTCAGAGTGGGGTAGTGAGCCAGCACCAGCACGCCCACAATCTGCTCGTCCAGACGCGCGGCAAAAAGCTGAGTGTGAGGTGCCTGCGCCACGGCGTTAAAGTACGAGGGAATGACCTCTTTCGAGCTAAGTTGCGCCACGAGCGAGGCTATCTGTCGGCTCTCCTCGTCGGTTATAGAGAGCAATTCGTCAATGATTAATCCTGTCATCGTTCGATAAATTTAATGATCGCCTCGGCGCATGCCTCAGCTTCCTCGATGAAACCCATATGACCCGACTGCTCCAACCAAACCACCTCGGCTTGCGGGTGTCGGGCTGCGACCGCTTCGGCACGCTCCGTGGGGATATAGTCGTCGTTGCGACCGAAGACGAACATCTGTCGTGCAGTGAGTTTCGTGAGCATTTCATTGCGGTCGGGACGCTCGCCCATACCACGCACAATCGCCACGATACCCTCGTCCTCGCACAGCAGAGCGATCTCGATACAATCGTCAATTTCGTCGGCAAAACGCTTGCGGTTCTGCTCGGCAAAACGACGTGCGGCGGCCTTGCGCACCAGCAACTCCTTGCGTCCCGCTACGATGGCGTCGATCTCGCGCTGACGGTCGGCGGCCTTCTCCTCGGTGTCGGCGTTGGGCGTTGCGTGCAGCAGTACCAAACCCTCCAACTGCTCGGGGTGGCGCTCGGCAAATGCCAGAGCAACGTAGCCGCCCATCGAGTGACCGACCAATGTACAACGCTCAATGCCAAGTGTTTCCAACATTGCACTTACCGTATCGGCCAACATCTCCATCGAGTGCACCTCGCCCTTGACCATCGAAATTCCGTGACCGGGCAGGTCGAGCGTAATCACACGTGCGTGGGGTGCGAGCTGGTATGCAAACTCCTCCCAAATGATCATCGACTCCAAATAGCCGTGCAACAGCACAACGCAACGCTCGCCCACCTGCGAGTCGGCAATATGCAGAGCGGTATCACCCGCCATAATGAATTTTTCGGTAATTGGCATATTTTTTAATTCAAAATTCAAGATTCAAGATTCAAAATTACTGTTCGCAATTAAACCCGCTCGTGGGTTTTCCTTTATTTGCGCCCCGCCAAAATTGCTCACACCGCCGCTTACAAAACATTCGCAGCCGCCTCTGGTGGGGCGGCGCAATGGTGCAGTGTGCTATGTTTCAATCAACTACGGTGACGGGCTCGTTGTCGGTTACTCCTCGTCGCCGTCGTCGTAGTAATCGCGTGCCGACTCTCGCGGACGGTAATCGATCGGCTCGTCGTCTTCGTCGTCGAATCGATCGTAGAGGTTATGTCGCTCCTTGCCACTTTTGTGAATTGGGGCGAGCTTGGGACTCTTTCGACCGTCAGCAGTCGAGTCGAAAGAGCGGAAGTCTTTGCTTGGTTTCATTCGTTGCGGAATGTGTAATCTTAAAAGTTTCAGTGCAATGTTAGCAATTTTTTTGCAAAGTTGTAACATTCTTGGCGAAAAAATTAGAGCCGAGCAACAGTTTTATACCTCAAATCTCGAAAGTTTTTATTACTTTTGTATTTCGGATATAATCTCAACAGAAGATGCTCAAAGAGATCGCTACACATCGTTCGGTACGCCATTTCCTCCGCCGCGACATCGCGCCCGAGGTGCTGACCGATATTCTCCAAGCCGCAACGCACGCCTCGACCGTCGGCAATATGCAGCTTTATAGCGTCATTGTGACGATCGATAGTCGTGTGCGACGTGAGCTGGCAATCGATAGCCACGACGGCTCGGCAGCCGAGGAGGCGGCGGTGTTGTTGGTCTTTTGTGCCGATGTGCATCGCTTCTCGAAGTGGTGCGCACAACGTGATACAAAGCCTGAGTATCACAACCTTATGTGGTATGCTCACGCTGCGGCGGACGCTCTGCGTGCAGCCGAAAATGCCGCTTTGCAGGCCGAGTCGCACGGGTTGGGTATCTGCTTTGTCGATACGGTGTTGCGTTCGGCTGACCATTTGGTTGAATTGTTGGAACTGCCGCGTGGTGTAGTGCCGACGGCGGTGCTGGCAATCGGGCACCCCGCCGAGCAGCCTCCCGTGAGCGACCGTCTGCCGATGGAGGCGGTGGTGCACTATGACCGTTACAATCCGTTCACCTCGGCTGAGATTGACGAGTTGTGGGCCGAGCGCGAAACTTCGGAACAAACTTTGGCTCTTTTGGAGCGTTACGGAGTGGATAGCTTGGCACGGATTTTTACCGATTTCCGCTATCCTGCCGCCGACAATGTGCAGTACGCCGAGCGCTATCTGGCGACGTTGCGTGCGCAGGGATTCTTGGATAACGAATAGCAAATCAATGCGATATGAAGTTTTGGAGTAGATTCATAGGATTGATTCTCATTGCGGCGATGGCTGTGGGGTGTGGTATTACGCATAGCATTCCGCAGGGCAAATATCTGCTCCAAAAGAACGAGATCAAACCCGACGAGAGCGTTCCGCGCGACGAGCGTATCACGGCCGACGAGATTGGTCGCTACGTGCGTCAGCAGCCCAACAAGCGCTTTTTGGGTACCAATTTCTACTTGTGGACCTATTTTTCGGCCAATCCCGACAAGCAGAATTGGTGGAACAACCTGAAACGTCGCATTGGCGAAGCTCCGGTCTATCTCGACACGTTGCAGACCGAACGTTCGGCCTCGAACATCAAGATCTATATGGACTCGCGCGGTTACTTCAACTCGGAGGCCTCGTACTCGATCGATACCACCTCGCGCCGACGTGCCATTGTGACCTATCGCACCAAGCAGGGGCGTCCGTATCGAATCGGCGAAATCAAGTATCGTTTCCGTGACCGATTCCTCGCTCCGATCATCTTGGAGGACACTGCGGCGTCGTTGTTGCGCACGGGTAACGTGTTGGACTTCACAGTGTTGGACAAGGAGCGCTCGCGTATTAGTACGATGTTGCGCAATAGCGGCTACTTCAATTTTACGATCAACAATATCCTCTACGAGGTTGATACGACCGTGGGTGGTTATCGTGCCAATGTGACCGTTGAGGTGCGCCAGAATCTGACGGGTTATAACGATCGCGGTCAGCCGATTATGGACAATAACACGGTCTACCGACTGCGCAACGTCAATCTCTTTTCGAACTACGACCCGACAGTTGCCCGTAGCGACAGTAGCTATATCGACCGCTTGGATACGGTCGAATATCGTGGTCTGAATATCATCTACGACGATAAATTGAAGGTGCGTCCGAAGGTGCTGCGCCAGACGATTGACCTTTTCCCCAACCACCTGTTCAGCGCGAAGGGAATACAGGATACCTACGATCAGATTATGCGTGTGGGCTATTTCCGTAGTGCCAACATTCAGTTCGAGGAGGATACGACCGCAACCGAGGTGTCGTTTATCGGCTCGGCGGCCAATGGTCGTGGTGTCGATCACTCGATCTCGACCAAGGAGGGCTACCTCAATTGCAATATCTTCTGCACGCCCGCTCTGCCACAGAGCTATAAGGTTGAGTTAGAGGGCTCTACGACGTCGAGTTTCTACGGTCTGCGAGGTACGGTCGGTTATCAGAATCACAATATTTTCCGAGGTATGGAGCTGCTCGATGTGTCGTTCTCGCTCGGATATGAGTTTATGAAGGGCGCCGAGGCAAAGCGCAAACGTGCATTCGAAATCGGCGGATCGGCCTCGTTGTCGTTCCCGCGATTCATTGTGCCGTTCAATATCCGCCGCTCGGCGTCGATCTCGAATCCTCGTACGAAGGTCGAGCTGTCGATCAATTCGCAGGATCGTCCCTACTACCAGCGTGTGCTGTCGAGTGCCTCGTGGAGCTACACGTGGGGTAATGGTCGCTACTCGAACTTTGCTCTGCGACCGATCGATCTGACGCTGATTAAGGTGGGGTATATCGACCCCGAATTCCTCGACCGATTGCAGAATCCCTACCTGCGCAATAGTTACTCGCAGCAGTTGATTGCGGGTATTTCGGGCTCGTACGTATTTAATAATCAGATACGTAACATTAACGGCAATGCAACCAATATCCGTGTCAATTGGGAGACGGCGGGTAACTTGGTGGGTGCTCTGTCGCACCTGTTGTCAAAGCCCGAGCCCAATCGTGACCACTACAATGTCTTCGGTATTCGCTACTCGCAATATTTCCGTACTGACCTCTCGTTCAGTCGCAAGGAGGTGCTTGGCGCAAAGACGGCGCTGGCATATCGACTCTATGCGGGTGCGGGTTTGGCTTACGGCAACTCGACCGAAATCCCGATCGACCGTCTGTTCTATGCCGGTGGTAGCAACTCGATGCGTGGTTGGGCGGCACGTACGCTCGGTCCGGGTGGGGTAGCGATCAGCGAGGATCAGAAGATCTATCCGAGTCAGGTGGGTAATATGAAGATCGAGGCCAACCTCGAATTCCGATTCCCGATTTGGAGTATGTTCAACGGTGCGGTCTTCTTCGATGCGGGTAATGTCTATATGATCGGTCAGAAGAATCGCGAGTATCCCGAAGGATCGGTCTTCCGTTTCAACGATTTCTATAAGAATATAGGTTTCAATACGGGTCTTGGTATTCGCTTGGATATCTCGTTTGCGATTCTGCGCTTCGACTGGGGTATCCGCCTCTACGACCCCAACCAACCGATGGGCGAGCGCTGGATTCACAACTTCCGCTGGAAGAATACGGCACTTAACTTTGGTGTCGGCTACCCATTCTAATTCAAGATTCACCCGCCATATGGGCGGGTTCTGCTTTTTTACTTTGATACTTTTGGACTTATTATCGGTGGGCTGTGGTGGGCGCCCAAAGGGCGAGCCCGCGAGTGTGTGTCGATTTGTCAGAAATCGCCAAATAATTTTGAATTTTGAATCTCGAATTTTGAATTATTCAAAAAACACGTTACCTTTGCGGCTCGAAAATGACAATGTGGAAAGATTTGGACTGATTGCAACCACAATAAAAAATCGCTAAAACAGCACGTTTTTTATTCCAACAGCCAATTTTTCCCATTTTATACGTTTAACCAATAAAGCAGTATAACAATGGGTTTTTTATTTACATCGGAGTCCGTTTCGGAGGGACATCCCGATAAAGTTTCAGATCAGATTTCAGACGCAATTCTCGACGAATTTCTGCGCCACGACGAGCAGTCGAAGGTGGCTTGCGAAACGCTTTGCACCACGGGTCTGGTAGTCGTAGCGGGCGAGGTGCGCTCGGAGGCATACGTTGATGTTCAGGGCGTTGCACGTCGCGTGATCGACCGTATCGGTTACAACAAGAGCGACTATCAGTTCGACGCTGCATCGTGCGGCATTCTGTCGGCTATCCACGAGCAGTCGTCGGATATCAATCAGGGCGTTGTTCGCCAGAGCGAAGAGGAGCAAGGTGCAGGTGACCAGGGCATTATGTTCGGATACGCTTGCAACGAGACCCGCGAGCTGATGCCCGCAACGTTGATCCTCTCGCACGTGATTTTGAAGGAGCTGGCGGTAATTCGCCGCGAGGGTGAGGTGATGACCTACCTGCGTCCCGACTCGAAGAGCCAGGTGACGATTGAGTATGGCGATGACCGCAAGCCTCAGCGTGTGCATACTATTGTTGTTTCGACTCAGCACGACGAGTTTATCACCGCAGGTGAGGGTATGGACGAGAAGCAGGCCGAGCGCGCTATGCAGGAGAAGATCCGCGAGGACGTTCGCACGATCTTGATTCCCCGCGTGAAGGCTCGCTTGGAGCGTGCAAATGACGCTCTGGCTGAGTTGATTGGCGACGATTACATTCTGCACGTCAATCCGACGGGTAAGTTTGTGATTGGTGGTCCGCACGGTGATACAGGTCTGACGGGTCGTAAGATTATCGTCGATACCTACGGTGGTCGTGGTGCTCACGGTGGTGGTGCATTCTCGGGTAAGGACTCGTCGAAGGTTGACCGCTCGGCAGCATACGCAGCGCGCCACATCGCCAAGAATATGGTTGCAGCGGGTATCGCTGACGAGGTGCTGGTTCAGTTGAGCTATGCAATCGGTATCGCACAGCCGTTGAGTGTCTATGTCGATACCTATGGCACGTCGAAACTCACGATGAGCGATGGCGAGATCGCCGAGCACGTAGCTCGTCTGTTCGATCTGCGTCCTGCGGCTATCGTGCGTCGTTTCGGCTTGAAGAATCCGATCTTCGAGGCTACCGCTTCGTATGGCCACTTCGGCAACCGCCCCTACACCCGCACCGAGAAGCTCGTACGCGAGGGCAAAGAAGTTGAGGTCGAGGTTGAGTTCTTTGGTTGGGAGAAGCTCGACGCAGTTGAGATGCTCCAAAAGGAGTTCGCACTCTAAGCCGTCTGCGCTGAATGTTTATGGCCGTGCCCTGAGGGTGCGGCCTTTTTTAATTCATAATTTAAAGTTCAAGATTCAAAATGATTTGGCAAAATCTCTGATTTTGACACACACTCTGCGGCTGATAAAATGGTGGCGGGTTTTGCTTTTTTACTTTGATGCAATTTAGACTCATCATTGGCGGGTGGGGGGCTCGCCCAAAGGGCGACCCGCCAATGATGACACGCCACCGCGTGCGTATTTTATAAATCAAAATAAAACAGCAAAACACGTCCCTATGACGTGAAAAGGCCGACCGTCACGGCCGACCTTCTCTCCCTTAAACCTATAATTATGTGTGCCCACACGGAAGTGGCTGAATAAGTGTGTGGCGGGTGCTCGTTTCCCGCCTCGGTTTATCGAGCGTTGAGCGAGCCTGTGCGCTCTTTATCCGCACCCTCCAAGCCGACCCAATGCAGCGTGAAGGGGCGCGGTTCGTCGCCACGCAGAGCCTCGATGTCGAACGAAATGCGGTGCGAAGTGATCATCTGTCCGTCGTTGTTTTTGTCGTCGTCGCCGTAGTGGATCAGATAGAGATCGAGAACCGGATCGTCGGGCGCAGGACAATAGAGCTCGAACTTATGCTTTTGATTGTTGAGCGACTTGTAGTCAAAGCAGAGGTCGAGATACGATTTGCCAACGTGTGCCGAGCTGACATAGACGGGCGAACACTTAGCGGTAGGTTCAGAGCCTATGATGGTCTGCTGGCAGGGCAACGAACGCAGGGCGTTGAGCTGAATGGCGTAACCTGCCTTGCACGATTCGGGCAGATGCAGTGGCGAGAGGTCGCCCAACACGTTGTAGTTGATCATTACGCGGCTGCCATTGTCTGTGTCATTCAGATAACCTCGCTCGCCGAACACACCCAACGCAATGCCGTCATCGCGGATAATGTAGTAACTTTCCCACCCGTTGCCATTGGTAATCAACACTGTGCCGTAGTCGATCATAAATTCATCTTCTTTATGATCGAAATCAGCCATATCGGCCTCGCACGCACCGAGCGAAACAGCCACCGCGAGCAACAGCAATATGTTCAAAATTCGCTTCATACTTTATCCTTCTATTATATAGACGCACGAACACCCCAAAATGTGCCACGTGGTGTCAAATTTTTTTCACTTTTTTGTTATTTTGTTCCAAAATGTATCCTCGCACCCGCTTGCAGAGTGAGCGAAAGAGGGTTGCTGGTGCGGTAGCTGAGGGGCTGGTTGTTCTCGAAGAAGTAGCCTGCGCCCACCTCGGCGTAAAGACCCACACGCTGCGAGAGTTTCACCTCGGCACCAACGGCTGCGGCAGCCGATAGCTGAACGCCTTTGCAGTTAATCTTCTGAGTTACACTGCTTTTGCTGCTCTCGTCGGGGGTGCTTGTGGTCTGTACCTTGCGAGCCGACACCGCACGCTCGACCGCACCGCCCGCACGTGCATACATCTCGACACGTCCACCGTCGATAAACTTGTAGCTCGCCGAGAGCGGAACGCCTACGTAGTGCAACTCCTGCGAGGTGTGGTAGACGAACATACCCTCCGACTTGCCGGTCGAGTGGAGATAGGTGTAGGTCACGCCCGACTCGATTGCCCAGCGGTCGGTCAGCTCGTACTGCACGCCCACGCCCACCGTGAACGGAATGCGATGATTCAGCTCGGTCTCGGGCTGGTGGCGTATCGAGAGGTTCGACGAGGTGATGCTTTCGATAAGTTCGCCGTGCGACGAGTTGAGTACCTCGGTCTTGATCATACCCGCCTCAGCCATACGCTTTTGCGAGGCTCGGGTGCTGTTGCCGCCGCTCAAATTCGAGGCATAGAGCGATGTGGTCAGGCGACCGCCACGACGCACGTTCTGCTCCGCCATAACCTCTTGCAGACGCCTTTGGAACTGCTCACGTGCGGACGGAGTGCCGTCGGTGTTTTTGTCCGACTGCTTATGATTATCGTTGCTTGCGGCACTCTCGACCGACACGTGATTATTGGTACTTTCGGCGGGATCGACAGTCGCTACCGTTTCGTCCGAGTAGTCAATTTCGCAGATGTCCGAAGTCACCGTGAAAGCCTCGTTTTGCGCAATTTTCGACGAGGTTTTCGGATCGGATTTCGTCGCAAATCTCGTCGGAGTACCCGCAATCTTTTCGATCGGATCGGTGGTCGTCGGCTCCTCGATCGACTCCTTGTTCGGAGTGGTTGCGGGATCGTAAAGCACGGTCGCCTCAGCCAACAGCGCCGATTGGTCGGGCTGCGGTGCAAGGCGTACTAAACGATTGGCTAACAATCCAATACCCAACAGCAGCATTGCAGCAATGCCATACTGCCAAGCGCGTCGCACGCCGAGTCGCTGACGGCGGTGCGGAGCGATCGTGATGGACGGTGTGACGGGCTTTGCGGCGGCGTCAATCTCGGCCATCGAGGCGGCAATGCGATCCCACATATCGGCTGGGGCATCGACGCTGTGATTGGCGAGCTGATCGGCGAGTCGCTTCTCGAATTTATCGTATTGTTCGTTCATATCTTATCGTGTTTTTCTTATTTTCTCAAAAGTTCCAATAGTGTTTCGCGGGCACGTCGGAATTGCGATCGGGCAGTGCTCTCCTTCACTCCTAATATCTCGGCAATATGGTGATAATCAAGCTCCTCGACCACCCTCAGATTGACCACTGCACGAGCCACGGGCGAAAGTTTTTCCATCAATGCCACCACCTCTTCTGCCGTATAACGGTCGAGAATTTCGGGGCTGACGGCCGAACGGCTGACCGTTTCGAGATTGCTCTCGATCTCGGTCATCTCCAAGCGATTGTTATGTCGCAAGTGGTCGATAGCGGTATTGGCGGCAATGCGACGACACCAACCCTCAAACGACCCTTCGCCACGATACTCGCCAATGCGCGTGAAGATTGTGATAAACGCATCGTGCAACAGATCTTCGGCCTCAGCGCGATTGGGCACATAACGGCACAGCACACCGAATATGAGGCGTGAGTAACGCTCATAGAGTTCGCGTCGGGCGTGGTTATCGGCCTTGCGGCAGCCGTCGATTATCTGTTCGAGTTCCACTCTTTCGGGGCTTCTTTCGTTTGGTTTTTGGGTCGGGCAACGTGCAGTTGGCGTGCCTTTTTATATATAGACGCAAAAATAGGTAATTTCGTTGCATCGTAACGCGATTTTTTCGCAAAAAAGTTTAACTTTGTACTTTGAGAAGAACGTAAACACATAAAAATATAGAACTTATGAAAAAGATTGGTATCGCGTCAGATCACGCAGGTTTTCAACTCAAAGAGTATTTGATCGGTTGGCTCGGAGCAAAGGGCTACGAGGTGTATGACTATGGCTGTCCGAGCGAGGAGAGCTGCGACTATCCCGATTTTGCTCACGCTCTGGCGTCGGCTGTCGAGTCGGGTGAGGTCGATGGCGGTGTTGCGATGTGCGGCACGGGTAACGGAATCTCGATGAGCCTCAATAAACATCAGGGCGTTCGTGCGGCTCTGTGCTGGACTCCCGAAATCTCGGCTCTGGCTAAGCAGCATAACAACGCAAATATCTGCGTTGTTCCTGCACGTTTCATCGACAACGACGAGGCTACGGCAATCCTGACGGCCTATTTCGAGGCTGAGTTCGAGGGTGGTCGCCACCAGCGTCGCGTCGAGAAGATTCCCGTTCAACCCGCTAAATAACACCGCACGATGTACACTGCCGATAAAAAATTATACGTTGCTCACGGTCCGTCGGGACAGATCTCGATCGAGGGTAGTATGGCCAATCGCCACGGCTTGATTGCCGGTGCGACGGGTACGGGTAAGACCGTAACATTGCAGGTGCTGGCCGAGACCTTCTCGCAGGCGGGCGTGCCCTGCTTTATGGCCGATATGAAGGGCGACCTTTCGGGTATCAGCCAGAAGGGTGCGATGAGTGGTTTCATCGAGAAGCGTTGCGCCGAGTTCGGTATCACCGATCCGCAGTTTGAGGGTTGCCCCGTGCGTGTGTTCGACGTCTATGGCGAGCGTGGCCACGCAATGCGTACGACGGTGAGTGAGATGGGTCCGCAGCTGCTGTCGCGCTTGATGCAACTGAACGAAACACAGAGCGGCGTGCTCAATATCGTGTTCCGCATTGCCGATGATAACAGCCTGCTGCTCATCGACTTGAAGGACTTGCGACTGATGCTCGACTATGTGGCTAAGAATGCAAAACAATATACCACCGAGTATGGCAACATCTCGTCGGCATCGATCGGTGCGATCCAGCGCTCGTTGCTGGCAATCGAGAGCGAGGGTGGCGATAAGTTCTTCGGTGAGCCTGCATTCAATATCTTCGACCTGATTCAGACTGAGGGCGGTCGTGGTGTGATGAATGTTCTGGCAGCTGATAAACTGATGCTCAACCCCAAACTCTACTCGACCTTCTTGTTGTGGTTGCTGTCGGAGCTGTATGAGAATCTGCCCGAGGTGGGCGATGCCGAACTGCCTAAGTTGGTATTCTTCTTCGACGAGGCGCATATGTTGTTCGATGGCACGTCGAAAGCGCTGGTCGATAAGATCGAGCAGGTCGTTCGACTGATCCGCTCGAAGGGTGTGGGTGTCTATTTCGTAACTCAGTCGCCGACCGATATTCCCGAGGAGATTCTCGGTCAGTTGGGTAACCGTATCCAGCACGCTCTGCGCGCATTTACGCCGAAGGATCAGAAGGCAGTGCGCTCGGCTGCGCAGACCTTCCGTGCCAATCCGTCGTTCTCGACCGAGCAGGCAATTATGGAATTGGGCACGGGCGAGGCTCTGGTTTCGTTCCTTGATCCAAAGGGTGCTCCGTCGATGGTCGAGCGTGCCAAGATTCTCTTCCCGCTGAGTCAGATCGGTGCAATTACCGATGACGAGCGTCGTGTGCTGATGGCGTCGGCACCTGTCGGAATCCGCGCCTACGATATGGCGGTTGATCGCGTGAGTGCTTACGAGGTACTGACCGAGCAAAACGCTGAGGCTGAGAAGGCTGCGGCGGAGGCTGCGGCAGCCGAAGAGGAGGCAAAACGTGCCGCTTTGGAGGAGAAGGAGCGTGCCAAGAAGGAGCGTAGCGGCGTAGGTCGCGGACTGCTCGGCACGTTGGTTGGTGCTGCGGCGACGAGCTTTATTCGTAGCGTGAGCACCTCGCTGGCAAAGTCGCTGACGGGTGGCTCGAAGTCGAGTGGTAAGTCGATTTTGGGCAAGGCTGCCCAGTCGGCAACCACCACCGCTACCCGCCAAATCGTCAATCAAACCTTGAAGAAGATTTTGAAGTAAGAGCGATTGTCGATTTACGTAATTAAGGTCGCCTTGTGGGGCGACCTTTTTTTGTTGGTACAAAGGCGATTTGGCTCAAATCGCACACCTTCGTGGGCTCGCCCTTTGGGCGACCGCCCCAGCCCACGAAGGTGCCACTCATTTGTGTCAAAGTCAAAAAAAGTAAAACCCGCCCATATGGCGGGTGAATCTTGAATAAATAAAAGACCGCACTTCGTTTTCGAGGTGCGGTCTTTTCGTAAGGCGAACCTAAGATTACTTCTCAGCGTTGTAAGCTGCCAGAGCCTCCTTCACCGAGCCGTACTTTTCGAGCAATGCGTGTGCATCGTCATACGACAGATCGGTCGAGCCCATAATCATACGGGTACCGCGATCCCACAACTTAGCGTTGGTGAGCTGCATATTAACCATACGATTACCCTTAACACGTCCCATACGGATCATAATCGAGGTGCTCAACATATTGAGCATCAGCTTCTGAGCCGTACCCGACTTCATACGGGTCGAACCGGTTACGAACTCGGGACCTACAACAGCCTCCATTGCGTACTCAGCCTCAGCAGCTACGGGCGAGTTGGGGTTGCAGGTGATCGAGCCGGTCAGCAGACCATTCTCGCGAGCGTCGCGCAGACCGCCGATAACGTAGGGGGTGGTACCCGAAGCAGCGATACCGATCAGGGTGTCGAGCTCATTCACGTCAAACTCCTTCAACTCATTCCAAGCCTTGTGAGCATCGTCCTCAGCCGACTCAACAGCGCTGCGCAGAGCCTTGTCGCCACCAGCGATCAGACCGATAACCAGATCGGGCGAAACACCATAGGTGGGAGGCAGCTCCGATGCATCGAGCACGCCCAGACGACCGCTGGTACCTGCACCGATGTAGAATACGCGACCGCCCTTCTCCATACGCTCGACGATCTTCTCGACCAAAGCGGCCATTACGGGGATCGACTCACGAACGGCGATAGCCACTTTCTGGTCCTCGTTGTTGAGGTTGGTGAGCAGCTCGGTAACGCTCATCTGCTCCAAGTTGTCATAGAGCGACGACTGCTCGGTAACTTTGATAAATTCTGCCATAGTAGTTTGTTATTGTTTTTGATGATTATTTTACATTCTTGTGATACTCAACCAGACCCTCCATCGGAACCTGCGAGATGTTGCCGATCTTCAAGCCGTAAGCGTTCAGCACCTTCTCCAACTGCGGACGGAAGTAGTAAGCGATGCTACCTACGAACGAGATGGGGCACTCCTTAGCCTGCTCATACTGCAAGATGTTACGCTCAACGAACTCGGTGAACGACTGCTCAACGATCTTAGCGCACTCGGGGCGATCGATGTGCTTCGAGAGGAAGCGGGTCATACTTGCCATAAAGCGGTTAGGCTGAGGGCGGGGCTTGTTGTAAACGTTGTTGATGAAGTCGATGTACTCGTAGGGGTAGTCCTCGTAGAAGAGCTTGGTCAGGTCTTCGGGGAAGAGGCCTTTAAGTACGTCAGCGAGCAGTTTCTTACCCATTACGGCGCCACTGCCTTCGTCGCCCAAGATGAAGCCGAGCGGACGAACGTTCTTAACGATCTCCTTACCGTCGTAGTAGCACGAATTGGCACCCGTACCGAGGATACAAGCGATACCAGCCTCGTGACCGCACACGGCGCGAGCCGAAGCAACGAGGTCGCTGGTAGCTTCGAGCTTAGCGCAGCCGAAGAATTCGTTGACAACCTCAGCGAGGGTAGCGGTAGCAGCGGGGAAAGCCGGGCCGCAACCTGCGCCATAGAAATAGACTGCCTCGATGCCCTCTTTGGGACCGGTGTATTCCTCAGTGAGGACTGCTTTGATCGAGTCGCTGGTCATCATCACAGCGTTGATACCAGAGGTGTAGTAAGATGTAGCGACACCCTGTGCGTCCACTACGCACCATTGGGTTTTGGTCGAGCCACTGTCAGCAATAATGTACATAATTGCAAAGGTTATTTTTGTTAGTAACTATATTTGATTTTAATTTTTTTAAATTCTTTCGAATGACAAATATAAACAAATTTACCGAAAATTCATAATAATTTAATATTTATTTATTTTATTTGTAGAACTCATTGATATTTGGCGAAAAAGTTATATATTTGAATTGTCAAATTGTGCCGTTGTGCGAGCAGTTTGGCAACTAACTTAATGATAACCAATAGAAACCGATAATCACAATGAGAAAAACACTCCTGATGTTGTCGGCCGTAGTTGCTATGCAACTCGTTGCCGCTCAACCTAATCGTCCTGCAACAGAGAAATTGTTGCAGAACGCTAAGTTCTCGACATTCCGTGTCGATGATGCTGATCTTGTTGACGGCCGCGTGGTCGTAAAACTCAATCAAAACGTCCAGAAGGCACCCGTTTTTGCGGAGACCATCACTGCTATCGAGGCTGAATTGCGCGACTCGCTCGGCGCTGAGTATGCTGAAATGCCGATGGATCTGACCGTTTTCGATCGTCCGCTTGCCGATTTCATTACCGACGTATCGCGTGGTAAGGTTGAGGCACACGACCAGATCGTACGTAAACTCGATCGTCCCACTTATGACAAGGGTCTGAGCGGTCGCTCGATCGCAACGTGGGCAAGCCACGGTTGGTTCTATGAGCCGAGTTTGAATCGTTGGGAGTTCCAGCGTGCTCGCTGCCACTCGACCGTTGAGGATATCTCTTCGACGGGTTACATCAACGCTTACCTCGCTCCGATGTTGGAGAATGCAGGTGCTGAGGTCTATATGCCTCGTGAGCGTGATCCGTATGGTCTGTTGGAGGTGGTCGATAACGACCGCGCTAACAGCAAGTTGCTCCGCCGCAAGGGTAAGTGGGAGGCTGTTGAGGCTGGTTATCTGCACAAGGATATCATCTATAACGACGAGAATCCCTTCCGTATGGGTACCTATCTGCGTTTCAAGGCTGACAACCGTAGCTCGAAGAATTCGGCAGTCTATACTCCCGCGTTCCGTCAGGCTGGCGACTATCCCGTTTATGTATCGTGGGGTAACGAGGGCGAGAAGGCAGGCAAGGCTATCTATGAGGTGCGCCACACGGGCGGTGTAACCCGCTTCGAGGTTGATCAGAAGGCTGACGGTCGCACGTGGTACTATCTGGGTACGTTCCGTTTCGCTGCGGGTCAGAATGTTGAGCAGGGTTCGGTGACCGTTCGTGCATCGGAGAACTGCCCCGCAGATGCAGTGGTTTCGACCGACGCAGTTCGCTTTGGTGGCGGCTGGGGTCGTGTAGCTCGCGGTAAGGATAATATGCTCAGCGGCGCAGTTGCATTTGCTGAGGGCTCGCGTTACTATCTGCAAGCAGCAGGTCTGCCCGATAGCATCTACTCGCCTTCGGGATTCAAGAATGATTATAACGACGACTATCGTTCGCGTTCGTTCTGGGTTAACCATATGAAGGACCAGATGAATATTCCGATCGACCTGTCGTTCGCATTCCATACCGACGCTGGTACGACCAAGGACTCGACCATCGTTGGTACTTTGATGATTTATAGCACCTACACCGAGGAGCAGAGCCGTATGAGCAACTTTACGGACGGTCGCCCGAAGATGCTCAGCCGCGATCTGGCTGACGCAGTCCAGACTCAGATCTGCAACGACGTTCGCGCTCTGCACGAGCCTAATTGGCCTCGCCGCGAGTTGCGTGATGCAGCTTATCACGAGGCTTGGAAGCCCGATGTTCCTTGTATGTTGTTGGAGCTGTTGTCGCACCAGAACTTGGCCGATAACCGCTACCACCTCGATCCTCGTTTCCGTTTCACCGTGAGTCGTGCAATCTACAAGGGTATGGTTCGTTTCCTCACGGGTAACGACTGCGTGATCCAGCCTTTGGCTCCCGTTGAGTTTGCCGTAACGCCCGTTAGCGGTCGCAAGGTGCGCCTGACTTGGGCTGAGCAGGTCGATCCGCTGGAACCCACCGCAGTAGCTAAGTCGTATCGCGTTTACACCCGCCGTGGCGACGCAGGTTTCGACAACGGTGTTGTTGTGAACGGTACTTCGTACGAGTTCGAGCTGCCCGAGTGGGGTGTTCAGTACTCGTTCCGCGTGTCGGCTGTGAACGAAGGTGGCGAGAGTTTCCCCTCGGAGGAGATGACCGCTTGTCTGTATGAGAATCAGCGTCCCGTGCTGATCGTCAATGGTTTCACCCGCGTTGCTGCTCCTCTGTTCTTCGACGCAGGCGAGATGGCAGGCGTTGCTTGGTGGGAGGACGAAGGCGTTGCTGACAATATCAATACCTATTGGGTTGGTAAGCCTTACGACTACTACCGCGCAAACGATTGGCTCGATGACGACTGCCCGGGTTGGGGCGCGAGTGGCTCGGAGGGCTTCAATGTTGTCGTTGCGGGTAACAAGTTCAACTTTACGACCGTTCACGGTAATGCATTGGCTGGCGCAGGTCGCGGTTTCGTTTCGGCAAGCCGTGCAGCATTCGAGAATCCTAAGTTCAACGCTACGCCCTACGCAGCAGTCGATCTGATTATGGGTGAGCAGAAGACTTCGCACCTCTATAATAAGGAGATAAAGGCCGACTTCACGGTTTATACTCCCGAGATGATGGCAGCACTGCGCTCGTTGCAGGATCTGCGCATTCCTCTGTTAATTACGGGTGCATACGTAGGTAGCGACGCAGTGATCGAGAACAATAAGGAGGTTATCGACTTTATGAAGGAGGTTCTGCACTACCAGCAGCGTAACAACCATTCGAGCCAGACGGGCGTTGTGATGAGCGTCGATGGCGATCGCAATGGCTTCAAACTGCCTGCGTGTGTGTTTATGACTCAGGAGGGTCAGCCGCAGTATCGTGTTGAGGCTCCCGACGCTTTGGAGCCCACCGACAAGAAGGGTATGCGTCTGTATCGTTACTCGGATACAAGTATGAACGCTGGCGTGGCTTACGATGGTGATCAGCGTATCATCGTTCTGGGCTTCCCGTTCGAGTCGATCATCGGTGAGTCGAACCGCGCACAGGTGATGAACGGCATTATGAATTTCCTTGTTAAGTAATCGCAAATAACTAATAAACAACAATATTAACCAACGGGGGCGATTAAACCCCGCCCCCAATCAAAACCATCAAAAAACACTATGGAAAAATTGATTACCTGCTTTATCGCCAACGGCCCCGAGGCTGAACTGGCAAAGACCAAGAGCCAGTTGGCTGAGAACGCAATCGTTGCTGAGGTGAACGTTGCTGGCGATCTGAACAAGACCGAGACTCTGCGCAAGATCGCAGCTGAGGTTAAGACCGCTTACACGATGTTCTACACCAAGTCGTTGGCATTGCAGATGGGTTACTACTCGCTGGATCGTTTCGTAGAGGTAGCTGAGGATACCGACGCAGCAATGCTCTACTCGAACTACTACGAGTGCAAGGAGGGTAAGACTACGGCTCACCCCGTTATCGACTATCAGGCAGGTTCGCTGCGTAACGACTTCAACTTCGGTTCGGTGTTGGTAGTTAAGAGCGACAAGCTGCGTAAGGCAGTCGAGGCTATGGACGTTGATTACGAGTTCGCTGCAATGTACGACCTGCGTTTGAAGCTGTCGTTGCAGGGCGAGATTATGCGTCTTGCTGAGTTCCTCTACACTGAGGTTGAGATGGATACCCGCACCTCGGGCGACAAGATCTTCGACTATGTGAACCCTGCTAACCGCGCCGTTCAGATCGAGATGGAGAAGGCTTGTACTCAGTATTTGAAGGACGCTGGTGCTTACTTGGAGCCCAAGTTCGAGGATATCGACTTCACCGAGTGCGACTTCCCCGTTGAGGCATCGGTTATTATCCCCGTTCGTAACCGCGTTCGTACTATCGCTGACGCAGTTAAGTCGGTATTGATGCAGAAGACCTCGTTCCCCTTCAACCTGATCGTTGTTGATAACCTTTCGACCGACGGTACTACCGAGATCTTGAAGGAGTTGGCAGCTACGGACGATCGTCTGGTACACATCATTCCCGAGCGTGAGGATCTGGGTATCGGTGGTTGCTGGAACCGCGCTATTATGGACGCACGTTGCGGTAAGTTCGCAGTGCAGCTCGATAGCGACGACCTCTACATCGACGAGAATACCTTGCAGAAGGTTGTTGATGCGTTCTACGAGCAGAAGTGTGGTGCTGTGATCGGTTCGTACAAGATCGTGAACTTCCAGCTCGAAATGCTGCCCCCGGGCGTAATCGACCACCGCGAGTGGACTCCCGACAATGGTCGCAACAATGGTCTGCGTATCAACGGTTTCGGTGCTCCCCGTGCATTCTACACTCCGATGTTGCGCTCGATCAAGTTGCCTAACACCAGCTACGGTGAGGACTATGCAGTAGTTCTGTCGATCTCGCGTAAGTACCAGATTGGCCGTATCTACGAGCCTCTGTACCTGTGTCGTCGTTGGGAGGATAACTCGGACGGTAACCTGTCGATCGAGAAGGAGAACAGCAATAACCTCTTCAAGGATCGCGTACGTACTATCGAGTTCCGCGCTCGTCAGCGTATGAACAAAAAGAACTAATGGGACTATGTTGCAGCAGAAGGTAAAAGAACTCTTCGCCTCGCAGCTGGAACAGTGGCCTATGGCACGCCGCAACTTCGACGACCTGAATTCGGTTCAGGTCGCCGAGGTGCGTTTTGATGCTTGCCGTATGCCCGTTACGTTCAATGCGGGTCGTATCCGTTCGACGGCGGCTAAGGTCGATAAGAAGACCATTGCCGAGCGTCGTTGTTTCTTGTGTGGCGAGAACCGTCCCGCAGAGCAGGAGGGTATCGAGTATGGTCGTTATACGATTCTGATCAACCCCTTCCCCATCTTCAAGAACCATCTGACTATTCCCGATAGCAGCCATACCGACCAGATGATGAACGCCGAGCGTATGGGCGAGATGTTGGATCTGGCTCACGATCTGTCGGATTGGGCAATCTTCTACAATGGTCCCAAGTGCGGTGCATCGGCTCCCGACCACTTCCATTTCCAGGCAGGTGATCGCGGTGTAATGCCCGTTGAGGAGGAGATCAAGAAGGCCGATAAGGTGCTCTACAAGTCGGATAAGCTGACTGTCAAGACTATCGACAACTACGTTCGTAAGGTTGTGATCCTCGAAGGTAAGGAGCGCGACGTGCTGACCGCGGCTGTCGAGCAGGTTATGAAGGCCGTAGGTGAGGTCGTTGTACGCGAGCCCGAACCGATGGTCAATATTATTACGGTATGGGACGAGAACGAGTGGCGCGTGGCCGTTTTCCCGCGTCGTGAGCACCGTCCGTCGCAGTTCTTCTTGGAGGACGAGGCCGCAAAGATCGTATTCAGCCCCGGTGCTGTCGATTTTGGTGGTATTCTGATCCTGCCGCGTAAGGAGGACTTCGATCGTCTGCAAGTCGAGAAGGAGACTATCGCCGATATGTTCGGTCAGTTGTCGTTCACCGATGAGCAGTTTGCTGAATTAACTGATAAAATTGCAAAATTTAGCCTATGAAACTTTCAGTAGGTATTATGTTTTCGCCCACCATCAGCTTCTGCTTGAAGGGTGCATTTGAGTGCGCGGGCGAGCGCTTCGAGGGTCAGGGAACCGTTAAGCTGGCCGAGGGTGGCGCAGTACTGACCACCGCAGCAGGCGAGCGTAAAGTTGCGCTGCCGTTGGAGTTTACTCCGGTTGATTATGAGAGCGCCGAGTTCGAATTGCAGGACGTAGTGATCGGTATCAACTTCCATTGGGAGCGTAAGGAGAATCAGTCGTTCCGTGGCGCATTGCGCTTCATCGAGGAGGACGAGAAACTGACCGCAATCAATGTTTTGGATATCGAGGATTATCTGCTCAGCGTAATCTCGTCGGAGATGAGCGCAACCTCGTCGTTGCAGCTTTTGAAGGCTCACGCAGTGATCTCGCGTAGCTGGCTGATCGCACAGATCGAGAAGTCGGCTGAGTTGGAGCAGGCTAAGGCCGATTATAAGACCGAGACCCGCACCGACGATGAGTATGTTCGTTGGTTCGACCGTGAGGATCACACCAATTTCGATGTGTGCGCTGATGACCACTGCCAGCGTTATCAGGGTATCAACCGTGCCTCGACCGAGGTCGTACGTCAGGCTATTGCCGAGACGCGCGGTGAGGTTGTGGCATACAACGGCAAGACCTGCGACGCACGTTTCTCGAAGTGCTGCGGCGGTGTAGCCGAGCGTTTTGAGAATGTATGGGAGCCGGTTGTTCACCCCTATCTGACAAAGGTTTATGACGCAGCAGTTGAGGATCCTTCGTGGGATCTGACCGTTGAGGAGCAGGCTCGCAAGTGGATCACCACGTCGCCTGAGGCGTTCTGCAACACGACCGATGCGAAGGTGCTGTCGGAGGTGCTCAATACGTACGATCAGGAGACTCAGAACTTCTATCGTTGGACTGAGGAGTTCACGCAGGAGGGTCTGTCGGATCTGATTCGCGAGCGTTTGGGTATCGACTTCGGTACGGTAACCGATCTGATCCCCGTTGAGCGTGGTGTTTCGGGCCGACTGATCAGGTTGAAGGTTGTAGGTACCAAGCGTACGATGACCATCGGTAAGGAATTGATCATTCGCAAGGCCTTCTCGCGTTCGCACCTCTACTCGTCGGCATTCGTTGTTGATCGTCGTGAGGACGGTGGTTTCATTCTGCGCGGTGCAGGCTGGGGCCACGGTGTAGGTTTGTGCCAGATTGGTGCCGCAGTGATGGGTGCTAAGGGCTACAACTATCGTGAGATTTTGGAGCACTATTTCCGTGGTGCAAAGATCGAGAAGAAGTATTAATTGTAAACTTAATTTCATAAGAAATGAACGAAACAAAGAAATTCTGGGGTAGCCCGATGACGTGGATCCCCACGTTGTACTTTGCACAGGGTATCCCTTACTTCATCGTGAACAATATCTCGGTGATGATGTTCACTAAGATGGGTGTGCCCAATGGCGAGATGGCTCTGTTCACCTCGTTGCTCTATCTGCCCTGGTCGCTCAAACCGTTTTGGAGCCCCTTCGTAGATATCTTCAAGACCAAGCGTTGGTGGACTATCTCGATGCAGATCCTGATGTCGTTGGCATTCATTCTGCTGACGCTGACCATTCCGCGTCCTGAGCCCGAAATGATCGCGTCGGGTCAGACCCCGATCAGTATGTTCACGATCACGCTGTTGCTGTTCGTGATCACGGCATTTGCATCGGCAACGCACGACATTGCAGCTGACGGTTTCTATATGTTGGCTCTCTCGTCGGGTGATCAGGCTCAGTTCGTAGGTATCCGTTCGACCTTCTACCGTCTGGCATCGATCTTCGGTCAGGGCGTATTGGTATGGTTGGCAGGTGTTATCGAGACCAATACGGGCAATATTCCCAATTCGTGGCGAATCACGATGCTTGTTACGGCTGTGATTTTCAGCTTGGTAACATTGTATCACACCTTTGTTGTGCCCCGTCCGACGACCGACACCTCGTCGCTCAAAGGCGAGAAGGCAACCGTGGGTGCTATCTTCAAGGAGTTTGGTCGTACGTTCAAGACCTACTTTATGAAGCCCGGTGTTGTGCTGGCTATCGTATTTATGTTGCTCTACCGTCTGCCTGAGGCATTCCTGTTGAAGTTGTGTATGCCCTTCTTGGTAGCGTCGCGCGAGGTAGGTGGTCTCGGTATGACGACCGCAAATGTAGGTTTGGCTTATGGTACAATCGGTGTTATCTTCCTGACCGTTGGTGGTATTTTGGGAGGTATTTTTGCGTCGCGTCTGGGCTTGAAGAAGTCGTTGTGGGTGATGGCAGCTTGTATGACCTTGCCTTGCTTGACCTTCGTCTATCTGTCGATGTTCCAGCCTACTAATTTGGTGGCTATCTCGACTGCAATCGCAATCGAGCAGTTCGGCTATGGCTTCGGTTTCACGGCTTATATGCTCTATATGATGTACTTCTCGGAGGGCGAGTTCAAGACTTCGCACTATGCGATCTGTACGGCATTTATGGCGCTGAGTATGTTGTTGCCGGGTGCTGTTGCAGGTTACATTCAGGAGGCTATCGGTTACGTTAACTTCTTCTGGATGGTTATGGCTTGCTGCATCGGTACGGTGCTCGTGTCGATTATGGCATATCGCAAGATCGATCCCAACTACGGCAAGAAGTAGTCGGAATAGTCGATCGTTGAAAAACTACTCGATCCCTGCGATGGGGTCGAGTAGTTTTTTTATAGATATAGGTATAATATTTCGGCGGATAGATTCGTTTTTGTTGAGGTGAATTTGTACCTTTGTAGGATAAATAAAATAGAATGAAAGCGTATGTTCGAAAAGTATAAGAGATATCTACCGGCGGCCGTGGGTGTGTTGGCCGCGGTACTGATTGTTGTAACCTTTGTGCTTCGTCCGCGTGAGCTGAGCGAGGAGGTTTTGGAAGAGCCTGAGCACAAACTTGTGATCTATGGTGTTGTGGCCGATAGCCTGACGCTCGAAACGGGCGAGGTGGCCGACGGACAGACGATGGGTGCGCTGCTGGGCGGCTATGGCGTGAGTGCGCAGATGGTCGATCGACTGAATACCGCATCGCAGGAGATTTTCCCGCTCAATAAGGTGCGTGCGGGTAATCTCTATACCGCTTTTTTGGAGGAGGATACGACGGGCACACGCACGTTGCGCCATTTGGCCTACGAGAAGAATGCTATCGACTACGTCGTATTCAATTTTATGGCCGACTCGGTGTCGGTTGTCGAGGGCGCAAAGGAGGTTACAACGATCCGCGAGCGCGATACCGTAACGATCACCTCGTCGCTGTGGGGTGCGATTATGGAGGCGGGACTGCCCTTCGAGTTGGCTGCCGAGATGGAGGATATCTACCAGTGGTCGATCGACTTCTTTTCGATCCAAAAGGGCGATCGTTTTACGGTGGTCTATGACCGTCAGATGGTCGATACGGTCGATGTCGGTTTGGGTCGTGTTTGGGGTGCCGAGTTTGTTCAGGGTGGCAAATCGTACTATGCAATCCCCTTCAAGCAGGGCGAGAAGATTCAATATTGGGACGAGCAGGGCAACTCGCTGCGCAAGGCTCTGCTGAAAGCACCGCTGAAATATTCGCGCATATCGTCGCGTTTCTCGTATCGTCGTCTGCACCCCGTACATCGTGTCTATCGTCCCCATACGGGTGTCGATTATGCCGCTCCGTCGGGCACACCCGTAATGGCTGTGGCTGATGGCGTCGTGGTCTTCAAAGGCTGGGGCGGTGGTGGCGGTAATACGCTCAAAATCAAACACGCAGGTAATTTGCAGTCGGGCTATCTGCACCTGCGCGGATTTGCTAAGGGTATCAAGCAGGGTAGCCGCGTGAGTCAGGGCGATGTGATTGGATATGTTGGTTCAACGGGAACATCGACAGGTCCGCACCTCGACTTCCGTCTGTGGCGCAACGGCACGCCGATCGACCCGTTGAAGGTGCCTTCGGAGCCTTCGGAGCCGATCAAGAAGGAGAATATTCTGCCGTTTGAATATGTACGTGAACGCATTATGGCTGAGTTGAGAGGCGATTCTATCCCCGAAGCAGAGCTGATCGTCCAACTCGATTCGCTGCCTGTGCAACCCACCGTACCGACCGAGGAGGCGATTGCCGAGAACACAAAAGAGGAGAAAAAGTGATGACGGAGCGTGTAGGTATAGTCGTTGTTGCGGGCGGTAGCGGTAGCCGTATGGGTGCTGTGTTGCCCAAGCAATTTTTGGAGATTGCGGGGCGTCCGATTTTGGTGCGTACCATCGAGCGTATGCACGAGGCACTGCCTGAGGCTGAGATTGTTGTGGTGTTGCCCGAGGCGCACGTTGAGCTTTGGCGCGAGTGCTATGCGAAGGCTGATTGTCGGGTCGAACACCGTGTGGCACTGGGTGGTGCGACGCGATTCGACTCGGTGGCGTCGGGTATTGCAGCGCTGAGCGACGATTGTCAGCTCGTTGCGGTGCACGATGGTGTGCGACCTCTGCTCTCGGTGGATATGATCCGTCGGGGTGTCGAGTGTGCGCATGAGAGTGGGGCGGCGGTGCCCGTGATTGCGGTTGTGGATTCGATTCGCGAGGTCGATTCAGAGGGGTCGCACGTGGTCGATCGTAGCCGTCTGCGTGCGGTGCAAACTCCGCAGGTGTTCCGTGCCGATCTGCTCAAAAATGCTTATGCTGAGGTAGGTGCACGCTTGGCGGATCGTGCAAAGGCAACGGACGATGCGTCGGTGGTCGAAATGGCGGGCTATGAGGTTGCTCTCTACGATGGCGAGCCTCAGAATCTGAAACTTACGACTCCGACAGACCTGAGTGTTGCGGAGATAATCTTGCGCGATGGAGCAAATATTTAGATATAGCTTCGGTAGGCGAATCCGCTGGACGTCGATTGTGATGTTGATCGCGATCGTCGGGGCGGTCGTTGCGCTCTATCTGCTCTACGACGGAGGCTACATCTCGGCGTGGTTTCTGAGCGTTACGGTGGCTGTGGTTGCGTTGTGTGTGCTGTCGATTCCGCGCTATATTCGGGTCGATGAGTCCTCGATCGAGATTCATTGCGTGCTCGAAATGACTGAGATAGAACTGATCGATGTGGCTACGGTCGAACGCATTGAACGTCAATCCATTAAGTGGCTGCTGCCTGTGGTGTCGAGTTTCGGATTGTTCGGCTACTACGGTTACTATTTCAATTTCAGAACGCTCGATTGGGTGCACGTCTATGCCACCGAGTGGGCGAATCTGGTGATGATCACCGACAAGTATGAGCAGCAATTTCTGGTGTCGTGCGACGATCCCGAGCTGTTGATTTCGGCCATTGAGTCGGCACGTTCGCGTGCGCTCGAAGCACTGCGCGAGGCTCGCTTGGAGGAGGCCGAAAGCCGCTAAAAATCCACAGAAAATATAATAAAAATGTTCGTTTCGGCTATTATATTGCTCGAAGCGTGTGGTAATGTGTGAATTAGTGGGTTGAAAGTTTGGAAACTATTGCGAAATTTGCTATCTTTGGGCAATTTGTGAATAGTATGGTTAAACTGAACCCGTGGTTTGCGCCTTTGGCGTGGCTTTATAAGATGGCGATTTCGTTTCGTCATCGGTTATTCGATTGGGGTTTGCTCCCGATTGAGCGGTTCGATATTCCGATTATTTGCATTGGAAACATCACGGTCGGCGGTACGGGCAAGACCCCGATGGCCGAGATGGTCGTGGGTCATCTGAGCCAAACGTATAAGGTGGCTCTCATCTCGCGCGGATACGGTCGTAAGACCAAGGGCTACATTGAGGTGCAGCCCGATGTCCACTATATGGAGGTGGGCGACGAGCCGAAGATGATCAAGATGAAGTTCCCCGAGGTGCCCGTTGTGGTGTGCGAGGATCGTGTGGCGGGTATCAAACGTCTGCGCGAGGAGCACCCCGACGTGGAGGTGGTGGTGATGGACGATGGCTTCCAGCACCGCTATGTCGAGGCGCAGATCAACATCATTATGCTCGACTACACGCGTCCGGTCTATGAGGATAAGTTCCTGCCGGCGGGACAGTTGCGCGATCTGCCGTCGCAGTTGTATCGTGCTCAATATTTTATCGTGACCAAGTGCCACGAGGATCTAACGCCGATCGAGCGCCGACTGCTCAAAAAGGACTTCCTGCGTTATCCCTACCAGAGCCTCTATATGACGGGTATCGAGAGCGGTGCGCCGTGCCCGATTTTCCCCGAGGACGCCCCCGAGGAGGTTGCGTATGGTTCGGAGGTGGTGGCAATGGCGGGCGTGGGCAATCCCGTTCCGTTTGTCGAGGGGCTGAAAAAGCACTATAACGTGATTCAGGAGCTGATCTTCGAGGATCATCACGCCTACCGCCGTAGCGACCTGCAAACGATGGCCGACGCAGCGGGCGAGCGTGGTGTGATCATCACAACCGAAAAAGATGCCGTGAAACTGCTCAACCGCAACAAGATTCCTGCGGAGCTGCGTGCACGACTCTATTATATCCCGATAAGTATCACATTCATAGGTAGTTCGCCTGCGGACTTCCTCCTAAAACTCGAAAACGATGTTAGAACAAATTAAAGCAACTTCCGAATTTATCCGTTCGCAGATCGGTGAGTTCGTTCCCCAGGTGGGTATTATTCTTGGTACGGGTCTTGGTGGTCTGGCCGAGAGCATTGATGTGAAGTATTCGATTGATTACTCGACGATTCCCAATTTCCCCGTTTCGACCGTTGAGGGTCATAAGGGTCGTCTGATTTTTGGCGAGCTGGGCGGTAAAAACGTGGTGGCAATGCAGGGTCGTTTCCACTACTATGAGGGCTACACGATGCAGCAGGTGACCTTCCCCGTGCGCGTGATGAAGCTGCTCGGCATTAAGACTCTGTTCGTGTCGAATGCAAGTGGTGGTATCAACACCTCGTTCCGTACGGGCGACCTGATGATCATTACCGACCATATCAACCTTATGCCCAACCCACTGATTGGTAAGAATATGGCTGAGCTCGGTCCTCGTTTCCCCGATATGCACAACTGCTACGATAAGGAGCTGATCGCAAAGGCAACCGAGATCGCTGCCGAGCACAACATCAAGTTGCAGTATGGTGTCTATGTTGGCGGTACGGGTCCGACCTTCGAGACGCAGGCCGAGTATCGTTACTTCAAGGCTATCGGTGGCGATACGGCAGGTATGTCGACCGTTCCCGAGGTGATCGTGGCGCGTCATATGTCGATTCCCGTGTTCGGCGTGTCGGTGATTACCAACTGCGGTCTGTCGGACGAATTGGGCGATCACGAGGACGTTCAGCGTCAGGGCGCCAAGGCTGCCGAGAAGATGAAGGCGCTCTTCATCGAGATGATTAGCAAACTCTAAAACAAACGTAAGTATATGATTAACAAAGTTATATTGGTAGGTAACGTGGGTGCCGATCCCGAAGTTCGCACGCTCGAAAGCGGCGTCAAGACGGCACGTGTGCGTTTGGCAACGACCGAGCGCATTTTCAACCGCCAGACGCAGGAGAGCACTGAGCACACCGAGTGGCATACCATAACCTTGTGGCGCGGTTTGGCCGATGTGGTCGATAAGTATGTCCGCAAGGGCTCGCAGATCTATGTCGAGGGTTCGCTGCGCACACGTGAGTGGCAGGATCAGCAGGGCAACCGCCGTTTCTCGACCGAGATTCAGGCTGCCGAGTTGAAGTTGCTGGGTCGTCGTGGCGACGGTCAGCAGGGTGCCGCTCCGCAGGGTGGCTACGCACAACCGCAGGCGGGTGGCTATCAGCAACCTGCATACGCTCAGCCGCAGCCCGTTCAGCAGGCTACCGCGGCTCCTATGCCCGCAGATGACGCAGACGATCTGCCGTTCTAATCTGCTGGTAAAGCAAAAAGTAAGCCGCACTCCAATAAGGGGTGCGGCTTCGTTATTTTCAGAGTGAAATGCTCTATTGCTCCTTTATGCAAGCGTTGTAGATAGCGTTGGTGATGGTCTGCAAGAAACTCTTGTCGGGATCCCAAACGTAGCCGTTGGTCATTGCAACGATACCCCAACCGTCGGCGGGACTCCAAATCATAATGCTGTTCAGACCGTAAGCGCCACCCGTATGACCGATGGGGTAGTTGCCCGCAACGTTGTACTTCGGGTCGTCGATAAAATCAACAAACTCTTTCAAACAGAGGCAGTACTGATCCTCGCCTTCGTTCTGGATCATCCATACGGGAGTCTGCATCAACTTCGAACTCTCCTCCGAGATCAGTCGCACGCCGTTGTACTCGCCGTAGTTCATATGCATCATCATATAGATTGCCAGGTCGTGAGCCGAGATCTTCACACCACCCGTAGGCGAGAAACGGGGTGCCGAGTAACCCATAATGTAGTTGGGCATATCATCAGCAAAGCTGCGGTATGCGCCTGTCGATTCAACGAACTCGCCATCGCGGAAGTTGTACAGACGAGCGAACTTTGTTGCGTCTAACGAATCCACATTATGACCGCCATACAGACCGAGGCGGTTGATTACATTCTCCTTGACATATTGGTCGAAACGCACGCCCGAAACCTTTTCGAGGATTGTTCCGGCGAGGTTCAGACCCATATTCGAGTAGCAGTAGCCCTCACCGGGTTTGTATTGGAAATATGACTCGGCGCAATCGCCATAGACTGCGGGGTTGAGGTGATCGAGCGTGAAGTAGTCCTCCTTGTCGCGGATACTTGCCGTGTGCGAGAGAACCATTCTCAGCGTGATCGGAGTGTCGGGGTGGTGAGGGTTGCGGATCGTGAAACCGATCAGATCGCTCACGTCGTCGTCCAGCGAAATAACGCCCTGATCAACGAGTTGCAGCAACGAGGTTGCGGTAAACGATTTCGAGATCGACGCGATTCGCATAAGGTCGTCGTTGCTGAGAGGAATTTTGTTCTCCCAATCTTTGTAGCCGAACGATTTGTTATAGACGATCTCACCGTCTTTAACTACGGCAACCGAGGCACCGACAGCTTTGAACTCTTCGAGCACTTCATTGATTGCTTGATCGGTCTGCTCGGTAGGGAATGTCGAACAGCTTGACGCGAGGAGCAACGCAGCGGTTGCCAAGGTCATAAAGAATTTGTTGAAACGCATATCTTCTTTTGGTTTTAGGTTAATATTCTACCTCAAAATTAGCAAATTTTATTCAAAGTGAAAACTTTTTGACAGATAAAAAGAAAGCGCCGAGACGCGAGGCTTTTGCTCTCACTCTCGGCACTTGTCGTTTGTGTTTAGTCTTGATGAGGGAGTGTTTAGCCCAACTTGTTGGTGCCCTCGACGATCTTACCCATCGACCATACGCACTGTACCTCCAACGCCTTGTTGTACATTACGATATCGGCGTCCTTGCCCTTTTCGAGCGTACCCTTGCGATCGAGAATGCCCATAATGCGAGCGGGGGTCTCCGACGACATACGAACTGCGTCCTGCAACGGAATATCTGCCTTGAATACCATCGTGCGGAGCAGACGGTCCATCGTTGCGATACTGCCGGCCAGAGCCGAGCGGTCAGCCAACTTGCAGACACCGTCCTCGATGATCACGCGGGGGTCGAATGCTACCTGCGAATCGCTTGCAGCGCAAGCCAGCGCGTCGGTGATCAGTGCGGTGTTCTCTACGCCCTTGATCTTGTGGACCATACGCAGAATCGGAGCGGGAACGTGAATACCATCAGCAACCAGCTCAACGGTCATATCGTCGAACAGATAGATACTCTCGACCGTACCCTCATACTTGTACTCGCCACGCTTATGGAAACCGGGCATAGCGTTGTAGAAGTGGGTTGCGTGCGAGTAGCCTGCGTTGTAAGCAGCCAGCACGTCGCCATACTCAGCCTTGGTGTGGCCGATCGACGCCAGAACACCCTTCGAGGTGATGTGGCGACCGAACTCGATAGCGCCCGGCAACTCGGGAGCAGCGTCCCAACGCTTGATGCAGTTGGTCTCTTCGAGCAGAGGAATATACTCATCGGGATCGGGGTTCTTGATGTTCTCGGGCAGCTGACCACCGGCCATTACCATATTGAAGTAGTGGCCTTCGAGGTGCAGACCCATAATGGGGCTATCCTTCTCGGCCATCAGCTTTTCGGTCGTAGCCACCGCAGCGCGGATCATCGGCATAGTCGATGACGAGAGGGTGGGGTAGAATGCCGTGGTACCATACTTCATATGGGCAGCAACCGCAGTGCGGAACGCCTCCTCGGTGCCCTCCATAAAGTCGCTACCGCCACCGCCGTGGGCGTGAATTTCGATACCGCCGGGAACCACATACGAACCCTGAGCGTCAAATATTTCGGCACCTACGACTTCGAGGTTAGTGTCCGAAATCTCGACGATCTTGCCGTCGCGCACAAATACCGAGCAATCCTTTTTCCAACCCGACGGGGTCAGAACATTACCATTGATAATTCTTGTAAGCATAGTTATAGTTTTTGTTTATCATATTTTTCCGAGCATAAAGGTACGCACTTTTTCGCAAAGTTGGACCAAAAACGCTATAAAAAATATCAATCCCGCCATAACAAAATCCGATACTTGGTAGTTTTATGAGGGTGAGGTCGCAAAAGCGGTTTCAAAATGAGGCTCCCGACGGGCTTTATCTGCCGAAATATTCGGTCGTTTGGCGAAAATTTTGTTACTTTGCAGATTCTTAGCACAAAAGGCGGTATGGTATGCAATTTGTGCTAATAGTTCTCGACAAAGTGAAACAAAATAAAAACGAAATAGATTATGAGCAAGCAAGAAGTTTATAACGAGGAAGTTAAGCCCGAGGAGGGCTTCGCCGAAGGCGATGTCGAACCCAATTGTGAGGGACAGTCGTGTGCCAATATGGCAGATGATGACACCCCCGCAGTTGACGAAATGGCAGACCAGACCGACGCTGAGCCCGTTGATGAGGCGGCAGAGGCATTGGCAAAAGCCGAGGCTGAGGCTGCCGAGTGGCGCGATAAGTATCTGCGTTTGCAGGCCGAGTTCGACAACTATCGCAAACGTACGCTCAAAGAGAAGATGTCGCTCGTGGAGTCGGGTGGCGAGAATGTGATCAAGGCTCTGCTGCCCGTGGTTGATGATGTCGATCGTGCGTTGGCAGCAATGGAGAAGAGCGACGATGTTGAGGCACTGCGTGGCGGTGTTCGACTCATTTCGCAGAAGTTCAACGAGGTGATGCGCCAGCAGGGCGTAAGCGAGATCGAAGCAGTCGGTAAGGAGTTCGACGTTGACGTACACGAGGCCGTTGCCCGATTTCCCATTGATGGTAAGAACTCAGGCGAGATTATCGACGTGGTTCAGAAGGGCTACAAGCTGGGTGATAAGGTTATTCGCTATGCGAAGGTAGTTGTTGCCGAGTAAATTTTTTAGGAACAAATTAGCGGTCGTCCGCATCGGTGGGCGATCATTGAGATAAGAATGGAAAAACGAGATTACTACGAAGTGTTGGGTGTCGAGCGTAATGCCAACGCCGACGAGATCAAGAAGGCCTACCGCAAGGCGGCTATCAAGTATCACCCCGACAAGAACCCGGGCGATAAGGAGGCAGAAGAGAAATTCAAGGAGGCTGCCGAGGCATACGACGTGCTGTCGAATCCCGACAAGCGTGCGCGCTACGATCAGTTTGGCCACGCAGGTATGAACGGATCGGCTGCGGGTGGCGGCTTTGGCGGTTTTGGTGGCGGCTTCTCGATGGAGGATATCTTCTCGCAGTTTGGCGATATCTTCGGAGGTCATTTTGGCGGTGGATTCAGTGGCTTTGGTGGCGGTGGCCGCGGACAGGCGGTCAATCGTGGCAGCGACCTGCGTGTGAAGGTCAAGCTGACGCTGGCCGAGATCGCAACGGGCACAACCAAGAAGATAAAGATCAATAAGACAATCGCTTGCGATGCGTGTGGTGGTTCGGGTGCCAAGAGTGCCAACGACTATAAGACCTGCTCGACTTGTAATGGTGCAGGTTACGTAACGCGTGTCGAAAACACCTTCTTCGGTCGTATGCAGACGCAGGGCGTGTGTCCCACGTGCGGTGGCGAGGGTAAGGTTATTTCGGATCCTTGCACCAAGTGTAATGGCGAGGGTACGGTTCGTGGCGAGGAGGTTGTCGAGATCCGTATTCCCGCAGGTGTGGGTGCAGGTATGCGCCTCAATGTGTCGGGCAAGGGTAATGCTGCACGCCACGGAGGTGTGAATGGCGACTTGCAGGTGCTGATCGAGGAGATTCCCTCGGAGGACTTTGTGCGCGATGGTAACGACCTGATCCACAACCTCAATATCCCCGTTACGACGGCTCTGCTGGGCGGTAATGTCGAGGTGCCGACTATCGACTCGCGCGTGAAGATCAAGATCGACGCCGGTACGCACGCCGGCAAGGTGTTGCGTCTGCGCGGCAAGGGTCTGCCCGATGTGAATGGTTACGGTCGTGGCGATATCCTGATTGTGGTCGATCTGACTATCCCCTCGAAGCTGTCGAAGGAGGAGCGTTCGCTGGTTGAGAAACTGGCCGAGCAACCCTCGTTCCAGCAGGCCGAGCCAGTGAAGAATCAGAATATCTTCGAACGAATGAAGAATTTCTTCCAATAGTGGAGTGAAAGTTGGCGTGCGGATAGTGTTCGTCAGCGCAAAATTTTGTATATTTGGCAAAAAGTTAAAAGCGATATGTTAGGATTTTCACCATTTAAGAAACACGCCAATCAGTTCAACTATAAGCCTCGCTACTACGATCCCGAAGTTGAGGCTCTGCGTGAGCGTCGTGCCGAGCGTGGCGAGCAGCCCTTGGAGGGTGCAACGGAGCGCAAGGGCGAGAATGTATATGTTGCGGGCGAGTATATTCGCCGCCGCCGTGAGGAGCGCAACGAGTATCGTCGTCAGGAGGCTGCCGACCGCAAGAAGCGCGGTATGATCCGTATGTTGATTATGATTGTGATCGTGGCGTTGGCAATCTTTGTGGTTGTGCCGCGCGTGGCTGAGATGTTCGATCTGGCAAAGCAGAACGCAGCAGCGACGAGCGCGCCTGCCGAGGAGGAGTTCGATCCCTACCGCCCGATCCGAGTGGTGCCTAACGATTACCAAGGCGAATAAGCAAGACCAGCATAGACTATGGCCGATCGAATTAAACTGCTACCCGAAGTCGTTGCAAATCAGATTGCAGCGGGCGAGGTCGTCAATCGACCTTCGTCGGTTGTCAAGGAGATGATGGAGAATGCCATCGACGCGGGAGCCAAAACCGTAACGGTGAATTGTTGCGAGGGCGGACGCGATCTGATCCAGATTGTGGACGATGGGTGCGGTATGTCGCCCACCGACGCACGTATGGCCTTCGACCGTCACGCAACGAGCAAGATCGCCTCGGTGGACGATATCTACAAACTGCATACGTTTGGTTTCCGAGGTGAGGCGTTGGCGTCGATTGCGGCTGTGGCTCAGGTCGAGCTGAAAACCCGCCAAGAGGGCGAGGAACTTGGCTCGCAGACCTTTATCAATGGCGGCGAGTTCGATAAGCAGAAACCTTGCGGTTGTCCGGTCGGCTCGCAGTTCTTTGTTCGCAATCTGTTCTACAACGTGCCCGCACGCCGCCGATTCTTGGAGAAGAGTACAACCTCGTCGCGCCAAATTCGTGATGAGTTTGAGCGTGTGGCGTTGTGTAATCCGCAGATTGCCTTTAAGTTGTATTCGAACAATGCTCCGATCTACGACCTCGAACGCAATAGCTTGCGTGGTCGAATTGTCGATGTGGTGGGCAAGAGTATCAAGAATAATCTGTTGGAGGTGTCGGCCGAAACTTCGCTCGTGAAGATCGAAGGTTTCGTGGGTCGCCCTGCGGCAGCGAAGAAGAGTTCGTACAAGCAGTTCCTGTTTGTGAATGGTCGCTACTTCAAGTCGCCCTATTTCTATAAGGCGGTGATGAAGGCCTACGAGAAGTTGATTCCGGCGCAGACGCAACCCGATATTTTCCTCTATTTGACGATCGATCCCGAGCGTATTGATGTCAATGTTCACCCGCAAAAGACCGAGGTTAAGTTCTCGGACGGTGAGGCTATCTGGCAGATAATCAACGCTGCCGTGCGTGAAACGCTGGCAAAAACGGGTGCGGTGCCTCTGATGGATTTCGACGATGCAGATGCCATTGATATTCCCGTTGCGGGCAGTTCGGGTCGAATTTACAGCGAACCTCGTGCAGCAAGTGTTGAGGGTTATAATCCTTTCCGTGAGGGCTATACGTCGGGCGCAACGGCGGGTCGTCGTTCGCAGGCTGATCTGTCGGATTTTGCAGGTGAGTACCGTGCAACGCCTCGTCGTGAGCGATTCGATATGTGGCCTTCTGATTCGTTGGCGGGTACTGAGAGTGAGGAGTTTGCAATCGTCGATAGTGGCGAGAGCTTCCACGATTTTCTATCGTCGGAGCAGCCGCAAACGTCGGGCGAGGAGTTTGAGTTTGTCGAGAGTGCCGACGCCGTTCAGCAACGATTTGAGGGTGCAGACGAGGCTCAGTTTGAAGATGTGATCGTGTTGCCCGAGATGATGGCGGCGGCACGCTATCGCGGTCGTCTGGTTGTGGTTGATCTGCGCCGTGCCAGAGAACGCGTCAGCTTCGAGGAGTATGAGGCTATGCTCGGTGGTGGCTCGTCGGTGAGCCAGCAGTTGTTGTTCCCTGAGCGTCTGGTGCTTACCAACGACGAGGTGGAACTGTTGAAGGGCTGCTTGGACGATCTGTCGGCTATCGGATTCGACCTGCGTGTGGTCGACGACTGCACGGTCGAGCTGAGTGGCACGCCTGCCGATATGGAGGGTGTCGAGATTGACCGACTGCTCTACGATGTGATCCACTCGATTGCCGAGGGCGACGAGCCGACGGCGGTACGTCGTCAGCAGTTGGCAGCGATGGTTGCTCAGCGTCGTGCGGCGGCAATGCGTGGTGCGATCGGGGTGGAGCAGACCGAGGTGTTGTTGTCGCGTTTGGCTATGTGCGAGAATATGAGTTTCTCGCCGTCGGGCAAGGCGATAATGGTCGAAATCTCAACGGGCGAGATTCGCTCGCGTTTGGGATAATGCGACCGCCAATAAATTGTAAATAAGAGATTTATAACGATGAATAATCAGTTTGGACGTGGCCCGTTTGCCACTCCGCCAATTACGTTGAATCTGATCATTGCCAACTTCGTGGTTTGGTTGGCGTGTACGATATTGCCCATTGGCGACACGATTCAGGAGTATGGAATGTTGTATTGGATTGGTAGCGAGAAGTTCCACGCCTACCAATTCTTCACGTATATGTTCCTGCATGCCAACTTCCAGCATATGTTCTTCAATATGTTCTCGTTGTGGATGTTCGGACGAACGCTGGAACGTGACCTCGGACCTCAGAAGTTCCTCATCTATTACTTCGTTTGCGGAGTGGGTGCGGCGTTGTTGCATATGGGTGTGACGGCGATCGAGTGGCTCAGTTTGAAGTCGCAGATTGCAGCCGAGGCAACGACAATGGGAATGGGCGCCGCTCAGCTGGCGAACAAGATATTTACCAACCACGTAATGCTCGGTGCGTCGGGTGCGACGATGGGCGTTGTGATGTCGTTCGGCGTAATGCACCCCAACGCAATGGTAATGTTGATGTTCCCGCCTATCCCGATGAAAGCCAAGTGGTTGGTTGTTGTGTTCTTGGTGATTGAGTTTGCGTCGGGCGTTGTCGGCGTGCGTGATAGCGTTGCCCATTTTGCTCACTTGGGCGGTATGTTGTGGGGCTGGTTGCTGCTCCGATATTGGAAGAAAACCCGCCAAATCTATTACTAAAACTAAGTCGAAATGTCGGAATATTACTACGCCTCGCCTAACGACCCCGAACGTCGATCTCATCGTCGCTCGCTCGCAGGTCGTCTGTTCGATTTTGTGATGGTCATCGTGTCGATTGTGATCGTGGTTGTGGTGCTGTTGTCGTACCTCGCGCCGGTTGTCAGTCCGCACCGAATGTGGATTCTGTCGTTGCTCAGCCTGGGTGCGCCGTTCAGCTATGCGGCGATGGTGGTGATGATACTCTATTGGGTTATTCGCTGGCGATGGAAGTATGCTCTGCCGATGATCTTGGTGGCGCTGATTGGCGTGGGCAAGGTGTCGCGCTACTATCGCATAACGCCCCTGCGTGACTACTCGGCACAGCACACTCCCGAACGAGGCTCGTTCACGGTAATGACCTATAACATAGGCAATTTCAAACCCTATTACGGCATTGATCAAGACCCTCAGCACGCCGTTGCAACGGGTGCGGCGGTGATCGATTCTCTGTCGCCCGATATTGTCTGCTTGCAGGAGTTCCAGAGCACTCCCGCCTGCCCGCGCGAGATGTTCGATACGATGCTCACCAGCCGCAAATATCGAGGTTTGGTGGCGCTGCGACTGACTACTCACCCCAAGCAGGGACACGGCGTGGGCAATGCGATCTATACGCGATATAAGATTGTGCGCTCGGGCGTGATTGACAATGCGACCGAGTTGGATTCGACGGCTTGCATTGCGCAGTGGGCCGATCTGATGATTGGCGACGATACGGTGCGTGTGGTCAATAACCACCTGCGCACGACGATGATCACGCACGACGATCAGGAGTATCTGGTCAGTGGCGACTTTATTGAGGACGGCTCGGGCGAGCGCGAGGGCAAACTGCGTTCGATTGCCGATCGTTTCCAGCTCAACTCGCAAATCCGTGCCGATCAAGCCGATACCATTTCGCGTTTTGTGGCAGCGTCGCCCTATCGTGTGATCGTCTGTGGCGACTTCAACGACGGTGCGATGTCCTATACCTACCGCACGATCGGCCGCCGTCTGGACGATACGTTTGTCGAGGCGGCACGTGGAATGACCAATACCTATCGAGGGTTCTTCAATCTGTTGCGCATCGATTTCATTATGGTCGATCGAGGGTTCGAGGTGCAGTCGTTCGAGTCGCCCCGATTGGGTGTTTCGGACCACTATCCAGTGGTGTCGCGCCTGAAAATCCGCCGTGACTAATCCCGCAAAGGTCGAAAAAGCCGACATAGAGTTTGGACAATCGAACGAAAAGCGTTACCTTTGACAAAAAGTAAACCCAACAAACTAACACGAAACTTATGCTTGTCAAGATTTATCCGGTCAATCCGAGCGAGAAGGAGTTGGATAAGGTGGTCGATGTTCTCCGCCGAGGCGGTGTGATTATCTATCCGACCGATTCGATCTACGCCTTCGGTTGCTCGCTCCACTCACCCAAAGCCATCGAGCGTCTGCGCACGATCAAAGCCAAGAGCGAGGATTCGCTTTCGGTGATCTTCGACAGCATTTCGAGCGTGTCGGAGTATTGTCGTGTCGATAATCTGACCTTCAAGCTGATGAAGCGCAACCTGCCCGGTGCGTTCACCTTCATTCTGAATACCTCGTCGAAGATGCCCGACCGTGCGTTGGAGAAGCGCAAGAGCGTCGGTGTGCGTATTCCGGCCAACCCCATTGCACGTGCGATTGTCGAGCGCTTGGGCTGCCCGCTGGTGACCTCGTCGGTCAAGCGTCGTCCGACCGATGATGGTGACGAATATACGACCGATCCCGAGTTGATCGAGGAGCGTTATTCGAATGTGGTTGATCTGGTTGTCGATGGCGGTATTGGCGACAATGTGCCCACGACGCTGGTCGATTTGACTTCGGACGAGCAGGAGATTCTGCGTGAGGGTCGTGGCGAATTGCGATAGAAAAATTGAGAAAAAGCAAACAGAAAGATATGAATAACAACTATTTACTTCGAGCATCGATTGCGGGCGCAGTGATTGGCGCTGTGTCGGTTACGCTCGACTTGTTACAGGTCTGCTGCCCGTTTGCGGGTATTGGTTTTATTGGATTTGCGGCGATGGTCGGACTGATTTGGTACTATGCACGTGGCTATGCGCAGTCGTGCGGCTCGGCGGGTTGCTCGTATGGACAGGTGCTGGGTTTCATCGTTGTGTCGATGGTCTTTGCAGGTGTACTTTATGGCGCAGTTAAGGCGGTGGCAGTCAATACCTTTGCCGAGGAGGAGTTCCGCATTTTGCTGGATAAGTCGATGGATATGATCAAGCAGATGGGTATCTACTCGAAGGCACAGATCAAGCAGATGAACGGAATGATGGATACCATTCAGTTCAATCCGATCTTCATCGTGATTTCGAGCGTTTTCAGTATGGTATTCAACGGCGTTTTGTATGGCTTGGTGATTGCGGCGTTCACCCGTCGTGAGGCCGATCCGTTTGCCGAGGAAATTAGTAACGAGGAGTAGGCGATGTTAGTAAAACCTATTGATATTTCGGTTGTTGTACCCGTCTATAACGAGTACGAGTCGCTGCCCGAGTTGGAGCAGTGGATCGACCGTGTGATGAAGGCAAATAAGTTTAGCTACCAGCTGATTCTGATCGACGATGGTAGCAGCGACACGTCGTGGGAGGTTATCGAGCAGTTGATCGAGAAGAATGACTCGGTGTTGGGTCTTCGTTTTCGTCGCAACTATGGCAAGTCGGCGGCGCTCTATTGCGGCTTCGATGAGGCTCAGGGTGAGGTAGTTATCACGATGGACGCCGATTTGCAGGATTCGCCCGACGAGATTCCCGCCCTGTATAAGATGATCGTTGAGGAGGGTTACGATCTGGTTTCGGGCTGGAAGAAGGAGCGCCACGACCCTGCGGGCAAGCGTTGGCCGAGCAAGTTCTTCAACGCAACGGCACGCGTGGTGTCGGGTATCAAACTGCACGATTTCAACTGCGGTTTGAAGGCCTACCGTCGTAAGGTTGTGAAGAGTATCGAGGTCTATGGCGAGATGCACCGCTATATTCCGATTTTGGCTAAACAGGCTGGTTTCAAGCGCATTGGCGAGAAGGTGGTTGAGCACCGCGCACGCAAATATGGCGTTTCGAAGTTCGGCTGGGAGCGAATGATCAAGGGCTACTTGGATCTGCTCTCGGTGATGTTTATGTCGAAATTCGGTCGCAGTCCGATGTATTTCTTCGGCTCGTTGGGCACGCTGATGTTCTTGTTTGGCGGTGGTGCGGCGATGTGGATCGTACTGCAAAAGGTTATCCGTCAGGCTAATGGATTGGTGTGGCGCAGTGCAACGGACCAACCGCTGTTCTATCTGTCGTTGGTGGCTGTTGTGCTGGGCGTTGTGCTCTTTTTGGCGGGATTTTTGGGCGAGCTTATCAACCGCAACTCGTCGGACCGCAACCGCTATCTGATCGACGAGATCAAGGGCTCGAATGGCGATTTGATTAACGAATAAATTAACGTAAAAAGAAATAATGATTCAACGTATTCAAACACTCTATCTGCTTGGTGTCGTGGTGCTTACGACGCTGATGATGTGTCTGCCGCTTGCTGAGTTTATGGGTGGCGCAGAGACTTTCAACCTCTATGGCTATGGTTTGCGCTCGGTTGCAACGGGCGAGATGTATAAGACGACGATCTTTTTGGCAATCGTGCTTGTGGCTGCGGCTCTGCTGCCTTTGGTCACAATCTTCCTCTATAAGCGTCGAATGACTCAAATTCGTTACTGCATTGTGGAGTTTGTGTTGCTGACGGGCTCGGTGATTATGCTGGCGGTGCACTATGTTTTGTTCTATCGTGCGTTTGCTGTTTTCGATTTCCGCGCACTCAGTTTGAACGTGACGATGTTGTTGCCGATTGCGTCTATGTTCTTGAACTATCTGGCAATGAAGGCTATCGCCGCAGACGAGGCTTTGGTTCGTTCGGTCGATCGAATCCGATAAGCACCACAAATCGATATAAGAGAAGCCACTCCGAAAGCGGGGTGGTTTTTCTATTTTTGGGATCCAAGTTGATCCTTAGAAACAAAAAAAAGAGCCGCGCTCCGAAAAGCGCAGCTCTAATTCATAATCGCGAATTGTGAATTGTGAATTGTGAATTGTGAATTGTGAATCAATCACTTACTGCTCGACGACCGTAGCGAAGAAGTGCAGATCGGCGTCGCTATTGTTGATCAGGCTGTGCGAATGACCCTTGGGGCAGTAGTGGCACTGACCTGCCTCGACGTCCTCGTATGCGCCGTCCATCAGCACCGTGCCACGACCCTCGATGATGTGGATAAACTCGCAGTTGGTGGTGTGGGTATGCTCGCCAATCGAGGCTCCGCTATGGAGCAAACCTTTCATAATCTTGCACTTATCGTCGAGGTAGCGACGTACGATAAACTCTTTCTCGCCACCGTTGAAATGTTCGAGCACCTCTTCGGGACGGTTTTTGAAATCTACGATCATCAGTTTTTGGGGTTTAAGTTGTTAAAATTCTTTGAGTACAAATTTACGAAAAAGTTTGATACGCCGACCACTCGCACGATAAATTTTGCCTTCGGGCGATACAATTTGGCCCTAAAATTGCGCGAGCCGAAACGTAAACCAACTCAATGTTCGATTATGAAAAAGTATATAGCCTATCCCATTGCCATTGCCGTCTGCCTGGCGGTGGGTTATCTGTCGAGTCTGTTGCAGGCTGACGCACTGCGCGAGTGGTATCCAACGATCGCCCGATCGCCGCTGTCGCCTCCAAATATGGTATTCCCGATCGTTTGGGGAGTGTTGTACGTGTTGATGGGCGTGTCGCTTGGCGAGTGTTTCCGCACGGAGAATATGCGCGCCGTGTTGCCGTGGGTTTTGCAGTTGGCGGTGAATGTGTTGTGGACGTTCTTGTTCTTCTGGTTGCGTGATCCGCTGCTGGGTATGGTGGCGATGTTGTTGCTTATCGTGCTCACAATCTGGTATATGACGACTGCGGGACGAACATCGTCGTGGGCAGCGTGGCTGATGATGCCCTATATGCTGTGGCTGATCTTCGCCACCTATCTCAATTGGTACGTCTATGCCAATAACTAAACGCAAACGAGCCTCACCCTGCAAACGGAGTGAGGCTCGATCATTTTTACGCGCAAACGTCGCTACATCAGCAGTATAAGGCTCACTGCCATCAGTGCCATTCCGCAGATCATACCCACGATCGAGGTGTGGTTTTCGCCATATTGGTGAGCGGCAGGCAGCAACTCGTCGAGCGAGATGAAGACCATAATGCCCGCCACAGCTGCGAAGGTGCAGTTCAAGAGCATCGGTCCCATCAATGGCATCAGCAACAGATAGGCAGCCACAGCCCCCAACGGCTCCGACAGTCCCGACAGGAACGAGTACCAGAAGGCGCGGCGGCGACTACCCGTAGCGGCATAGATTGGCACCGACACGGCGATACCCTCGGGAATGTTGTGAATCGCAACGGCAACGGCAATCGCCGCTCCCGTTTCGATCGAGCTGATACCCGACATAAAGGTTGCAATGCCCTCGGGGAAGTTGTGGATCGTGATAGCCAACGCTGTGAGCAGTCCCATACGATGCAGTCGGTGGTTGTGGCGCGAGTCATCTTCGAGCTCCTCGACCGAGTGCAGTTCGTGCGGGTTTTCGGCCTCGGGCACAGCGCGGTCGATCAAGTAGGCGATGAGCATACCGCCAAAGAATGCGGCAGCTGCAATCAGCGCGCCCTGCTGCTCGCCACGCATAGCCTCCAACTCGATACGGGCCGAGTAGAGCATCTCCATAAACGATACGTAGATCATCACGCCCGCCGAAAGACCCAACGAGAAGGCCAGAAAACGACGATTGGTGCGCTTGGTGAGGAAGGCGATGACGCTACCGATACCCGTTGCCAGACCCGCTGCCAACGTGATTAAGAATGCGTATATGACTTGCTGGGTCATCATTTAGTTCACCTTGAAAGGCATTTTGATCTCCGACAGGTCGCGGTTAGCCTTGTCGATCTTCTCGGCCAACTCATCTTTGAAAGCCACCACCTTAGCCATCATTGCGGGGTCGCCTGCGGCAAGAATCTGCGTAGCAAAAATCGCTGCATTTTTAGCGTTGTCGAGCGCCATCGTAGCAACGGGAATACCTGCGGGCATTTGCAGAATCGAGAGCACCGAATCCCAACCGTCCATCGAGTTGCCCGACTTGATGGGCACACCGATTACGGGCAGCGGTGTCATTGCAGCGATCACACCCGGCAGGTGAGCTGCACCGCCAGCACCGGCGATGATTACCTTCACGCCACGCTCTGCTGCACCGCGTGCAAACTGCTCAACCAGAGCGGGGGTACGGTGAGCCGACAAAGCGAGAATCTCGTAGGGGATTTCCATTGCGTCGAGATGTTTGGCAGCCGCCTCCATCACCTTCAAATCGGAGGTGCTACCCATAATAATGCTAACTATTGGTGTCATATTGCACAAAATTTTTGAAAATTAATCGAAAGTTTGTAACTTCGCAAAGTTAAATCTTTTTTTACGAAACTCAAACGTTAAGTCTAACTCTTATTAAAGAAATATATGGGTTGCAATAACAAAAAGCGCGTCACACTTCTCGACAAGACCTTTGAAGTGATGATTCCCGCCGATCAGATCGACCGTGCAGTTGAACAGGTTGCTGCGCAGATCAATGCCGACTACGCCGACCGCGAAACGCCTCTGTTTCTGGGTGTTCTGAATGGTTCGTTTATGTTTATGTCCGATCTGATGAAGAAGGTCGATTTCAACTGTGAGCTGTCGTTTGTCAAGTTGGCGTCGTATGCCGGCACATCGACTACGGGCAAGGTGCAGGAGCTGATCGGCTTGAAGAATAATATCGAGGGTCGCCACGTGATCGTGGTTGAGGATATCGTCGATACGGGCGAGAGTATCGAGCACCTGATGCGTTCGTTGTCGGGTCATAACCCCGCAAGTGTCGAGGTGGCAACGCTCTTCTTCAAGCCCAATTCGTACTCGAAGCAGATACCTATTAAATATAAGGCGTTGGAGATTGGCAACGAGTTTATCGTAGGTTATGGTTTGGATTACGACCAGCTGGGTCGCAATCTGAAAGATGTTTTTGTGGTAGTCAATGAGTAACCGTCGTCCCGATACCGATTTCTGCGAAGGTCGTCGATTGCCGTTGGTCGAGGATTTCTATACCATTCAGGGTGAGGGATTTCACTCGGGCAAACCCGCCTATTTCATTCGCTTGGGCGGCTGCGATGTAGGTTGCAGCTGGTGCGATGCCAAATATACGTGGAATCCGCTGAGCCACCCGCTTGTGGCGACTGACGAGATCGTCGAGCGCGCTGCCTCGTTCGAGGCGCAGGCGATCGTCATCACGGGTGGCGAGCCGCTGCTTTATCCGCTCGATTATCTGACCCAGCGACTGCACGCACACAGCTTGGAGATCTTCCTCGAAACGTCGGGCTCGCACCCGCTGAGTGGTGAGTTCGATTGGATCTGCCTGTCGCCCAAGCGCAAGCAACCGCCTTTGGCTGAGGCGTTTGCCGCAGCGAGCGAGTTGAAGGTCATCATCGAGACCGAGGAGGATCTGCGTTGGGCCGAGGAGTGCGCAGCGAAGGTGGGTGAGAAGTGTATGCTCTTTATGCAACCCGAGTGGAGCCGTTCGGAGCAGATGACGCCGAAGATTGTCGAGTATGTCAAGGCACACCCGCAATGGAACATCTCGATTCAGATTCACAAATTTATGCATATTCCCTAACGTGCTATGAGTCAGTGGTATCGCAGTAAGCGCTTTTGGATTATTGTGTCGATTATCGCCGTTTTCGTGATGGTCTTTACTTCGGGCCGTTACGTGGTCAAGTGTGTCGAGTTGCGACGTGATATTTCGGCGTTGAAGGGTGAGGTTGCGACCTACCGCGCCAAGATTGCTGAGGATAGTACGATGCTCGAAAATCTGAAATATGACGAATATATCGAGGCCTACGCCCGCGAGCACTACAACCTGCAAAAGAAGAGCGAGACGGTCTACATTTTGAAGGACTAAGGGGCGAGCCACGAGCCGAAACAGCCACATTTCCCGCAAGGGAAGTGTGGCTTTTTTGTGCTCAAAATCGACCTAAACGGAGCGTGTCGGAGGGTGCAAAAGTTTCTCAAATTGTTGAAAACCCATTGTTGATATGTTGATAACTGCGATTTTCGCGCCCGCCCACCGAGCTTAAATTCCTAAAAATTAGACGCATTCTCGCCCGTGTTAAAATGTCAATAAAACGATGTTACGTGTTGATTAAATTTTGAAAACGTGGCGTGTCGATTCATTGCATTTCCTATGCTTTTTCTTACATTTGTAAGCTAAATTAGGTGAAAAGTCCCGAATCTGTAATTGGAACTATCCGAAAACGAAAGTAACTAACAACATAAATTAACAAACAATTAAAACCAAAAGAGTTATGAAACATTTGAAGCATTTGCTTTTCACGCTGCCGATGTTGCTCATCGCGATGTCGTTTGCAGGGTGTAACACCGAGGAGGTCGATCCGGTTATTCCGGAGTTGGAGATCGCCGAGGAATTGACAGGCGAGGCTCTCGAATCGCTCACCTTGCAGTTTGATGCAACGGAGAGTAGCAAGACTTTCGCCGTACGTTGCAACCGCGCTTGGACTGCGGTTTCGAGCAACGCCGATTGGTGTGTGGTCAATCCCGACGAGGGCGATGGTGACAACACGCTGACCGTCACCGTTAGCCGTAACACGGGTACTTCGCGCAAGGCCGAGATTATTGTTTCGACCATTCTGTTCAAGCGTTCGATCTACATCGAGCAGAAGGGCGAGCAGGCCGACGCTAAGGTTATCTTCTTCGACAACCTCGATGGTGAGGCTGCGTCGCAGGATTCGAACAACAAGTGGCCCTTCGCTAATGAGTTCCAGAAGTTTAACAAGAAGGGTACGGGTGCTGCCGAGGTTACCTATGGCTCGCATAGCGTAACCGTTCGTAGCAACTCGCCCTCGAACGATACCAAGTACAACAACTCGGACTACTCGATCAACGAGGCGTCGGGTGTGAACAACCTCTACTTTGCAGCAGGTGGTAACTTCACCGTCAATAAGATCGCTCTCGATGGCGAGCAGAAGCTGCATATGGAGTGGGGTGTTGAGCGTAATGAGTACGGCAACTACGATGCTCCGTTCAACCCCGAGGAGTTCATCGTATCGCTCAGTGCCGACGGTCAGAAGTGGACGAAGCTGACCTACACCCGTTCGACTTATAGCGCTTGGGATAAGGCTTCGGCTGACTTCCAGCTCAAAGAGGCTGCCGAGTACCTCTACATCAAGATGGAGGCAAGCATTGCAACCCGTGTCGACGATATCAAGCTGACGACCGGTGCTGGTGGTCAGGAGCTTGACCTTGCAGCAGGTGAGGGCGAGCAGGAGCCCGGCGACGAGCCGAGCACCGATGGCACCAAACTCTACTACGAGTCGTTCGACGGTGTTGTTTTGTCGGCAAATACCAAGCTTGACGCATTCGAGACTGCTGGCGGTTTTGTTCGTCAGGGTCTGGGTGGTGCCGCTGCAAACTACACGGGCACTACTTTCGACTTCCGTAAGTCGCACGCTTCGGAGAGCTATTCGGGCGCGTCGGGTGGCAACAACGCATTCGGTAACAAGGCCGATGTTGTATTTGTTGTGAATAACATCAACGTTGGTACGGCACAGAATATCGACTTGTCGATGGGTCTGCGTGTTTACAGCGCATATAACGCTTCGGAGTTCGAGGCATACTATACCACCGATGGCGGTGCGACCTACAAGCCTCTGACGCTGACTCGTGATGCGGCTGATGGTTGGAAGATGACCACTGCGTCGTTCACCGTAGCTGAGACTGAGAGCATTGTAGGCTTGAAGTTCGTTTCGAAGGTTGCTGAGCAGCAGTTCCGTATCGACGACCTGACCCTCTCGACCAAGGACGAGGGCGTGAAGATCGAGGCTGTTCCCGTGGTTAAGACTGCCGACGCAACTGATATCACGATGAGTGGTGCAACCATTGGCGGTAGCTACGAGTTCGACGGTACGATCTCGGAGGTAGGCGTTGCTTACAAGGCTGAGGGTGCTGCGGACTACACCGTTGAGAAGGCTATCGCTATCCAGTCGCCCTTCTCGATCACGCTCAACACCCTGACCGACGGTACCAACTACGAGTACTACGCATACGTTGTGGTTGATGGCAAGGAGTACAAGGGTGATGTCAAGACCTTTGCAACCGAGAAGGATCAGAGCACGGCAGTTACCTACTTTGCTGACGATTTCGCAGCAATTGAGAATAATAAGGTTTATACCAGCGGCAAGTGGACCTTCACTTCGACCGACGCAGGTTGGCCCGCAAACGCATATCTGGGCTGGTTCGGTAAGACCTTCGACGCTGAGAAGTATATCAATGTTGCTCCTTATAGCTCGACGATGTCGGAGGTTGTGGCTTATGCCGTGATGACCAAGTTTAATGTAGCTGAGGCTCAGGGCAAGAAGCTGACCTTCGATCTGGCTTGGTACTTCAAGACCAAGGACAACTCGAAATTCGAGGTTGTAGCGTCGAAGAACTACACTGGCGATGTTGCAACGGCAACTTGGGAGGTTGTTGAGTCGTACACCTATACCGACGAGACGATCAACCCGATCAACACTTGGACCTCGTACTCGCTCGATCTGTCGACCAAGTACGCTGAGGAGAAGGCTCTGGCAGTGGCATTCCGCTACACCGGTAAGTCGAACACCTACCGTCTGGATAACGTTGAGTTTGGTGCAGTTGAGGCTCCCGCCGAGGTGCTGACCGTCGTTACGGGCGAGGCTACCAACGTAACCGAGACTTCGGCTACCGTTGCAGGTTCGTATTCGGGTGTAACCGAGGCTCCCGCTGAGGTTGGTGTTGAGTACCGAATGAGCGGTGCAGCCGACTATACGAAGGTTGCAGCTGCGGCAGTAGCTGAGTCGTTCACGATTGAGCTTTCGGGCTTGATCGAGGAGACCACCTACGAGTACCGTGCTTACGCAGTTGCAGGCGAGGAGACCACCTATGGCGAGGTTAAGACCTTCACCACGGCAGCTCCCGCAACCGTAACTCCGATTGCTGATGTGGAGTTTGGTAACACCTACACTATGGAGGGTCAGGTAACTGCTGTTTCGACCAATGGCTTTGTCTTCACTGACGCAACTGGTTCGATCTTCTTCTATGGTGCGAAGAATTATGCCGTAGGTCAGAACTTGACCATTACGGGTGAGATTAGCTCGTATGATAAGTATTGTATGTTGCAGATTAAGGGTAGCACCGCAACGATTGTTGAGGGTGAGGCAGGCACTTACACCTATCCCACTCCTTCGTATGCAGATGCAACTGCGGTAGATGCTTATGTAGCTGATACCAATAATCGCAAAGCAACCTATGTAGCTATGGCTGGTACGATGTCAATCAGTGGTAACTACTATAATATCGTTGTTGATGGTACTACAAATCAGGGTAGCTTCTACTATGCAAGTGATGATACCAAGGCTCTTGTAGCAAGTGGCGATAAGGTAGTAGTTTATGGTTATGCAGTAGCAGCCAACAATAGCAAATATTATAACATCGTTGTAACCGACGTTGTTAAGATCACCGATATCGCCAATGTTGAGTTGGACGGCGAATATACGATGATGGGTCAGGTTACGGCACTCACCTCGAATGGTTTTGTGCTGACCGACGCAACGGGCTCGATTTTCAGCTACGGCAAGAAGAGCTACGAGATCGGTCAGGAGTTGGTAGCTACGGGCGCAATCGGCGCATACAATAAGGGCTTCCAGCTGACCACGAACAAGACCACCTTCCTCGAAGGCGCAGTTAAGGCTTACACCTATCCCGAGGCTGCAACGGCTGACGCAGCAGCTATCGACGCATTTATCGCCAACACCGACAACCGTCTGGCTACCTACGTAACCTTGACGGGTGATCTGTCAATCAGCGGTAACTACTATAATATGACTATCGAGGGTACTACCAATATGGGTAGTATCTACTATCCCAACGACGCAATTAAGGCGGCACTTTCGACCGGTACCAATATCACGGTTAAGGGTTACGCAATGGCAGTCAGCGGTAGCGGTAGCAAGTACTATAATGTAATTGCTACTGAGGCTGTTACCAATTACGTTATTCCGAAGATCACTCCCGCAGCGACTTCGATGTCGTTTGTAGCTGAGGGTGAGGCTAAGACCAACGAGCTGACCGTAGCAGGTCAGGGTGAGTTGTCGCTCTTTGCGAAGAGTAGCGACGAGCACTTCACCGCAGCAATCGAGGGTACTACGTTGACCGTAACGGCAGCGGCTAACACCACTACCGAGGCTAAGTCGGCAACCGTAACGGTCTATATGGCTGAGTCGGCAGATGCTGAGGCAGTTGCATCGGTTGAGATTGCTTGCTCGCAGGCAGCTCCTTCGACGGGTGACGAGGGCGACGAGCCTACAACTCCCACCGAGAAGAGCTACGTTAAGGTAACCTCGGCAGCAGATATTACTGCTGGTAAATATCTGATTGTTTATGAGGCTGGTGGAGTAGCTATGAATGGTGGTCTGTCTAAGATTGATGTAGCAAGTAATGGAGTAGCAGTAAACATTACTGATGGTAAGATTGCTTCGACTGCAGATATTGATAGCGCAAACTTTACCATTGCAGTTGTAGAAGGTGGATTCTCTATTCAAGCAGCAAAGGGTCAGTATATTGGCGCAACTGCAGCTAGTAAGAATGAGTTGAAGGAATCGACCACTACTGCATATGTAAATACAATTACTCTCAATACAGATGGAAGTGCTCACATTGTAGCTTCGGTTGGTAATGTATTGAGATACAATTCGGCAGCAGATCAGGCTCGCTTCCGTTATTACAAGGCGGCTTCGTATACGGGTCAGAAAGCAATTCACCTCTACAAATTGGTTGAGTAACACAAATTCGTCGGGTCGGCTATCTCGGACAAAAAGTGCCGAGATAGTCCCGATTCGATGTTGAATGAATATTTAGATGAGGAATTTCAAGAAAATACTCGGTGTGGTGATCGCGGTTGCGGCGGCGGTGATTGGTACTTGCTGTGGCGAGAAAAATCCCGTTGCTCCCGATGCAAACTGCAAAGCCAAATTCTCGGTCGGTGAGAATGTCGAGTGGAATACCGCAAGTCAGTTCGTTGTGATCACAGCCCCCGCAACCCAAAAGTGGACGGCTCGTGTGGCGGACGATTGGGCGTGGTTCGACTACGAGGATTATCACTACTACACGCAGGGTCAAGGTAACGGCTCGGTGGCTTTGTATATCGCCTCGAATGGTGAGTCGAAATCGCGTTCGACAACCGTTGAGGTGGAGTTCGAGGGCACGACAACCGTAACGCTCAAACTGACCCAGGGTGCATTTGTGCAGGCCGAGGCTCCCGAGATCGACTACGAGCAGACCTCGTGGGCAGAAATGCCGCTGGTGAAGGAGAACGATGGCAATCTGTACGTTACGCATATGACCAAAGCCTCGGGCAAGACAATGCGCAACTACTCGATGTGCTACGATCCCGATGTTAAGGCGGCGCTGTGGATTGCCTATCCGTTGCACGATTGCTATACACGCAAGGCGGTCGATCGTACCGATGCGTGGGGTTACGATCCGCTGATTCCTGCCAAGTATCAAGTCAATATGGAGAAGGGTATGAGCAACGGTTACGATCGTGGCCATCAGGTTGCGTCGGCTGACCGTTTGGCGTCGTACGATATGAACTCGCAGACCTTCTACTATACCAATATGACGGCTCAGGTGGGTGCGGGTATGAATCAGGATATCTGGAATAATCTGGAAAATATGATTCGTAACGAGTACATCTGCCGCGATACGTTGTACGTGGTAACGGGTTGTGTGATGACAACCGAGGACGATACTCAGGTGAAGTGGGTCGATAATCGCAATGGCGGTAAGGTGGCAGTTCCGAAGGCATACTTCAAGGTGCTGCTGCGTACCAAGTCGGGCAATACGGGCAAGGCGGTCGATAATTCGAACGCAACGACCATCGGTTTCTGGTATGAGAACCGCAGGTATAGCTATTCGACTCCGCGCGTGAGCGACGTTAAGAGCGTCGATGAGATCGAGCGACTGACGGGCTTCACCTTCTTCCCGCAGATTTCGGACGAGATCAAGGAGACGAAAGATTTGGCACGCTGGGGATTCTAAACAACTGAACTGAATATGAAGAAATTGAATCAAATATTGACCATTGCGATTGTAGCGGTGTTGGCATTTTCGGGTTTCGAGGCGTCGGCACAGAAACGCCACACGGTGATGTTCTACAACGTTGAGAATCTGTTCGATACGTTGAACGATCCCGACATCAACGATGAGGAGTTTCTGCCTACGGCGGCTAAGGCTTGGAATTCGGCCAAATATACCCGCAAGTTGCAGAACATCGAGCAGGTGCTGATGGGCATTGCAGCGGCCAACCGCGATTTTCCGGCGGTGATCGGATTGTCGGAGATCGAGAATCGCAATGTGTTGGAGGATATCATCGTTCAGGGTAAGCTGATCAATGGCAACTATCGCATTTGCCATCACGATTCGCCCGACCGTCGCGGTGTCGATGTGGCGTTCTTGTATCGTCCCGACCGCTTCGAGTTCGAGGGTCAGTCGGCTCTGCCCGTGAGAATGGAGGAGTTCCCCGCAATGCGCACACGTGATGTGGTGCTGATGTGGGGTAAGATCGAGGGCGAGCAGTTCTGCTTTATGGTTGCGCATTGGCCGTCGCGTAGCGGTGGTCAGGCAGCGTCGGACCCCAAGCGCCGTGCGGCAGCGAAGGTTATGCGCGATGCGGCCGACTCGATCCACAGAGCGAATCCCGCTTGTAAAGTGGTGATGATGGGCGACTTCAACGACGATCCGTTCGATCCGAGTATTGCCGAGGTGCTGAACGCTAAGCAGAAGACCAAGGAGTTGAAGGAGGGAGATCTGTTCAATCCCTTCTGGTCGATGCTCAAAGCGGGCTACGGCACGTTGGCATATCAGGACGCGTGGAACATCTTTGACAACATTGTCGTAAGTGAGAATTTGGTCAATGCTCGTGCAGGCGAGTTGCGCTTGCAGAAGGGCACGCAGCCCAAGTTCTATGGCAATATCTACCGAGCCTCGTTCCTGTTCCAGCAGTCGGGACAGTATAAGGGCTATCCTCTGCGTACGTTTGTGGGTAACGATTTTCAAGGCGGTTATAGCGACCACCTGCCCGTGTACATATTTATAGGCAAATAAAACTAATAAGATATGAAGATCAAAAATCTCTTAATTCTACTCTTTACCCTTATCACCGTTGGTGCTGCGGCTCAGGACGGTGGTGTGAAGGGTCGTGCCGTACAGCGCGTGGGTCGTGATGCGATTGACCGAGTGAAGGTTACGATTGCACCGACCAACAAGGTGGTCTATACCAATGCGCAGGGTGATTTTGCGATCGAGGGTTTGGCGGCAGGCGACTACCGACTGACTTTCGAGGCTCCCGAGTTTGAGACGGTTACGTTGATGGTTAAGGTTGGCGAGACGGTGAAGGATATCAATCTGGTGCCGATGTCGAGTGCTCTGTTGGCAGTCGGCTTGGGCGATGATTACTTTGCCGAGTACGACACCGAGACCGCGAATGACGCACAGGTGATGCCCTCGTCGTTGTCGGCATCGAAGGACGTCTTTAATAACATTGCAGGCTATCAGTTCAGCCAGATGCGTTTCCGTCCGCGTGGTTACGACTCGGAGATGGAGGCTACCTATCTGAACGGTGTCTATTTCAACGACGCATTGACGGGTTACGGTCCGTGGTCGTTGTGGTCAGGTCTGAACGAGGCAACACGTAATCAGGAGGTGTCGCCCGCGTTGGGCGTTTCGGACTATGGCGTAGGTGGTATCGGCGGTGTTACGAACATCAATGCTCGCGCGTCGCAAATGCGTAAGGGCTTCCGTTCGAGTGTGGTTAATGCCAACAACAACTACCGTTTCCGCGTGATGGTAAGCTATGCGTCGGGTATGCTCGACAATGGTTGGGCTTACGCATTCTCGTTCTCGACCCGTCAGGGCGGCAACGATTGGATCAATGGCACGTACTACAACGCATACGGTTACTTTGCGTCGGTAGAGAAGCAGCTGAACCGTTGCCACCGTTTTGCGCTGACCGTGTTGGGTGCACCGACGCAGCGCGGCGTGCAGAACGCCTCGACGCAGGAGGTCTATGATATGGTGGGCAGCAACTACTATAACTCGAACTGGGGTTATCAGGTGGATAAGAAGCGCAACGCCCGTATCCGTAACTTCCACGAACCGATCGCAATGCTCCAATACTTCTACACGCCCAATCCGACATCAACATTGATGGCTACGGCGTCGTATCGTTTTGGTCGCAATGGTTACTCGGCTCTCGATTGGTACGATGGTGCCGATCCGCGTCCCGACTACTATCGCTACTTGCCCAGCTACTTCGAGCGCCAGGGCGACTATGCGAAGGCAGATATCGTTCGTTGGGCGTGGGGCTCGGATTGGGGTACCCGCCAGATCGATTGGGATCGCCTCTATAATAATAACTATGGTAACCTGACCGAGGATTCGAAACTTGCCGAGCTGAATGGTCTGCGTCGTTCGAACTATGTGATCGAGGAGCGTCATACCGATCAGCGTGATGCCAATTTCAAGGTGCAGTGGATCAAGACGCTGCGTGGCGGTCATCGTCTGAATATCGGTCTTGATGCGCGCTACAACCGTACGGAGTACTACAAGAAGATGAAGGATCTGCTCGGTGGCGACTATTGGCTCGATGTCGATAAGTATGCCGAGCGCGACTTCGTGGGCGAGCGCGTGATGCAGAACAATCTGGATTACTACGAGGCTAACGGCCACGCTCCTATCGTCAAGGAGGGTGATAAGTATGGTTACGACTACTATGCACACGTTCGCGATGCCAAGGTGTGGGGTATCTGGAATTTCAATACCGCGCGCTTGGAGGGTTTCGTAGCTGGTGAGGCCGGTTACGTGAGCCAGTGGCGCGAGGGTCTGTACCGCAAGGGTAGCTTCGAGAATAATTCGTTCGGCGATAGCGAGAAGCTCAACTTCTTCGAGTATAAGGCCAAGGGTTCGTTGTCGTACAAGATTTCGGGTGCTAACTCGCTGACGGCGTCGGTAGCCTATATGCAGCAGGCTCCCTCGTTCCAGTCGTCGTTTGTGTCGCCCCGTACGCGCAACAGCGTAACGCCCAACCTGACCGCCGAGAAGGTGTTTAGTGCCGATCTGACCTATGATCTGCACGTGGGCGGTTTCAAGGCTCGCGTTTCGGGTTACTACACAACGATCGAGGATCGCTCGAAGGTGATCAGCTTCTACGACGATTTGCAGGCAACGTTCACCAACTTTGCGATGAGCAACATCGACAGCCGCTATGCGGGTGTTGAGGTTGGTTTCTCGATTCCTCTGTTCAAGTTCTTGAACCTGAATGGTGCAGTGAGCTATGGCGATTACCGCTACACCTCGAACCCGTTGATCACTCAGACGGCTGATAACTCGGCTGAGATCGTTCTCTCGGGTGAGAAGGTCTATTGGAAGGGCTACCACGTCGAGAGCACACCGCAGACCGCAGCTAACCTGGGTCTGTCGTTGCGCACCTCGAACAATATCTACGCAGGTATCGACGTCAATTACTACAACGCATTGTATCTGTCGATGAACCCCTTGTATCGTACCGATAAGGCGCTGACGGGTCGTATCTTTGCGTCGAACACCTACGAGGAGAACCTGGCTTCGGTCAAGGAGATGACTCATCAGGAGCGTTTCGACAACGCCTTCGTGCTCAATGCCAACATTGGCAAGAATTGGTACATCGTCAATCGTAAGTATAACTTGGGCGTGAGCTTGCAGGTGAACAACTTGTTGAACAACCGCACGATCCGCACGGGTGGTTACGAGCAGATGCGTCTGCGTGAGGACGAGAGTGGCACGACGGTCAAGTACGACCGCTTCGATTCGAAGTATTTCTACTTGATGGGTACGACCTACTATCTGAATGTCTATTTCCGTTTCTAATCGACTAAAATTGAAAGAACTATGAGTGCAAAAAAGTATATACTTGGTTTGGTGGCTGCGCTGATGATGGTGGGCTGCTACGAGGATTTCGACACTCCCGCAGTCGACCAGACGGTCACGCTGACGCCGACGCATACCATTGCCGAGTTCAAGGCGATGTTCAATGAGCGTGGTGGAGCGTTCGATATTACCGACGATATCGTCATTGCTGGTAAGGTAACCACAAGCGACGAGACGGGTAACTTCTATAAGAATATGTATATTCAGGACGAGACCGCCGGTATCGAGTTGCGTATCGGTAAGTCGGGTCTGTACAACGACTATAAGCTCGGTCAGACGATCTACGTCAAGGCTAACGGTCTGCGTATGGGTAGCTACGGTGGTATGGTCAATCTGGGTGGTACGATTCCTGAGAACTACGACTACGAAACTTCGTACATCGAGCCTCAGGCCGTTATCGACCTTGTGATCAAGAAGGGCGAGAAAGGTGAGCGCGTGCAGCCTCTCGACCTGAGCGATGGTAAGATTCCGGTGAGCAGCTATGGCAAGTGGGTGCGTTTCGAGAATGCCGTTTTCGAGGGCTGTACCTTCTACGATCGTGATGCAACGATGGGTGGTGGCGACATCGCTATCGACACTTGGGCTAACAAGGACTACAAGGGTGAGTCGTCGGTGGGTAAGTATGGCAATGCCATCTTCAATGTCAATGGCACCAAGATCAATGTCCGTTCGAGTGGTTACTCGAAGTTTGCAGGCGAGAAGACTCCCGCCAAGGGCACGGTGTGCAACATCGAGGGTATTATGGTCTATTACGCCGGCGGTAAGCCTGCGTTCCAGATCTCGATCAACTCGTTGGACGACATCGAGATTGTGAAATAAACGACGCTACGACGGCGTTAAGAACGGAGCTGCCTCCCACGGTGGAGGTGGCTCTGTTTTTTGTTGGTGGGGGGGAATAACTAAATCAAAATCCAAGTTCTGAGGCTGCGGGGGTCGCGCGACTACGTTCGCGCGAGCCGCTGAACTTGGGCAGTTTCTCGGAAACTACCATTATTGCTATTATGAAAGCCTGCTTAGGAGATCAAATTGTCCGATATGGTCAAAAAATTGCATATCTCACGCAATATTTGTATAATTGTAACGTTTGAAGAGTGAAAACAAAACCAACGAACAAGCAATAACCAACTTTTGCCTATGATGCACTTAGCCTTTTTGTATTATTAAAATGTAAAATGACTAATGTTATGAAAAGGAGTATCTATCTTATCGCTGTCATTGCAGCGTCGGCACTCACGGGTGCTGCCTCAGCCTATTTTGTGAACAATCATCAGAGCGACGTTGTGGTTGCTCCACACGAGGCGACCGAATTTGCGTCGGAGAGCGTCGGCTCGCACTTTACGGCATACGACTCGCAGAACTATCCCGACCTGACCTACGCCGCCGAGAATGCAGTGAAGGCGGTTGTTAATATCGAGAAGACCGAGGAGGTGCAGTATAGCCGCCAGTCGGATCCCTTCTTCGATTTCTTCTTTGGTCCGCAGGGTGGTGGCTCGATGCAGCCTCAGGAGCGTCGTTCGGGTGGCTCGGGTGTGATCATCTCGGAGGACGGCTACATCGTAACGAATAACCACGTGGTGGAGAATGCGTCGAAGCTGCGAGTGAAGTTGAACGACAATCGCGTTTTCGACGCGAAGATTATCGGTACCGATCCCACGACCGACGTGGCTCTGATCAAGATCGAGGGCGAGAAACTGCCTACGATCCCGTTTGGTAGCTCGGACGCTCTGCGCTTGGGTGAGTGGGTGCTGGCAATCGGTAGCCCGTTCGACCTGCAATCGACCATTACGGCTGGTATCGTCAGCGCAAAGGCTCGCCAGCTGAATGTGATTCCCAACGAGTTCAGTATCGAGTCGTTTATCCAGACCGACGCGGCAGTGAATCCCGGTAACTCGGGTGGCGCGCTGGTCAATACGCGTGGCGAGTTGGTCGGTATCAATACCGTAATCAAGTCATCTACGGGTAGTTACATCGGTTACTCGTTCGCTGTTCCCGAGTCGATCGTCAAGAAGGTCGTAATCGATTTGAAGGAGTACGGAATCGTTCAGCGTGCGATGCTCGGTATCAGCTATCGTCCCGTTGATCAGACCTTCATCGATGAGCAGGGCGAGGAGACAGGCATCAATGAGATCGGTGATGCATACGTGGCGTCGGTCGATCCCGAGGGTGCAGCGTCGGCAGCAGGAATCCGCAAGGGTGACGTGATAATGTCGATTAACGGCGTGAAAATCAACGACCGAGCAACGCTCTCTGAGCAGATTGGTAAACATCGTCCCAACGATAAGGTAAAAATTTCGGTAAAAAGAGGCGATGATATGAAACATTTTGAGGTTACTTTACGTAATAAAGCAGGTAAAGCAGAACTCATCTCGAAGGACGACATTGATGTCGAGCAGGCATTGGGTGGCAAGTTTGCTGCGGTGAACGAGCGGGCAATGCGTGAGTTGGATATCAAGGGTGGTTTGCAGGTGGTGCAGATCAAGCAGGGTGGCTTGCTGGCTAAGGCACGAGTGCGCGAGGGTTTCATCATCACGCACATCAACGATCGCCAGATTCGCTCGGTCAATGATCTGACGAAGATCAACGAGAAGATCACGTCGATTGACGGTGTCTATCCGAATGGTCGCGGTGCAAGCTACACATTCGTAGAGTAACCAGCGAAGGCGTCCGATGGGGTAGCGGGCTGAAAAAGAGGCCGCTATCACGAAAAACGAGGCGGGGGTGAGCTTTAATCGGAAGAGCACCTCCGCTTTTTTATCTCTGCCGACCCACCGAAGGGCGAGCGGAGAATCCAAACAGGCGAGTGAAGCAACCGATGGAGAAGAAACAAGAAGAAAACGAAAAATAAAGAAGAACTATGCGTCAATTAAAGATTACAAAGTCTATCACCAACCGTGAGAGTGCGTCGCTTGACAAGTATTTGCAGGAGATTGGTAAGGAGGATCTGATCACGGTTGAGGAGGAGGTAGAACTCGCCCAACGAATCAAAAAAGGTGACCAAGAGGCCCTCGAAAAACTGACGAAGGCAAACCTTCGTTTCGTGGTTTCGGTGGCAAAACAATATCAGAATCAGGGTCTGAGTCTGCCCGACTTGATCAATGAGGGCAACTTGGGTCTGATCAAGGCGGCTGAGAAGTTCGACGAAACACGTGGTTTCAAGTTCATCTCGTATGCCGTATGGTGGATTCGTCAGTCGATTTTGCAGGCTCTGGCCGAGCAGTCGCGTATCGTGCGTCTGCCGCTCAATCAGGTCGGCTCGCTCAATAAGATCAATAAGGCTTTTGCCCGTTTCGAGCAAGAGAACGAGCGTACTCCCTCGCCCGAGGAGCTGGCAAATGCGCTGGAACTGCCTAAGGAGAAGGTGTCGGATACGCTGCGTGTTGCGGGTCGCCACGTGTCGGTGGACGCACCGTTTGCCGATGGCGAGGATAACAGCCTGCTCGACGTGCTGGTCAATACCGATTCGCCCAATGCCGATCGTGGCTTGATCAACGAGTCGCTGAGCACCGAGGTTGAGCGTGCGCTCTCGACGCTGACCGACCGCGAGAAGGATATCATCAAGTATTTCTTCGGTATCGGTTGTCAGGAGATGACCTTGGAGGAGATTGGCGAGAAATTTGGTCTGACCCGCGAGCGTGTTCGCCAGATCAAGGAGAAGGCTATCCGCCGTCTGCGCCACTCGTCGCGTAGTAAATTACTTAAATCGTATTTGGGCTAATAAGGCGCAAATAATATCATTTTGGTGGGTCGTGCTCCGGCGGGAGCACGACCTTTTTTGTGGCTCAGAGGTGCGTTTGGGGGCATTTTCGAGGGCCGAACGGTGTGCCAAAAGTCGAACGAGTGGCACACTTTGTGGGAAAATGAACTAAAAACCTTGGAAAACAGAAAACTTTTTTGGTTTGTAAAGTTTTCTGCGTATCTTTGCACGCGTTATGTTATAGACGGATATAAACGAAAAAAACAATGTCGCAAAAAGAGTATATCATCGAACAAGCTACCGAGATGTTTCGTCAGCTCGGCATCAAGGCTGTGCGAATGGACGACATCGCCCAGCATCTGGGTGTGTCGAAGCGTACGCTCTATGAGCTGTTCGAAGATAAGATGAATCTGCTCAAACTCTGTATGATCAACTATTATGAGACGCGCCACGGGCATATTAATGCGAAGATTGGTGAGTGTCGTAATGTCCTCGAATCGATCTTAACGGCGTTTGATCTATTTTTGGTTGATGGTGAGGCGGAGCAGCGTATGCAGACCAATCTGCGTCGTTTCTATCCTGCACTTTACGAGGAGTTGTCGGCAATGATGCAGCAGCGCAATCGCGATCGTCTGCGTGCCGCCTTTCAGAAGGGTATTGATGATGGATTGCTGGACCCGACAATTGATGTCGATTTGTCGGTTTCAATGCTCGGTTGGTCGCTTTCGGGCGTTGTGGACACCCGTAGGGCCTCTCTGCCGAGCAATATTACGCCCGAATATGCGTTACGTTACGTAGTGATCAACTTCTTGCGCGGAATATCGACGGTGAAGGGTATCAAGGTGATTGATGCTTTCCTGTCGCAGTTCAAGCGCCCGCAAACAAAGAATATAAATTAAAAAACAAAACATAGGACAGAGATGAAAAAGATGATGATGACACTTTGCGCTCTTGTGCTGGCACTCGGTGTGTCGGCTCAGACGACAGAGGGCGCAACAGAGATGACCACAATGCGACTGACGTTGCAGGAGGCCATCGACCTCGCACTGAGCGAGAACCCCACCATCAAGGTGGCTGATTTGGAGGTCGAGCGTTACGACTATGTCCGTAAGGAGATGTTGGGTAATCTCTACCCCTCATTGTCGGCAAGCGGAACCTATACCTACGCTGTGGTTAAGAGCGAGATCTCGAAGGGTCTGTCGTTCGGTGCTGACAATACGATCGCCGCAGCAGCTGAGGTGGGTTTGCCGTTGGTAGTCCCCGCAGTATGGCGTTCGATCAAGATGACCAAGGTGCAGATGGAGAATGCAGTGGAGTTGGCGCGTGCGTCGCGTATCGATATGGTCAATGCCGTGAAGAAGGCATACTATAATATTTTGTTGGCCGAGCAGTCGCTGGCTGTGTTGCGTTCGAGCGAGGCTACGGTGAGCAAGACGGTCGAGGATACCCGCGTGCAGTATGAGCACGGCTTGGCGTCGGAGTACAACCTGCTGACTGCTGAGGTGCAGTTGAGCAACTTGCAGCCCTCGATTATTCAGACTGCAAACTCGATCGACGTTGCTAAGCGTCTGTTAAAGATGTACCTGAGTCTGCCCGAGAATATCGACATCGCGCTGGTGGGTACGCTGGACGACTTCCGCGATGCTATTCTGAATGGTGGCGAGCAGCTTTCGACCGACGTTTCGGAGAATAGCACCTTGAAGCAGTTGGATATTCAGGCCGAGCTGCTCCGACAGAATCTGAAACTGACTCAGACTTCGCGTATGCCGACATTGGCAGCATTTGGTCAGTTTGCATACTCGGGTAACGATATGCAGCGCCCCGATTTCAGCGCAATGATGGGCGGTGGCGCAACAGGTGGCACAACGGGTAGCACGGGCAATGCAGGTACGGCCGAGGCTGTGAAGAAGAGCTTCTATTGGCAGCACCCGATTTCGATCGGTGTATCGTTGTCGGTGCCCATCTTCTCGGGTTTCAAGAATACCAACAAGGTGCGTCAGGTGCGCAACCAGATTCGTCAGTTGGAGTTGCAGCGCGACTACGTAGCTAAGAGTACTGATGTTCAGGTGCGTTCGTCGATCAACAATCTGCTCACCGCCCGCGAGAAGATGTTTGCCAATGAGAAGACCGTTGCTCAGGCACAGAAGGCTTACGACATCTCGAACACTCGCTACAAGGCAGGTGCAGGAACGATTTTGGAGTTGAACACGGCCGAGTTGTCGCTGACGCAGGCCAAGTTGAACTACTCGCAGGCAATCTATGACTATATTTCGGCAAAGGCCGACTACGACCAGATCGTAGGTAAAGAGGAATAATAACTAAAAAGAAAGATAAAAGAAGATGAAAAAGAATTTAGTATTGGCAACCGCCCTCATTGCTTCGTTGGCGTTGGTAGGTTGCGGTGGCAAGAGCAACAAGGCGACCGTTGAGACGGTTCAGCCCGAGAAGGTGTTGATCAAGACCGATGTTGCTGCGTCGGCAATGGTTGGTCAGTTGGTTGAGGTTACGGCCAACATTCAGCCCTACAAGCAGAACTCGATTACGCCCGCTGTTCAGGGTGTACGTATCGACCGCATTTTGGTTGATGTAGGTGATTATGTATCGAAGGGTCAGTTGGTTGCAACAATGGACCCCATTCAGTATAATCAGGCAAATACTCAGCTTCTGAACCTCGAAGCCGATCTGGCACGTATGACTCCCGTGTTTGAGGCAGGTGGTATCTCGGCTCAGCAGCTCGAAGCGATGAAGACTCAGGTTTCGGTGCAGCGCGATGCAGTGGCTAACTTGAAGAAGAACATCGAGTTGCGTTCGCCAATCTCGGGTGTTGTTACGGCTCGTAACGCTGAGGCTGGCGATATGTTTGCCAATATGCCCATTTTGCAGGTTATGCAGATCAACCCGTTGAAGATCACCGCAAGCATCTCGGAGAAGTATTTTTCGAAGGTTAAACTGAATATGCCCGTTGAGATCGCTACGGAGGTGCTGCCCGACGAGAAGTTTACGGGTAAGGTATCGTTGATCTATCCCGCAATGGACGCAGCAACGCGCACATTTACGGTCGAGATCACCATTCCCAACGCTGGCAACAAATTGCGTCCGGGTATGTTCGCTCGCGCAATCTTCAATCTGGGTGAGGTTGAGAGTGTGCTGGTTCCCGACGTAGCAGTTAAGCGTCAGGCAGGTACCGCTGAGCGTGCAGTGTTCGTAGTTAAGGAGGACGGCACGGTAGAGCGTCGCGTGGTTGAGTTGGGTCGTCAGATCGAGAAGAACTACGTTATTCTGTCGGGTCTGAATGCAGGCGAGGTGATTTCGGTTACCAGTCTGAGCAAGCTCGACGATGGTACCGCTATCGAGGTTAGCAATAACTAAAAAACAGTAAAGGAGAAACAAGATGAAAATTTACGAATCAGCCGTTAGAAAGCCGATTTCGACCTGTCTGCTCTTCTTGGGTGTGATCATCTTCGGACTCTTCTCGTTGAAGAATCTGGCGATTGACCAGTATCCCGAGATGGACCCTCCCTACATCACCGTAGCGACGGTCTATGCAGGAGCTAATGCAGCCGATATCGAAACAAATATTACCCGAGTGCTGGAAGACCAGCTCAACTCGGTCGATAATCTGAAAGAGATCACCTCGACATCGAAGGATAACGTGTCGATGATTACGCTCGAAATGGAGTGGGGTTCGGATCTTGACGCAGCGATGAATGACGTGCGCGACATCGTCAGCCGTACTCAGACCCTGTTGCCCGACGAGGTGGATTATCCTACGATTTTCAAGTTCAGTTCGTCGATGATGCCCGTAATGATGCTCTCGGTTACGGCCGATGAGAGCTATTACGCAATGGACAAGATTCTGGACGACCGTCTGGTGAACGTCTTGAACCGTGTTAATGGTATCGGTTCGGTGAGTGTCATCGGTCAGCCCGTGCGCGAGATTCAGGTCAATGTCGATCCTGAGAAGATCGAGGCATTTGGCCTGACGATCGAGTCGATCGGTGGTATCATCGCATCGGAGAACCTCAATGTTCCCGCAGGTTCGATGGATCTGGCAAGCGGTACGTATAACGTCAAAGCCGATGGCGAGTTTACCGATAGCGAGCAGTTGAAGCACTTGGTTGTATCGACTCGTGGTGGTCGCACGGTTAAGCTCTCGGACGTTGCCGAGGTTAAGGATACGATCCAGAAGATTACGATGGATACCCGTGCCAATGGTCGTCGTTCGGCGATGATTATGATCCAGAAGCAGTCGGGTGCCAATACCGTTGAGATTGTTGAGGATATCCAGAAGCGTCTGCCCGCAATCGAGAAGACGCTGCCTAACGACATCAAGATTGTTGAGATTATGAACGGTGCAACCGAGATCCAGAAGAGTATCAACTCGCTGGCCGAAACGGTGATGTTGGCATTCGTCTTCGTCATCATCGTGGTTATGGTCTTCCTGGGCCGTTGGCGCGCGACGTTCATTATCTGTATGACGATCCCCATTTCGTTGGTTACGGCATTCATCTATCTGTTTGCAGCCGACTCGACGCTGAACCTGATTTCGCTCTCGTCGTTGTCAATTGCAATCGGTATGGTGGTGGACGACGCGATTGTGGTACTCGAAAATATTACAACTCATATCGAACGTGGATCGAGCCCCAAGGAGGCTGCAATCTATGGTACCAACGAGGTGTGGTTGTCGGTAATCGCAACGACGTTGGTAGTTGTGGCGGTATTTATGCCTTTGACAATGGTGTCGGGTATGGCAGGTATCCTGTTCAAGGAGTTGGGTTGGATCGTTTCGATCGTGGTATGTATGTCAACCACCGCAGCAGTAACGCTGACCCCGATGTTGTCGGCCTATATCCTCTCGTCGGAGGGTGGTAAGCACGACTATAAGGGTGTGGGTATCATCTACAAGCCTATCGATAAGTTCCTCGATTGGTTGGACGATGCTTATGCACGAATGCTGACTTGGTCGGTACGCCACCGCTGGGCGACGGTAGGTGCAGCAATGTTGCTGTTTGTTGTGTCGCTGGGTCTGTTGAAGTTCGTTCCGTTCGACTTCTTCCCTCCCTCGGATAATGCACAGATTACGGCTACGATCGAGACCGAGCAGAATCTCTCGATGGAGTACACCCGCGATATTGCTCGCCGTATCGATAGCATTGTCTATAAGAACTTCCCCGAGGTTGAGTTGGTTTCGGCTCGTACGGGTCAGAGCTCGGCCAACAACGCAATGTCGGCAATGCAGAAGTCGGGTTCGAATATGATCAGCTACAACCTTCGCCTCTCGCGTTCGACCGAGCGTGAGCGTTCGATCTACGAGATCGCCGATATTTGGCGTGCCGAGTTGGCTAAGATTCCCGAGATTACGCAGTTTGTTGTATCGCCCGGTGGTAGTGGCGGCGGTATGAGCGGTGGCGCCAACGTCGAGATCAAGGTCTTTGGTTTCGACTTGGATAACTCGAATAGTGTGGCTATCGACCTCAAAAACAAGGTGTCGAAGATTGCGGGCGTACGTGATGCCGACCTGTCGCGCGATGATTTGCGCCCCGAGTATAATGTTGTTTTCGATCGTGAGAAGTTGGCTTTGCACGGTTTGAGCAATGCGCAGGTATCGCAGGCTGTTCGTAACCGTATCGACGGTATGACAGCGTCGAAGTACCGCGAGGACGGTGATGAGTACGATATCGTAGTTCGCTATTCAGAGGAGTTCCGTCAGTCGTTGGAGGACGTTGAGAACATCAACCTGATGACCGCAACGGGTCGCACAATCAAGTTGAAGGAGGTTGCGAAGGTTGTCGAGGAGTTTGCTGCTCCCGATATCCAGCGCGAGAACCGTCAGCGCGTAGTGAAGGTAACGGCGACGTTGGCTCCGGGTGTGGCTCTGGGTGATGTCGTAGGCGAGGTTCAGAAGATGCTCGACGAGTACGAGACTCCCGACGGTATCGACCTCGAATTGGGTGGTACGTTGGAGGATCAGCAGGAGACCTTTGGTGATCTGTTTCTGTTGTTGGCTCTGATCGTGGTGCTGGTATATATCGTTATGGCTACGCAGTTCGAGTCGATGACAATGCCTCTGATGATTATGGTTTCGATTCCGTTCGCATTCACCGGTGTATTCTTCGCACTGTGGATTAGCGGTACATCGTTGAGCTTGATCGCACTGATTGGTGCAATTATGCTGGTGGGTATCGTAGTGAAGAACGGTATCGTGATGGTCGACTACACCAACCTGCTCGTTGAGCGCGGAATGAGCGTAGCAAAGGCTGCTGTTGCGGCAGGTAAGAGCCGTCTGCGTCCCGTGTTGATGACCTCGCTGACAACCATCTTCGGTATGGTACCTATGGCTATGGGTCTGGGTGAAGGCTCTGAGATCTGGCAGCCGATGGGTGTATCGGTTATCGGTGGTCTGACCTGTTCGACCATTCTGACTCTGCTCGTTCTGCCCGCATTGTATGTGATCTTCCGCGGCCGCAAGGCAAGTGGTGCTAATGAGATCCAGCACGATGGCAGCAGCAAGCGTAAGCAGGCTATTGCTAACAAGATTAACTAATGAAATTGAGCTAAAAAAACGATGAAAGCAGTATTTATTTCATATAATCAGGCTTTGACCGAGCGAGTAATGGCGATTTTGGATCGCAATGGCGCACGAGGTTTCACCAAGTGGGAGCTGACTCACGGTCGTGGTTCGGTCGATGGCGAGCCTCACTACGCATCGCACGCTTGGCCTGCAATGAACTCGTCGATTCTGACCATCGTCGAGGACGAGAAGGTTGAACCTATTATGTCGGATCTCCGCGCGATGGACGCCGAGACCAAGATGCAGGGTTCGCGCGCCTTTGTGTGGAACATCGAGTCGCAGATGTAGTCCGCGCGCCTCTTCAATAGTTCGTAAAGTGAGAGCCGCTCCGATTTTCGGGGCGGCTCTTTTGTTCGAATGCCTTGGAAAAACGCTTCAATCGAAGCCGTCACCTCTCAAATAAAAAAATGCTGTCCCCCTCTCCCAATCACCAAAAACCTCCACCCCTAAAATAAAAAAGCCACCCCCGCAGGAGTGGCTTGTTGTTTGTTGGGTTAATGTTGAGTTATATAGCTCAGCTTGCCCGAATTTTGAGAATTAAGGATCGAGATTATTTCAGCTCGTTCAAGATGCGCATCGCAGCGTCGAGAATAGTGGTATCGTCCAAAGTTACAACACCGCCATCGGGGCCCTTCTCGTAGTGTGCACCTACTACCTGACCCGACTCGAAGTGGTTGCCACCGAAGTAGTTACGTACGGTGTCAACGTCGATGCCGAGTTCGTCTGCGATACGCTGCGAGCTGCCGCTGGGCAACTTGTCCTTGATTCTTCTGAGTTCGTTGAAAGTGATAATCATAGTCGTATTTCTTTTAAATTGATATTTTCAGTGGTACTAAGGTATGAAAGTTTTTTTGAACAACAAAATATTTTTCGTGAAATCGAACAATTATTCTTAATTTTTTATTTTATCGATGGGCTGTGCGTGCCATATATATAATTAAATAGGTAGCCGAAAAATAGTCAAAGAGTGACAATGTGGCAGATTTCGTGTCAGCGAATATGTCAGTTGGCAGACCGTTTAGTGCTGTTGCAAGCCACTTTTATGCCAAAAACGGCCAATGGCGAGTTTGGTATAGCGTTTGTTCCAAAAGAAAGCGTCGCGTGAAAAGCGGCAAAACGAAAATTAGCAGAAAATAAGTATAACAATTAAAAAATAGAGAAAATTATGGCAAAGATTATCGGTATCGACTTAGGTACTACCAACTCGTGTGTAGCAGTTATGGAGGGCAACGAGCCCGTCGTAATCCCCAACAGCGAGGGTCATCGCACAACCCCTTCGATCGTGGCGTTCACCGACGCTAACGAGCGCAAGGTGGGCGATCCTGCAAAGCGTCAGGCTATCACCAACCCCAAGCGCACGGTCTTCTCGATCAAGCGTTTTATGGGTGAGACTTACGATCAGGTTGCAAGCGACATCGCACGTGTTCCCTACACCGTAGCTCGCGGCGACAACAACACTCCCCGTGTAGATATCGACGGCCGTCAGTACACCGCACAGGAGATCTCGGCTATCATCTTGCAGAAGATGAAGAAGACCGCTGAGGACTATCTGGGTACTGAGGTTTCGGAGGCAGTGATCACCGTTCCCGCATACTTCTCGGACTCGCAGCGTCAGGCAACGAAGGAAGCAGGCGAGATCGCAGGTTTGAAGGTGCGCCGTATCATCAACGAGCCTACCGCAGCTGCTTTGGCTTACGGTATGGACAAGAAGAACAAGGATATGAAGATCGCCGTATATGACCTCGGTGGCGGTACGTTCGATATTTCGATCCTCGAATTGGGTGATGGCGTATTTGAGGTTAAATCGACCAATGGTGATACTCACCTGGGTGGTGATGACTTCGACCACGTACTGATCGACTTTATGGCCGAGTCGTTCAAGATGGAGCACGGTATCGACCTGCGTCAGGACGCAATGGCATTGCAGCGCTTGAAGGAGGCAGCCGAGAAGGCTAAGATCGAGCTCTCGTCGACCACCTCGACCGAGATCAACCTGCCCTACATTATGCCCGTCAATGGTATTCCTCAGCACTTGGTGATGACCTTGACCCGCGCTAAGTTCGAGCAGTTGTGCGACCACCTGGTACGCAAGACCATCGAGCCTTGTAAGATCGCTCTGCGCGACGCAGGTTTGCAGGCTTCGCAGATCGACGAGGTGATTCTGGTAGGTGGTTCGACCCGTATCCCCGCAATCCAGAAGGTTGTAGAGGAGTTCTTCGGCAAGACCCCCAACAAGAGCGTAAACCCCGATGAGGTTGTAGCTATCGGTGCTTCGATTCAGGGTGGTGTGCTGACCGGTGAGGTTAAGGACGTGCTGCTGTTGGACGTAACTCCGCTGTCGCTCGGTATCGAGACTCTGGGTGGCGTATTCACCAAGCTGATTGAGGCTAACACCACGATCCCGACCCGCAAGAGCGAGGTATTCTCGACTGCGTCGGACAACCAGCCTTCGGTTGAGATCAACGTATGCCAGGGTGAGCGTCCTATGGCACGCGACAACAAGTCGATCGGTCGTTTCCACCTCGACGGTATCCCCGCAGCTCCGCGTGGCGTTCCGCAGATTGAGGTAACCTTCGACATCGACGCTAACGGTATCTTGAACGTATCGGCTAAGGATAAGGGTACGGGCAAGGAGCAGAAGATCCGTATCGAGGCATCGTCGGGTCTGACCGAGCAGGAGATCCAGCGTATGCGCGACGAGGCTAAGGCTAACGAGGCTAAGGACAAGGAGGAGAAGGAGCGTATCGAGAAGATCAATGCTGCCGATTCGCACATCTTCACCACCGAGAAGCAGTTGAAGGAGTACGGCGATAAGATTCCCGCTGACAAGAAGGCGGCTATCGAGGGCGCTCTGGGCAAGCTCAAAGAGGCTCACAAGGCAGCCGATCTGGCCGCTATCGACGCAGCTATGACCGAGTTGAACAACGCTTGGCAGGCAGCATCGCAGGACATCTACGCAAGCCAGCAGGCTCAGCAGCAGGCACAGAACGCTCAGGGTGGTGCACAGCAGAATGGCGGCGCGCAGGGCGGTCAGCAGCAGCCTGAGGACGTTGAGTTCGAGGAGGTTAAGTAACTCCTTAGCTTACATAAAATTTCAAAAAGAACCGATCTCCAAGTGCGGAGGTCGGTTCTTTTATTCACAATTCACAATTCACAATTAATCCTGCTACGCAGGCTTTTCCTCCTTCGCGCCTCAGCCGAGTTCGAGCTGCCGCTCAACCTCCGCATTCGGCTTGGCGTCGGTTCACAATATTTTGACTTATAAATGATTAGCAAAATCCTTGGATTTTGTCACACTCTCTCTGGCTCGTGCGACCAAAGTCGTACGCCCCCCAGCCACAGGGAGTGCGTGTTAAAAGTTAAATGTAATTATATAGTTGTTATCTTTATTGAAATTAAAACCGCGAAAAAGCCTTCTTCGCTGTTGCTCATAATGATAAAATAGGACTAAATGTGATAATTTTACGTGAAATGGTGTTGTAATTCGAGAAAAATTAGTATTTTTGCGTCCTATTGGCGCTTTATGTCAAAGACGAAACAATAAAACAAATAAATAATTTTCTAAACAATGCAAAACAAAGGAGTAATTAAACTATTGGCAGCCCTTTTGGCGGTTGCCTGTGTTTACCAGCTCTCGTTCTCGTTCGCGACACGCAGAGTTGAGAAGAAGGCAGCTGAGTATGCTGCTACCTATCCCGTTGAGCTGCAAGACAAAATGGAACAGCAGTATCTTGATTCGGTCAAGAATCTGCCCGTTTACAGCTTGGGTATCGTAGATTACACTTACAAGGATTGTCAGGAGAAGGAGATCAACCTCGGTCTGGACTTGAAGGGTGGTATGAACGTAATGCTGGAAGTTCAGCAGGGTGACGTTCTGAAATCGTTGTCGGACGACTCGCAGGATCCTAAGTTCCTCGAAGCGTTGACTTTGACTACCGAGCAGACTCGCGATGGTGGCGATTATATCGCAGCATTCGCTAAGAACTATGCTCAGGTATCGGGTGGCCAGCCTTTGGCTCTGATCTTCAACACCCCGTCGATGAAGGAGATCAACGCAAACTCGACCGATGAGGAGGTTTTGAAGGTTCTGCGTTCGGAGAGCGACGACGCTATCGCAGCATCGTACGACATCTTGCGTTCGCGTATCGACCGCTTCGGTGTTACCTCGCCCAATATCCAGCGTCTGCCCAACTCAAACCGCATTTTGGTTGAGTTGCCGGGTGTTAAGGAGCCTGAGCGTGTTCGTAAGCTGTTGCAGGGTACCGCATCGTTGGAGTTCTGGGAGACTTATAGCACCAATGAGCTCTATCGCGCTTTGGAGCAGGCTGACGCACTTCTGCGCAACATCAACTCGACTGAGGCTGCTCCCGCAGAGGAGGCTTCGGAGGAGGTTGCAGAGGTAGCTGAGGAGGCTGCACCCGCTGAGGAGAACGCTCTGGTAGCTGAGGTTGCTGAGCAGGCTTCGGAGGAGGCTGTTGCAACTGAGGGTATGAGCTTCGAGGAGCAGGAGAAACTGAATCCTCTGTTTGTTCGTCTGTACCCCGGTGCAGTTTATGCTGATTCGAACAACCCCGTGATTGGTTATGCAACTTCGACCGATACCACTATTGTAAATAAGTATCTGGCAATGCCTCAGATCAAGGCTCTGTTCCCCCGCGACGTACGCTTTATGTGGAGCGTTAAGCCCTACGAGAACAAGCGTGCAGCTGCTGAGGGTATCGCTGATCCTTTCGATGGCAAGTTCGAGTTGTTCGCAGTTAAGGTTAACACCTTCGATGGCAAGGCTCCGCTCGATGGTAGCGTAGTTGTTGATGCTACGGCAGACTACGCACGTCAGGGTGCTGATGCTGAGGTTTCGATGACGATGAACTCGGAGGGTATGCAGAAGTGGGCACAGCTGACCGGTCAGAACATCGGTCGTGCTATCGCAATCGCTCTGGACGGTTACATCTACTCGGCTCCCAACGTACTGTCGGCTATCGACGGTGGTCAGTCGCGTATTACCGGTAACTTCACCATCAACGAGGCAAAGGACTTGGCTAACGTATTGAAGTCGGGTAAGGTTCGTGCTCCGTCGCGCATTATTCAGGATACCGTTGTAGGTCCTTCGCTGGGTCAGGAGTCGATCAACGCAGGTATGTTCTCGTTCGTGATCGCATTCTTGCTGGTACTGGTTTATATGTGTGTTTATTATAGCACAGGTGGTTGGATCTCGTGCATCGCATTGGTTTCGAACTTGTTCTTGCTGATGGGTGTATTGGTATCGTTCGGTGCAGTTCTGACCCTGCCCGGTATCGCAGGTATCGTGCTGACGATGGGTATGGCCGTCGATGCTAACGTAATTATCTACGAGCGTATCAAGGAGGAGTTGCGTGCAGGCAAGGGCCTCGGCGCAGCTGTTAAGGACGGTTATAGCAACGCTTACTCGGCAATTATCGACGGTCAGCTGACTACGATGATCACCGGTATCGTTCTGTTCATCTTCGGTAACGGTCCTGTTCAGGGCTTCGCAACCACGCTGATCATCGGTATCATCACTTCGGTATTTACTTCGATCTATATCACTCGTCTGATCATCGACGCACTGATCAATAAGGGCAAGAACGTTAAGTTCTCGTACAAGTGGTCGGAGAACCTGCTGGCTAACACCAAGTTCGATTTCATCGGCAAGCGTAAGGTTGCTTACATCATTTCGGGTGTTCTGCTGGTTCTGTCGATTGCGTCGTTCGCTCTGCGCGGCTTCAATATGGGCGTTGAGTTCACCGGTGGTCGTGCATACGTAGTTCGTTTCGACCAGAATGTTTCGGCTGACGCAGTTCGTGCAGCATTGGAGAACGCCTTCCCTGGCGACGCAAGCAGCGTCAGCTTGGAGGTTAAGCAGTATGGCGATGAGAACCAGATGCGTATCGTAACCCAATATAAGTTCGACGATACTTCGGAGGAGGCAACTGCTGAGGTAGATCAGTTGCTCTATGAGAACTTGAAGGGTCTGTACTCGTACGACATCACTCTCGATGGTTTCACCAGCACGCAGACCGACCAGAACGGTATCATCTCGGCAGATAAGATCGGTCCTTCGATCGCACGCGATATGACTCGCTCGGCATTCTTGGCGGTAATCTTCTCGCTGATCGCAATCGCACTCTACATTATGATGCGATTCAAGAAGTGGCAGTGGGGTATGGGTGCAGTAGTTTCGCTGACCCACAACGCTCTGTTGGTAATGGGCTTGTTCTCGTTGTTGTACGGTCTGTTGCCCTTCGCATTGGAGATCAACCAGTCGTTCATTGCAGCGATCCTGACTATCATCGGTTACTCGATCAACGATACCGTGGTTATCTTCGACCGTATCCGTGAGTACCAGGCACTCTATCCGAAGCGCACGATCGGTGACAACATCAACAAGGCTATCAACTCGACTCTGTCGCGTACGTTGAACACTTCGGGTACGACGTTCGTAACTCTGTTGGCGATCTTCTTGTTCGGTGGTGAGACTATCCGTGGTTTCGTCTTTGCTCTGATGTTCGGTATCATCGTAGGTACCTACTCGTCGGTATTCGTAGCAACCCCCGTTGCATACGAGATGATGACCAAGAAGGGCAACGAGAAGAAGAATTAATCGACCGAAAGGTCAAAACTCGAAAAAGAAGGCTCGCAAATGGTTGCGGGTCTTCTTTTTTTTGTGTAGTTTTGCGGTGGATAATCAAAGCAAACAATGGGATTCATTCATATCGGCATAATTGATATCATCGACATCTTTTTGGTGGCGATGATGCTCTACTATCTCTATCGCGTAACGCGCGGTACCAATGCGTTCAGTATCATTTTGGGTGTGGTGATGCTCTACCTGATGTATGTGGTGGTACGAGCGCTCAATATGGAGCTTCTTTCGGGCATTTTGGGGCAGTTTATCGGCGTAGGTATTATCGCTGTGGTTGTGATCTTCCAACCCGAGATTCGACGTTTTTTGCAGATGCTCGGCTTGCAGCAGAACCAACGTATCTCGCGCTTTTTCGGAGGTGAGAACAATGAGGACGACCTCGATGTCGATTCGTTGGTGAAGGCGTGTATCGATATGGGCGAAACCAAGACGGGTGCGCTGATTGTGTTGCAACAGACCTCGGATCTGAGCCTGATGGCTGAGGGTGGTATTGCGGTCGATGCGAAGGTGTCGCCGTCGCTGTTGGAGAATTTGTTCTTCAAGAACTCGCCTCTGCACGACGGAGCGATCATCATCAATCGCAATCGTGTTGTGGCAGCACGTTGTATCCTGCCCTCGACACAGTCGCAGGTACCCAAGTCGTATGGTACGCGCCATCGCGCAGCGTTGGGTATGAGCGAGGTTTCGGACGCAATTATTTTGGTTGTTTCGGAGGAGACGGGTGCTCTGTCGATTGCACAAGGTGGTGTGATTCAGCGCGATATCGAGCCCGAGAAGTTTAAGTCGGTGTTGGTCCGCCGTCTGAATATGAATGTCGAGCGCAGTCGCACGGCTGAACGATTCTTCCGCCGCTTCAAGCGCAATACTCAGCAAGAGAAATAGATCTACCGCCAAAAGCGAACGCAATAAAAAATCCCGCCTCCGAAACGGAAGGCGGGATTTTTTGTGTCGAACTCTATTCGACCCTTCGATTAGTGGCAGCAGCCGTCGTTGCAACCGCAGCCGTCGCCGCACTCGTCGCCACAGCTATCGTGCTCGCAACCGCAACCGCAGCCGCCCTTCGGAGCCAGATCCTCGGGCTGTACGTCGCGTACGCCAACAACCTTAACCTCGAAGTTGAGCACCTTGCCAGCCATCGGGTGGTTGAAGTCCATCTTCACGGTCTCCTCGCCAACCTCGCGGATCGTGCCGAGCATACGGTTACCCTGGTTATCGCTCATAGGTACCTGATTACCAACGAACAACATCTCCTCAGCCAGCTTGCCATCGATCATAAAGATATTTTTGGGCAGATCGACGATAGCCTCAGCGATCACCTCGCCGTAGCCATCTTTGGGTTGGAGGGTGAATGCCACCTCGTCGCCAATCTCTTTGCCGAGGATAGCCTCCTCGAACTTGGGGAGCAACATACCCGTTCCGAAGATAAATTCGAGGGGGTGTTCGGGGTGCGACTGGTCAGCGATCTGACCATCAACCGTCAGTTTGTAATCTACCGATACAAATTTGTTCTGTTCTACTTTCATTGTTTTGTATTGTTTATTAAAAGTTTGTAATCTTTGTTCGAGCCTCTACCTTGTGCGCGCGACGTTCCGTCGCGGTTGCAATTCTGACCCACCCCCAAACCCCCGCCTCAGGCAGGGGCTTAGCCGCCTGCGCGGCGGGTTGCGAGCCAAAACGGTCGGTCGTTGCCAATTTAAGTATTTGTATATTACGCAATTATATTCATCTCACAATCCAATTCAATCCCCCAAAACGTAACTCTCAATTCTCAATTCTTAATTGTGAATTGTGAATTGTGAATTGTGAATCAACCCTTACAACTCTTTGCAGGTGCAGACCAAGTTGCGGTCGCCGTAGCCGTTGTCGATCTTCGACACGTAGGGGAAGAACTTGCTCTGCTTAACCCACGCGAGCGGGAATACCGCCTGCTCGCGGGTGTAGGGGTGCGACCACTCGCCCGTAAGCTCAACAGCCGTATGGGGTGCATTTACGATGGGGTTGTCGGTGGTGTTACCGCTCTCAGCAACCGCCTCGCACTCACGCTTGATCGAGATCATAGCCTCGATAAAACGATCCATCTCGGCCTTCGGCTCACTCTCGGTAGGCTCGATCATAAACGTATCGTGCACGGGGAACGAGAGCGTCGGAGCGTGGAAACCGTAGTCCATCAATCGGCGCGCCATATCGCCCGTATCGACACCATAGAGTTTCTTGAACTCGTGCAGGTCGAGAATCATCTCGTGACCAACGCGACCGTTCTCACCCGTGTAGTAGGTGCGGAACTCCTTCGACAGAGCAGCCGACATATAGTTAGCGTTGATGATTGCCATTTCGGTAGCCTCGCGCAGACCGCTTTCGCCGAGCATCTTGATGTAGCCGTATGTGATCGGCAACAACATTGCGCTGCCCCACGGAGCCGATGCAACAGCGGTGATACCCTCCTCGCCACCGGTCTCAACCAGCGAGTGCGAAGGCAGGAACTTAGCCAAGTGAGCAGCAACGCAGATCGGGCCAACACCCGGACCGCCACCGCCGTGAGGCATTGCGAAGGTCTTGTGCAGATTCAGGTGGCAGACGTCGGCACCGATGTAACCGGGGTTGGTCAAACCTACCTGAGCGTTCATATTTGCACCGTCCATATATACCTGACCGCCAGCGTCGTGCACCGCATCGACGATCTCGCGGATACGGCTCTCGAACACGCCGTGAGTCGAGGGGTAGGTAACCATCAGACCGCACAGCTCGCTGCTGTACTGCTCAGCCTTAGCCTTCAAATCCTCGACGTCGATATTGCCATTTGCGTCGCACGCCACGGTTACGATCTTCATACCTGCCATAGCAGCCGATGCGGGGTTGGTACCGTGAGCCGATGCAGGGATCAGCACGATGTTACGATAGCCCTGACCGCGGCTCTGGTGGTACGCACGAATCACCATCAGACCTGCATACTCACCCGCAGCGCCCGAGTTGGGCTGCAACGAACAAGCGGCAAAGCCGGTGATGGTTGCCAGATCGTTCTCCAATTCCTCGATCATCATCTTGTAACCCTCGACCTGATCGGCGGGAGTGAAGGGGTGTACATCGGCAAAACCCGACAGGCTGAGCGGCTGCATCAGTGCGGCAGCGTTCAGTTTCATCGTACACGAGCCGAGCGAGATCATACTGTCAGCCAGCGAGATGTCGCGGTGCTCCAAACGCTTGATGTAACGCATCAGGTCGCTCTCGTTGCGGTATTTGTTGAATACGCTTTCGGTCAAAATTGCGCTCTCGCGTGCCAATTCAGCGGGGTAGTAGCACTTGCTTGCAGCCTTCACCGACTTGGGCGCCTTGCGACCCTTAGCCAGCGCGAAGATCTCGACTACGGTTGCAATCTCCTCGTCGGTCGTTACCTCGTCGAAGCTCATACGTACGCCACCCGACGCGGGGTAGAAGAAGTTGATACCGCGCTCCAACGCCAGCGACTGCACAACGGCAGCATCTACGTCAGTAACCTCGATCGTGTCGAAGAACGAGCTATGCAACAGCGTGCAACCCAGCGCCTCCAAAGCCTCAGCAACGGTTGCAGCAGCCGAATGGATATGCTCGGCAATGCGACGCAGACCCTCAGCACCGTGATAAACTGCATAGAAACCAACCATCGAGGCCATCAGTGCCGAAGCGGTACAGATGTTCGACGTTGCGCGCTCACGCTTGATATGCTGCTCGCGCATTTGGAGTGCCATACGCAGAGCCTTGTTGCCCAGACGATCGACGCTGACGCCGATAATTCGACCCGGCATATTGCGCTTAAACTCCTCACGTGTAGCCATATAACCAGCGCTCGGGCCACCGAATCCCATCGGCGTACCCATACGCTGCGTGCCACCTACGGCGATATCTGCGCCCCACTCAGCGGGTGCTTTCAGCAGCACGAGCGACATCAGATCGCTCACGGCCGTAACCAGCACACCGGCCTCGTGAGCCTTTGCTGTGAAACCTTCGTAGTTGCGAACCTCACCGTCGGCTGCGGGGTATTGAACGATGGCACCGAACTCACGACCCGTGAACTCATACTCAGCAAAGTCATCGCAGATGATCTCGATACCGAACGGCTCGCTACGAGTGAGCAGCACGTCCATTGTCTGCGGGAACAGTTTCTCATCAACAAACAGCGCGTTGCGACCCTGCCTTACCGCCTCGCGCGAACGCAGTGCAAACATCATCAACATAGCCTCAGCCGTCGCTGTCGCCTCGTCCAATAGCGAGCAGTTGCCGATCTGCATACCTGTAAGTGAGATAATTGCGGTCTGGTAGTTGAGCAGAGCCTCCAAACGACCCTGCGAAATCTCAGCCTGATAGGGAGTGTACGAGGTGTACCACGCGGGGTTCTCGAACACGTTACGCGAGATTGCTGCGGGCACTGCCGAGGGGTAGTAGCCCATACCGATAAACGAACGCAGGGGGCGGTTACGTTCCGCCAGCGAACGGATCAACTGTGCGAATTGGAACTCGCTCAGACCCTCTTTGGGCAGTGCGAGGGGCTTACGCAGGCGGATCGACTGCGGAATCACCTGTGAGATAAGCTCTTCGCGGCTCTCGACGCCGATCACTTCGAGCATCTCTTTGAGTTGTGCTGCATCGGGACCGATGTGGCGCGATGCGAATCTATCGAATGACATAGATATGGTATTTTATAAGTTTATCAAAACGTAACAAAGTACGATACAAAATTACCTAATTTTTTTCGGTTTGTATCGTACTTCGTTAAAAATCTTACGCGCGTGTAGCATTTTGCTACAATTCCCACGTAGGCTTGGGTGTTTTACCCTCTTGCAGCGAGCGCCAGAACTTACGCAGGCTCTCCATCTGCGAGTGGAACATCTTCTCGTCGCTCATAATCGTGTAGGCGTTGAGTGTCGAGTAGAGATACTTCATTGCCAGCAGAGCGTATTCGGGTTCGATGCCATCTTTCTCAGCCATTTCGACGCACATCTGGTTCTGGTCGTCCATCAATTTCTGCACCAGATCGAACACTTTGGGACGGTAACCGGGGTGCAGAATTGCCTGAGTCACAAAGCGATCGCGCATCAAGTTCTGCACGGCGAGGCTCTCGACGTTGTTCAGGAAGTCGATGAAGGTCAGATTCTCGTCCTTGCGCAGAGCGTCGTTGGCGTCGATAAGCGACTGATAGTAGAAACGAATTGTCTCGATCACCATCTGGTCACGACCCTCGAACATCTCATAGATGAACGACGAACTGATGCCCGACTCGACGATCAGATAGCGCATCGAGGTCTTGTCCAGTCCGTGGGTTGCGAAGGTGTTTACGAAGCTGTTAAGCAACACCTTGCGGCGAAGTTTTCTATCTACGGTCATAATTTTAGATTAGTTTTTTAGGTTATTTGTCTTTTTAGGTTTTTGGTTGTTAATATTTGAAGCTGCTGCCGCCGATAAACTCACGCAGGATCGACGTTGGCGGAATCTCCGCAGGGTCGATCGGCAGGAAGTTATCGAGGAATTTGAGCAGACGCTTTGCCTCGGCATACTCGGGCACGGTGTTGGGGACTTCGCGCAATTTAGGTTCGACGAATTGACGCAGTACTGCAATCTCGTAAAAGAGTGAGCTGTTGAACATTACGTCGGCATTCTCTTGGTATGGGAAGATATGCTTATCCTCGCCACGACGCACGCTTGGCCAGCGACGAATGGTCGATTCGGCATTTGCGCCACGCGAGTAGTAGTCGCGCGTAATACGGCGAATCAGACGGTTATCGGTTGTTGCAATGCGTGAAAGATTGTCCATCGAGATCGAGGTCAGTGCCGAGATGTAGATCTTGAATTTCAGTCGGTCATCGACGCCTGCGGTCAGTTGCGGGTTGAGGCCGTGAATACCCTCGATAACCAAAATCGAACGCTCATCGAGTTGCAGCGGCTGGTCGTACCACTCGCGCAGACCCGTTATGAAATTGAACTTCGGTACACGGACGCTCTCGCCTTTGAGCAGTAGGTTGAGTTGCTCGTTGAACAGAGCGATGTCGATAGCCTCCAAAGCCTCGAAATCGTAGTCGCCCTTCTCGTCGCGCGGGGTATCTTCACGGTTCACAAAGTAGTCGTCAAGCGAAATGGTTACGGGGCGCAATCCGAGAATACGCAACTGAATACCAAGACGTTGCGCAAATGTGGTCTTACCGCTCGACGAGGGTCCCGAGATCAGTACGATACGTGCTCCGCGCGAGATGTTTGCGTCGTAAATCGAGTCGGCAATCGCGCCCAACTTCTTCTCGTGGAATGCCTCAGCCACCTTGATCAGGTCGCTGCTTTCGCCCGCCAGAATCTTCGAGTTGAGCGAGCCGATATTCTGCACACCCATCACCTCGACCCACTCTTTGTACTCCTTGAAGATGTCGAACATCTTGTCCTGCGGAACGATGTTTTCGAGCTGCGAGGGGTCGGTGCGTCGGGGCACGGCCAAGTGCAGCCCGTTGTAGTAGCGACGTATGTCGAACAGATGAATATATCCCGTCGAGGGAGCCAGCGCACCATAGAAATAGCCCGCCATATCGGCCATACGATAGACGTCGGCATACAATCGTGGGCGGGTGCGCAGCAGGGCTATTTTGTCGTCAAAACCGAGCTTCGAATAGATCTCCTCGACCTCCGAGGCGAGCAGACGTTCGCGTACGATAGGAATATCGGCGGCGATGATCTCGTCCATACGTTGTTTGATCTGTGCGATCTGTTCGTCCGAGAGTTCATCGTGGTCGTCGATTTCGCAATAGAAACCCTTCGACACCGAGTGACGAATCGAGAATGTCGCTTCGGGGTAGAGGTCGTGCACGGCCTTATGCATAATAAAGAACAGCGTGCGTTGATAGACGCGCGTACCCTCGAAGTGTGTGATGTCGATAAAACGTACCGAGATCGGTTTGAATATCTTATAATTTAGCTCTTTTATACGGTTATTGACGTATGCAGCGAGGTATGGGTGTGGGTTATTGAGTGCGATCATTTTGACCACATCGCTCAGGGGGGTACCCATATTCACCGAGAGTTCGGTGTTGTTGTTTTCGCAGATAATTTTGACCACCGGTGTCATACTGAAAAACGTTTTGTTTGCTACAAATTTGCAAAATAAATTCCACTTGTGCTAATATTTTTCAAAAAAAATGTAACTTTGGCGAACAAAAACGGACTTTTTTATACAAAAAACTGACAATTTACTTATGAAACGATTATTTTTATCTGTAATTCTTTTTCTCGTTTCGGCGTTTGTTGTTGGCTGCTCGCCCGAGCCGACACGTCAAGTAGTGGTCCTTTCGACCAACGATGTTCACGGAGCCATTCAGCAGTTCCCGCGTTTGGCTACGGCCATTGCCGAGTGCCGCGATACGGCTGAGGTGGTGCTGGTTGATGCGGGCGACCGATGGACGGGTAACGCCTACGTCGATAAGGCCGAGCAGAGGTGCCTGCCCGTGATCGAGTTGATGAATCGCCTCAATTACGATGTGGCAACGCTCGGTAATCACGAGTTCGACTATGGTCAGGAGTTGCTCGCTGAGCGTATTTCGCAATCTGAGTTCGAGGTTATTTGTGCCAATATGGAGTCGTGTGGCTCGGAATTGACCGTGCCCGCCACGACAATTATCGAGCGCGGAGGCATTAAGTTTGGTTTCGTGGGTCTTGTTACCAACTTTGCTGACGGCTATCCCGATGGTCAGAAGAGCAATTTCGAGGGTTTGACCTTCCCTTCGCCCTTCGAGAAAGCTGTCGAGTTGCAGTCGCTCCGCAAGGAGTGCGACGTGTTGGTGCTGATCTCGCATTTGGGCGACGATATGGATCGCGTACTGACGGTCGATGCTCCCGAATATGATCTGATCGTTGGCGGTCATACTCATACTGTACTCGCTGAGGGTCAGGAATATAATGGCACGTTGATTACTCAAACGGGCAAGAGCTTGAAGAACTTGGGCGTAACGGTAGTGGAGATGAAGGGTAAGGAGATCACCCGTCTCGAAAATCGCCTTGTTGCGCTGGCCGACTATGCCGAGGACGAGGAGATGAAGGCAGCCGTTGAGGTTTATTACAAGGATCCCTATCTGAGTGCGCCGATTGGTTCGTCGAAGGTGCAGCTGTCGAAGGTTGGTTTGGCAAACTTTATGGCTGAGTCGATCGCCAAGCGCACCAAGTCGGACGTAGGTCTTTACCACTTTGGCGGTGTGCGTGTCGATTCGTTGCGCAATGATGGCATCAGCATTGGCGACGTATTCACGTTGGAGCCTTTCAGCAGCACGATCTACACCGCCCAGATGACCACCGAGCAGATTCGCGGAATGATCATCAATAAGTTCAACGATTCGGTCAATCCGAAGGAGTCGCACCGCCCCGATATTAACCCCTACGGCACAAGCTATACGATCGTAACCGACGCTGAGGGTGAGGCGATTGACGTTCAGTTCTCGACGCTCAAAGAGGGTCGCACCTACAAGGTTGCGATGGGCGACTATATGTACAAAAACTACAACTTCGACAAGAGCGGCGCGCACACCGCAACGGGTATCCTCGTAACTGAGGTTATGCTCGACGAGTTGCGCCACCACTCGCCCCTCGGCTATACCAACGAGGAGCGAATCTCGATTGTCGAGAAGTAGTGCTACAATTCAAAATTCAAAATTTGACCGCGCTCCGAATGGGGGTGCGGTTTTTTTCTTTGTTTTCTAAGAAAATGGAAAAATCCTTAGATTTTGACACACCTTCGTGGGCTCGCCTTCGGCAACCGCCCAGCCCACGAAGGTGCACTTGCATATTAGGGCTGCACGCGAAATTCATTAGTAGCAAAAGAAAATCTTGAATTTTGAATTAAAATCACGTAAATCGTTGTAAATCCGAAAAATAGTCCTTATATTTGTGCGCTTTTTGGGCGACGTACGTGCGTGTGCAAGTACAAATGTTTGACGCTCAAGGAGTTAAATTAATTTATTGTCAAACTTTTAACGAGTGATTGTATCACAAAAATTTTTATGGTAGAAAACAAAATGGTAGTCGCAAACGAGAATTTCGATTGGAACGCATTCGAGAACGAGTTGGATCTCTACGATCGTTCGAAGGACGAGATCGCTGGTGCGTATGACCAGACTCTGTCGAAGGTACAGGTAGGCGAGGTAGTCGAGGGTACCGTAGTAGACATCAACAAGCGCGAAGTTGTCGTTAATATCGGCTACAAGAGCGAAGGTATTATCCCCGTAGGCGAGTTCCGCTACAACCCCGAGCTGACCGTAGGTGAGAAGGTTGAGGTTTATGTTGAGAACGCTGAGGACAAGAAGGGCCAGTTGCAGTTGTCGCACAAGAAGGCTCGCCAGCTCAAATCGTGGGATCGCGTTAACCTCGCTTTGGAGAACGACGAGATCATCAAGGGCTATATCAAGTGCCGCACTAAGGGCGGTATGATCGTTGATGTATTCGGCATCGAGGCATTCTTGCCCGGTTCGCAGATCGACGTTAAGCCTATCCGTGATTACGACTTCTACGTTGATAAGACTATGGAGTTCAAGGTTGTTAAGATCAACCAGGAGTTCCGCAACGTAGTTGTATCGCACAAGGCTCTGGTTGAGGCAGAGTTGGAGGCACAGAAGAAGGAGATTATGTCGAAGTTGGAGAAGGGCCAGATCTTGGAGGGTGTTGTTAAGAACATCACTTCGTATGGCGTATTCATCGACTTGGGCGGTGTTGACGGTCTGATCCACATCACCGATCTGTCGTGGGGTCGCGTAAATCACCCCGAGGAGATCGTAGAGCTCGATCAGAAGTTGAACGTTGTAATCCTCGACTTCGACGATCAGAAGAAGCGTATCGCACTCGGTTTGAAGCAGCTGACTCCGCACCCCTGGGAGGCTTTGAGCGCAGACTTGAAGGTAGGCGACAAGGTTAAGGGTAAGGTAGTTGTTATGGCTGACTACGGTGCATTCGTTGAGATCGCAGCAGGCGTTGAGGGTCTGATCCACGTATCGGAGATGTCGTGGAGCCAGCACTTGCGTTCGGCACAGGAGTTTATGAAGGTTGGCGACGAGATCGAGGCAGTAGTTCTGACCTTGGATCGCGAGGAGCGCAAGATGTCGCTCGGTATCAAGCAGCTGACTGCTGATCCTTGGGAGGCAATCGAGACCAAGTATCCCGTTGGCAGCAAGCACACTGCTAAGGTTCGCAACTTCACCAACTTCGGTGTATTCGTTGAGATCGAAGAGGGTATCGACGGTCTGATCCACATTTCGGATCTGAGCTGGACCAAGAAGATCAAGCACCCCGCAGAGTTCACTCAGATCGGTGCTGAGATCGAGGTTGTAGTATTGGAGATCGACAAGGAGAACCGTCGTCTGAGCCTCGGCCACAAGCAGTTGGAGGAGAATCCTTGGAACGAGTTCGAGCAGCAGTATGCTGTTGATACCGTTCACGAGGGTACCATCAAGGAGCTGACCGAGAAGGGCGCAGTTGTAACTCTGTCGGAGACCATCGAGGGCTTTGCACCTGCACGTCAGTTGGTAAAGGAGGACGGCACTCAGGCTAAGGCTGGTGAGACTTTGTCGTTCAAGGTTATCGAGTTCTCGAAGGCAACCAAGCGCATCACTCTGTCGCACACCCGTCTGTTCGAGGAGGCTAAGCGTGCTGAGGAGAAGGCCGAGAAGAAGGCTAAGGCTGAGGCAGCTGAGGCAACCAAGTCGTCGGTGAAGAAGATCAACGCTTCGGTTGAGAAGACCACCTTGGGTGATATCACTTCGCTGGCTGAGTTGAAGGCTCAGATGGAGAAGGACGCTGAGTAACATCAGTGTAGTGGGGGCGAGCTAAGCTAATTGACCGAGGAACAGACGATGAGTTTTCGTGTAACCATACTTGGCAATAGTTCGGCAAAACCCACACCCGATAAGCATACCTCTGCTCACGCACTCAATGTGCGTGAGCAGTTTTTTTTGATAGATTGTGGTGAGGATACCCAGCGACAACTGATCCGCTATGGAATCAATCCGCTCAAAATCAATGCGGTGTTCATCACTCACCTGCACGGTGATCACCTCTACGGTCTGTTTCCGCTGATTTCGACAATGGGTCTGTATGGTCGCCGAACACCGTTGAAGGTGTTTGGCCCGAAACCGCTGGACGAGATCTTGGAGGCGCACTTCAAGTATTTTGATACGGAGCTGCCTTACGAAGTGCAGTTTTGTGAGGTCAATACGCGAGCCGAGAAAGTTGTGTTTGAAACGTCGTATATGACCGTCGAGACCATTCCACTGCGCCATCGAGTGCCTTGTTGCGGATATTTGTTCCGCGAGAAGGAGCCTGAGTTGAATATCGAGAAGTCGGCAATCGAACGCTATGGATTGGGTATTGCGCAGATTGCGGCGGCAAAACGTGGCGAGGATCTGACTTTGGCAGATGGCACGCTGTTACCTGCGTCGGAGATCACCTATCGACCGTTCCGCCCGCGCGCGTATGCCTATTGTAGTGATACGCAATATTCGGCTAAGGTGGCACGTATTGTGAGTGGGGTAGATCTGCTCTACCACGAGGCGACGTACCTCGATATCGAACGTAAGGTGGCGCACCAACGTGGCCACGCAACGGCGTTACAGGCGGCTAAGGTTGCGTCGATGGCGGGTGTCGGACGATTGTTGATAGGTCATTTTTCGGCACGTTATAAGGACGAGAGAGTGCTGTTGGACGAGGCTCGGACGTTGTTCGAGACGACCGATCTGGCTACCGAGGGCCGCACATTCGAGATCCCGAAACGACGCGAGTAGGATGTAAGTAGCGACATAAGCGACACCGCGAAAATATTACAGATGTAGGCGAACCGACCGATCGGCTCGCCATTTTTTTTGCATATCGTCGCCCGAAATGCTATCTTTGCACAACGAAAAACGAAACAACGATGATTAAGAACGTGATATTTGACTTTGGTGGGGTCATTGCCCACTTTGTTCGCGAGGGCGCGGTGCGCCGTTTCGAGCAGTTGGGCTTGAAGGACGCCAATGAGCAGCTCGATAACTATTGCCAGAATGGTATCTTCCTCGAAGTCGAGAAGGGTGCGATTTCGGCTGAAGGATTCCGCGAGCAGTTGAGCGAGATGTGTGGTCGTGAGGTGAGCTACGAGGAGGCTCGTTGGGCGTGGTTGGGATTCTTTACCGAGACTCCGACCTCGAAACTCGACTATATCTCGGCACTCCGTCCGCGTTATCGTACCTACGTGCTGAGCAATACCAACCCTTACATTATGAGCTGGGCCCGCAGTGGTGAGCTGTCGGAGCAGGGTCGCCCGCTGGACGACTATTTCGATGCGATCTTCACCTCGTACGAGTTGGGCACGGTTAAGCCCGATAAACGCTTTTTTGAGTACGTTTTGGCGGCAACGGGGTCGTTGCCTTCGGAGGCGGTTTTCGTCGATGATGGGCCGCATAACGTGGCAGCAGCGGAGGCTATGGGTATCCATACGTTGTGCCCTGCCAATGGTGAGGATTGGCGCGAGGCGCTGACCGAACTTCTCGACCGCCTGAACCGCGAGTAACCCAACGTCAATAACTGAACAAGTAGCGAGCTGACCCGTAAGAGTCGGCTCGTTTTTTATGCCCGCGACCAATAAAAAAGGTCGCTCCCTTCGGGGAGCGACCAAACCAAACGCCTCTTTGTAATCTTTATCTAACCGAGGCGTAGGGCTTAATAGAGGGTTTTCGATTAGTATACGGGACCCTGAGTGATCCAAGCAGAGGTGTTGCTGGTACCCGAAGTAGTAGCGATACGGCAACCACGGAAGAAGTGGAACTCGTGACGGCCGATGTAACCAGTCCAGTAATCCTTATAATCGGTAGTAGGCTCACCACCGGTACGAGTATAGGTAAACCAACCCATATCCGAACCATCGTTGCCGATAACCTTGATACGGTAGTAGATGGTGCAGTAACCACTGGTTACAGAGTGCTGAACACGGTTGTCAGCCCAGGTACGGCTCGAACCGCTACCCGACTGACCCGAGCGCTCCTCAGCGAACTGGTCAATGTGGATACGATACCACGACGAAGCCTCACCGAAACCAACGGGATCACTTGCGGGATACCACTCCAAGTCGGTAGGATCCTGATACCAGTACTGCAACTTGTAATCGGGAATAGTGTAGTTCTCGTCCTGATACATCAAGTTAACAAAGCGCAGGAAGAATGCCTCGCCAGTGTGCTCAGTTACATCGGTAGGATACTCACCAGTGTTGTCGATTACGATAGGAGCAGCGTTCAAGTTGGTAATGATTACCTGCTGCATACCAGCCTTAACCTCGAAGTTCTGATCGTAGTAAGGCTCTGCCGAATCAGCAGTCAGATAGAGTTTCAGGTTGTGAACACCCGGCTTAATGATATAGTGACGCGACTGATTGGGCACGTAATCACGCTGACCCAGGTAAGCAACAGTACCCTGCCACAAAGCCTGATCGTCAATCTTAACAACATAAGCACGAGTTGCGGTCGAAGTAGCCTCAGGGATCAAGCGACGGATAACGATCAACGCATTCTCTGTATCGCTTACCTGCTCGCAGTCATAACCCAGACCGTGCTTCTCGCACGATACGAGTGCAACCATCGACGCCAATGCAATGATTATATACTTAAAGAATTTCATATCTCAGTTTGTTTTTAAGTTAATTAACAAATCCTTTTCGCAATTATTCGATAGTTACACCAGGATACGACTCAGGATAACCATTCGGATAGCAGAACCAAGGAATCGAGCAGTGGTAGTAAACTGCATCACCGGGGATAGGACGCAAAGCGTGCAAGCCGGGGATATTCCACATATACTCCGAGTTGTAACGAGGACGGATACGGAAGCAGGGCGAGCCCTCCAATACGCGGTTCTCGTTGAACTTACCACGGTAGCCCTCGAAGTTAGCAGGCGCCAAATAGTAGCCCTTGAATACCTTAGTAGGATCATCATCGCGCTTCTGCTTAACCTCCAACTTGGTCCAACCATTGTCAACGTGAGGATACTCACCAGTGTACTCAACATCGTAGAAGTTCTTACGCATATCTACCCAGATCTCGGGCGAACCCCAAGGATAGAGAGCAACGTACTTCTGCATCATAATGTGCGACATAGTCAGATCCTCAGCAGTGATCTCACCTACGAACGGACCAGCCAAGTACTCAGCAGCAGCCTGATCGAAGAGAGCCTTAGTGATCTTGTCACCACCGGTTACCTCCTTATCGCTTGCTGCGGGCTTACCAGGCTTCAAGTACGAAGCGGTGAACTCCATATCGTCAGCAACTGCCTCTTTCCACCAAGTCAGTGCCGATGCCTTATCACCCATACGGAAGTAAGCCTCAGCAACGCAGAACTTGATCTCAGCAGCGTTCATCAGGATATAGGGAGCAGCGTCGTGATACAACCAACGACCCTGACCGTCCAAAGTGGTCATATTGCTAGTGGTGGTACGACCCCAAACGGTTACGTCCGAGAAGAAACGGTGACGCTTGATAACGTCCAGATTCTCAACATTCTGGAAGCAGCTATCGCTCTGAGTACCCAACTTAGCAACGCGACGAGGATCGTAGTGACCCTTCTCCATTACGTTGGTGTCGCAGATGATCTGAACGGGGTTCAGCATATTCTTGTAGCGGCTATCCCAGTTGATCAAAGTATCCTCGCAAGGAACGTAGTTACCATTCTCATCGTACAGAGGTACAGTACCGGTCATAACGCGTACTGCGTAACCCTGCTGGTCGTAAGTAGTACCGAGGTTACCACGTGCAGTACCCCAGAAGTTGTTGTATGCGCTATAAGGCTCATCGGGACCACCACCGTTTACAGTAACGGTAGCATTGTCAGCGTTCGAAAGGATAGCCTTGTCAGCGTAGCCAACCAGCTCAGGAGCAATCTCAGTTACGAAGTTCGACTTGTTAGCCAACGACGAGAGCTGACGGATCTTACCCGAGTAGCAGAACTTAACCCACTTAGCCTTGTCGCCGAAGTAGATCCAGTCGTTACCGGTCAGCTTGTTACCATAATAGGTGTTGTCCTCCATAGTCAGGTACTCGATAGCGGTGTCATACCACTCAGCAACCTTAGCGTAAACAACGTCCTGATAGTCATAGTCGAACGAAGTACGACCCGGCTCGAAAGCCTGAGTCAGAATCACGTCACCGTGATACTTGGTCAAAGCGTCCCACGAGAAAGCCTTGATAGCGTAACCGATACCAGCCAGCGTCCACTGCTCAGCTTCAACTGCCTGATTGATCATATTCTCAAGGTTCATACCCTGGTTCCAGTAGGTCATACGCCACTTCTCACCACCGGTATCCGATGCGGTAGGATTCAAGTGACCAGTGTAGTTGCTGTTACCGTTCATCATACGGGTATACTCGTTGGTCGCATAGGTTGCGTCCCAATAGATACCCTGGAACTGCTGGATAATACCCGAAAGATAGAGGTGCGACTCTACATAGTCGGGAGCATCGATATTGTTATTGACGTCAAGCCACTCCTGGCAGCTGGTGAAAGCTACTGCGGCCAACATCATAATACCTGCAAATATCTTTTTCATATTAATATATGTATTATTTGTTCGTTATAAATGTTTCGCTTAGCTTAGAAAGTGAGTGATACACCGAACGAGTAGGTACGAGGAGCGGGGATACCCCAAACATCGTAACCCTGACCACCGGTACCACCACCAGCTGCAGACATAGTATTACCTACGGGGTCAACACCCGAGTAGTTAGTAATGGTGCAGAGGTCGTTAGCTGCAACGAATACCGAAGCATTCGAAATGAAGCCCTTGGTAGCCTTCTTCAACCAATCCGAAGGAACTGCGTACGACAGACGTACCTCAGCCAACTTCAAGTAGTTAACGTCCTTCTCCAACCAGTCCTCATCGTTACCGCCAAAGATCGAAGTACCTGCATACTTCCACATATCAACTGCAACGGTGTTCTTGGTCGGGTTGTCGCTATTCTCGAAACCGTCCTGCAAAACGCCCTCGAATACATAGTGGCGATTCTCACGCAGACGAACCGACTCCCAGCTCTGACCCTTGCTCATCATAGTACGCATAGTACCGTTCACAACGGTTGCACCAGCCATACCCGACAACATTGCGCTCAGACGGAAGCCCTTGTACGACAAGTTGGTGGTAACACCATAAGTCAACGCGGGGTTACGGTCAGCCAATACGGTCCACTCGCTATCTACGATAGGAGTACCGCTAATCGAGCTGATCAGGATATCGCCATTCTTGTTGCGTTTGTAACCAAGACCGGTCAAAGTAGTGATGGGGTGACCCTCAGCAATACCGTTACGGATGTCACCCGAGTTCCAGGTATATGGGTTGTAGTACTCCTTCAAGTTCTCGGGCAGATCAACTACCAACGAGTTGTTGTGCGACATATTCAAACCTACGTTCCAACGGAAGCCACTTGCCGAACGGATAATGTCAGCGTCGATGTGACCTTCCCAACCCCAAGTCTTAAACGAACCTACGTTCAAGTTGTTGAGTACGAAACCGGTTGCATACGACATACGGAAACCGTTTACGATC
>JAFTOX010000002.1 GCA_017463585.1 Rikenellaceae bacterium | reverse complement strand
GCCTCTGATCCTGTTGGACGGTGTTGAGATCAGCGACCTTTCGTTCGTTAACCCCGACAACATTGCTAACATCTCGGTTCTGAAGGACGCTGCTTCGGCTTCGATCTACGGTACCCGTGGTGCTTACGGTGTTGTATTGATCACCTCGAAGGACGGTTCGGAGGTTAAGGATCGTGCAAAGGTTACCTACTCGGCTAACTTCGCTTGGCAGCAGCCTATCGACCTTCCCAAGTACGCTACCGGCTACGACGTGATCCCCGCAATGGAGTTCACTATGTTGGCTAACGAGAACACCAACGGTCTGTATGACTCGGAGGCATTCGGTATGTACTACTCGAAGTTGTTGGATCCTATGAAGAACTGGTTGGACAACTACCTCGATGATTACAATGCAGGTAAGCTGGGTCAGACCTATGTTTACGGTCGTGACTACGAGTACAACGCATCGGGTACTGCACACTTCTACCGTGTTGTAGATCCTAACAAGGAAATCTTGAAGAACACTGCTTTCCAGCACAGCCACAATCTGACTGTTGCAGGTAGCGCAGGTAAGACTTCGTACAACATCTCGATGAACTACTACAAGCAGGACGGTCTGTTGAAGATGGCAGACGAGCAGTCGATGCAGCGTGTAACTGCTAACGTTTCGACTTCGTCGCAGGTTAAGAAGTGGTTGCGCATCGGTACCAAGATGATGTACACCGAGAAGGTATTCAAGTATCCTAACAGCAACTCGGGTTCGGGTTCGAACTTGTTTACTTACACTATGCGTTTCCCGACCTTCTTCCCCTTCGGTATTTCGGATGGTGGTATCGACCCCGCAACTGGTGAGTCGATCAATGCTAAGGCTGAGAGCGGTAAGGGTCTGTACTTCCGTCACGGTAACGGTTTCGTAGTAGGCTATCCCACTCAGAAGGGTCAGGACGACTATATGCGTGTAGGTGCTAACATCGACATCAACATCGCTAAGGGTCTGACTTTCCACGGCGATTACACTCGTAGCATTCTGAACTACATTTCGAACGGCGTTACTCTGCCCGTTCACGTAGCAAACTGGTGGTCGAGCTACTCGCCCAAGTACGCTTTGGTTAGCTCGAACCAGGTATCGAAGACCATCGTTAAGAATCGTGCTAACGCATTCAACGCATACTTCGACTACAACGTAGATCTGGCTAAGGATCACAACTTGGCAGTGAAGCTCGGTTTCAACTCGGACGACTACTTCACCCAGACTATCGGTGCTACTTCGAAGAATATGATCAACGACAACTATCCCGTTCTGTCGCTGACCGAGAACGCAGACGGTCTTGCTTCCGTTAGCGAGTCGAAGTCGAAGCGTGCTGCTGCCGGTTTCTTCGGTCGTATCAACTACAACTGGAAGGACAAGCTGCTCGTTGAGTTGAACGGTCGTTACGACGGTTCGTCGAAGTTCGCTGTTTCGCAGAAGTGGGGCTTCTTCCCCTCGGCTTCGGTAGGTTACCGTCTGTCGGAGGAGAACTTTATGAAGAACCAGGACGTTGTTAGCAACTTGAAGATCCGCGCTTCGTACGGTATGATCGGTAACGAGGACGTATCGGCAGGTTCGTACTATCCCTTCATCTCGACTATCGGTCGTTCGTCGATCAGCTGGATCGGCCCCGAGAGCGCTAACGGTTCGCTGTCGTACTTCGGTATGCCGGGCGTAAGCAACCCCGCTCTGACTTGGGAGACTATCAAGACTCTTGACGTTGGTTTCGACCTCGGTTTCTTGAACAACGACCTGAACATCGTATTTGACTGGTACCAGCGTCAGACTACCGGTATGCTCGTAACCGCTGACCAGGTGGCTTATGAGATCGGTCTGTCGTCGATGCCTAAGGTAAATGGTGGTGATATGCGTACTCGCGGTTGGGAGGTACAGGTTGACTACAACCACTCGTTCAACAAGAACTTCCGCATCTACGCTACTGCTACTTTGGCTGACAGCAAGTCGGAGATCACCGATTGGGGTACCAACACTGGTGCTATCACCGGTTACTACGTAGGTAAGCAGTGGGGCGAAATCTGGGGCTTCCAGACCGCTGACGCTTACTTCACCGCTGACGAGGCAGCTAACGGTGTAGTTCTGGCTGACGGTTCGCGCGTAGGTATCAACGAGGTTTACCAGAAGGCTCTGTACAAGGGTGGCTTCCGCTACGGCGAGGGTGACGTTAAGTACGAGGATCTGAATGGTGACGGTAAGGTTGACTCGGGTAAGGGTACTATTGACGATCACGGTGACTTGATCCGTATCGGTAACACTCAGCCCCGTTACGAGTACTCGTTGCGCGCTGGCTTGCAGTGGAAGGGTCTCGACTTCGAGTTCTTGTTCCAGGGTGTTGGCAAGCGTGATATGTGGTCGCAGTCGTCGCGTATCCTGCCTTTGACTCAGGGTCGTTCGACCAACATCTTCACCGATCAGTTGGATTACTATACTCCCGAGAATCCCGACGCTAAGTTCCCGCGTCCTTGGATTGGTCATACCGGTTCGATCAACGGTCTGTCGAATGGTGCTAACAACTACTACTCGCAGACTAAGTACTTGAGCAATATGGCATACTTGCGTCTGAAGAACGTAACCTTGGGTTACACTCTGCCGAAGGATTGGACTATGAAGGCTTCGATCGAGAAGGCTCGCGTGTATGTAAGTGCTCAGAACCTCATTACTTTCGATCACCTGAATGGTGCAATCGACCCCGAGTACAACGTAAGTGGTACTGCTGATACTGGTGGTCGTGGTAACCCGTTCTGCCGTGTATGGTCGTGTGGTGTTCAGATTTCGTTCTAATCTAAAAAGTAACAAAGAATATGAAAAAGATATTAATTGCAGCAATGGTCTTTGCAACCGCAGCTTTGGTAGGTTGTGAGAAGTTCCTTGCAGAGGATCCCCAGTCGTCGTTCGCAGACGGTCCGACCTTCTGGCAGGGCGAGACTGCTCTCAAGATGGAGACCAACTATTTCTATAGCGCATTCTCGAGCTACGGTAGCGCTCACAACGGTCGCTTCTATGCAGCTTCGAAGAGTGATGACTACGGTCAGGATAACAACAATCCTGAGTACGCAGTAACTATCCCCTCGGGTACCGGTATCTGGAAGTCGTCGTACGTAGAGGCTCGTCGTGCTAACTTGATTATGGCACGTATGGCTAATATGGAGCTTTCGGACGAGGTTCGCAAGCACTATGAGGGCTTCTGCCGCTTCTACCGTGCAATTCAGCACTACGATGTAGTTAACGCTTACGGTGACTGCGTATGGCAGGACAAAGAGGTGGATATGAACGATGAGGCTTGGCAGTCGCAGACTCGTACCGACCGCGCTGAGATTATGCGCAAGGTTTGCGAGGATCTGAAGTTTGCTGGTCAGAACTGCCGCGATTACTCGGACGGCCGTTCGTTCCACAAGTATGTAGCTTGGACCGTTCTGTCGCGCGTTGCTCTGTTCGAGGGTAGCTGGCAGAAGTACCACGAGAACAATGCTACCGTTGCTAAGGAGTTCTTCCAGATCGCTAAGGAGGCTGCTTTGGAGGTAATGAACAGCGGTAAGTGGTCGATCCACAACGATTACGCTTCGAACTACATCTCGAAGGATTTGAAGGGTAACTCGGAGATGATTATGTACAAGGAGTTCCGTTATGACTCGGAGGTTAAGCTCGGTCACGGTCTGCACGGCTATTCGAGCTCGTCGACTCCTACTTGGGGTATGACTAAGGACGCTGTTGAGTCGTACTGCAACGCTGACGGTCTGCCTATCCACGTAAGTGAGGCTGGTTTCGACGATTCGACCGTTGAGAAGGCTATCCGTGGTCGTGACGCTCGTCTGGCTCACAACGTTTGTGACTCGGTTGTAATGTTGGATACCTACTCGTGGTTGAAGGGTATCAACTCGACCACCGGTTACTGGTTGACCAAGTTCGTTGTTAAGGACTATGTTCTGAACGGCGGTGATAACGAGTTGGCTCCCTACAACGATACCGACGGTCCGGTTTATATGTACTCGGAGGTTCTGTTGAACTATGCTGAGGCTTGCGCTGAGCTGGGTTCGATGACTCAGGCTGACGCTGACAAGTCGATCAACGAGTTGCGTACTAAGCACGGTAAGATTCCCGCACTGACCGTTTCGGGCGACAATGTAGCAGTTAACGGTGTTACAATCACCAAGGATCCCAAGAACGTTTACAATGTAAGCAACCTGATTTGGGAGATCCGTCGTGAGCGTCGTAACGAGCTCATCTGCGACGGTTTCCGTTACGATGACCTGATGCGTTGGAAGATGGGTGCTCAGCTCGATTTCAAGAAGAACCCCAGCGGTATCGTAGGTGTTAGCGCAGAGGCTGTTAAGGCTTACTACGACTACACTAAGAACGTGTACGACTGGCAGGGTCTGCACGATGGTAAGGAATGGGCTGATATCGAGGGCGACTTCTGGATTGAGGTTGATGGCAAGCAGTATATTTCGGCTTTCCACCCCACCCGTAACCGCGAATTCAATGAGAACAAGAACTACTTGGATCCTCTGCCTAGCGGTGTTACCATCATCAACCCCAACTTGGAGCAGAATCCCGGCTGGTAGTAGTTGATTTAAAAACATCAAATCTAAGTCCTCGTCCCGAAAGGGGCGGGGACATTTTTTTGTAGTGAGGTCAAAGACGCGAATAGTGGACAGAGGTGTATCTGCGGTGCTTTTTTGTGGAGGAAAAGAGTGATAGAGAGGGAATACCGATCCATAATCGTCGGGCAAATGTTTTGAAATTAAGAAAAAATTGCTATTTTTGTTGCGATTCGCGTGCCTATATTTTTCGATGGTTGGTCGAAAATGTGTGGTAGAGATTACTCAGGGCGCGATTTTGTGTGAAATAGCAAAAAATACGCAACAAACATAAATATGAAAACGGGTTACATATCCCAAGTTATCGGCCCTGTGGTCGATGTGCATTTCTCGGCTGACGAACATTCGCGCGAATTGCCCGCAATTCACGAGGCGCTGGCGGTTAAACGCGACGAGGCGGCCGATCTGATTGTCGAGGTGCAGCAACATATTGGCGAGCATACGGTGCGTGCCGTGGCGATGGATTCGACCGATGGCCTGCGTCGAGGTATGGTTGTCGAGGCTCTCGGAACACCGATTGCAATGCCTGTGGGTGACCAGATCAAGGGCCGACTGATGAATGTCGTGGGCTCGGAGATCGACGGTATGCGTGCGCTCGACCGCGAGGGTGCAACCTCGATCCACCGCGAACCGCCCAAGTTCGAAGATCTGGCAACCTCGCAGGAGGTGCTCTATACGGGTATCAAGGTGATTGACCTTCTGGAACCCTACGTCAAGGGTGGTAAGATTGGTCTGTTCGGTGGTGCAGGTGTTGGTAAGACGGTGCTCATTATGGAGTTGATCAACAACATCGCCAAGGGTCACAACGGTTATTCGGTCTTTGCGGGTGTCGGTGAGCGTACACGTGAGGGTAACGATCTGCTGCGAGAGATGATCGAGTCGGGCGTAATCCGTTATGGCGAAGAGTTCCGCAAGAGTATGGAAGAGGGCAATTGGGACCTCTCGAAGATTGATTACGAGGAGCTTGCGAAGTCGCAGGCTACGTTGGTCTTTGGTCAGATGAACGAGCCGCCGGGTGCACGTCGTTCGGTTGCGTTGTCGGGACTGACCGTTGCAGAGTCGTTCCGTGATGGCGGATCGGAGGGCGAAAAGCGAGATATTCTGTTCTTTATCGATAATATTTTCCGATTTACACAGGCTGGTTCGGAGGTTTCGGCGCTGTTGGGTCGTATGCCTTCGGCAGTTGGTTATCAGCCCACGCTGGCAACCGAGATGGGTCAGATGCAGGAGCGAATTACATCGACCAAATATGGCTCGATCACCTCGGTGCAGGCGGTCTATGTGCCGGCTGACGACTTGACCGACCCCGCCCCCGCAACCACATTTACGCACCTTGACGCTACGACCGTGTTGAGCCGTAAGATTGCCGAGTTGGGTATCTATCCTGCGGTTGATCCGTTGGAGTCGACGTCGCGCATTTTGGATCCTAATATCGTGGGCGAGGAGCACTACACGACGGCTCAGCGTGTGAAGCAGATCTTGCAGCGTAACAAGGAGTTGCAGGATATTATCGCCATTCTGGGTATGGACGAGCTTTCGGACGAGGATCGTACGATTGTCAATCGTGCACGTCGTGTGCAGCGCTTCCTGTCACAGCCCTTCTCGGTTGCGGAGCAGTTTACGGGCGTGAAGGGTGTGATGACGCCTATCGACGAGACGATCCGTGGCTTCAAGATGATTCTCGATGGCGAGGTCGATCATCTGCCCGAGCAGGCATTTTTGAATGTGGGAACGATCGACGACGCCATTGCCAAGGGCGAGCGTCTGTTGGCCGAAACCGCCAAATAGTATATATAGGTATGCAGTTGTTGATTGTAACCCCCGAAGGTGTTGTTTGTCAGGCTGAGGTCGAGAGCGTAAAGCTGTCGGGCACGGCTGGTCAGTTCACCGTGTTGCGCGGTCACGCACCGCTGATGTCGACGCTCGAACGTGGCGAAGTGATCTACGTTGAGAGTGGCACGGAGCGCCGTGTGGCAATCCGCAGTGGGGTGGTCAACGTACATAATGATCAGATTGAGGTGTGTGCTGAGTTGGACGCACCGAACGTAAAAGTAACTAAATGAATCGCTTAGTCGGCATATTGTTCGCGTTGGTGTTGATGTACACTTGTCCCGCGTGGGGGCAGGAGTCGATTGATTATGCGCAGTCCGAGGCTGTTGCGGCTGTTGCGGCGGAGGTGCCGGAGCACGCTGAACCGATGACGGAGGCGCAAGAGGCGATTGCTGAGGCTGAACCGCTGGTGGAGGAGCAGGAGCTTAATGTCAAGGAGGTTGTGCTCGGACATATCACCGATAGCTACGAGTGGCATATCTGCACCGTGGGCGAGCACCACGTAACGATTCCGTTGCTTGTGATTGTACGTTCGCAGTCGGGCGAGTGGCACTGTTTCTCGTCGTCGCACCTGCACGCAGGGCACGAGTACGAAGGTTTCCGCATTGCCGACGAAGGAGAGTATGCGGGCAAAATTGTCGAGCAAACGGCTGAGGGTGAGGTAGTTCGCCCGATCGATCTGTCGATAACCAAGACCGTGGCGGGTCTGTTTGTGAATTGTGCGGTGCTGTTGCTCATTGTGTTGGGCGTGGCGCGTCGCTATCGCAACGACCAACCCGACGCGAAGGCAAAGGGTGGTTTGGCAGGCGTGCTCGAAATGGTGATCGATTCGGTGATGGAGGGTATCATTATCCCCTGCGTCGGTCCGAACTATCGCAAATTTGCGCCCTATCTATTGACGGCGTTCTTCTTTATCTTCGTCAATAACCTGATGGGACTGATTCCGATCTTCCCCGCGGGAGCTAATGTTACGGGTAATATCTCGGTTACGTTGGTGTTGGCGATGGCGACGTTCTTTGCGGTCAATGTGTTTGGTACGCGCGACTATTGGAAGGAGATTTTCTGGCCCGAAGTGCCCACGTGGCTCAAAGTGCCGATCCCGATTATGCCAGCAATCGAGTTCATCGGTCTGTTCACCAAGCCCTTCTCGCTGATGATCCGACTGTTCGCCAATATTCTGGCGGGGCACGCTATCATCTTGATTCTGACCTGCATCGTGTTTGCAACGGCTAAGATGGGTGCGGCAGTGAATGGAGCAATGAGTGCGGTATCGGTGGTGCTGTCAATCTTTATGAACTGCTTGGAGGTGCTGGTGGCCTTCTTGCAGGCATTTGTATTCACGATGTTGTCGGCGGTATTTATCGGTGCGGCGCAACACTCGGAGGAGCACGAGCACGAAACAAAACAAATTGAAAACAATATAAACAACTAAAAAACACACATTTATGGAAACATTGGGTATTCTTGGCGCAACCCTTAGCGCAGCAATCGCAGTTGTAGGTGCCGCATTCGGTATCTCGAAGATCGGTAAGGCTACGATGGAGGCTTCGGCTCGCCAGCCCGAAGTAGCGGATAAGTTGCGTACGACGATGATCATCGCTGCGGCGCTGATCGAGGGTGTTGCACTGTTCGCAGTTGCAGTCTGCTTTATGGCGTTGTAATCGGCTCAAACACTGTCTGATATGGGACTTTTGCAACCCGAACTCGGACTGCTCTTTTGGACTTCGTTGGCCTTTGGGGTGGTGCTGTTCCTGCTCTGCAAGTTTGGCTTTCCGGTGATTCTGCGTTCGGTCGAGGAGCGACGACGGTTTATCGATTCGTCGATCGACGCGGCTCACGAGGCTGAAGTGCGGTTGGAGCGCGTTACGCTCGATAGCGAAGCCATCGTCGAGAAGGCCGAAGCGGAGCGTCAGCAGATACTCCGCACGGCGACCGACGAGCGCGATCGTATTGTGGCTGAGGCACGTACGAAGGCTGAGGAGGAGGCACGACGCATTGTCGCTGAGGCACGTGTGCAAGCCGACGAGGAGCGCGAGCAAATCTTGCGCGATGGTCGCCAGCAGGTGGCCGCGTTGGCTGTGGCTTTGAGCGAGAAGTTGCTGCGTGGCGAGTTGCGCGATAAGCAGTCGCAGACTCAGCTGGCCGATCGTCTGCTGGACGAGATTAATACACAAACGACTAACCCCGAAGCGTAAAATGTATACGGGACTGATAGCCAAACGATATGCTACGGCGCTGGCCGATTTTGCGGCTGCGCGGGGCGAGGAGCGTGTTGTCTTTGACGAGGCGCGTCGCTTGGCTTTGTGTATGGCTGAGGCTCAGCAGTTTAGAACGGCATTGATCGCACCGACGATCGACATCGAAACTAAGGTGTCGCTGGTCGGTAAGTGCTTCGAAGGGGCGATGAGCGAGTCGATGGAGCGATTCGTGAGGTTGGTTTTTGCACATCGTCGTGAGCGTTTTCTCGAATTTATGCTCCACTCGTTGGTGCGTATTGTCAAAGAGCGCCACGCCATTGTCGATGTCGATTTGACCACCGCCGCACCGCTCGACGAGCCGACCAAGGAGCGCATTGCCGAGTTGGCTAAACGATTGACGGGTAGCCGTGAGGCCGAATTGAATTGTCGCGTAGATGAGAACCTGATTGGCGGTTTCCGTCTGCGAATGGACGACAAACAGGTCGACGCATCGATCCGCACGCAACTCGAAGAGGTGCGCCGAGCGATGGTCGGCAACAATAAACGTATTCTATAACACACTATGGATAAAGAGAATATCAAGCCGGCAGAGGTTTCTGAGGTGCTGTTGGCCGAATTACAGGGTATCGATCTCGGGGCGCAGTTTGCCGAGGTGGGCACGGTGTTGCAGGTGAGCGACGGCGTGGTGCGCATCTATGGTCTTGGCAATGCCGAGGCGGGCGAGTTGTTGGAGTTCGAGAATGGTGACCGTGCCGTTGTGATGAACCTCGAAGAGGATAATGTGGGCGCTGTGTTGCTCGGCCCGACCGACCGCATCGAGGAGGGTGCAACGGTCAAGCGCACGGGACGTACAGCGTCGATCTTGGTCAGCGAACAGATGTTGGGTCGTGTGATCGACCCTCTGGGTCAGCCGCTCGATGGTCGAGGTCCGATTGGCGGCGAGAAGATTGAGATGCCGTTGGAGCGTAAAGCGCCGGGTGTGATCTTCCGTCAGCCCGTGAACCAACCTTTGCAAACGGGCTTGAAGGCTATCGATGCGATGATCCCGATTGGTCGCGGTCAGCGCGAGTTGATCATTGGCGACCGCCAGACGGGTAAGACGGCAATCGCTGTCGATACGATTATCAATCAACGTAAGAATTTTGAGGCGGGTGAGCCGATCTATTGTATCTATGTTGCTGTGGGTCAGAAGGCTTCGACGGTTGCGTCGTTGGTCGAGACACTGCGCAAGAATGGTGCAATGGACTACTCGATTGTGGTCGTTGCAACGGCTGCCGATACCGCCGCATTGCAATATTTGGCACCCTTCGCAGGTGCTGCGATTGGCGAATATTTCCGCGATACGGGTCGCCACGCGCTGGTGGTCTATGACGATCTGTCGAAGCAGGCAGTAGCCTACCGCGAGGTGTCGCTGGTGTTGCGTCGCCCGTCGGGTCGTGAGGCATATCCGGGTGATATTTTCTATCTGCACTCGCGTCTGTTGGAGCGTGCAGCGAAGATCATCAACCAGCAGGAGGTGGCTGAGCAGATGAACGACCTGCCCGCATCGTTGCGTGGCAAGGTGCGCGGTGGCGGTTCGCTCACGGCGCTGCCGATTATCGAGACGCAGGCGGGTGACGTGTCGGCATATATCCCGACGAACGTAATTTCGATCACCGATGGTCAGATCTTCCTCGATACCAACCTCTTCAATCAGGGCAACCGCCCTGCGGTCGATGTGGGTATCTCGGTGTCGCGTGTGGGTGGTAACGCTCAGATCAAGACGATGAAGAGGGTGGCAGGTACGCTCAAAATCGACCAGGCGCAATATCGTGAGTTGGAGGCATTCTCGAAGTTTTCGAGCGATATGGACGCCGTCACGGCAGCGACGCTCGACAAGGGGCGTAAGAATACCAGACTACTCGTGCAACCGCAGTATGCCCCGATGGCAGTCGAACATCAGATTGCGGTTTTGTATTGCGGAACACGTGGTTTGATGCGTGATATTGCGATCGAGCAGGTGGCTGATTTCGAGCGTGAACTGTTGCGCGAGTTGGAATCGACTAATGTATATGAGAAGCTGCGCGAAGGCGTTATCGATGACGAGGTTACGGCTCGAATCGAGAAGGCTGCCGCGCGTGTTACGGCTCAATTAAAGGCATAGCAGAGTATGGCATCGCTCAAAGAGATCAAAGGCCGCATTGCCTCGGTACAGAGCACGTTGAAGATTACGTCGGCAATGAAGATGGTGTCGTCGGCCAAACTGCATAAGGTGCAGGGTGCTGCGGCGTCGTTTGCCGAGTACGAGTCGCGTCTGTCGGCGATGGTTGCGACGTTACGTTCGGTTTCGGAGGTGCAGTCGCCCTTGATGGCTGAGCACACCGCCCCGAAACGGGCCATTTTGATCGCTTTGGCGTCGGATACTTCGCTCTGCGGGGGATTTAATAACTCGGCAATCAAAACGCTCCACGAGGCCGTAAATCGCCTTACAGAGGCGGGCTTCGAGCAGGTGGAGGTGATCCCTATCGGCGAGAAGATGGCGGCAGCGGTGGCTAAGAGTGGATATGCGGTTTGCGGCGAGTTTGCGACTTCGATTGGCGATTATGACTATGCCCGTGTGGCCGAATTAACCGAGTGGCTTATGGAAGAGTATGTGGCTGAACGTATTGACTGTGTGGAGGTTGCATATCATCATTTCCATTCGATGGGACGTCAGGTAGCGCGTGTCGATTGTGTGTTGCCATTGGCGAGCGAGCAGTTGCAGACGGGCGAAGATGTGTCGGAGATTGAGTATATTTTCGAACCGTCAACAGAGGAATTGTTGGCGAGTCTTGTGCCGTATGCGATTAAGACTCAGATGTATGAGATTTTGCTCGATAATACGACCTCGGAGCACGCAGCACGCACGGTGGCGATGCAAACGGCTTCGGACAATGCGAACGATCTGCTTGAAGAGTTGCGCTTGACCTATAACAAGCGCCGCCAGCAGGCCATTACTGACGAATTAGCCGACATCACTTCGCACGAGTAGGGTAGAGCGATTGGCATAGCGGATAAAATAAGCGGGTTGCACTGATGTGCAACCCGCTTTGTTATTCAACTTGAAGCGTTGGCTTACAAGTTATTGAAGTGGCTGTCCATTACAGCGATACGATCGTTGATGAACTTCTTCAACGTTGTGATAGCCTCCTCGTAGGTCATACGCTCGTCACCACTATGTGCGTGAGTACGTGAACGCTCTTTCGACTCGATAGGCCACATTGCTCTATCGTATTCAACCGAAACGGCATTCTGCTCAGCAAGCATATCAATGTACCATACAACATTCTGCAAGTACGGCTTCATCACATTCCAACGCTCCTTTACAGCTGCATTGAAAGTAGCGCTATCCTTGACAAGGTAAGAATACCACATATAGTTAGACGAAGACGATGTGTACATCATTGTGTTGATAGTCGAGCTACCAACTGACCCAAACCAACCTACATAGTTAGGCTTACGACCACCGAGCTGGTTGATACCCGTAAAGTAGGGGAATGTCTGCCAATCGAAATCCCAAACGGGACCCGCTTTGAGCTTCTTGTCACCGTCCATATAGTAGTAAACGCTCTTCGGGTGGCGATATTCATCGTTCATCGCAAGCTCTAAGACGAACCACTGGTCGATTACCGAATAGATGTCAAGATCTTCGTAAGCAGTCGAGAACTTCTTGTTGTAAAGGTTGTTTTCGATACCATCTACTTTGTCATAGACGTATGTCCAATATTCATCAGGTACTTCGTCCTTAAGCTGGAAGGGCAGTCTCTTTTTGCTTGTTCTGCCTTTGTTAACTTCGTCCAGACCATCTTCAAACTCAATCAGATAACCAACCTCGTAGATGCCCTTAGGCTTCTCGTACTCCTTCTGGATATTAACTCGATTTTCGTCGATCTTGATCTGCTCGCAAAGCAGGTAGTTACCAACGTGGATACCGTTGAATACCACCTCCACGTGCTGACCGCGAGGATTGTAAACAAGACCTTCCTCAAGACCTTCGTTCTGCCAAGCCGAAATAGTCTGGTTAGCCAGAGCCACTGCAACGTCGTTACGGATACCCGTGCGGTCGATCCAGTTAGCCAGCAGACACCAGCGCTTGTGAGCGGGCATACCAAGTACCGACTGCTTCTTGTCGAACTTAATAGCGAAGGGCTTCTTGGGGAACTCCTGAGTTACGTTACCACGCAGACGAATGCCGGCAGCCTTAGCGTCAACGTCGATTGTGCCGTCGGGGGTGTAAACCGAGATGATGTCATCGTCAGCCCACTCCGAATCCTTGGGGCGCACTTTGAGGCCGGTATTTGTCCAGCTGGTCCACGTACTGCCAGCAGGCATTGTCGTCGATTGGTTGATTACAACTACGGGCAGACCGCTATTGCTGATGTTAACGGTGTACTGGGTCTCAACCTCGTTGTCCGTACCCTCGCCTGCAACGACGCGGTAGGTTACGGGGCGCGAGAAGTCGTTGACGGTTACGCCGCTCACCTGTCGTGTCGAGCCCACGAATACCGAAGTACCAGCAGGAGTAGCGAAGGTTGCAACCAGCTTACGATCATAGAGATACGGAGCAAAAGCCTCGATCGTCTTAGCCTCGGTGTCGATTGTTGCGGTTACGCCATCAGTCGAGCGAGTGGTGGTCTTGCTACCGTTGTAGTAGAGCTCCGTTGCGAGGATCTTGCCCGTATTCTTTGCCGCCTCGAACTTGAACGAATTGAACTTCGTCTCGGTCGAGTTGGTGATCGTCAGGTCGTAATTCGACAAAGGCAATGTCATCGTGTAAGTGTAACCATCGAGCCAAGCCTTGTTAGCCTTACGCTTGAGAGTTGCGGTTTTCGAGCCACTCTCGTTCGATGCCATAATCTCGATAGTAAACTCAGCGCCAGCGGGCATATCGGGGTAAACCATCGCATAGGCTACCACCTCACCATTGAGGTAGGGACGAGTCTCGACAACGGTCTCAGCGCAATCGTTAGTCTCGTTCTTGACGGGGGTAATAACGCCCGTTTCGATGTTTGCCTTGAAGTTACCCGTGAGCGTAGCACCGTCGCGCTTGATAGTGACTTTATCGAGGCGCATACCCTGCAACTCGGTGCCATAAGCGTTGATCTTGAATTTGAGCAACGACATATGCGACTTAACCGATGTGCTGTACTTGCCCTCGCTTACCTCGACGAGCGTACCCGACTTGGGGTTGTTGGGACCGAGTACATAGTTACCCTCATTAATGCTGATGAGCTGACGTTTCTGCAAGTTGAAGGGAATAGCCTTGCTGTCGTTTGCACCCTCGACATAGGGGTAGTAGCAGTACTTGGGCTGATCGTTGATGTCGATCTCGCCCGAGAAGGTTGCATAGGCCGAGCTATGCTGAATGTTAGCAGCGAATCTCGCATTTTTGGTCGTAAGGCCGAACACACCAATCTCATCTCCCGCCGACCAGAGGAACTTACCATCGTAGTTCAGTTCAGTTCTGGTCTCTTCTAATTCGGCCGCGATTTCGATGCGGCGCTTAGCTTCGATAGTCTCGGTCTGATCGACCGTACACGCAGAACACGCCATTATTGCGGCGAGCACTGCCAGAGAAAATCTTAACTGTTTCATAGTATAAATATTTAGAGGTTAGAGGTTTAGTTTATAAAATCAGCGGATTCGTTGAGTTAAAATTAGGTTTTGTGTATATATTCTTAACTCGTCTAAAAGCGAGTAATCCTACCTCCGCGATTGAGGAGGTAGGATTATCTCTATTTTAGAAGTTTTATCATAGTGCGTTTTTGTTATGCATTGCCACCATCTACTTGGTCTCCGCTGTTAGATATTCCCAAGCTTTGGAGCTCGGCCTCCGAAGCGTCTCGGACGCATCGGACTATACCGGTGTAACCGTGTTTAACTAGACCATATCCCTGAGAAATTCCCCAGTTGTGATAGTACCAAGAATAGCCATATCTTTCGTATCCATCATTATCCGTTGATGTGAGGTTTCTAGCAGAGAACAACGTTGACGATACCATTCGTGTATTATTGCTACTTACTCGGTCCAAATCAAGCTCACGAATCAACAATAACTCCTTCTGATTGGGAACACGCCAAGCTGTTTCTGCACTGCCATCTGTTTTCCACTGTGCGCACAGGTCTTGATAAATAGCTGCCATCAACGGTATAGAGGTGGTTGCTCTTGTATTTGCAGAAATGCTAACAGCATTAGTTGCGTTATTGTTAGTACCATCTGTGCTGTTGTCAAACGTTCCGTCTGCATTTACAGTTACATACTGCGACAAGGTATTGTAGTTACGCTTTGTGCGGAAGTAGTAAGTACCACTCGGATTGTTAATTACAACACTATTCTCAGCACCCAAAACAACATTGGTAAAGTCGCTGATAGTAGTGGTGTTAGATTTTGCATATACGTATGTGTCCTTATTAACAAACTTAACGATAAGGCTGTTGTCTGTCTTCTCAACCGAAACAATCTGCGGAGCAGCAGGGGCGTCGCTCATTGCTGTCCACGTTGCCGACAAATCACCACTTGCAAGAACAAATGCCTTAGTTACCTTATTGGCAGCGTCACGCTCGTGGTGAACGGGCAGATTCTCAGTTGCGATACCACGATATGCACCATCTGTAAAGCTATTCACAATCACAGCTGTAAGGTCACCAACCTTTCCAGTAGTTGCATTAGGAACGGTGGTGCCACTACCCAAGTCACGAACACAACGTGTGAAATGTCCACTTGCTCGGGCTCCACCGGTGCTACTAAATGCTGCACCCTCAACGTGCCAGAAGATTCGTTGTTCGGTATCGGTACCACTTGCCCAGTGCTGATAAACACCATTATAAGATCCATTCCAACCAGGAGCAGTGGTAATATTATCTGCAGGATTGCCCTTATAGAGTTTAGCTTCATTGGGTAGCGCAACCTCACCAAGCCAAATTGCAGTATACTGAGTTGGCGAAGCAAGTTTCCATACATTATTGCTACCTGCACGATTACGTTGCTGGCAAGCATTAGCTGCACTTTTCTGAGCAAGAGCATTATAAACATTGCCATTGGGCTGACCATCTGCGCCATAGCCGTGCTTGCTTTCGGTAATAATTGACGAAGAATAGCTGCTTGCCGATCCATATTCGCTAATTGCACCAGTCTCATCGTAAGTCTCGAGACCGAAAATAATACCCTCTTTAAGATTGGTATTGAATACGGTGCGGATCGAACGCTGAGTGAATGCGCAGAGTGCCTTGGTCGAAATGCTGTGGCCGTCAGCCGAAATCTTAGGTGCTTGCAAAATACGCATTACACGGTCCTCCTTATTTACGAAGTCCTGCCACTTGGTTGCAGTCTTGTCCAACGGATTAACGCTGTAGAAGTACTCATTGATAAATGCTACAACCGACAACTTGTCGTTGCTGGTGTCGCCATCGGTAGCCAGACCCCTAACATACTTCAAGAAGTCAACGGTCTTCATCAGTTTAGAATTGCCCGAAGGATATGCGCAGAGTGCATTCGAGGGATAGAACTCAACCCACTCGGTATCGAACTTCGAACCGAAATCAGCCGACTCGATCATCGACCAAGTGATCATTGCACCCTTGTTTGCCTCGTCCATATAGGGAGTCGAAACAACCAATACTACATCGTCGTCGTCCGTAGGCAGTTTAGTAAGGTTAAGGTTCAGCAATACCTGCTCGTAGTGAGCGTCGAGGGTGTAGACCATCGTCGAGCCTTTGAGGTTGATCACAGTACCCTCAGCACCGTGCTGGAACTTCTCATCGTCCATTACCGTGCTCTCAGCCTCAACAACAATGTTCTCAACGCCATTAACGGTTACGGTGTAGTTGTAGAAAGTGTTACGATTTACGTTGAAATCGGTAGCGTCAGCTGCGAAATCACCCAAGTGGATAGTGTACTTAACGGTTGCCGAGATAGGCTCGCCAGCAGCGTTAGTACCCTTACCCTCACCGAGGATCTCAACATAGGTTGCGTTAGCCAAACCGTGGGCAAACTCATCGTGCTTGCCCTCTTTTGTTGCGTCCTTGCGGAGCTCGCGGTCGTTGTAGTTAGCAACGCCCTCAGCCTTACCAGCCTTGTTCTCCAACATATAGAACTCGATAACCTGAGCACCCTGATTCTCAACGAAGTCAGTCATACCGTCGTAGTTCTTGAACTTAACGTCCGAAGCAACGCCGCCCTCAAATACAGCACCGCTCGTAGGAACGTTCTTCACGTTGTACTGAGTCGGAGTGAAGGTGAAGTTCGAGTTGCCGTTCTTGATCGTGAAGTTAACCTTAGCGTAGGGACGCTTAACCTGGATATTACCAGTCAGACCAAAATCCTTCGATGCAGCAACGCCCTCCAACTTGCCGCTCATAGTCATAGTGCTGAACGGGGTGTTCAGAAGCTCCAACGACATCAGCAACTTGGTGAAATCATTGGAGTTGCCAGCAACTGCAGTGAAATCTGCAACATTACCCAAGCTACTCTCGGTGTTGGCAATTGCATAGATATCAACTACCTGAGTGTCGTCAAACGACGTTGTAGTAGTGATGTTATAAGTACGAGTATAGTTACCCGACTGGGTAGCAGTACCAAGAGTAACGCTCTCGTTACCCAGAGCGTCCTTGCTGTTATGATCGAAGAAGAAGAGGTGAACGCTGGTTACGTCCGACTCCTGCTCCTCAGTTGCACGGGTAATCTCCACCATCTCGTTGCTGGGGACTACCAGGCTGAATTTACCTTTTACGGTACCACCGAAACCGAAATTATCGACATCGGCATCTTCTTGACACGAGAACATCAGCACCGAAGCTAATGCAATCGCAAATATGTTAAAAAATCTTTTCATCTCTCCAATCTAATATATAATTAGGTATTGCCGTTAATTAAATGTAACCTCACCCTGTACCTCGGTCCAGCCAATTACGGTGAGCTTCAAAGTACCGTCGGTCTGCTTCAAAGCACCCAAACCAATGTTGTAGAACTTACCGCTCTCGATAGTCTTGCCGCTGAGCTTAGCCTCGAAAGTAGGCATACCCTCGATAGCAACGTCGATAGTGAAGTTCTTGCCACTGATACCGTCGGGGTTTACAACCATTACGGGGTGGTCAGCCTTAACAACCTTATTGCCCCAAGCTTCTTTGCTGATAACTTTGTTATAATCAAATTCCTTAGTGTAGCTCAGTGTGGCTGCATTCGACTGTACGTTGGTGAAATTTACCGTCTTAGCATAAGGCGCATCTTTGCTGAAAGTCGAGAGGTCAACCTTGAAAGTACCAGTCAATGCGCCGTCACCAACGATCGAAATAGCGCTGATCTTCTTGCCCTTAATGCTGGTAGCTGCACCCTCGTCATCTTTGGTATTAACGTCAACCACGTAGAAACGCAAATAAGCGTGGGGGTGAATCATCGTGCCCCCCGCCTTAGGTTTATCTGCGGTAGTCGTTACGATATCCCACATAAAGTCGCTCTTGCTCATATCGCCGTCCTGCAACGAGGGGATTGTACCCTCAACAACGGTACTGCTCGCCGAGCTATTTGCGCTATAAGGATAGTACAAATAGAAGGTGTGGGGAGTAGTCTCGTCCTTGAACTGCAAGTAGGTATTGAACGTAGCGTTGAAATACTCCTTATCGGGATTGGGGTTAGCGGGAACGGTAACTGTACGGTTGTAAGCGTTCAGCTCCTTGCACGAAACACCAACCTTATCGCCTGCAACCCATACGAAACGGGTTGTGCCATTGTTCTGCGAACCAATAGCGGTACGAGTCTCATCAGCCTCACCACCATAAGTGAAATATACGGCAGGCTTCTGCTGCTCTGCCTCTTCATCGGGAGTCGGAGTCGGAACAACGGGCTGCTCAGGCTCGGGCTCAGCGCAAGCGGCCAACATCAGTGCCGCAACTGCGAATAAAGTGTAAAATCTCTTCATAATCATCTTTGCTCTTTTAATCATTCACATTACCAGCCCCACTGTTCGTTTTCGTCGGGACCATTACCTTCACCTGCGTTCTCAGAGGGAACCATACTTGCGTTGAAGCCTTGCTCCACAAAGAACTCGATGACTTCGAGATTTGGTCTCTCGTACTTCTGTAATTCTTTCATTGTTTGTTATATTTAATTTTTTGTTGTTATGCTTTGTTATGCATTGTTAAGAGTCTCAATCGTAGTAGCACATATCTCGGATTCGGGTCTATACCTATTTTAATTAATAAGCCTTTTACGCTTTTCGGATCGCCGAGATCTCGATCCTTCGTTAAAAGTTTACCCTTGATTTTTTATGGAACTACGTAAGTTCTCGAATTGAATTCACCTTCCTCATACTCACATTTATGTCTTATTTTTTTATGGCGTTTGAAAAAACTATCGCTTGCGCGCCGCTCCAAGCGATAGCGGGGGAGAACGAAAACCCAATGCCAATTTTTGGATAGGATTGCGACGCGACGGGTTTTATATTTTTTGTGAAAAAATATTCAAATCGATGAGCAATGACCAAAACGATGCGGACGATGTCGTTGCTGACGTCGTCAAAAATGTTGCAAAAATGGTTGATTGATGAGCGTGAATTACCAGATGTAAGAGAGGCTAAGTACCCCCCCCCACAGCGACTTACGAATTTCGCAGATTGATCTAATTCTGCTCAAAGTCATTACTACACAGTTAGTTTAGGTCACAAAGTTACGTCAAAATATATATATAAACAAGAAAAATGAACACTTTTTTGGCTTTTTTTGTAAGAACTTTTTCACAACAAAACGGCTTGAAACTTAGGTTTGAGTATAATTTGACAATGCGTTTCTGAGAACTCGCTTCCAAATTGTAGTTTGCCATATCACATTCGTGAAAATTGGGTCGAACTTTGATGAGAATTTTTGTGTAGTTCGCATAAGTTTCTTTAACTTTGTGAAACCTTAAACGCTACGACGATGAAACTATTTCACGGTTCTCCCTTCTTGTTTAGCCAATTCGATCTGACGAGTGCAGGCAAAGGCACCGGAATCAAATTCGGATTGGGTGTGTATTTAACCGAATCGGAGGCTTCGGCCGTCCACTATTCGCAACCGAGAGGTATGGATTTGATGCCGCAACACTACTTGTATGAGGTTGAGATACCTGACCTGGGCGGGTGGTCTTTTCCATTGATGAACAAAGGGGTATTCAGCCGCTGAGTACCCCTTTGTTGTTATGGTTGTGCTTGCTATTTAAGATAGAACTTCTCGACCGAAATGAGATCCACATTACAGAGGTCGGATTCGAAATACGATTTAACGACCCATTTATCTCGCTCATCGGTAATGAAATGCTCTGCAATTATTCTGTCGATTGACTCATCGCTTAATGGAGTGCCATCTTCATCTTCGGCCCACCTTTCAAAGAAATTAGACTCTTTGAGGTAGGATGCGATTCCGTCTATCGCCTTCTCTTTTGAATCGAAAATCTCGATGACATTAAAATCTGACCAGCTATTTTCATGGTCGATAGCAGTGTGCAGGATAGCATACAGCTCAGTCTGCTCAATGTCGATTTCGGTTTCTATCGGTTGAATATAGATTGATGAAGGGTCGTAATCATCTGTTGGAACCATCCACTCAATATAATTCTCAGAATTCGTAATGTTGTAATAATCTATCCATTGCTCGATCGGAGTCGACTGGTCATCTTCTGGCTTGAAGGTTTCAAGCAGGTATTGTCGTAACTCACTTGCCGCTACATCGAAAGAACGGTGTGCGACTATGATCGAATGAGAGTTAGTTTCCTCGCCTGTTACACTGCGAAAAGTAAGATAGATAGTGTTTTTCATCGTATGCTATATTTATATGTTGCAGAGTGATCAAATACAAAGTTATGAAAAAGAAATAATATAAAAAATAGCCGTTCACGAATAAAGTGGGTGTTATTTATGCGAAAAAAGAGATAATTGCATAATATTTTTCTTAAATTTGCAGTAACCTATATCAACCAAGTAGAATAATCTGTAAACCTTAATAGCAAATGGTAATAAATGAACAGCAGCGACAATCTATCCGCGAACTGTACGATAGATTAAAGCCTAATAAGATTAATCTCGGAGAGGAACTCTACGAAGATATTGTCAAAGAGTATCTTAAACTTAGACCCCGCAAGGCATATTACAAGGCGTCATATGAGATAGATGACGCTGAATATGAATATTTGAAGCCCCTGACAGATGAGAATGTTGAGGAGATTAGCTCAATAATCAAACAGTTGGATCCCAATGATGAGTATGATTTTGAGGACGTGCTTAGTGATGAGATCGCGGCGATTGCCGATAAAGAGTACCTCTATCAAACTAACGAGTTAGAACAGGAACTCACTTTGACGTACGTCGACTTGAACAAAAAGTACTATTGTTATGGAGTCACGTTGGCCATCTTTAATGAGGGTTTGAGATCTGCGCCTACAATAGACGAGCACAAGATAAATATACCCGAGGAGGAGTATGTATATTTGTTGGCTAAGGCTCTTTATACTAAGCAAACCCGAGGTAAGGAGTTTACGTTAAACCTTTTGCGAATTGCCAACGAGGAGCTGTATAATGGCATATGCAATACTATCGAAGTCGGCTACTTTGGTATAAATAATTACCCCAACGTAGTTCCGAAATATGCCGTTGAACTCACTGAGGTAAATGAAGACGTCGAGTTGCTCGCAAGTATTATTAACGAGGAGCTGCAGACACCTCATTGATTTGTTTAAGCAGAGGCTCTTGCGATTAAATTTATTAAAATAGCATAGTAAAAATAAATAACTTTTATATGAACAGGTTGGTATCCTACACTTTGCCCTCCAATTATGATGACTTTTATGTTATCAGTGGCTCGTTGTCGCACATACAGCGTTTTATTTACGATACGACTTCGCAAGGTGCTTTGAAGAATATGCGAGGTAGATCCTTCTATTTGACCCTTTTGACCCGAGCGATATGTGATAAGTTGCTTCATCGACTAAACCTGAAATACGATGCGATCCTTTATAATTCAGGAGGAACGTTCTGTATTATATCGCCATATAAGCAGAATATTGAGAGCGAAATGGAAGAGATCGTGGGGCAGATAAAACGTGTTGTCGCGGACATTATATGTGACGATATAGTTAATATTTGTGGAGTGAAGGCGTCGCGACACGATTTGGAGAATAATTGTGCGGATATATTCGACAAATTATTTAAGTCAAAACATCGTGCAAAGTTTACTCCATACAACAATAGCGCTGACTATGATTCATTGTTTGTAGCCAATCCACAACAGAAGAAAAAGTCGTATGATTATATTGGTGCTGGGCTTAGTGATACCACGGCTATATTAGTTAGCCCTGAGAAGCTGCCATTGAATGATTGTGTTTGCATTGATTTAAGTCGATTAGGAACATATTTCTATTTGGGCAAGGCCCGAAAATTGGCTAACGTAACCAATGATGGTGCATATCTGCTCTTAATTAACGATGAGCCGCAGCCGTCTGGTTGTAAGTTGCCAATCTTCCGAGAGTATATTGCGGGAAACGGTACTCGAGCTAATTCTTTCGAGCACTTGTTTACTGATGAAGAATCATCGCATCAAAGTCTTGCGGTTCTACGTATGGACGTTGATAATTTGGGCGCTTTGTTGCGATCCGCGATGAGAAAACGTAATGCCTTATCGGAATATGCCGCATTAAGCCGAAAGTTAGACGCGTATTTTAAAGGTCGCATTAACGAGATGTGGAACAAATCTTATTCTAGTTCTACCGTTATTATCTATGCGGGTGGGGATGATTTATTTATCGTAGGTGAGTGGGAAACTACGATGGGCTTTATGCGAGCTATCCATAGCGAGTTTAAGCAATTTTTTAACGATGAGTTGATGAGCGTATCAGCCGGAATCTCGTTTGTTAAACCAAAATTCCCTATAGTTAGAGCGGCCGAGATGAGTGGTCGCGAAGAGGAAGTAGCTAAAAGTTTTGAGTATAATGGTCAACAAAAGAATGCAATCTCTATATTTGAAACACCACTGCGCTGGGACTTCGAGTATAGGATGGTGGAGAATTACAAAGAATCTCTATTGTCGCTAATTCAACGTGGTGAGGTTGATAAATCGTTTGTCAAGCATATCCTGCAGATTAGTGAGAATATATCATACGTTAATGGCAAAATAACACCAATCAAGTATGTGTGGATTGCGGCATATGATTTAAGTCGTATGGCAGGTCGCAAGAAGGATAGTATCGGTGCAAAGTTTATTAAACAATGTGTTCAAGATATAATGAGTGGACGTACTCTTGACGGCAAACCAATCGATTCGCCGTATCATTCATTCCAACTTATTACTATCGCAGCTCGCCTTGTTGAGATGACTTTGTGGAAAACGGAAAAAACTAATAAATAAATATATTGCTATTATGAATTATTATCAAAAGAGTGGGGGCGGCCGAGATGGCCAATTTTCGGGTCCTCGAAAGGATTATCGTATTGCTAGTAGGTTTAAGCCAAATTGGATAACAAAAGGCGTTGACGATGATTGTGTTGACCTTTGTGAAGAACTAGCAAAAGGAATGGTGAGTTCGAAAGTGTCTTCATCATTTCTAAGAAATATTTTTGGCGAGATGCGCCGTATAGAGACTGGTGGATTTGAAGGACATCGTGCAGATTTCGTGTTACTCCGCCCAAAACTAGCATATAGTTGCGGTCGAGCAATCGATAGAAATAAAGGAGCAAAAGATGATTTAGAAGCGTTGCAAGAGCTATATAGGTTAGCGGCAAAAGAGGTTGCAAATGCGAATGGTTTCAAAAATTTAGTTAGTATTATGGAGGCGATTATAGCATTTCATAAAGCAAATGGCGGTGACGATAAATAAAAACTACAACTATGAAAAAACTTGTAAAGAAAATCAAATATACAGCTAAGATAGAATTGCTTAGTGGCTTGCATATTGGTGGCACTAATACATCAATGGCGATTGGTGGCGTGGATAAATTTGTTGTTCGTAATCCAGTTGATATGAAACCTTATATCCCTGGAAGTTCTCTCAAAGGCAAAATGCGTTCGTTATTAGAGTTGGCTTATGGAGAGCATAAGAATGGTGAGGTAGCCGATAATCCGAGTTCTCATTGCGGAGCTCTCTTTGGCGTTAGTGCTTCGAGTAAAGACTCTAATGCTCACGGTTCTCGTTTGATAGTTCGAGATGCTATGTGGGTAGATACCGACGTGAATTTCGACAAGACGGATCTCTATTTGGCTGAGAGTAAGACTGAGGTAAATATTAATCGTATAACATCTAAGGCGAATCCTCGCACTCAAGAGCGTGTTCCTCGCGGTGCTCAGTTCTTTTTTGAGGCGGTTTTGAATGTCTTTGAGGGAGAGAACGCAGAGCAGTACGATAAGGATATTCGTAAGGCTATTGCTTTGCTGGAAGATGACTATTTGGGAGGAAATGGCTCGCGTGGTTATGGTCGAGTTCGTTTCATAGGCTTGAAGACTGAAAGTAAGAGCGTTGAAAACTATTAAGGCATATGGGTAAGATATATAATATTGCCAAATTGTCTTTTGCGTCAGCACTTCATCTTGGTAGTGGTACGGGTGAGGAGTATGATCGTTCTATGCGAGTACTTCATTCTGATACTATTTCGGCGGCTTTGTGCAGTGTTTGTGCAGCCAATGGCAATGAGGTTAAGCCGTTTTTGCACAGTTTTCGCGTAAGTTCGGCAATGCCTATTTATTGCGGACGATTATTTTTGCCTTTGCCTCTTGATAAGTCGTGTGTCAAACTCATAGAAGCGCCTGATGGATCGCAGCATAAGCGCCTCAAACGCTTGCAGTGGATTGAGCAACCTCTATGGGAACGGTTGTCGCGTAAGGGCAGTATCGAGATAAGCGCTACGATGATAAGTGCTTGTGGTACGGCTGTCGCAGTATCGGACGCTAAGGATATCTATATATCGGACGCTAAGGATATCTATATCCAACGCCAATCACTCGAACAGAAAGTTGCGGTGATTGACGGCGAAGATAATGAGCCATACTATTTCGATCGCATTTTCTGGGGCAAGGGTATTGAACTTGGAGTGTTGTACGAATGTAGCGATAGTGCGAGTTTCAAGCACACGTTCTCGCTTTTGGCAGATAGCGGTTTTGGCACTCGTCGCTCGGTGGGCAATGGTGTTTTCGATGTGGCGTTTTCGACGGTCAAGATTGACGTAGCAGAGGACACTGGTGGATTGCAACTGATGAGTTTGTGGCTTCCCAAGCGTGAGGAGTGGGACGTTAAAACAATGTCGAATAGTTGCTATGAGATCGTTTCACGCGGAGGCTATATGTCGGGTTCGAGCGAGGTTACGCAGCGCAATAGGATAAAGAAGAGTGTTAATATGGTAACGGCAGGCAGCATTGTCGCTACTCCGTCGCTTGAAGGCGATGTTGTAGACGTTCGTCCCGATGGCTTTGAGGCACATTCGGTGTGGCGTGATGGTCGAGCATTCTATTTGCCGTTTGTAAAACTCTATGGCGATGAAATGTAAAATTGAGATAGTGACGCCGTGCCATATAGGTGCGGGTGATAATAAGCTGATAAAAGATATCAACTTTGTAGTTGACGGTGACCGTGTTGGTGTAGTAAGCCCCGAGAAGATATACTCGCTTTTGGGCGATGAAGGCATTGATAAGTGGTGCAATGCTATTGATCGCAAAGAGAGTATATGGGAGGTGGTGAAGACGCAAAACGCCAATGCTCGATTGGAGGATATCTGTGATCGAGTGATGGAGTGTTGTGGCGCTGTTTGTACTGAGTTGGGCGAGCAGATTGCCAGCAATGGCACACCGTATATCCCGGGATCTTCGATTAAGGGTGCGATTGTATCGGCCATTGTCGGAGAGTGTCGAGATAGAATTACTCTGCCCACCGACTTTGACAAAAGCAATATTATTGAGCAATTGCTGGTTAAACCAGTCGAAAAGAGAGGTCAGATAACCTATAACCCTCAAAACTCTCTTCTGCGCTTTTTGCGAGTGAGCGATGCCTATTTCGATAATGTCGATACTGTGGCAATGGAGAGCTATGGACTGAATTTACGTGAGGATAAATCAATTGTTGACAAGAAGGCTCGAATGCTTGTCGAGTGCATTGATAGCGATAGCGAAGCAACTGTCACTATACAGTGGCGTGCCGATCTTTACAATGAGAGCCGTAGTGTAGTTCCGCCTCTTCCGCAGGTGCTAAGCTCGGAGGCAGCAATGCTGACCGCTATAAACGACCACACTCGTCGTCTGCTCGAAGCTGAGAAGAAGTTCTGGTGCGAGCAGAAGAAACGTGATTATTACCACGTCGATACCGATGACGAGCAAAAAGAACTCGACTGCTATCTCAATACAATTGACGCAATCATAGATCACTGTGATTGTTGCACAAGTGGCAAGTCGGCAATTATGCGAGTCGGCTACGGTAGTGGTTGGCGTTTTATGACGGGAGGTTATGTAGATAATGAAGGGTTAGTCAAGAAGATTGCGCACAAGATTAGAACAAAGAGGGAGCGCACTGCGGATAATAGATACGTTTATGTAGATCATTATCAGCAATACGATTTTCCGAAAACTCGCCGTATCGCAGATTATACGCCACTCGGATTTGTGAAGATTTCGCGTATCAAGTAGCGATTACGATCGAAAAAATGGCTCTTTGACATACTGTTTGCCCAATTTTGGAGCATTTTTTTATTTGCAAAACCGCTGTAACTGTCGGATTTGTAGCTGCTTACTTCGTATATGGTGTACACCATCTCCATTATAACAAGGATTACAACCTGAAGAAACACAGGAACCCCACAATAGTGGTGTACACCATCTCCATTATAACAAGGATTACAACTTATTATTTTAGTTTGTGAATAAGTTCAAGGTGTACGCCATCTCCATTATAACAAGGATTACAACAACACTTCCGGATTGGCACCTTTTTTTATCATCTCCATTATAACAAGGATTACAACCACGAAACTGTCATCCAGAACAACTCACTTGGTGTACATCATCTCCATTATAACAAGGATTACAACAAATCGTCGGCGTAAAAAACAAAGTCGTCGGGTGTACACCATCTCCATTATAACAAGGATCACAACTTTGGACTCTTTGTATTACTACAAGCTGCAGGTGTACACTATCTCCATTATAACAAGGATTACAACTAAACTTTCAACTGAAACAAATACATCAAAGGTGTACACCATCTCCATTATAACAAGGATTACAACTCATATATTACATTGTTTTATGAGTTACAGGTGTACACCATCTCCATTATAACAAGGGACAATAGAGAAGGGGCTACCAACCGTGAACGGAAGGTAGCCCCTTTGTTTGTTGTTAGTTATGTTAGCTATTCGTGCGGAATCGAGATAACGCCGTTGCCCAATGCGACATTCTTGCCCAGCGCAATGCCACGTGGCAGGAATACGTTGGTTGCGAAATCGGCATTAAAGGCAAGCAATCGCCGTCCCTTATAGAAGCTACGGCGCATATCAAGCGTCGAAGGATCGATTGCAACCTCAATACGTTCGTCGATCTGCCAGCCCACACCCTTAGCAAAACTGATGATATTGCCAATGAGCAGGCTGTTGAGTTTGGCAAGACGCTCCTCGTCAGTTTCAAGCGATTGCCAAAGGCGATAATTATCTTGGTTAAATGCAATCCAACGTGAAATGTGGTAGCGTATAGGGGAATCCAGCAATCGCAAATCAAACTCGTTGATACGCATATCCTCAACCACGACTTGTTCCTCACGATCTCCGAATTTGATAGGCTCCAAAAGGAAATCGCCACCAAGCAGACTTTGCATTTGTTCAATACCCTCGTTGAGGCACAAAAGCGCAGCCTGACCGCCTATAATGCGATACTGCACCAGCGGGTAGCGATAGTCGAATCCACTGCCTCGGTGGTTGTGAAAAAGGTTATTATCGCGCCCCGCCGATGAGATAACTGCCCCGCGAAACTTGGGTAACTCCGCAGCGGAGATTGTCGGCGACAGACGTATGCTCATAAATCGTAGTGTAGCCATATGTTCTAATACTCTCTAAAAGCAACAAACTTAAACTTAGAGTTCTTGACGTTATTTATGTAGAATACTTCGCGTTCGGTAGTGGACGCCACGACGGTAATCCCCGCAGCTTTGAGGAGTGTTATCAAATTATAACAAAAGACCATCTCTCCCATAAGGTGAACAGCCGAAGATGTGTCCGCCGAAGTGCGGATCCTCTCCACGCACTCACAGCAATACTCTTGGGCAAGAGCCTGTAACTCGGGTGCGGTTAGCGTAGGCGATATCATCGGGAACGGAAGGTCAACAATCTGCCCCCAGCGCTCTCTGGCTACCTCCAATTGCTTCTCGTCCCAGTCCTCAAATGGATGATTTGATAGATTGATTAGCATTATAAATTATTGATTGTTAGCAAGTCGCTCATATGAACCTAGAAAAGATTTTAAGCTATCAATGAAACTTTGTGTGACATTTATTTTTTTAGGTCCATACTCTTTCTTGGTGTTGTGGGCTAAGGCGTTGCGTTTTAATGATACGTTTCTTGATAGTTTTTTCCACTCTTTACTAATCGACATATCATTCCTGTCATTTAACTTGTCTTTAATAGCATCTCTTTTATTCTTATCATAAACATCAATATCAACCCCCGACTCTACTTGGTATGCCTCGGCATGGTATGTAATAATGGCTTCTTGGAGCGAAATATAGGCCGCCAAGTAGTTCTTGTTGTTAAACTGCCAACGAGCCAATTTACTTTGGAATTTAGAATGTCGATACGGACTTTTCTCGTCAACACTTAATCGCTGTACAAAATCTCCAATTATAGGCACAATCAGCATTCGAGCCATCGAGGGCAATTGACTTTGTTGTAAAAGTTTGCTTAGCTTTTGGCTCTGCCTTTCAAGTTCAGCTAAGTGATTGAGATTTTTTGTATTGGAGAATTGTAAGAGATCAGCGCATAAATTACTGTCGATCGAACGCACTAATTCTGCTATTTTATCGGCATTTCCAAACTCCATAAAGCTATACGCTCCGGAGATCCAAGAACTTACATTGAGTACATCACTTAAATCCACAATCGGAGTGTACCCCAAATCGCTTGTAGCTTCAAGCATTCCGTAATAGATTCCAGAGATTTTAATCTTCTTGGAGCTAACATCTCGTAAGTACACCAAAAGGTTCATAATATAGAGAGGTAGTGAGCGGAACGAATGGGTAATGTCTACGTATAGCTCATCACCTTCCTTTAGGCTGTTCTCCAATCCGAGGATAATCTCCGAATTTTGCTGAATCTCCTCGGCAGTTATGCCATATTTGACAAGAATTGCTTGTGATCCTTTTCCCATTGCTGCTTCGATCTTCTCTTTGTGGGGAATGGTAAGCTCGCTTTTATAGTTGTTTTTGTCACAAGTATCACCAATCTCAAACCAAATGTTGTCTTCTCTTTGAGTATATACGCGATACACTTCCTCCCACATCGAATGGGTAGTACCAATCAAAATGAGTTTTTTAATTTTGAGGTGTTTACGTAGTGCAATAGATACGAATGTGCATTCATAGTCCTTCTTGCCAATACGGTAATTTGTCGGTTCATACTCTCGAGAAGAGTTGCCTTTTTTAACTTTTTTAATACGACCTGTGCCTAAAAAGGAAATTAGAACTTTAGCCATAGCAGTTGGATTAAATTAGTGAATTAGTGAAATTGTTATCACAAATATAACTATTTTTGTGTAGAGTTTGCCAAGAATGTCTGAATATTTTATGTAAATTTGCTTAAAATTTATAAATCAATCATTATGATCAACCAGCAGAAAGTAGCCCAAAAAATTGAGTCGCAGGGCTACATTGTTATTAAGCACGATATGGAAAATGAATCGCCCGAGGAGTGGTTCGTGTTTGGAATTTGGTTCTATCTTAAACGCGATTTTCATATCGAGTTAGATTGGCGCATAGGCAAATATTACATCTATCTGGATTCGGCTAAAGAGATTATTCGTGAGAAACAGCCACGAAACAAGTCATTTGACTACTATTCGGCTGAAGAGTTTTTGAAAGGTAACTTGTTGAAGCATTACGATCTCTTCTGCGATATATCTGAGCAGATTCGCACAAATGGGTTCTCGGCGATTGAGGACAAGAAGATCATTGATATCGTAAAACGTGGGGATAATAAATATGTACTGGGTTGGATTGTCGAAGAGTGGGCAAACGCCTCGGTGTATTGTATCATCAACAAACAACAGCCCTTGATGATGCTCTCTGTATATGGGGAGCTTGATAAACTGTTTGAGGAGGCAACCCGACGTGGTTTTGAACTTGTGCAAGAAAAGGTAAGTTGGGCGGACGACGATGACGATGAGTGTTTTGAGACTAAAGTAGTTGGCTTTAAAGAGATTGATTTCTCCTTCTAACACAATAATGGGGAGCCACAACATTGTTCTTGACGGAGTCTGGAGAACTCAATCTATTGTGGAGTGACGAGGGGATACCCCGAAGTTATCGAATATCGTATGCGTTTTTGGTTTACTTCGAACTCCTTTATCTCGTCCCTCTTACGTACTCGACGAAGAAGGGGTTGGCGTAGGTTTTGAGCGATTCGTGGGCAAGTGAATCGAAGGTGTGGAACACCGCAACCTCTGCCCTGTGGGGGTCTTGCTCAACCTGCGACTTGTGGTACAGATAGCGCGCAAAACGATTCTCGCCCTGCTGCATTGCCGGAGGTGTCTTGTCGAGCGTGCCCTCACGAACGTCTAATGCACCGCAGCTATACAAGCAACGGCGTTGGCGCAGATTCTCCATTATCTGCTCGTCGCTCGTTTCGCGGCAGTAACGGGGACGGTTGCTAATGCCATAATGCCAAATATCCGCTGAGGTCGGCATAAAGAAGGTCGAAGGCGACATTACTGCATAGACAAGTGTAATGCCTTCACGCACAACGCCTTTGCCTACGGCGACATATCGATCCACGAACAACAAAATTTTTGTTGTTCGGTTGTCATTTTTCTAATACATATTTCGATATAATTTGTTTGACTTTGTCCATATCCTCATTCCATTTCCCTTGTGGGTGAGGGCACATAATAAATGGGATATGGGGAAAAGCCTCGTAGCGTCTTTCTGATACAAAAAGATCTTGTTGCAAAACCTGCTCTTCGTAATCGCCAAGCAAGTCGTATAGAGGGTAGTTGTAGTCGTCTAAATTGCTTGTGGGGCAAATGATTATAGATGGCGACAAAATAGCAATCTCCTCTTTTAGCAAATTCATCTGCTTATGTAGTTGGTTAGCAACGGGTTTGTTGTAGCCCGAGTAATTTTTCTTGCCGATCTTAATGATATTGTTAGGAACGACAGAAACGTCGGGTGAAAGAGAGTTGAGCCAGTTTGCAAAGCGGTGAAAGGCTGCGTCATTACCTCGCTCGGAATAGACATAGAGGGTATAAAGTTGCTGTAACTCCTCAATTGTAGGCTCGCAAGCAAACTCTCCGCCCCAGCCTTTCGTCTCTTTTCCCAAACACATCACTTTTATGTTTGCGTTGAGGTAGTCATCTGAAACGGAGAGGAGGTAGATGTTCGCCATCTCGTAGCCCAGCTTTTGGAACTGGTGGACCGTCTTACGGTAGGCCTCCCAGTTCGCTTTATAGAGCAATGAAAGTTGCTCATTCATATTGTTGTTGGCTATGGAGGTAGCTCGAATTATTTCAATTCTACTATTGTACATAGTGAGGTTGTTTTATTTGTTAAACTAATAGTTGCCTTCGCTGTCATATGATGACGCAAGCGAGATGGTAATTTGCACTTTGTCGCCAGAACTGGTAGAATAGTCGCTGCACCACTCAATATTGTGGCATTCGAGAAAATCTCTGTTCTCATTTAAGAAGTCTGCAAGTTCGCCCATTGTTAGAGGGTATTCAATTGAGGTCGTAAAGCGTAGGTTTATTGAAGCTACTGTGGCCATAGTGTCGCCCATATCTTTAATCCAACCTTTGAGCTGTTCTGTAAGGTTTGCCATTCGCTTATTACGTTCACAATTGATGGACCGAAAATAGGTTATAGTAGTCAGATTCATAGTTTCGATGTCTTCTTACCGGCCTGCGTAGCGATTGCCACATAGCTCTATTAGATTATAAAACGCCTTGATCACTCTGCCATTTGTAGTAAAATAGGAGTGGTCAGCACAGCCAATCTTTGAACGGCCCGACAACTTGTCGAAGAAATACTTCGGTTCTCTCCAAAAATCTTTAATGAATTTTATCATAATAAAAATATGAAATTAAATGATTCGCTTTACAACGACTCCGTTCGTTCGGATATCGCCAAAACGTAGGGCAAAGGTAGTACAAATAAATGATTTTTGCAAACTTCAAACGCGCATAACAACCTAAAAATCAGCCGCTTACAAATGGAAGAGCGAGCAGATAAGGGGAGTAGCCCTGTCTCTCCGTCCGAAATTTATCGTAGGGGATACAAGTGGTTGAAAATCAGAGATGTATTCTGAGGGTGATTTTTACCGTTTCAGTACATTGTTTTTTCTTAAAAAAACAACAAATTGGTTAGGAGGACTATTACCGGACTACAAAAGTAAGACCCCTCTCTGCTATATCAAGTAGAGAGGGATTTCAGACGGTTGGTGACCGTTTATAGTGGTTAGCGGTTAAGGCGAATGTTGGGTCCCAGATGTGTGGTTTCGGTGCAGGTTAGGCGGTCGGTGAGGTTGCCACACTGAATGGTGAATGTGCCCTCCTCCAAGTGCCACTTGCCATCGTTTGCTGCCATTGCCAACTCCTCAGCTCTAATCTCAAATTCGACCGTCGTGCTCTCGCCCGCTGCAATCTCGACCTTCTCGAAATCGCGCAGACGGCGTGCATCAGGAACAATCGACGCAACATCATCATTGATAAAGAGCAACACGCTCTCCTTGCCGCTACGCTTGCCGATGTTCTTGACATCGACAGCTATGCGGATCGTATCGCCCGCCTTAAACTCCTGCCCTTCAATAACTCGCAGGTTGCTATACTCGAACGTGGTGTACGACAGTCCGTAGCCAAATGCCCACTGTGCCGACACCACAGCATTATAATCATAGGCTCCCTCCATCGTATCGACACTCTCGGAAACCTTATGGTCGTAGGTGGTCATTGCGTTCGAATACTTTTGATAGGTGTAGGGCAACTTGCCCGAAGGATTGACCTTACCATAGAGGATATCGGCAAGTGCGCGAGCGCCCTCCGTGCCGGGGAGATAGGTGTGGAGTACGGCTGCCGTGTTGTCGACAAACGACGATATAATGCGACCTCGACCCTCGTTAAGAACAAGCACGACGGGTTTGCCCGTAGCGATAAGTGCCTTGGCAAGCTGCTGCTGATTCTCCGAAATGGCCATCTCGGTGATGTTGCCAGGCGCCTCACAATATGAGTTTTCACCAATACAGAGCACCACCACTTCGGCCTTCTCGGCGGCCTTTACCGCAGCCTCGACATCGATGTTGCACTCGGTAGCAAAATGTCCCTTCGAGGCATACTCTACGCCCGCAACGAAGTCAACATTATCACCGCCGATAGCACGAATTGCATCGACAAATGTGGTGCCATTAGGCAATACTTGATCCACGATATCGCCCTGCCACGAGAAACTCCAACCACCACACAAGGGGCGCATACGGTCGGCATTGGGACCTGCAACAAGAATGCGTGTATCGGGCGAAAGCGGAAGTATCTGATCGTTATTTTTTAGTAGCGTAATCGATTCTGTTGCAGTCTTGTAGCAGGCCTCGCGAATCTCCTCGCCTTGGAACTTCGGGTAGTCCTTGCGATAGGTGTTCGGGGTATCGAGCAGACCCAAGCGAACCTTCATACGAATGATACGTCGTACTGCATCGTCGATACGCTCCATCGACACTTTGCCCTCGTTTACCAACTCGATAAGCAACGTGCAGAAATTGACATCGTAGGGGATCATCGACATATCGACACCCGCATTGATCGAGAGTCGAATAGCGTCCTTGTGGTCCACGGCGATCTTCTCGCGGGTGTACAAATTGGCAATATCGGCCCAATCTGTTACGATCATACCGTCCCAATTTAGCCCCTCTTTGAGCCAAACGGTGAGCAGTTCATAGTCGGCGTGGGTGGGAATGCCGTTGATTGATGCCGAGTTGACCATAATCGACAGAGCACCTGCCTCGATCGCAGCCTTGAAGGGCGCAAAATGTTTCTCGCGCAGCTCGGCAATAGATACGTATGCGGGGGTGCGATCCTGTCCCGAGTTGGTCATACCGTATGCCATATAGTGCTTGGGACACGACGCAATGTGGTAACGGTCAATATGATTGGGGTCCTCGCCCTGATAGCCGAGCACCATTTCACGAGCCAGCTCTGCCGAGAGATAGGCGTCCTCCGAGAAACTCTCCCATTGGCGTGGCCACGACGACTTGCGACCGAGGTCGAGCGTGGGCGAGTAGGTCCACGGAATGTTGCACGCACGCACTTCGTAGGCGGTCATCTCGGCCATTTGACGCACCAGCGCGCGGTTGAACGTAGCGGCTGCATTCACCTCCTGTGGGAAGAGCGACGAGCCCATCGTGTAGGTCACTCCGTGAATGGCGTCGATACCGTAAAGCGTCGGCAGACCCGTGTGCTTGATCGATACGGCGTTAATCTTGGGGATTATCTCGTTCCATTCCTCGACGGTGAGAGCCTTGCCAGGGGCATTGAGCACCGAACCAAATTTGTATTGAGCGGCAATTTGGTCGAGAACCTCCTCTCGGAGGACAAATTTTTTGTCGACTTGGGGCACGCTCGCACCAAATTTATCAATGTTGAGCTCGGCCATCTGTCCGACCTTCTCTTCGAGGGTCATACCTTTGAGAATCTTCTCGACGCGACGCTCGATTTTGCTATCGCGCGCAATGGCGGGTGCAACCTCCTGAGCTACAGCTGAAAATGAAGTGGCGACAAGAACAAATGCCAACAAAAGCAATTTTATATATTTCATATTTAATAGTTATTTAGCGTTAAAAAATCGTTGTGTGTCTTTATTTTCGATACCCAAAGTTACCTCTTTTAGTTTTTAATGACAAACTTTCGAGGCGCAAAAATGCAGGAAAAGCGTGGCGAGGTCGAGAATAAGAGCCAATATCTTCAATGACGGACCTTCCCCTTGGAATCCTCGGCAAAGAGAGCGCAAGCATTGCCTACAATGTGATTGACTTCGCTCGTCTTTCACTGCGTCGGTAAGGCAATAACAAAACAAGGTAATTGTGCTATGCACACGGCACAAACAAAGAGAGATGACTTTCAAATAAACTTGAAGTCATCTCTCTCTCGTTTTTGGACTCTACGAGCAACGCCTTGTTTCATTATTGCTCTGAAATCAGCAGTCGACGCCAAAACGACAAGAAAAGTCGAAATACTCCGCTGCCACAGTTCTTACAACAAACTCAACTTAGTTAAAACGGAATAATCTTAAAGCTCAAACCCTGCGGCTGGCTTGTGAGCACCTTATATTTGTCATAAGTCTCAGCTCCCCACGAGTTGTCGCCGCCCACACCTGTCATACGTGAATCAATACAGATCTCTGTAAAGTTACGTGGCGAGATGTCGGATACGTGAGTCTGCTTTTTCATAACATTGCGGGCACGTCCGACATCGTGAGGATCGTTCTCCACGAAATTATTCCACTGGTAAGGTGCCGTAGACTCCTCGGCATCGAAATCCTCAACTGAATTGTGCTGTGCATTGAACTCGAAAGGAGTTTCCACAGCGTGGATTACCAAACCCCTGCCTTTTGCATTCTTAATCTCCAACCATCTGGTATCCACTCGATGACCGTTCTCCTGAGGTCTTACGTATGGTACATACATATCGTCCACCGTGCAGGAGTATATTGCAAATTGAGCACCGTCTTTTCGGTCGCAGTAATTTTCCCAAGGACCTCTTCCGTAGAATCTCACATTGGCGAACTCCTGCGGCATTCTCCACCTTACACCATATCGTGGAGCCTCCTTGAATGAAGCCTCTGACATCTGCGCCTCAACCGTAAGGATACCGCTTGGCTCGATGGTATAGGTAACCACATTGCTGCAATCAAGATCTTCCAGATTATAGACAACCTTTACAACCCTGTTATCTCCGACCATCTGATCGGTAACCTCAGCAGGTTTGCACTCCTTGCCATAAACCTTCCAGGCCTGCCACCTTGCAGGGGCGCCGTTGCCATAATCATTGTCAATCGGAGCTCTCCAATAGTTTGGCCTTAAACCAAATCCATCAGCGATATAGTCCACCCCATTTACCTTATATTTCTCAATTATGCCACTCTCGGCATTGACCTCAAACTCAACTTTTGCCTTTTTGGCGGTGGTGGAAACCTGCGCAATGGTGCAATCGCCCAACGGATATTGGTTCCAGCTCTGCTCACCGGAGAAATTGACATAATAGTCATATCCCTCCTGCATCTTGAATTGAGGAAGATGAATTGTCAGTGTATCATTTGCCGGAATATCGACATCGGCTCTTCCGCGTAGCACAACAGTTGATTTTGCACCCTTCGAATATTTTCTCGGGATGGAAACTATCTCATAGTTGTAATGGTCAATGGCAGTAAAGTAGTTTCTGTTGATGGCTCTGTATGCACCGTTTCCGTCGGGCTCTATCCACAGATTCTGATAGATGTGCTTGATCTCATTCATCGCAGGGTGGGGGATTCGGTCGGGACCCAGTACACCGTTGCACAAGAAGTTGCCATCACTCGGAGCATTCACGCCAAAGTCGCCGCCATAGGCCCAGAACTCTCTTCCGTCTGCTGTTTTTTGGAGAATGCCCTGATCGACCCAATCCCAGATGAAACCACCTTGAAGATTGTCTGCCGCATAGATTACGTCCCACAGATCCTTGAAGTTGCCCGTGCTGTTACCCATTGCGTGGGCGTACTCACTGAGGATATATGGTCGGTCGGTCTCCTGCGCAGCCCACTCGGCCAATTTGAATGCACTCGGATACTGCGGGCAGTAGATCTCGGTATTCCACTCTAAAATTGCCCTTTCGTGCTGTACCGGACGCACCTTGTCCAGATCTTTCAGATAGAGGAATGTCTGATAGAAATTATAGCCGTTGCCGGCCTCATTTCCCATCGACCAATAGATGATGCTGGTGTAGTTCTTGTTGCGCCAATACATATTCTTCACCCTCGCCATATGGGCATTGTAGAATCGGAGGTCATTTCCCAATGTTCCACCCTTGCGGAGGTTATAATACATACCGTGCGACTCAATATTTGCCTCGTCGCATACATAGATTCCGTACTTGTCGCACAACTCATAGAAATATGCCGGCTGCGGATAGTGGCTGCAACGTATTGCATTAAAGTTGTTGGCCTTCATAAGTTTTATGTCGGCTTCTGTCTGCTGTCGGCTTATGACGTGTCCCGTATGCTGGTTGTGTTCGTGAATGTTCACACCCTTGATCTTGACGGCCTTGCCGTTTACAAGCAGCTGGTTACCAACGATCTCAACTCTCCTTGGGGCGAACTTGAACTCCACCTTTTCGCACTCGCTGCCATTTTGGGCAATTGAGATAGAGCCGTTGTAAAGGACAGGTATCTCCGCGCTCCACAATTTCCACTCCTTGAACGGGATCTTGAAACTCTGCAACGCCTCCTTGTCGGCAGCAATCGAAACCGTTCTCTTGCCACCCTTAGAGAGCGCACCGCCCAAAGAGAGCTCGACAGCCACGTCGGACTTCGAGCCGTTTTTTACCACCACATCCATCTCAAAGTAACCGCTTCCGGTAAGACCGTCTGCGGCCAGCTCCTCTACGATGGGCGTGATTCTGTAATCAAACAGATGCACTGTTGGCTGTGCGAAAACATATACATCTCTCTCTATACCGCTCAATCTCCAAAAATCCTGACATTCAAGGTAGCTGCCCGTACTCCAACGGTATATCTTAAATGCTACAAGATTCTCACCCTTTTTAAGATATGGAGTAAGGTTGTATTCAGCCGTATTTTTAGAGTCTTCATTATATCCGACCAATACTCCGTTTACATATACATAGCAGCCGCTCTTGGCACCGCCAATATTCAGATAAACCTCGCGTCCGTCCCAATTCTCAGGGATGTTAATCACCTTTCGGTACACTCCGACAGCATTCTTTTCAGGCAGATGGGGCGGCTGCGGATTGTGAGGCTTGAACTCATATCCGTGATTGGTATAGATAGCTGTACCATAGCCGTTCAGCTCCCAGTTGGCCGGAACCTTAATTTTGTTCCAGCTACTGCTGTTGTAATCCGGAGCCACAAACTCCTCCTTATAGGAGGCATCGCTCTCACTCCACCAGAAGTCCCACTCTCCGTTGAGCAACATTACAAACTCCTGATCGTATCTCTCGCCCTGCGCTCCTGCAAGCTGGGTGCGGGGAGCAACCTTGCCAATCTCCACGGTCTCGGCTGTAAGATGAGGCGTGTTCTGCTTGTTGCCGTCATTGGCAGCGTTGCCAACCGAAGTGCACAGACAGAAGAGCGACAGGGCCAGGGTATAGCTAAAAGTCTTCATATCAATTCGCTAATACTATTTGACTTCAAATTTATATATGCAGGTATGAGTATAAGTCTCCCCGGGGTTAAGCAGTGTCGAGGGGAAATTGCTGTGATTGGGAGTATCGGGGAATTTCTGGGTCTCCAATGCAATCGACTCACGGTAGCGCAACTCCTTGTCATATTTTCCTTTGGTCGTTCCGTCGAAGAAGTTTCCGCTGTAAAACTGCAGACCCGGCTGGTCGGTATACACTGACATAAATCTGCCTGAATTTGCCTCATAGACCGATGCCGCAAACTCAACGCCGTCGGTCTGTTTGTCAAGCACCCAGTTGTGGTCATAACCTGCACCAAACTTAATCTGCTCATTGTCGGCATTTATTCTCTCGCCAATAATATGGGGCTGGCGGAAATCAAACGGGGTTCCCGTAACGTCAGCAATCTCGCCCGAAGGGATAAGTGCCTCATTTATAGGCGTTATGGCCGAAGCGTTGATTACCATCTCCAAGTCCTCTATTGTGCCGTTGCCTTCACCTTTCAGGTTGAAGAATGAGTGGTGCGAGATGTTCACGTGAGTAGCCTTGTCGGTTGTTGCAAGATAGTCTACCTTGAACTCATTTTCGGGAGTGAGCGTATAGGTCATTGTTATTGCAAGGTTGCCGGGCATTCCGTCCTGACCGTCGGGACGAAGATAGAACAGCACAATCGAGTTCTCCTTCACCTCCTTTACGTCCCATACCACCATATCAAGACCTTTAAGTCCTCCGTGCAATGTCTGCCCGTTGTTGTTCTGAGGGAAATTGTACACCTCTTCACCAATGGTGTATGTGCCGTTTGCAATTCTGTTTGCATAAGGACCTACCACAGCTCCAAGGAAGCGCTCGCCAGGATTATTCACATAATTGTCAATGTTGTTGTAACCCAATACGATGTCATCAAGTTTACCCTCTCTGTCCGGGGTCCACAACGATACCACACGGGCACCAAAGTTGGTTACCTGCATAGTTATATCGCCCGCCTTCAATGTATATAATGATACATCTTTGCCGTCTACTGTTGTTTGGAAATCCTCCTGTGGGAACAGGGTCGGTGAATCACTATCGCCGCACGATTCCGCAAGCATACAAATCAATGCCAAAATTGCCAATTTCTTCATAACTTATCCTAATTTGGGGGTTATGTTATATTTCAAGTTTACGAGCACCGTCAGATATTACCACATCGTAGACTTTGGGCTCGTGGCCGTATGCAGCGCAGAATTTCTCTTTGGCCGTTGCTACGAATTCATCATACAGACCGCTCTTTACGAGGTTGATTGTGCAGCCGCCAAATCCGCCACCCATAATGCGCGAACCGGTTACGCCGCACTCTTTGGCGATGGTTGCCAGAAGGTCGAGTTCCTCGCAGCTTACCTCGTAGTCTTTGGACATCCCCCAGTGGGTCTGGTACATACGCTCGCCCACGGTTTCAAGGTCGCCTGCCTCCAAAGCGACACATACGTCCAATACACGTTTCTCCTCGCCGATTACATAGCGGGCACGCATATAATCCTCCTCAGAGATCTTGTCCTTAATGGCGTTGAGTTTCTCCATCGTTGCACCGCGCAGGGTCTCCTGACCCAACATCGCAGCTACACGCTCACAAGACTCACGGCGTCTGTTGTAAGGAGAGCCTACAAGTTCGTGTTTTACCACCGAATCGAGCAGCACAAGGCGGTAACCGAACTTTTCAGGATCAAACGGGAAGTATTCAAACTCCATCGACAGGCAGTCCAGACGCATCAGGTTTCCTCTCTTGCCGAAAATCGATGCAAACTGGTCCATAATTCCACATTTCACACCGCAATAGTTGTGCTCGGTCGACTGTCCGATGCGGGCAAGCTCAAATTTGTCAATCTTGTCTTCGTTGAAGATATGGTTCAATGCAAAGGCATAAGTTGACTCCAATGCTGCCGAAGATGACATACCTGCTCCCAGGGGGACATCACCTGCAAATGCGGTATCAAAACCTTTGACCGTTCCGCCGCGCTTCTGAATCTCTCGTACCACTCCAAAGATGTAGCAGGCCCAAGATGCCGTCGGTTTGTCCTCCTCGTTGAGGCCAAACTCTGCATAATCCTGCAAGTCTACCGAGTAGGCGCGTATCTTGTCTGTGCCGTTGGGCTTAATCTCGGCCACCATTGCCTTGTCGATGGCTCCCGGGAATACAAATCCGCCGTTGTAATCAGTGTGCTCACCTATGAGGTTAATTCGTCCGGGTGATGTGTAAAGTTCGCCCTCAGTTGCAAAATGCTCTGCAAATTTATCACGTATAAGCTTAATGTCCATAATGTCAATATTTTATAGTTGTTCACAATTTATTTTGTCTCGGGCAGTGCCATCTGGAATATTGCGCGCACACGCTCCATATCATATTTCGCTGTACGGTCGAAATAGTAGACACCATTCTGCTCCTGCTCAACATCGGTAAGCTGAGTATAGCAGAAACCGCAGATCTTATCACTGTGGCTTACGATCGCCTTCACCTGCGATTCCAGTCGTTTGTAGAAATCCTCTTTGGTAATGGCCGCATCACCATATCCCCAAGCATTCTCCTTTGAGGGGTTTGCCTCTGCACATTTGATACCTCCAAACTCATCGATGATGTAAGGCACCTTGCCATCATAATAGAGGTGGTCCAACGTGTTGGCATTTATTTTGCCGGGTGCCTGAGGCTGGTAGAATTTCTCGCCATCAAACAACATCTTGTGCAACTTCTCGCCATCCTGCTGGTAGCTGTGAGTGGTGCAGAAATCCGAAATCACATACAAACCGCCGCTTACGGTATTCACAGGACGTGAAGGGTCAAGTTTGCGGGTAAGTTCATATACATCCGTCAGGAAACGTCCCATCTCGTTGGTTGTAGCCTCCCACTCCTCATTGAATGGTGTCCAGGTTACGAGTGCCGGGTGATTACGGTCGCGTACCACTATGTTGGTCCACTCGGAGATAAAGTTGCGGGCTGCTGCCACCGAGCTTGAATTCTTACCCCAAGAGGCCATCTCGCCCCATACAAGGTAGCCCAATTTGTCGGCCCAATAGTAGAAGCGCTCCTCAAACACCTTCTGGTGCAGGCGTGCCCCGTTGAAACCGGCTGCCATAGACATCTCGATATCCCCCTTCAATGCTGCATCCGAAGGTGCAGTCCACACGCCGTCGGGATAGAAACCCTGATCGAGGACAAGACGCTGGTAGTATGGTTTGTTGTTAAGGTAGATCTGGGTGCCGTCTATGTGGATTTTGCGCATACCCACATAAGCGTCCACTTTATCCAGAACGTTGCCGGCGGCATCCTTCACCTCGTAAACCACATCATACAGGAACGGAGATTCGGGGCTCCAAAGCTTTGGTTTCTTGATAGGCATAACCACGGGAATGCCCTGTGCAGCAACAACATCCGCCTTTGCGACCACTTTGCCGCCATCCTTTACGCTTATTGCAAGGCGGTTGCCGTTCGAAAGTTTATAGAATGTAGGAGTAACCACTATCTGGTTCTGGTCGATATCTGTAAATACCTGCACTCTTTCAAGTCCACAGGGGTTCACTGCCTCCATCCATACAGTCTGCCAGATACCGGTTGTGCGGGTATACATACAAACGTGTGAATAGAGTTTGTGCGACTGCTTGCCCGACGGCAGATCCTCAGATCTCAAATCACTCTCGGCGTGAACCACCAGATTATGCTCCTTGCCGTCTGCCACAAACTCTGTGATATCGAACGAGAAAGAATCCGAACCTCCATAATGGCGACCAACAAACTTGCCGTCGATGAAGATCTCCGACTCATAAAAGACTGCACCAAAATTCAGTTTTACATTTTTGCCTTTCCAGTCAGCCGGAATCTGAATTGTGCGCTGATACCACACGGCATTAATAAACTCTTTATGCTCTACGCCCGACAATTTGCTCTCCGGAGCAAACGGGACAATAATTTTACCGTCAAAACCTTTGCTGTTGGTAAAATCACGCTCGTGGCCCGTGTCAGCCAGATCGAGGGTAAAACTCCATTCGCCATTCAAATTCATCCAATCAGCCCTCTCAAACTGCGGACGTGGATATTCGGCGCGAGGCTGCTGTGCAAATGATGCAACAGCAAGGAACAACGCTGCTACAAGAAGAATCTTAGTTTTCATATTATTACAGGTTATTTGTGTTACGGTATTGTTTACCTCAAAGATACAAATAATTGGGTTACATTATCCTTGATGAGTGCAATTTATTTGAACAATTTGTCGGGATAGACCCCTTTTCTGTGCAGTTCTGCAAACTTTTCAACCACACCCGGCCTGTCCTCCGCATATGTTACTCCAAACCATCGGGAATCAGTATCCAGAACCTTGATGGTTGCCTCCCCCGATTTTATAAGGGTGTCGGCGACATCAGGAATTACCTGCTCGGAGTTGGGCTTGTCGATCTTTTCCGAGAGGAACTTTGTGAATTCCCTTGTGGCCAGTTCAAAATAATCGGGCGTAAATCCCCACATATTCATCGATACGGGTACGTTCGCGTCAAGGCTATGGCTGACTCCTTCCGCATCTTTGTAGACAATGTCGTGCTGCTCGTTGTATGCTATGCCCTTACACTCAACAACCGATGTAAGACAACCGTTCTGCACCTGACACACTCCTCGGTTTACACCTCCATTTTCGGTCATCGTATTACCCACGCGGAATCCTACCATACAGTAGTCCCCTGGGCGTTTGGCGGGCTGCATCAACTCCTTGCCGATAACCTCAAACGAGTTTCTTCCGTAAAAGTCATCTGAGTTTATAACCGCAAACGGCACATCGATAGCCTTGTCAGCCATAATTACAGCGTGCGCAGGTCCCCAAGGTTTGGTCCTCTCGTCCGGACAACGAAAACCCTCAGGCAGCGAGTTTATAGATTGGAATACGACCTCCACATCTATATGCCCCTCATATTTTGAAAGGATCTTTTCCCTGAACTCCTGTTCAAAGTCTTTGCGGATGACAAAAACCACCTTGCCAAAACCGGCTCCAATGGCATCAAATATTGAGTAATCCATTATCGTCTCACCATTTGGTCCAAGGCCGTCAATCTGTTTCAGACCACCATAGCGGCTACCCATTCCCGCAGCCAATACCAATAACGCAGGTTTCATATCATAAATTAATTTGATGTTTTTTACTCTCTTTTCTCACTTTTGGGCCGAGGTGAGCGCATTTTCAAGGGCGCGCTCCGCCTTCGGTTATCACTTGGGTTAGTACTAATGCGTTAAACTCTGTTTTTTCGCAGTTGTGCGGTTGTAAACTCACATACAAAGTTAATCATAATATATTGTATCGGGCTGTTCGAATGCACTTTTTTTAATGCACAAATGCAGCTTTTATCAAAAACAAACCAAATATAAACTTATCAGATCCAACATACGAAGCATATTTAGATAAAAACGTCAAGCGCAATGGGTCCATCCCGACTAAATGAAAAGCCTTTATATTCAATCGAATATCTAGGCTTTTTCTTTTGCTGCATATCTCTCCTTTCTCCCGCGATTGACGCGAAAACGACAAGAAAAGTCAACCAAATCGTCAACCAAAATAGAGGAGGAAGGGGAAAGTCCATTCTATGACGCATTAACAACTTCATATATAACAGATGTAAATGAAATCACTGTTAAAGAATGCGAGACTATGCCTACAAGTTATTTTTACAATTCAGAATTAAAGAAAGTAGGAACATATTATAGTGTCAACTATAATAGAGAACATCCTGGAATTTCTCCAAAAGGATTAGTTGTATATCAACATAATACAGATCTTGTAAATGTCTTTGCGATAGAAGTTACAAAGTCGGAGAGGTTTGATACCTCAAAGTTATATATCACAGACGGAGGAAATACTATTATATATGATAATAATCATTACAATGTTGTTGCTTACTCTGGTGATGAAGAAGGGAGTTTGAAAGTATATAAAAATGGAAAACTTTTAAATATCTAATTTCCCAACCCTACACCCTCCAATTTAAGTATAACCTTAAATTAATATATAAATTTTTGGTCGAAAATTGAGAGAAAAACCGTGATTTTTGAGGGATTTTTGATGGGTTTCGAAAAACACCTAACTATCTCGAAATGAATAAAATAATATAGGAGTCCTTTTGGGACTCCTTATATTATTTGTTTCTTTCAAGTACTTATAATGAAAATATAATAACCTATCAGTCAGTAACTTCCGATTTTGCAACGCATAGATCGTGCGGAGTGTGCGCCAATGTAGGATTTTCAGATAAATTTCTTATCTTTGTAGCTATGAGACGATTTATTGCACTAACATTTGCACTCTGCATTGCAACGTTTGCAGCAGCAGAAGGAATAAAAGCTCCAAAGATTATCGTAGGCCCATATATTCAGGCCTGCTCACGGAGTGAGTTTACAGTGGTTTGGCAGACCGACTGCGACGCCGTAAGTTGGGTAGAGGTTGCACCTGATGACGGCACACACTTCTACAACACCGCCCGAGAGCAGTTTTTCCACACCGTTCACGGCCGTAGGGTTGTGGGTCGTTGGCATAAGGTTAAGGTTACAGGCCTTGATGCCGGCACGTCATATCGATACAGAGTGCTCAATAAAGCTGTATTTCTCAACCCCAAGAATGATCGCCTATACTACAGCGAGGGAAAGGGTAGCGACGTCTACCGCCGCAAGCCATACCTTATGCGAACATTGAGCGACAAGGCTCAAACCGTACGTTTTGCTATGGGCAACGACTTCCACGACAAGCCTGAGGTGCTTGAGCAGCTCTTCTCGAAGGAGATTATCACGCCTAAAAAATACGACTTTGTCCTCTACAATGGTGATATGGTCAGTATATTGGCAAGCGAGGAGCAACTCGTTCAGAGTGTTATTGCTCCATCTGTGGCTCAATTTGCAACGCAAGTACCTCTATATATCGCGCGTGGAAACCACGAGACTCGCGGAGAGCACGCTGCGGCCTTCTACGACTACTTCCCAACATCTACGGGGCAGCCATACTACACTATTAGCCACGGTGGCGTGTTCTTTATCGTTCTCGATGGTGGCGAGGATAAACCCGACAATGACATTGAGTATTATGACCTTGTACGTTTTGACAACTACCGCAAGCAGGAGGCAGAGTGGCTCAAAGAGGTTGTTAATAGCCAAGAGTGCAAAAATGCGCGAGCAAGGGTCGTAATAATCCACATTCCACCAAGTAGCAGTGGCTGGCACGGCGAAGCAGAGATTGCGCGCCTCTTTATTCCGATACTCAACAGCGCAAATATTGACCTAATGCTATGCGGACATATCCACGAGTATCGTTTCAGTGAGGCTGGCGATGCTATCTGTGGCAGTAACTTCCCAATAGTCTGCAATCCAAATCGTGCACGAATGGATGTAGAGGTTGGTACAGATAAGATTGTCTACAAGATAACCAATGCCAACGCGGAAGAGATTACTAACGAAATTTCAATAAAATAATAGCCGCAAAGCTACTGCTCGCACACCCGATGCAGTGGTTTTGGAGTGGGGTCGAATCCTGTCAATAAGCCCAATAAACTAAATAATTTTTAGTAATAGGTAATATCGGCCTTACAAAAGTTTAATATCATCTTTTCACTCTCCTTAAAGCGCTCAGGAATCATTACCGTTTCTAAACATTTGCACTCCTCAAAGGCGCGATCCCCAATCTCAGTAACACTTTGAGGGATGGAAACTTTTATCAAAGATTCACAGCGAAAAAAAGCGTTCTTTCCAATCTTATTAACACTTTTAGGGATAACGATTTTTGTTAGAGCATTGCATTCAATAAATGCATAGTCGCTAATCTCTATAATACCATTAGGAATAATGGTTTTCTTGCAACCTGTGATAAGAGTGTTTGACTCTGTATGTATTATTGCATTGCAATGCTCTCGTGAGTCATAGGCTATATTACTTGAATCTACAACTATTGATTTCAAGGCAGAACACCCACTAAATGCGCTATATCCAATCTTTACAACATCTTTAGGGATTATGAGCTGTTTTAAGGACTTGCAATACTTGAATGCTTCATCACCAATCGAAGTAACACTAGTAGGAATTGTAACGCTTGTTAGCGAGGTGCAATTCCAGAATGCTTCATCACCAATCTCGGTAACGCCATTGCCGATTGTTACCTTTCTTAGGTTACTACAACCATCGTATTTACAACCAGTTATTACTCAGTATTTTGCGAGTAATAAGTCAGAAATATGGTCATAACCTTTAGGGGTGCATTCTAAAAGGTGAAGATTTAACCTTTTTATTGTTTCTTAACGCTCGACGCGTATCAATAAAGGGCGTTTCTTCTCTTTTCAGTGCTATTTGCAGTTTGATGTTTCCATCATTCCACGTTTTCGGCACAAAGGTACGACAATTTCCAAGAACGGCAAAAGCACGCTCTTATCAATCTATTATTTTGGAGGGAGTGAAATCTGCCGCTTGCCAAATTTCTCTCTGTCGAAAATAATAAGCCACTGAAAGATTTAAGAACAGGTTGAATGATAGGCTATCAAGTAGAGACCTTTCGTCTATGCTGTT
>JAFTOX010000001.1 GCA_017463585.1 Rikenellaceae bacterium | reverse complement strand
CCTTTGCTGATGTTACTGCAATGCTGAAAGCTCTTTCTTCGTCCCTTCAACTTAGCGGATATTTTCTGTTTCGTGATGTCGCTCATCGACCTTTGTTTTCTTTTGTATTCCATACTTAAACCTATTTTATTATAAATAGTTAGTAAGTTTGAAAAGTATGGTAGGTTCGATATTTTTTTAGCGGTTTTTTTTGGTAAAATTTTCACGACCAACAGCCCGTACCCTTACTTACTAAGCCTACCCCTAAAAGTTTTAGTAGGTTAATTAGGCAAAATAGACTTTGCTCTATGGAGGGGGACTTAATGCCTATTTTCGAGGGAAATACCGCACTAAGATTTAAGGAAAATTACACTCAAAATGCCACTAAAATAATTCGGATTTGTCTATCTTACGATTTTTGAGTATCTTTAAGAAAAATTTTCGATATGGAAGCAATCAAGGCACTATTGAATGAACTTAGACGATGTGAGATAGTCAATGATTATAAAACCAACTTCTCGTATAATGACATTTGTTTGGATGAGGCATCTATATCATTCCAAAAACGATTGCATCGTCTCTATGAGAATGCTTTGGCTGAGATTCCGTTGCTCAGTCAGGATGCAAAAGATGGTTTTGCCAATATCATTGATAAGTATGCAGAATCACAGAGGCTCTTTGATGTTCCCGATGAATCTATCTTGGAATCTATGAATCGTGAGATAGAAGCGGGCAATACCAATGTGAGTCTTAAGAAGGAGCGTGACTTCGTAAAGATGATATGTGAGTGTGTATCCTTACAGAAGTATTATCTTAATGAGTTTGCTGATGCTATTGGTTATACTCCAACAGAGCAGGAGAGTGAACAACCATCAATCATAGTTGATGAGGAACCCATAACTGATGAAGATGCTAATCAAGAATGGGTGTATGGCTACAAAGGTATAATGTCTGCTTTCAAGTGGGGAAGAAACAAGGTCGCAAAATTCTTAAAAGATTCTTTCTATGAAGAGGCAATAGTAAGAGAAGGTGATAAGATTGCAGTGAATGTCCCAAAAGCACGAGAATTGATGCAAAAAAAAGAGCAAGAAAGAAAAAATCCTAAGAGGAGAAGATGTTGAAAATGTAAAAAGTGGCTAAGAAAATGGCTAAGAAATGAGAAAGGCGCTGATTATCAGCGCCTTTAGTAGTGGATAGGGGATTCGAACCCCTATGTCGTGCGTGAGAGGCACGTATCCTAGCCCTTAGATGAATCCACCAGCTCTATTTTCGTGGTGCAAATGTACGGCCATTTTTCGTATCTGCCAAATTTTTCGACGATTTTTTTACGTTTTTATACATTTTTTTAGTTTTTGCCGCCAAATTAGACCCTTCGCGCCTCCATCACGCACCTCAAAATAACAACTCCCGACCACCTTCGGGCGATCGGGAGTTTGTCATTCGCGCTCGTTTTTTCGAGCCTTATCGCTAATTAGTCCTTCAACTTAGCTGCGAGGAACTCGCGGTTGAGGCGAGCGATATGGGTGATCGAGATCGACTTGGGGCACTCAGCCTGGCAAGCACCGGTGTTGGTACAGTTACCGAAGCCCAACTCGTCCATCTTAGCAACCATCGCCTTAGCGCGACGTGCGCCCTCTACGCGGCCCTGGGGCAGCTTAGCCAGCGACGATACGCGAGCTGCAACGAACAGCATAGCCGAACCGTTCTTACAAGTTGCTGCGCAAGCGCCGCAACCTACGCAAGCTGCTGCGTCCATCGACTCCTCAGCGTCAGCGTTCGAGATAGGAATGCAGTTAGCATCAACCACGCTACCCGTGCGAACCGAGATGAAACCGCCTGCTTGCAGAATCTTGTCGTATGCGCTACGATCTACAACGAGGTCCTTGATTACGGGGAACGCTGCCGAGCGCCACGGCTCGATGGTGATGGTCTCACCGTCCTTGAACTTACGCATATAGAGCTGGCAGGTAGTTACTGCGGTCTCGGGGCCGTGAGCGTGGCCATTGATGTGCATCGAGCACATACCGCAGATACCCTCGCGGCAGTCGTGGTCGAATGCCACGGGCTCCTCGCCTTTGTGTACCAGGTCGTTGTTGAGGATATCCATCATTTCGAGGAACGAGGTATCCGATGCGATATTCGTTACCTCATAGGTCTTGAACTCGCCCTTACTTTTAGCGTCCTTCTGACGCCATATCTTTAACTTGAAATTCATAGTCTTGCTTTGTATTAAAGTATTGTACGTCAGTGAGAATTAGTTCTTATAGTTACGCTGTGCGCGGTGAGTGAACTCGTAGTCGAGAGCCTCCTTGGTCATCTCAGGAGCCTCGTCCATACCCTTGTACTCCCAAACTGCTGCGTAAGCAAACTTGTCGTCGTGGCGCAGAGCCTCGCCCTCTTCGGTCTGGTGCTCCGAGCGGAAGTGACCACCGCACGACTCCTCACGCTGCAATGCGTCGCGTGCCATCAGCTCGCCGAGCTCCAAGAAGTCAGCCAAACGCAGTGCCTTCTCCAACTCAACGTTGAACGAATCAGCGGTACCAACCAATTTCAGATCCGACCAGAACTCCTTGCGCAGAGCCTGAATCTCAACGATTGCCTTCTCCAACGACTCCTTAGTACGAGCCATACCTACGTTGTCCCACATAATGTGGCCCAGACGCTTGTGGATATCGTCAACCGACTGCTTACCCTTGATTGCGAACAGTTTCTCGATCTTCTCCTTTACGCCCTTCTCAGCCTCGTCGAATGCCTTGGTTGTGGTATCAACCTTCGGAGCCTGAATCTTAGCCGACAGGTAGTCGCCAATGGTGTAGGGCAGTACGAAGTAACCGTCAGCCAGACCCTGCATCAGAGCCGAAGCACCCAGACGGTTAGCACCGTGATCCGAGAAGTTAGCCTCACCGATTGCATACAGACCGGGGATCGTAGTCATCAGGTTGTAGTCAACCCAGATACCACCCATCGTGTAGTGTACTGCGGGGAAGATCTGCATCGGCTGCTCGTAGGGGCTTACGTCGGTGATCTCCTTATACATATCGAATAGGTTGCCGTAGCGAGCCTTGATAACGTCCTTACCCAGACGCTCGATAGCGGTCTTGAAATCGAGGAATACTGCCAAACCGGTCTCGTTCACGCCATAACCTGCGTCGCAACGCTCCTTAGCTGCACGCGATGCAACGTCGCGCGGTACGAGGTTACCGAATGCGGGATAGCGACGCTCCAAGTAGTAGTCGCGATCCTCCTCAGCGATCTGCGAAGGCTGGATCTTACCTGCGCGCAGAGCCTCGACGTCCTCCATCTTCTTGGGAACCCAGATACGACCGTCGTTACGCAACGACTCCGACATCAGCGTCAGCTTCGACTGCTGAGTACCGTGGATAGGAATACAGGTGGGGTGAATCTGAGTGAAGCAGGGGTTAGCAAAACCTGCACCCTTGCGATAGCACTGGAATGCAGCCGAGCCGTTCGATGCCATAGCGTTGGTCGAGAGGAAGAATACGTTACCGTAGCCACCACTTGCGATTACAACTGCGTGAGCACCAAAGCGCTCCAACTTACCGGTTACCAAGTTACGTGCGATGATACCGCAAGCCTCGCCATTCTCAACAACTACGTCGAGCATCTCGTGGCGGGTGTAGCACTTAACCGAGCCGTTAGCGATCTCCTTGTTCAGTGCTGCGTAAGCACCCAGCAACAGCTGCTGACCGGTCTGACCACGAGCATAGAACGTACGCGATACCTGAGCACCACCGAACGAACGGTTAGCCAACAGACCGCCGTACTCACGAGCGAAGGGAACGCCCTGTGCTACGCACTGGTCGATAATTGCGTTCGACACCTCTGCCAGACGATAAACGTTAGCCTCACGTGCGCGGTAGTCGCCACCCTTGATGGTGTCGTAGAACAGACGATAAACCGAGTCGTTGTCGTTCTGGTAGTTCTTAGCGGCATTGATACCACCCTGAGCTGCGATCGAGTGAGCGCGGCGGGGCGAGTCCTGAATGCAGAATACCTTCACGTTGTAACCCATCTCACCGAGCGAAGCAGCAGCAGATGCGCCACCCAGACCGGTACCTACAACGATGATGTCGAGCTTACGCTTATTTGCGGGGCTAACCACCTTAATAGCAGCCTTATGATTGCTCCACTTTTCGGCCAAAGCGCCAGCGGGAATCTTAGAATCTAATTTGAAAGCCATATTTGTTCTCTTTTTTATTGTTCGACTTTGTGATTTAGTGATTAGCAGCAACCGAGGCTCTTAACGAAGAACACTACTGCTACCAATGCGAAACCGCCGCAGATCAAAGTAGCTACGAGGGTCGAGAGGCACTTCAAGCGGGGGTACCACTTGTCGTTAGCCCAACCTACGGTCTGGATCATCGACCATACACCGTGCGAGAGGTGGAACCACAGAGCAGTCAGCCATACAACGTAGATCAGAACGTTGTACCACTTCGAGAAGGTGAATGCGATCAGCGCAGCACCGTCGGTGGGAGCCAGCTCCATACCGCCTACTACAACCGAGTGCTCACCCATCAACTCAACGAGCATCATCTTCGACCAGAAGTGGCACATATGTACCAACAGACCACCGATTACGATTACGCCCAGCACGAGCATATTCTTCGATGCCCACGAAACGCCCTTTTCGGTTACGGTTACAGCGTAGCGCTGCTGACCGCGAGCCTTACGGTTTTGGATAGTCAGCAACAGCGCGTAGCCGAAGTGTACGAATACACCGGCTGCCAGCACGCCTGTGCCTGCTACGGCATACCAGTTAGCGCCGAGGAAGCCGCAGATTGCGTTGTAAGCCTCAGCCGAGAAGAGTGCCGCGATGTTCATTGACATGTGGAAGAGCAGGAAAAGTACCAGGAAACAACCCGAAATACTCATCACAAGCTTCTTTCCGATTGACGAATTGCAGAGAAAATTACTCATAGATTAAAAAAACTTTTATATTTGTGAATTAATTTTTGGTTCGAACGTCTGTTTGCAAGTCGGTCGCTACCGTTAATATAGTCGTATTTCAAAGTACAAATATAACAATTGTTTGTCGAATAACAACCCTTTTAGGGCTTAATTTTACGTTATGGAGAGGACTTTTTCGCAAAAATCGGAGTTACGTCGCGCTATTCGTGCCGATATACGCTCACTTTCGGTCGAAGAACGCGCGGAGGCGGCGCGTCAGATCGCGGCGGAGATCGAGTGTGATCCCCGTTTTCGGGCGGCTCGAACGGTCGCTGCCTTTATGCCATTGGGCGATGAACCTCCCCTGCGAGAGGCTGTCGAGCGTTGGGCGCAGACCAAGCGTGTGGTTGTGCCAAAAGTCGAGGGGGAGCAGATGAGTTTCTACGATTTTCGTGCCACGCAGATGTCATCGGGAGCCTTCGGAATCGACGAGCCGCAATGCTCCGAGCTCTGTCCGCCCGAGCAGATCGAGGTGATGATCGTCCCTGCCGTAGGATTCACGCGCCGAGGGGCACGAATGGGACGCGGTCGCGGTTACTATGATCGCTATTTGGGTGTGGCGGAGGCGGCACACATATATAAGATAGGTACGTGTTTTGCTTGTCAGTTGGTTGATGAGCTACCGACCGAGCCGCACGATGTGGCAATGGACCGCGTGGTGGTGGGCTAATTTTGGCTAAACCTCGACGTTCAAAACGAGCGTTACGGGCGGTAGATCAACGCTACGGCCTCGGCGGCAACGCCCTCCTCGCGACCCGTGAATCCGAGACGTTCGGTTGTGGTCGCTTTGACCGAAACCTGATCGAGCGCAACCTCCATTGCAGCAGCCATTTCCGAGCGCATTTGGTCGATGTAGGGGCGCACTTTGGGACGCTGCAAGATGATGGTGCAATCGACGTTGCCGACCTCCCAGCCTACCTCGCGCAGCAGAGCAACGGTGCGACGCAACAGAATACGCGAGTCGATACCCTTAAATTCGCCCGAAGTGTCGGGGAAATGGAGTCCGATGTCGCCCATTGCGGCAGCCCCGAGCAGGGCATCACACAGTGCGTGAATCACCGCGTCGCCATCGGAGTGAGCAACGCAACCTTTCGAGTGGGGGATAGCCACGCCACCGAGCGTAAGGGTCAGTCCTTCGGCGAGTTGGTGGACGTCGTAGCCGTGGCCGATACGTATGTTTTTCATCTTGTAACGAGTGCAAAAATGGTTTAACAACGTACAAAGATAAACTTTTTTCGTGGCACACGTGGCTCGGTATCGAAAAAAAGCATAACTTTGTCCAAAATCACTAAACATTTATTATAGCTATGTCAAAAATTTCTGAACTCTCTCCCGCAATTGTTTGGGAGCAGTTTGATGCAATTACGAAGGTTCCCCGCCCCTCGAAGAAGGAGGCGAAAATCATAGAGTGGCTCATCGCATTTGCCGAGAAGCACGGCATTGAGTATAAGCGCGATGCAATCGGCAACGTGGTGATGCGCAAGCCCGCAACGGCAGGCTACGAAAACCGCCCCACGGTGGCTTTGCAGGCACATATGGATATGGTCTGCGAGAAGAATTCGGACGTGGAGTTCGACTTCGAGAACGATCCCATTCAGGCCTACGTCGATGACGAGGGTTGGGTGCGTGCTCGCGGTACGACCTTAGGTGCCGACTGCGGTATCGGTATGGCGGCTGCGCTGGCCGTGATGATCGACACCCAGATCGAGCACGGTCCCGTTGAGGCACTCTTTACGGTCGATGAGGAGACCGGTCTGACGGGTGCTTTCGAGTTGGGCGAGGGTATGCTGACGGCGCAGTATCTGGTCAATCTCGACTCGGAGGACGAGGGTGAGATCTTCATTGGTTGCGCGGGCGGTATCGACACCATCGCTACATTCCGCTACACTCCGAAGGTTGCGCCGAAGGAGTACGTTTACTATCGTCTGGACGTTTCGGATTTGAAGGGCGGCCACTCGGGCGACAATATCAACGACGGTCTGGCTAACTCGAACAAGATCGTTGCGCGTATGTTATGGATCGCCGAGCAGCGTTTCGACGTGCGCCTGAGCTACTTCTGTGGCGGTAACCTGCGCAACGCAATCCCGCGCGAGGCTTACGCCATCTTCGGTATGCCCGAGGAGGACGCTAAGCTGTTCGAGGTTGAGTTTGAGCAGTTTGCAAAGGACGTGCGTGCCGAGTATCAATTCACCGAGCCGAACCTCTCGATCACGCTGAGCCGTTCGGCTGCCGATATGGTGATCGACGAGCAGACGCAGCACGCGCTGATCTACTCGCTCGTTGGTGTGCCCAATGGTGTGCTGGCAATGAGCTACGCAATGAAGGGGCTGGTCGAGACCTCGACCAATCTGGCGTCGGTTAAGTTTGCCGATGACAACCGCATCGTGGTAACTTCGTCGCAGCGTTCGTCGCTCGAAAGCGGTAAGTACTACGCAATGTCAACGGTCGATTCGGTCTTCACGCTGGCAGGTGCCGAGGTGGAGCATAGCGACGGCTACCCGGGTTGGGCACCCAATCCGCAGTCGATGTTGTTGGACGTTTGCCGCCAGAGCTACGAGAAGCTGTTCGGTACGGAGCCTAAGGTGCGCGCTATCCACGCAGGTTTGGAGTGCGGTCTGTTCCTCGAAAAATATCCCGCTTTGGAGATGGTTTCGTTCGGCCCGACGCTGCGCGGTGTTCATTCGCCCGACGAGCGCTTGGAGATTTCGACCGTCGATAAGTTCTGGCGACTGCTGCTCGACGTGCTGCGCGAAATCCGATAACGAAACAGGCAAAAAGGTTGCAGAGTGTTGCGATTTTGGGCGAAAAGGTGTAACTTTGTTACAAAATCGCAGAAAAACTTTGTCGCGGGTATAGGTATTCCGAACAAAGTTTTGTAAATTTGCGCTGCAAACAGTGTAGGATCAATTGACTAACAAACAATAAAACACAAAGAAAACTATGGCATTTTTAACTGACGAAAAACTCGTGATTGTAGGTGCAGCCGGTATGATCGGCTCGAATATGGTTCAGAGCGCATTGATGATGAACCTCACCTCGAACATCTGTCTGTATGACGTATTCTCGCCCGAAGGCGTGGCTGAGGAGATGCGCCAGAGCGGTTTCGATAACGTGAATATCACCGCTACGACCGACGTTAAGGAGGCTTTCACCAACGCTAAGTACATCATCTCGTCGGGTGGTGCTCCCCGTAAGGAGGGTATGACTCGTGAGGATCTGTTGGCTGGCAACTGCAAGATCGCTGAGGATCTGGGTAAGAACATCAAGGCTTACTGCCCCGATGTTAAGCACGTTGTAATTATCTTCAACCCCGCCGATTTGACCGGTCTGGTAACTCTGCTCTACTCGGGTCTGAAACCCGGTCAGGTTACTACTCTGGCAGGTCTGGATACCACTCGTTTGCAGAGCGCGCTGGCTAAGAAGTTCGGCGTAATGCAGAGCGAGATTACCGGTTGCGCTACCTATGGTGGCCACGGCGAGCAGATGGCAGTATTCGGTAGCGCAGTTAAGGTTGCTGGCCGCGCACTGAACGACATCATCGGTACTGAGGAGTTCCCCGAGGAGGAGTGGGAGCAGATGAAGAAGGACGTAACGCAGGGTGGTGCAGCTATCATCAAGTTGCGTGGTCGTTCGTCGTTCCAGAGCCCCTCGTATCTGTCGGTTGAGATGATCCGCTCGGTAATGGGTGGTGAGAAGTTCCGCTTCCCCGTTGGTACCTACGTATGCAACGAGAAGTACAACCACATTATGATGGCTATGGATACCACTCTCGACGCTGAGGGTTGCCACTATCAGATGCCCGTTGGTACTGAGGAGGAGATCGCTAAGCTCGACGCAAGCTACGCTCACCTGTGCAAGATGCGCGACGAGTTGGTAACTTTGAACATCGTTCCCGAGATTTCGAAGTGGGGCGAGATCAATCCCAACTTGAAGTAATCTGCGAGCCATTAGACTCAACAAACTTTCAACCGCTTCCTGACGTGGGAGGCGGTTGTTTTTTTGTAGTTAATTCTCCCGCCCGCCAATGATAAAATTCAAAATTCAAGATTCAAAATTCAAAGTTAATTGGCAACTTCTCCGAAATCGACGCACACTCGCGGGCTCGCCCTTCGGGCGACCCACGCAGCCCGCGAGGGTGAGCTCGCCAATATGGCGAGAATATTTCATCTTGAATAACAAACAAAGGCCGCCCACTTTCGGGACGGCCTTTGTTTTACGAATTGATCAGATTACTCCGCAGACGAGCTATCGACCTCGGGTTGAGGTGTTTGCGCTCGAAGAGTTGCTTGCTCTATACGACGCACTCGGCGAGGTGTTCGACGAGGGTTGGTTCGATTTCGAGCGGGTGCTCTTTTCGGTCGAAGGCTTGGTGCTGCTCTTGCTCGATGACGACTTGGGAGTGGTCGATTTGCTGCTGTTTGTCTTCGATTTGCTCTCTGCGGTCGATTGGTTGCGAGCCTTGCCACGCGAACTTACACCGTCAGATCTGCTCGACGACTGAGCCCCGTTCTGCTGACGATACGAACTGCTGCTCGACGGAGCGTTGTACGACTTGTCGGTCTTACTCGGCTGACGATCAGCCTTTTCGGTCGAAGGCTTGCTGCTCGTTGCGGGCTTCTGAGGCTTTTCGGTCGCAGGCTTCTTGTCTGTTGTCGGCTTTTTGTCAGTAGCGGGCTGTTTGGACTGCTGCTGATTGCGGTACGAACTGCTGCTCGAAGTGCCCTTGTTTGGAGTTTTATCCTTGCCGCGATACGAGCTACCGGCGGTCTGACCCTGCTTTTTGTGCTCGGTACCCTCGACACGATAGCCGTTATTGCGGTGATCCTCAATGTATTTGTCGCTACTTGTCGGCTGACTGTTTGGGTGCTGCTTGTAGTCCTGCTTGCGGTTGCTACGACGGTTGGGATCGACCCACGGACGCAGGTTATCCCAGCTCTTGCTGTAACGATGGTCGTTGCTCATACTGATCGTGATCTGCGAACGGTCGTCGCGATAGCGGCGATATTGTGAGCGGTGGCTATCGTTGTGTTGCCACGGAGAGGCGTAATTTAGCACCACTTTGTAGGTGCGGAAAAGGTCATATACGCGATACGAGGGCGGCAGGTATTGCGCTGCTATCCAGCTGCTTCCCGATGGATAGTAGAATAGCGACAGATTCACATCGTAGTAGATGTTGATCTCGGGCATATAGTAGAATGCCGCGCAGTCGTAGCCGTAGGGACCCCACGCAGGTTGTTTGTCGATATTGATCGAGATGTGGGTTGGCGAGACGGGAACATCGTAGCCATAGGGGTAGTAGTTGGATCCCGTATGCGTCATCGAGCACGATTGGAGTGCGATGGCTGCAATAATCAAGGTTAGTAATCTTTTCATCGTCGTTTATGTTTTTTGTTTATCCTCTTTTACAAGCCTTTTCGGGCGATTTTCCACGCGAGCCAATTGTATGCACGCAGGGCGTTCCAACGCCACGCAACGGGCAAGCGGTTGATAACCTGTAATTTGCGCAATATGCGTCGGTTAAGTTTTGTGTAGGAGAAGAACCGCTCGGTGTCGCGTGCCTCCTCCGTGCCGCCTTTGGCACTTATGATTATCGCACGCGAAAGCCCGATTCGGGCAGCATATTCGTCGAGCATTGGCTCGCGTCCCGCGGTGTAGAAGTCGCGGAACGATGCCGTGCCGTCATCACCACGATAGATCGACGGAGTGCGGTTTTGTGCTGCGCGATTGTAGCGACAAAGACGTTTGGGCGTGGTCGCAACTCGGTAATTGCGAGCGAGTTTGATCCACATATAGGTATCTTGTCCCATACGCATTCCGACGGGAAAACCTCCCACCTCGTCAAAGACGCGACGGGCGATGGTCGTAGCCGACGTGATACAGACGTAGCGTTTCATTGCCTCGGCAAAATAATCCTCCACAACTCCCTCATACTGAGGCGTGTCGCCCGCAAAAGTGCCGTCCTCCGACACAATGTCGAATCCCGAGCACCAACCTCCGCAATCGGGGTAGAGCTCGATCAATCGAGCGATCTCCGCAAGGTAATCGGGTGTCCACTCGTCGTCGGCGTCGATCATTGCAATGTAGTCACCCTCAGCGAGTTCGATGGCGCGGTTGCGAGCCACAGCCGAGCCTGCATTAGCTTGACGATGGAGCTTGACGAGGGGCGAATTGATCGCCTCGACGCGCTCAACCGAACGATCGGTCGAACCATCATCGACAATGACGATTTCGTGCGGTGCGAGCGTCTGCGCCAAAACCGACCGCAGCGTGCGTTCGATCTCGGCCTCCTTGTTGTAGAGTGGTATGATTACCGAAAAACGTGGTGTGCTCATAACTTTCACTGTACTAAAAGGTTACAGCCTCTGATTTCGCTCTTGTCGATGCGCCCTGCGATCTCGAACGACCCATCGTCAAAGACTCGTCCCGCGTCCTCGGTCTGAATGAATGCGCACGAATAGACGTTGGCCAGGTCGATGATGTTGATACCGCCACGGTGCCCCGCCGGGAGCAGTCGGAACGGATCGTTCAGGTCGCGTGTGATGATCCGCAGCCACGGCGGTGCGAAAAATCGATTGCCACCGCGCGAGTAGGCTTGCGAGGTCAGCTCGGCCATTCCGTATTCGGAGTGTATTCCGCTGACGTTAAATGCGTTACAGAGCACGCGGTGCAACTCCTCTTTGGACAGTTCCTTGCGTCGTCCCTTCATTCCACCCGTCTCCATCACCACCACATCGTGCAGATCGGGCGCAAATTGTTCGGCCAGATCGAGCAGTGCATAGGTTACTCCGAGCAGAATTTTCGGACGCGGATCGGCGGCAATATCCGCCAGAAGTCGCTCGTAATCATCGAGATAGAAACCTCCGTGACCACCTGCGTCGGCAATCAGCCGATCGACCATATAGATCAGCGACGACCCCTTGCGCTCCAAGTACGACGGCAACAACCCGTAGATACTCCACTCCGCAGCGTCGCCATAGAAGTGTCGGAATGCGCCGCGAAAGGCTCTCTCATAGATACTTAGCCGAGCCATCGGGTGGCGCGAGGGCACGCCTCCGCCCGTCGAACTGCTCGTAAAGATCTGTTCGGGAGCCTCCTCACCGCAATAGATATTGTGCGTTTTGAACAACCCAATCGGCAGAAACGGAATCTGCTCCACCTCGCGCACCTCTTCGACCGCGACCCCAATGAGGTTGAGATATTGGCGATAGGGCTCGCACCGCTCGGCCTGAAACCGAAACAGCGCAAGTGCCTCATCGCGGAACGTGGCGTCGTCCGCGATACCGAAAATGCGATCCGGATTGGGTTGATTCATAGTGCGTTAAGCCTTCAAGAAACGCTCGCAGTCTAACGCCGCACGGCAACCGCTACCGGCAGCCGTGATCGCCTGACGATAGTGCGGATCCTGCACGTCGCCCGCTGCAAACACGCCCTCGATATTGGTGCGCGACGAGCCATCGCGGGTTACGATGTAGCCCTGCTCGTCCAACTCAACCTGACCTGCAAACAGCTCAGTATTAGGGTGATGACCGATTGCCATAAAGATACCCGACAGCTCGATCTCGCGCTCTGTACCGTTGTTATGGCGCACGCGCACGCCCGTAACGCCCGACTCATCGCCCAAGATTTCAGCCGTATTGTGCTCGAACAGAACCTCGATGTTGGGGGTATTCTTCACGCGCTCCTGCATCGCCTGCGACGCACGCAGGAAGGGCTTACGCACGATCAGATAGACCTGACGGCACAGACCTGCCAAGTAGGTTGCCTCCTCGCACGCGGTATCGCCACCACCCACAACAGCAACGTCCTTCTTACGGTAGAAGAAACCGTCGCACGTTGCGCACGCGCTGACGCCCATACCCTTGAAACGCTCCTCCGAGGGGAGTCCGAGGTACTTTGCCGTTGCGCCCGTGCAGATGATCACGCTCTCGGCCTCGATCTGCTTCTCGCCGTCGATTGTAATCACAAAGGGACGCGCGCCTAACTCCGCCTTGGTTACCGCGCCGAAACGGATATCCGTACCGAAACGCTCGGCCTGTGCGCGCATACGGCTCATCAATTCGTTACCGTCGATACCTTCGGGGTGCGAGGGGAAATTCTCGATTTCGGTTGTTGTAGTGAGCTGACCGCCAGGGGTTATGCCCTCATAGAGCACGGGGTTAAGACCCGCACGTGCGGTATAGATTGCAGCGGTGTAGCCCGCAGGACCACTACCGATAATAAGGCATTTTACTTGTTCCATAGTGTTATATTTTTACGTTGTTTATATCTTAGTTCGTACTATTTTTTGCTTTCACTTACGCGCCACCTGCGGCGGCGATTTGCAAGTCTGACCCCACCCTAAATCCCTCCCTCAGGGAGGGACTTTGCCGCTATGCGGCGGTTGCGGTTTCGAGGCTTTGTGCGTTAGTTTTGTGGCGCACTATTTTGTTTTTCGTTTCGTTTTACGCGCCAACGTTGTTGGCGATTTGCAAGTCTGACCCCACCCTAAATCCCTCCCTCAGGGAGGGACGTTGCCGCTATGCGGCGGTTGCGGTTACGAGGCTTTGTGCGTTAGTTTTGTGGCGCACTATTTTGTTTTTCGTTCCGTCTTACGCGCCAACGTTGTTGGCGATTTGCAAGTCTGACCCACCCTAAATCCCTCCCTCAGGGAGGGACTTTGCCGCTACGCGGCGGTTGCGGTTACGAGGCTTTGTGCATTAGTTTTATAGCGCACTATTTTGTTTTTCGTTCCGTCTTACGCGCCAACGTTGTTGGTGCACCTTTTATATTAATCTACAAATATAGCAATTCCAAATGAATTTTCAAATGATTATTTCTCGTCGATCGGGTGGAAGTGGTCATAGACCTTGCGGGCACGTGCCAATCCGACCACCTCGGTCAGCTCTTCGATCGTCGCTTGTCGCACGCGAGCCACCGTACGGAACTTGCGCAACAGATCCTCGATCGACGCCGCACCGATACCCTTAATTTGCTCCAACTCGCTCGTTATGAATGCTTTCGAACGTTTGTTGCGGTGGAACGTAATGCCAAAGCGGTGAGCCTCGTCGCGCAGATGGGTGATCACCTTCAACGGTTCACCCGTACGGTCGAGGTAGTATGGCTCGGGATCGAACGGGAAGTAGATCTCCTCCAATCGCTCCGCCAAGCCGACTATCGGAATCCGCTTCTCCAACCCCAGCTCTGCCAGCGTAGCGTATGCCGAACTGAGCTGACCTTTGCCGCCATCGACCACAATCAGGTCGGGCAGCTCGCGCCCCTCCTCGATCATACGCGAGTAGCGACGGTGCACAATCTCGCGCATCGAGGCAAAGTCGTTCGCCCCGACGACGGTTTTGATATTGAAATGGCGATATTCGCTCTTCGAGGGGCGACCGTCGCGGAAGACAACGCACGCTGCTACGGGATTGGTACCCTGTAAGTTAGAGTTGTCGAAACACTCGATGTGGCGCGGTTGATGTTCGAGGTGCAGCTCACGACGCAGAGCCTCCATCAGTCGTTCGGTATGGCGTTCGGGGTTACGGATTTCGAGATTTTTCAACTGCTCAGCGCGGTAGATTCGTGCCCCTTTCTCCGAAAACTCCAACAATTTGAGCTTGTCGCCACGCTTCGGAACGGTGAACGTAATGCCCTCGAAAAGCTCCACATCGGGCAGAAATGGCACCACAACCTCGCGTGCCAATCGCCCCGCAATGCGTTCGCTGATCTGCTGAATGGCTTGTGTCAGAACCTGTTGCGGATCGTTCTCGACACCGAGCGAGAGTTGCGAAGTGAACGTTCCCGTTACCGCGCCATTGACGATACGCACGAAATTGCAATAGGCCGCGTCGTCATCGACGATGAGCGAAAAGACGTCCAACGTGAAGAGCGACGAATTGACAATCACCGACTTACTCGAATAGTTTTCCAATGCCGCCAGACGAGCCTTGTAGCGTGCCGCCGCCTCGAAACGCAACTCCGCCGCCGCCTCGTTCATCTGCCGTTCGAGCCACGAGCGGGTCGAGCGCAGATCGCCACGCAGCGTTGCGCAGATACGAGCCACGTCCTCGTCATACTCCTCGCGGGTCTGGCGACCGACGCACGGTCCTTTGCAGTTGCCGAGGTGGTATTGCAGGCAGACCTCGTAACGTCCGCGAGCAATCTGCTCGGGCGCGAGATTCAGACGGCACGTGCGTAGGGTATAGACCTCACGAATAAACTCTAACACAGAGCGTTGCATCGAAATCGAAGCATACGGACCGAAGTATTGCGAGCCGTCGCGCACCACGCGGCGTGTCGATTCGACTCGCGGAAATGGCTCGTTGCGCACGACGATCCACGGGTAGGTTTTATCGTCTTTGAGCAGAATATTGTAGCGCGGTTGGAGCGTCTTGATCAGCGAATTTTCCAATAGCAGAGCGTCGCTCTCGCTCCCCACAACAATATGTTTGATGTCGGCAATCTGTCGCACCAACGCACGAACTTTTGCCGAATGTTCCTTACTCTCAACGAAATAGGACGATACACGTCGACGCAGGCTCTTCGCCTTACCTACGTAGATGACCGTTCCCGATTTGTCCAAATATTGATAGACACCTGGGTCGAGTGGCAGTGCCGCCACCAACTCTTTGAGTCGTGTTATGCGTTCGTCCTTCTGCATCGTCAAGTCGAAAAAGGGGCAGTCGCCACCCGCTCCACGTCGGATTGCTCCTGCCCTTTGAGTGTGTGTTGTCGCTTTTTAGAAGAGCAATTTGCCTGCCTTCACGCGCTTAACCAATCGAGCCACGTCGTCCCAAGCCTCCTCGGTGGGGGTTGTGCCGACGATCTCGATCACCTTGCCGGCCGTGATTGCACCGATCGTACCGCACTGACGCAACGACAGCCCCTCGCACATACCGGCCAGGAAACCAGCAGCATAGAAGTCGCCTGCACCTGTGGTATCGACGCGCTTGGCAGCCGCCATAATACCCACGTGCGACACCTCCGAGCCCTGCTTGATCAGCGCGCCACGCATACCGATCTTGACGATCACCAGATCGCACATCGTCGAGATATATTGCAGAGCATTGACGGGCTCCTCCTCGCCCGAGAATGCGCGTGCCTCGTCCTCGTTGGCAAAGACAATATCGACATACTCGCTGATCACCTCGCGCAGGAAATCAACATTCTCCTCCACGACGTTGAAGCTCGCCAAGTCGATTGCAACCTTCAATCCAAGCTCCTTGGCCATACGGATCGCACCGCGGATAAGGTTGTGATCCTGAACCAGATAGCCCTCGACATAAAGGCAGTCGTAACCGTCGAAAATTTCGGGCGTCAGATCCTCGGCCTTCATCTCGACCGCAGCTCCCAAGTGGGTTACCAAGGTGCGCTCGCCGTCGGGCGAAACCAACGACACGCATTTACCCGAACGCTCCTCGCCACGCAGGATAAAGGGCTGAATGCCAAGATTATCCAGCGCCGATTCGAAGAAGTCGCCCGTCGAGTCGCGTCCCACCTTGCCGATGAAACCAACCTTGCAGCCGAGGCGCGCCATAGCACGAATCGTATTGTCGGCCGAGCCACCGAGCGAGAGGGTGTAGGGGAGTCCCGAAACCGATTTCGAGATCTCCTTCTGCTGCTCCGAATTAACGAGGCTCATACTGCCACGCGGCAGGTCGAATTTTTCGAGAACTTGGTCCGAACGCAAGTTCACCAGCATATCCGTCAAGGCATTTCCAATGCCGATAACTTTCTTCATATTCTTGGGTTGTATTTTATTGATTATTAGATCGAAAGAATTTTCAACGTATTGAGCAGGTCGCGGTTGATCGGCTTATCCTTGCGGACGGCCTTGGTGAACGGAATATAGACCAGCTCGTCGTTCTGCACGCCGATCATCACGTTGCGCTGACCCTCCATCAGAGCGTTGATCGCCGCCTCGCCCATACGGCTGGCGATAATGCGGTCGCTTGCCGTCGGTGAGCCACCACGCTGAATATGACCGAGGATCGTTACTCGGGTATCGTACTGCGGATACTCCTTCTTGATGCGCTCCGCTACACCCATAGCACCGCCCGTCAGCTCGCTCTCGGCAACCAACACGATCGACGAGTTCTTGCTCTTGCGGAAACCGTTGCCAATCAGCTCGCCCAGCTGGTCGGTCTCGGTCATAATCTCGGGAATGATTGCTGCCTCGGCACCCGACGCAATTGCACCATTCAGCGCCAAGAAACCAGCATTGCGACCCATCACCTCGACCAGGAACAGACGCTCGTGCGACGAGGCGGTGTCGCGCAGCTTATCCACTGCGTCCATAATCGTATTGAGAGCCGTGTCGTAGCCGATCGTGGTGTCGGTGCCGTAGAGGTCGTTGTCGATCGTGCCGGGCAGACCCACGATGGGGATATCGAACTCCGAGGCAAAGATACGCGCACCCGTCAGCGAGCCGTCGCCACCGATAACTACCAATGCGTCAATGCCTTCGCGCTGCATTGTTTCGTATGCCACTTGGCGACCTTCGGGAGTTTGGAACTCCTTGCAGCGAGCCGTTTTGAGGATCGTACCGCCCTGTTGCACGATGTTGCTGACGTTTTGGGTCTTGAACGGAATGATCTCACCCGTAATCAGGCCGCGGTAGCCACGCATAATGCCCTTGACCGTGAAACCGTTATAGATTGCTGCGCGCGTAACGGCGCGTATAGCTGCATTCATCGCCGGGGCGTCGCCTCCCGAGGTGAGAATGCCGATACATTTGATCTCTGCCATAGTCTTCTGTTTGTTGTGAAAAAGTTTGCGCCACGGGCGCACCTATCATTAATAGTGCAAATATACGAATAATTCGATTCAAAATTCAAAAAGCAAGATTCAAAATGTGGTCTTTGTTCTTGTTTAGCTCTTTTCGTTGGCGGGTGGGAGTGGTATTCTAAGTTTTGCGAAGGATTTAATTTTGAATTTTGAATTTTGAATCTTGAATATCCATCTGCGCCCGCCCCCAAACAAAAGGTCGCGCCCCTCTCGGAACGCGACCTAATCGTGCGCAAATTCACTAAATAATTGTAAATCTTGAACCGCGAATCTTCAATCTTCAATCTTGAATTTTGAATCTTGAATTGTGAATTGTGAATTGTGAATTGTGAATCCCCCTTACTCAGCTGCCTTTACGATCTCGTCGTGAGCCTTATTGACAGTCTTCGTTGCCTCGTTGAGCGCAACGCTTGCCGAGTCGAGACCCGCTTTGGTAACCTCGATAACCGCCTTAGCCAGATCGGCTGCTGCTGCCTCGACCTCAGCCTCCGAGCCATTGACAATGGCGCGACCGGCACTCTCGATCACAGCTCCTGCCGCCTTTACCACCTCGTCGGCACTCTCTTCGAGCGTCGGGCTCTCCTTCACGCGGTTGTCGATGTCGATCTTCAAATCCTTCTCAGGGATCGAGATGTAGAGCTGATCGTGGCCGATCTCGATCACGTTCTCGCCATCGGGATCGACGTTGTAGGTGTGGTTATAGACCTTAACCGTAACGTCGTTCAGGTCGATCGTGTGAAGGAAGTTATCGTTCACGTTCCAACGGCTGAGGTTGCGCTCGACAGCCTCGCGCATCTCGGCCTCCTTGATACCCTTGCGGATCTGCTCGTGGTTGCTGAATGCGGTTGCGAAGAAGATCACCAATGCCACGATCCACGCGCCACCGACGATATAGGAGAAGGTGCGGTTGATTTTATGACCAAAGACAAATCCCGACAGCAGGTAGGCCAGCAGCACCAATGGCAGCAAAACGCCAACAATAGCCGACGCTACGAGCGTGATGACTGCTCCTGAGCCGATGTAGGTTGTGAACGAACTGAACAGCTCGTATTCGCTCTCAGGAGCTACGAACATAAATCCGAACAACCCTACAATACAAGCGATTACGCCTGCCAAGATGCCTGCTAACGTGAGCAACGCAAATGCCTTCAAGCAGAACAGCAGAATACGGCCAATCACATAGACGATGTCGGCAATCACCGACTGACTGCGCTCGGCTGAGGTGCTCTCGGGGTCGGCCTCGACACGTGCGCGGGTGGTCGATGAGATGGTCTGCGCATTGACCTTCTCGCCCGTCATTTCGAGCTTCTGGCGTGCGCTCTTGGCCAACGGAATGGCGAACCACATCACGATATAACCCAAAATGAAGATACCGAACAGCGATCCGCAGAAGTCGCTGAGGTCGTGCCAGTTGAAGGTCCTGAACAGAACTATAAATGCCAGCGGTGCGAAGAATCCCAAACGCACCCACACAGGGTCGATGTCGAAGAATGTGCCGATACCCGAGCAGACGCCACCCAACTTCGCATTTTCGGGGTTGCGGTACAGACGGCGCGGAATACGCGGTGTGCGCTCTTTGGGTTTCGGTTCGCCCTCGTTGCTCTCCTCCTCGATAGCCTCGGGCGAGCCCATCTGGTCGATGATCGAGCGGACGAGCGGCATCGAAACCACCGTCTGGTTGTCCTGACGGCTCAGGATCAGCTCGGCAATGCGAGCCTCGATGTCGGCTACGATCTCCTCGCCATCGGCCGTATCTTTATAAGTCTCGTTGAGGTTGTTCAGATAGTTGTCCAAAACCTCGTAGGCGTCAAGGTCGAATACGAACGCGACGCCCGATATGCTGACTTTTTTGCTCTCTTTCATAACGCACTGCTATTCAATGGGTTCAACGGTAGTGATATTGTCCTCTTTCTTGCCGTAGCGAATCGCACGAACCTGCTCGACAAGCTCCTCCCACGACTCGTCTAACTGAGCGAGCGTGCGACGACCCTCCTCCGAGAGCGAATAGTATTTACGCGGAGGACCCTGCGGCGACTCCTCCCAGCGGTAGGTCAGCAGACCTTGATTCTTCTGACGGGTCAGAATAGGGTAGAGCGTACCCTCGACCACGATCATCTGCGCAGCTTTCAGCTCGGCGATGATCTTTGGAGCATACGAATCCTCGCGCGAGAGAATCGAGAGGATACAATACTCCAAAATGCCTTTGCGCATTTGCGCCTTTACGTTATCTGCGTTCATTGCATTTATGGGTTTAAGCTGTTATTTATCAAGTTGTTTGGGGTCGTGGTGGGCAACCACACGGCGCGGTGCCGATGGCAGCACGATCCACAGAATGATATAGACCCAGAGGCTCACGCCACCAAAGATAATAAGCAGTGCCGTGATCACACGAACAAGTGTCGTATCCAAACCGAAATACTCGGCCACGCCTGCGCATACGCCCGCAACCACACGCGGGTAGGTGCGCATCAAGCGGCGATTTACATTGTTGTCGTACATAGTGCTCAAAGGTTATTTGGTGTTCAACTTAGTCGGCTCGTCCGAGGGCATTACGATCCACAGAATGATATAGACCCACAGGCTGAGTGTGCCGAAGAATACCAGCAGGAAGGTGATCAGACGAATCACCGCCGCATCGGTATTGAAGTAGCGAGCCACACCCGCACAAACGCCACCAAAGACGCGGTCGTTCAGCGGACGGCGGAACACTCGTTCTGTGTAGGTCGAATCGAGTGTGGGGTTGATGTTGCGGAACTGCTCATCGCGCACGCGACGCTCGCCGAACTCTTCGGGGCGTCCCATCTGCGCCATTGCGCTGCGCACGGTTGCGAGCGTTACGACCATCATCGGCGAGGGGGTCTTCTCGCGGAAGATCTCGGCCATACGATTTTCGATGTCGTTCATCACCTCCTTGTCGTCGGCACCCATACGCGACTCGACGTCCTCCAAGTAGGTGCGCAAGGTCTGGTAAGCGTCGTAATCAAGCGTGAACGACTGCGAACCGATGTTAACATTGATTGTCTCTTTCATTGTGTCGATATCTGTTTTTTAGTTTTCGTTCGGGTAAACCTTATTCCGTACTGCAAATATATAAACAAAATTTGGTACTTTGCAACGCATAGAACTATAAAATCGCAATTTTCGACCTTTCGGACTAATATTTGCGCTATTTAGTGTAATTTAGTTGAATATTTTAGGGTGGAGTGTCGCTCTGCCAGCTTCCGCATTGGATAGAATCCCACAAAATAATTCGACCGCAGATCCTATTTATTGCCGCCGAATCGCAGAGAAAGCCTCGACTTGATAACTTTTTTTGCGGTGAGATATGCTTGTTTAGATTTTTAGACTTATATTTGTGGTGCGCTATTAAATTGTACACAATCAAGCGTCCTAAACGTCCTAAACGTACCAAACACGCCGAGCAAGTCGGTCGGTTTGGGCAACACCATATATATTAAACAACGATGAATGAACGCCTAAAACTTGAAAATCAGCTCTGTTTTCCGCTTTATGTTTGTGCAAAAGAGGTGATACGTCGATACGCCCCGTTGCTCGAACCCTACGGACTGACATATACACAATATATTGCGATGATGGTGCTGTGGGAACATCGTTCGCTGACCGTCAAGGAGCTTGGTAACTATCTTTTTCTGGACTCGGGAACGCTCACGCCAATGCTCAAAAAGATGGAGCGGAGCGGGTGGTTGCGTCGTTCGCGTTCGAATCGAGATGAGCGTGTGGTGGTTGTGTCGATTACCGAGGAGGGCGATTGGCTGCAAGAGCAGCTGGTAGATGTGCCCACCGAGATTGCGCAATGCTTAACGCTTGGCGGTGAGGAGGCTATGCAGTTATATCGACTACTAAATACAATGATCAGAAACTTTTAATGAAACGTACTATGGCAGACTACAAATGCGCAAATTGCCCTATGAGGGCTAAATTCGAGAAGAAACCGACCTCGTTTGTTGGTCGTTTTTGGCGTTGGCATATCGACTTCTGTCCGGGTTGGAAGGCCTACTTCACAAGTTTAACTCCGACCGAGCAGCAAGAGCTTCGTCAGAAATATAACTTCACAAAGTATTAGCCGCAGTGAAAGTAGCAAAAAAATATCTCTATCTGACGGCTGCCTTGATATGGAGTGTGCCCGGTGTGATAATCTCGATCAAAGGCCTCGTGGCGTATGGGGAGCAACCCGCCAGCCGACTGTGGTGGTTGCTTCTCGTTACGGTGATCGTGTTGCTGTTTTTCCATGTGATTTTCAGCCGCTTGGTCGAAAGATATTGTCGCCGTATTGCCTCGCTGACCGACCCCGTGTCCATCTGGCAAACATTTCCTCTGCGAGGGTGGATAATGATTCTATTTATGTGCGGCCTTGGGGTCGTGCTCGGTCACGTGTCGATCTCGCAACTATTTGTCGCCTCGTTTTACTCGGGGTTGGGACCTCAGCTTGTGTGGTCGGGGGTGAAGTTTCTCCGTGAGATTTAGCGTTCGCTTGGCGAGTACATTCCCAAAACAAAAAGCCGCACTCTTCGGGGTGCGGCTTTTGTTTGAACGTTTCGAGGGCCTATCCTATTATTAAATAGGTAACCACCGAGCAGACTGTCAGCACCAATCCGACAGCCGACTCGTAGGGTATCAGGCGCAGACGCTGCTTGATATTCATCTCGACAGCGCCACCCGTAGCGTGGAAGAACGAGCCGTGGGGCAGGTGGTCGAGCACCGTTGCACCCACATTGACCAGCGCTGCACCCCACACAGACGAAATGCCCGACGCCAGAATCGTCGGAGCGAACGAAGCCGAGGCGATCGTCGCACCCGCTGTGGTTGAGGCAGTTGCGGCCGACATAATCGCGCCTGCAAGCGGTGCGAGCAGCAGTCGTGCGCCTTCGCCCTGTCCCAGCACCGAGATCAGAGCGTCGGTCAGCGACGAGGCCTTGATGATACCCGCAATTGCGCCCGTGCTCACCAGCAGCACTGCCACTACCGACATCTTTTCCAGGCCGTAGCTAATGCTCTCGGCGGTGCGACGCCATTGGCGCGTGGTGCAGATTCCGACAACGCCACCGATCGGCAATGCAATCAGCGGGTCGATCGTAATGCCCGCAATCGGACGCAGAGCCAGCAGCGCAATCACCACTAACGGACCGGCGATCGACGCCCAGAACGAGGGCAGCGACTCATCTTTCGAGCCGACCTCAGCCGACCCTTCGATGATCGATTCGCGCTCCTTGGGCATAAGCGGAATGATCAGATAAACCGTTACGAGCAAGCCAATTACGGCAGGGATAATATTTGCCGCCATAACCGACGAAAGGGGAGCGTCGAAGTTCTCGGCAGCGATGATCGTGTTGGGATTGGGCGAGATGATGTTGCCGCACTTGCCACCGCCGACCATTGCCAGCAACATCGGGAACTTAGCCACCCGCATACGCTCGGCGATGATGATTGCGATCGGGGCTACGGTGATCACTGCCACGTCGATAAAGACGCCTACGGCCGTGAGCAACATCGTCGAGAGAGCCAACGCCAAAAATACGTGGCGCGAGCCAAGACGATTGACAATGGTGTGCGAGATCGAGGCCGCCGCACCCGTTTTGATCAGCACGCCCGACAGCACGCCCGCAGCGATAATTCGCACGATGGCGGGGGTGATGTCCTTGACGCCCGAGATCATATTTGCGACCGTGCCGTCGAGCCCCATTCCGCCTAATAGACCGCCCACAACGGCACCTAACAAAAGGCTGTATACGGGTGAGAACTTGCGGATAATCAGCACGATAGCTACGATTAATCCGATGATTGCTCCAATTGCACTATTCATTATTTATCTCTGTTTTTAAGGGTTAATAATCCGGCTATTTGTGCGGCGGTGCGACGGACATTCTCGCACGCAACGTCGTGTTGCATTGCAACCTCCAATGCCACAGGTCCCGCCACAATCGGCAATACGGCTGCGAAACCGCTCTCGCTTAGCTCTTTGCAAGGTTGTACCGCACCTCCGATGGCGATCGTCGGAATGCCTTGTGCCGTCGCCTCACGAAGTACGCCACTCGGCGCTTTGCCCATCGTCGTCTGGCGGTCGATACGCCCCTCGCCCGTTATGACGAGGTCGCTGCCCGCAATGATCTTATCGAACTGCATTGCGCTGAGTACCATATCGATACCTCGCTCCAATCGTGCTCCGAGCAGAGCCTTGAATCCTCCGCCCAAGCCTCCCGCAGCACCTGCGCCAGCAATTGCGTCGACCTGTACGCCATTGAATCGCTCGATGGCACGAGCGTAGGTGCGCAGACCCTGATCCAATCGCTCGACCATCGCCGCGTCGGCACCCTTCTGCGGTGCGAAAACGTAGGCCGCTCCCTCGGGCCCATAGAGTGGATTGGTAACGTCGCACGCAACGATGAACTCGCACTCGCTCAGCTCTTTACGTGCCGACGAGGAGTCGATCGTGGCGATGCGCTCCAAGATCTCGCCACCGCCCACAAGCTCCGTGCCCTCCGAGTCGAGGAATCGGAAACCCAACGCGCGGAGCATACCCGTACCGCCGTCGTTGGTTGCGCTGCCACCAATGCCGATCAGAAACTTACGGCAACCGCGCTCAATCGCGTGGGCGATCATCTCGCCCGTGCCGAAGGTCGAGGTGAGCAGCGGGTTGCGCTCTTCGGGGGCAATCAGGGGCAGACCGCTTGCCGCCGACATCTCCATCACGGCTGTGTGTCCGCCGTCAATTACGCCATAGCGGGCGACGATCTCTCGCCCGAGCGGATCGGCCACACGCGCTTCGACGTAGTCGCCATTGAGTGTTTCAACCAGCGCATCGACCGTGCCCTCGCCACCGTCGGCGATCGAGACTTTGCGCACCTCGCAGGTGGGAATTCGCTCGCGGAACCCCGCCTCGAAGGCGTCAGCCACCTCGCGCGAGCAGAGCGACCCCTTGAACGAATCGACAGCTATTGTAATACGTTTCATAGTTCGACAGAGAGTTTTAGATTTAATGCAAATATACACAATTTTTTCGCAATGCGAAGATTGTGCCCCGATGATTTCGGCAATGGGATTTTTGATTTTCGTAACTATTTGTTACCTTTGTATTTATTCTGATGTGGCGGAACTAATTTTTTTACCGAAAAAGACTACCCAAAATGAACGAAAAATCGATATATGGCGCTATGGACGCCGCAACTGTTAAGCGTTTCAAACATTGGCAATTACGTACGATCGTCGTTTCGATGATCGGCTATGCCGTCTACTACTTCGTGCGCAAGAATTTCTCGCTGGCAATGCCCGGACTGACAGCCGAATACGGTATTTCGAATACAAGTTTCGGTATTGTGATCGGTATCGGCTCGCTCGTCTATGGTCTTTCGCGCTTTGTCAATGGTTTTGTGGTCGATAAGATCAGCACCCGTGCGGTGATGGCTATCGGTCTGCTGTTGTGCGCAGCGGCAAATGTTGCGTTCGGTTGCGGTTACGACCTGAGCTACGCAATCACGGGTGTGGCTGAGGGTCCGCAGGTGGTCAATATGTTGATTCTGCTGATGGGTATCACGATCATCTTGAACCAATATTTCCAAGGTTTGGGTTATCCTCCGTGCGCACGTATGCTGCCCCATTGGATTCACCCCTCGGAGCTGGCGACCAAGATGTCGATATGGAACACCTCGCACTCGATCGGTGCTGCGGCGGCTGTGGTCGTTTGTGGCTACATTATGGGTCATTTGGGTATGGACCTGAGTGCCAATGCCGAGGTTGTGGCACGTATGGCCGAGAATATGGGTGTGGCGACGGACGACGCCGAGGGTATGAAGCGTGTGCTGGAATACGCCTCGCACTATGGAGCGTGGAAGTGGTGCTTCTGGATTCCGGCGGCGGTGGCGGTGGCGGGCGCAGTGTGGCTCTATGTGGGTCTGCGCGATACTCCTTCGTCGGTGGGTCTGCCCGAGCTGCCCGATACCGATACCAAGAAAGATGAGGCGGCGGCCGACAAGCACGGTCACAAGAAGTTTATCTCGCATATGGTATTCAAGAATCGTTGGATTTGGACGCTCTGCGTGGCCAACGTATTCGTCTATATTATGCGTATGGGTATCCTCGACTGGGGCCCTAAATTCCTGACCGAGAGTCGCGGAATGAGTATCGTCAGTGCGGCGTGGAGCGTGGCTGTGTTCGAGATATTTGCCATTATCGGAACGATCTTCGCAGGCTGGGCAACGGATAAGATTTTCAAGAGCAAAGCACATCATATGTGTCTGGTTTGTATGGTGATGGCGTCGGTGTTTATGGTGATCTTTGTCGCCTTTCCGCAGATGCCTCCCGTGCTGTCGGTGCTGGTGCTGGCAATGGGTGGATTCTTCATCTATGGTCCTCAGGCTCTGATCGGTATCGCTGCCGCAAACTTGGCTACCAAAGAGGGCTCGGCAACGGCTAATGGCGTTGCGGGCGTATTCGGTTACGTTGGCTCGTTCTTCTCGGCGCTGGGCGTGGGTATGTTGGCGGACGCCTACGGTTGGAATACGGTATTTTATGTAATTGTGGCGGTCGGTGCGTTGGGTGCCATTGCATTTGCTACGATGTGGAATGCTCCGCGCGACGGCTATGAGCGCGCCAAGCAGATCAAATATGAGGAGTAACTGCTATGAAAGATTTCGATAAATATTGTTCACCCTACTCGGCGTCGGAACTCCGCGAGCGACTCGGTAAGATTCGCCACGTGGCATTCGATATGGACGGCACGATCTATATGGGTTCGACGCTGTTCCCATTCACTGTGGCAACTTTGCAGCGCCTGCGTGATAACGGTATCGGCTACTCGTTCCTGACGAACAACCCCTCGCGCAGCATTGAAGCCTATCTCGCCAAGCTCGCAGGAATGGGTATTGAGGCTGAGCGCGAGCAGATGTACACAACGGCCATAGCGACGGTCGATTATATTCGCACGCACCACGCTGAGGCTCGCAACCTCTACCTGTTGGGTACGCCGAGTATGGTCGAGGAGTTTGTCGCGGCGGGCTACCGACCGACGGAGAACTCGGCTGAGGATCGCCCCGATGTGGTTGTGGTGGCGTTCGATATGACGCTCGACTATGCCCGTCTGTGCCGTGCAGCGTGGTGGGTGTCGCAGGGTGTGCCCTATATCGCAACCAATCCCGACCGCGTTTGCCCGACCGATCAACCGACCGTGTTGGTCGATTGCGGCTCGATCTGCAAGTGTATCGAGCACGCTACGGGTCGCACGCCCGACATCACGCTCGGCAAGCCCGACCCCAATATGTTGAGTGGAATTATGGTGCGCCACGGGTTGCAAGCTGATGAGATTGCAATGGTGGGCGACCGAATCTATACCGATGTGGCGATGGCACACAATGCGGGTGCATTTGGTGTGCTGGTGCTCTCGGGCGAGACGACGCTCGATGTGGCTCTTGCGTCGAATCCCCAGCCCGACCTGACAGCGCTCAATATCGAGGAGTTTGTCCAGCTGATTGTTGAGGCAAGAGGGTAGTCGGCGGTCGATTCGCCAATGCGTACGGAATGAAAATTAATAATCACTTAAAACTTATAGAACTATGAAAATCAAATCGTTAATTATGATTATGGCTGCTGCGCTGGTAATGGTATCGTGCGGCGGTAACAATTCGAAGAAGGCAAACGATAACGCCGAGGAGGCTGTTGCAGTGATGGAGATCGACGCTCTGCTGGCTGAGGCTGAGGCTCTGGTTGATCAGCAGATCGAGATCGAGGGTGTATGTACCCACGCTTGCTCGCACGGTGCAACCAAGATCTTTATGATGGGTAGCGACGATACGAAGACCATTCGTGTTGAGGCTGCTGAGTTGGGTTCGTTCGACCAGAAGTGTGTCAATAGCATTGTGAAGGTGAAGGGTCTGCTGCGCGAGGAGCGTATCGACGAGGCATACTTGCAGCGTTGGGAGCAGAAGGTTGCAAACGGCACCGAGGAGCACCACGGCGAGAATGGCGAGGCTGGCTGCGACACCGAGAAGGCTGCACGTGGCGAGACAGCAAACTCGGTTGAGGGTCGTATCGCAGATTTCCGTACCAAGATCGCTGCACGTGCAGAGGCTGAGGGTAAGGAGTATCTGTCGTTCTATTTCGTTGAGGCTCAGTCGTATGAAATTGTCGAGTAGCGACCTGCGCCGTTGGTGTCGTGTGCTGCACCGCGATCTGTCATACCTGTTCGCAGGTATGGTGATGATCTATGCCATTTCGGGCATATATATGAATCACCGCGACAAGATCAATCCTCACTACTCGGTTACACGTACCGTGCACCAGCTCGCTGATCTGCCCCCGCAGGCGGAGATGGATCGTGAGGCGGTCGAGAAGGTGATGGGCGAGGTGGGTGTCAGCGAGCGCTACACCAAGCACTACTTCCCGAGTGCCAACCACCTCAAAGTGTTTTTGAAGGGCGGCTCGTCGCTCGAAGTCGATATTGCGTCGGGCAAGGCGGTCTATGAGTCGTTGCGTCGTCGTCCGCTGGTGAGCTCGATGACAACAATGCACTACAACCCCAACCGTTGGTGGACGTGGTTTTCGGACGCCTTTGCTGTGGCGTTGCTGGTGATCACGCTGACGGGTCTGCTGATGGTCAAGGGTAGCAAGGGACTGTGGGGTCGTGGCGGTATCGAGTTGCTGATTGGTATAGCCATTCCGATCGCCATTCTGCTGCTGACCTGATGGCGCGATAGCAATGGAAACGAGAAACGGGTTGCCTCTGTTGCGGGCCGCCCGTTGTTTTTTTGAGGTTTGGGAGGCGTTGTGATACTCGACTGCCCTCTGCCCAATGCACACAAAAAAGCGGTCGTGAATATCACAACCGCTTTGTGGGAGTTGACGGATTCGAACCGCCGACCCTCTGCTTGTAAGGCAGATGCTCTGAACCAGCTGAGCTAAACTCCCTAATCAGAACCTTGCATTTAAGATTAGTTATCTCTCAAATGCGGTGCAAAGGTAAGGCAATTTTTTGTATCTGCAAATTTTTCGAGCAAAAAAACGCAAAAAAATGCAATTTTTCTCATTTTTGCTCTATTTCCGCCCTTCGAGCCGCCCCAAACGGGGTCGCCGAGCACCGCAAACTATCCGTAAATTATCCGCGAACAACCTGCAAACTATCTGCAAATTCCCGCAGCTCCGCCTTCGTTATGCCAACTGCTGCATTGCAATCAGCTTGGCATAGATACCGTCTTCGGCCATCAGTTCGGCGTGAGTGCCCTGCTCGGCAATGCGTCCGTGGTCGATAACCAGAATGCGGTCGGCATTGTGGATCGTACTCAGGCGATGGGCAATGATGATCGACGTACGACCTTCGAGCAACGTATTGAGCGCCTCCTGCACCAGCTGCTCGCTCTCGGTATCGAGTGCCGAGGTTGCCTCATCGAGGATCAGGATCGGTGGATTCTTCAACACAGCGCGGGCAATGCTCAGTCGCTGGCGCTGACCTCCCGAGAGCTTCATACCTCGGTCGCCGATGTTTGTGGCATAGCCCTCGGCGCACTCCGTAATGAAGTTGTGGGCATTGGCAATGCGTGCCGCAGCCTCGACCTCGGCGTCGGTTGCCGTCGGACGTCCCATACGGATATTCTCGGCGATGGTGTCGTTGAAGAGGATTGTCTCCTGCGAAACCACACCTATATTAGCATTGAGCGAATCGAGCGTGTACTCCTTTATGTTTCGACCGTCGATCAAAATCTCGCCCGAGGTAACGTCGTAGAAGCGCGGAATGAGGTCGGCGGTGGTAGATTTACCGCCACCCGACGGACCCACCAGAGCGATCGTCTCGCCCTTGCGGATTGTGAAGTTCAGTCCGTCGATAACCTCACGGTCGGCCTCGTAGGCAAAGTGCACATCGCGGAACTCGATTTGAGAGCTGAACTCGCTCAGTTCGACGGCATTCTCGGGTTCGGTAACCTCGCTCTTGGTGTCGAGCAGGCTGAATACGCGATCGCCCGCAGCGATACCCTGATTGATATTTGCGAAGGCGTCCATAAACGAGCGCACGGGGCGTGTAATCTGCGAGAAGATAGCCAGATAGGCGATGAATCCCGCACCCGTCAGCGAGCCATTGACAACCAGCACACCACCATAAACCAGCAGACCAGCCGCCGCCATAATACCCAAAAATTCGCTCATCGGCGATGCCATCTGCTGCTTGCGAGCCATCGAGAGCATAAGGTGTGAAAATTGTTCGTTTATGCGGTGGAATTTCGAGCGCATTGTGTCGAGAGCATTGTAGCTACGCACGATCTTGACGCCCGTCAGCGACTCGTCGAGCACGCTCACCATCTCGCCCATACTCTCCTGACCCTTACGTGCGGGGTGGCGCAGGCGCTTGACGATTGTGCCGATGATGACCGCCACGATCGGCAGATAGATTGCTGCAAAGAGGCTCAAATCGGTCGAAATCTGCAACATACCGATCAGATAACCGATGATAAGCAGCGGGTCACGGAATGCCACCTGCAAAGTGTTGGTAATGCAGAATTGCACGACCATAACGTCCGAGGTAATTTTCGAGATGATGTCGCCCTTGCGCTCGTTGCTGAAAAAGCCCACGTGCAGCCCCATCACATTGTCAAACACAGAGTTACGGATACGTTGCAACGTGCGGATACGCATCTTCTCCATTGTCCACTGCGCCAGATAGCGCGACAGATTGCTGATGAAAGCCGACGCCGAGATGATCACCGCCAGCACCACCATCACGTCGATAGCCGAGAATTCGGTTCCGTGAATGAGGTAGAGCACGTGACCCACGAAGGCGTAGAAGTAGTCCATCGTAAATTCGAGCGGGGGCAGCGTCTCGACCGCCGCAATCTGATTGACACCCTCGACATTGAACAGCGCGCTGACGATCGGTATAATCATCACGAAGTTGAAGGTGTTGAAAATGGCATAGAAGATCGAAAATATGAAGTACGGAATTGCATATTTTTCGATCGGTTTTGCGAATCCGAGCAGACGGAGATATGTTTTCATCGTGTTAAAAGTCGAATACTTTGATTAATATACGCCACAAATTTACGATTTTCCCAAGAAATTCAGTAATTTTGCGCTAAATTTGACAAACTTAACACAAAACTATACCAATTATGGAAACAGTATTGAGCGGAATCCGCCCCACCGGACAGTTGCACCTGGGTAACTATTTCGGCGCACTTCGTAACTTTACAAAGATGCAGCACACCGATCGTTGCTTCTTCTTCATAGCTGACTACCACGCACTTACAACTCACCCCGACCCTACGTCGCTGCACGGTAACGTACGCAACATCTTGGCTGAGTATCTGGCAGCAGGCCTCGACCCGCAGGTGGCTACTATCTACGTCCAGAGCGATGTTCCCGAGGTGGCTGAGTTGTCGTTGCTGCTGTCGATGCACGCCTATGTGGGCGAGTTGGAGCGCACCGCGTCGTTCAAGGATAAGGTTCGCAAGAATCCCAACAACGTCAATGCAGGTCTGTTGTGCTATCCCGTGCTGATGGCGTCGGACATTCTGTTGCACCGTGCAACCCGCGTGCCCGTAGGTAAGGATCAGGAGCAGCACTTGGAGCTGACGCGCCTCTATGCTCGTCGTTTCAACTCGATCTATGGCGTCGAGTTCTTCCCCGAGAGCCAGCCCTACAACTTCGGCGAGGAGCTGATCAAGATTCCCGGTTTGGACGGTAGCGGCAAGATGGGTAAGAGCGAGGGTAACTGCATCTACCTCTCGGACGAGGATAAGGTGATTCGCAAGAAGGTGATGAAGGCCGTAACGGATTCGGGTCCGACCGAGCCCAATTCGCCCATTTCGGAGCCCGTGGCAAACATTTTTGCAATTATGAAGGCTGTTTCGGATCCCGATACCATTCAATTCTTCAAAGAACGGTATGCAGATTGCTCGATTCGCTATGGCGACTTGAAGAAGCAGCTGGCCGAGGATATTATCCGCACCGTTGCTCCGATCCGCGAGCGTATCAAGGAGATCTATGCCGACGAAGCATACCTGAGCCGCGTGGTTGCCGAGGGAGCCGAGAAGGCACGTGCAAGCGCAGCTGCAACGGTAGCTGAGGTACGCCGCATTATGGGTATCCACCGAATGTAATCACATTAAACTGAAATACAAACGTTTATAAGTATGGCGCGACGACGCTACGATAAGTTCTATCAATACTACCTGTGGCTGACGCACCGTCTGTCGGACCGTCAATTGATGATGGTGCTGGCGATTGTGGTCGGCGTGGCTGCGGGCTTGGGAACATACATCTTCGAGGTGCTGCTGCACTTTATCCGCGAGGGATTGGTCAATTGGTTCCCCGTCGAGCGAGCACAATTTCTCTATCTGATCTATCCCGCTGTGGGTATTATTCTGGCTACGCTGTTTGTGAAGTATGTGGTCAAGGATAATATCTCGGAGGGCGTGACGCGCGTGCTCTATGCTATGTCGCGTACCAATTCACGTATCCGTAGTCACAACTGCTGGACTTCGGTCGTTGGTGGTGCTACGACCATCGGTTTTGGTGGATCGGTCGGTCCTGAGGCCCCGATTGTGCTGACGGGTGCAGCGATCGGCTCGAATATCGGTAAGCTGGCACGACTGAACTATAAGAACGTAACCCTGTTGCTCTGTTGCGGTGCGGGTGCGGCGTTAGCGTCGATCTTTAAGGCGCCGATTACGGGTGTGGTCTTCGTGTTGGAGATCCTGATGTTGGACATCACGATCGGCTCGGTGACGCCTCTGCTGATTGCCTCGCTGTCGGCAACGACGCTGGCATTGACGCTGCGTGGCTTCGACCCAATTCTGCCCGTAACGCTCTCGGTAGCAGATAAATTCGAGTTGGCGCAGATACCGATGTTCGTCATCTTGGGCGTGCTGTGCGGACTGATGTCGTACTACTTTACATCGGTCAATACGGCTGTCGGTCGCATCTTCCGTCGCATCGATTCGCAGTATAAGAAGTGGGCTGTGGGTGGTGTGCTGATCGGTGTGCTGATCTTCATCTTCCCGCCGCTGTATGGCGAGGGCTACGAGGCAATGACCGCACTGATGAGGGGCGAAACGCAGTCGCTGTTCGATAATTCACTGTTCTTCCGATTCAGAACGATCGAGTGGGTTGTGATCCTGTTCGTGGTGGCGACGATGCTGTTCAAGGTGGTGGCGATGGCCGCAACCAACTCGGCAGGTGGTGTGGGCGGTACGTTCGCTCCGTCGCTGTTTGTCGGCTCGTTCATTGGCGCACTGACGGCGTTGGTTTTCAATATGATATTCCGTTGGGTGGGTATCGATATGCAGCTCTCGATCGTATCATTCACGCTGGTCGGAATGGCGGGTGTGATGGCAGGTGTGATGAACGCACCGCTGACCTCGATCTTCCTGATTGCCGAGCTGTCGAATGGTTACGAACTCTTTATCCCGCTGATGATTACAGCGTCGATCTCGTTCGCATTGGACTACTATCTGAATCCCGATTCGATCTATACCAAGCAGCTGCGCGAACGTGGCGAGTTGCTGACGCATAACAAGGATCAATCGGTGCTGGTCTTCCTGCATATCGATCGATTGATGGAGACCGACTTCCTGCGCATTGACGAGTCATTTACGTTGGGCGACATCGTGAAGATTATCTCGAAAGCTCACCGCAATATCTTCCCCGTGGTCGATGATGACGACGATCTGTTGGGCGTGGTGCAGTTGGACGACCTGCGTGCCGATATGTTCGACCGTTCGAAGTATTCGACGCCGATTACACACTATATGATCCAGCCGCCCGATAAGATTCTGCCCCACGAGCAGATGCAGAGTGTGTTGGAGAAGTTCGAGGATAACAAGACGTGGATGTTGCCCGTAGTCGATAAGCAGAACCACTACTTGGGCTTCATCTCTAAGTCGCGAATCTTGGCAGCCTACCGCGAGCAGTTGGTTGAAATCAGCCAATAAGATCAATCATCAAACGAATATCTCTAACCCGATGAAAACTCTGATTCATAGGACGTTGTTGGCTATTGCGACGCTTGGTTTTGTGGCGTGCGCAGGCGAGCCGACACACTCGGTCGATGAGTTCACGGTCGAGGTCTATACGCCGCGTCACGCGACGGGATTCGATGTGCGTGGAGCCGAAGGGGCGGCAAGTACGATCGTGACGGTACGTAACCCGTGGCAGGGTGCCGAGGGTGTCGAGAAACGTCTGTTCATCGCTCGTGAGGGCGAACGTGCCCCCGAAGGCTTTGACGGTCAGGTGATTGAGGGTGCGGCCAAGCGGGTGATATGTATGTCGTCGACCTACGTGGCGATGATCGACGCGCTCGATTGCACGGAGCGTGTGGTGGGCGTGTCGGGCATTGACTTTATATATAACACGCGCGTGCGCGAGGCGGCTGAGGCGGGACGTGTGCGCGATGTGGGGCACGATTCGGATATCAATTTCGAGCTACTGCTGACGTTGCGCCCCGATGTGGTGCTGATCTATGGCGTGGCGGGCGAGAATGGAGTGGCCAACGCAAAGCTCGATGAGTTGGGTGTACCGTATTTCTATTTAGGCGATTACGTCGAAGAATCGCCATTGGCGAAGGCCGAGTGGACGGTTGCTGTGGCAGAGATTTTGGGCGTGCGTGAGCGAGGCGAGGAACTCTTTGCGGGAATCGAAATGCGCTACGTGGAGTTGCGTGAAAAGGTGGCCGTGAGTGCAACGGAGCGCCCGACGGTGATGTTCAATACGCCCTATCGTGACACGTGGTATATGCCCTCGTCGAGGAGCTATGCCGTTCAGTTAGTGGAAGATGCGGGCGGTCGATACATCTACGATGGTAACCACGGCACAGCGTCGCAACCCATCGATTTGGAGCAGGCATATGTGCTGACGCGCGAGGCCGACTATTGGATCAACGTGGGGCAGTACGCCTCGCTCGACGATCTGCGACGTGACAACCCGCATTTTGCCGACGCAAAAGCGGTGCGCGAGGGACGAGTTTTCTCGGCTGATCGACGTGTGACGGCGGCGGGCGGAAGTGATTTTTGGGAGTCGGCGGTGGTCAATCCCGATGTTGTGCTCGCCGATTTGGTGACCGTTTTGCAACCCGAATTGGGGCTTGGAGCAGACTCGCTGACCTACTATCGACAAATTGAATAACTATAACTATATGACCCGTAACCGATTGTTGTTCATTGCGTTGGCGCTTGTGTGCGTGGCGTTGTTCGTGCTCGATTTGACGTTGGGCTCGACCGACATTGCGTGGGGCGACGTGTGGGCAGCATTGACGGGCGGCGAGGTCGATGGGGTGGTGCGTGACATCGTGCTCAAAATCCGATTGACAAAGGCGGTGGTGGCTGTGGCTGCGGGTGCAGCGTTGGCGGCGAGTGGATTGGCAATGCAGACGTTGTTCCGCAATCCGTTGGCGGGACCCTACGTGTTGGGCGTGTCGTCGGGTGCGAGCTTGGGCGTGGCGCTGTTTCTGTTGGGAGCGCCTCTGCTGGGCTTGACGGGCGGATCGATGTTGCAGACCGTCGGATTGGCGGGTGCGGCGTGGATCGGCTCGGCGCTGATTCTGACGATGGTGCTCGCCGTGAGCCGACGAATCAAGGATATTATGGTCATTCTGATTCTTGGAATGATGTTCTCGTCGGCGGTCGATTCGGTCGTGCAAATACTTCAATATCTGAGCAATGAGGCCGCATTGAAGGCATTCGTGGTGTGGACAATGGGCTCGCTGGGCGACGTTACAGGGCGCGAATTGGCGCTGATGTTGCCCGTTGTTGTTGTGGGCTTGGTGCTGTCGGTGGCGGCGATCAAGCCTCTCAATCTGTTGCTCTTGGGCGAAAATTATGCCCGCACAATGGGACTCAATGTGCGTCGATCGAGGGTGCTGATCCTCTCGGCAACGGTTCTGCTGGCAGGTACGGTGACGGCGTTTTGCGGTCCGATAGGTTTCATCGGTTTGGCCGTTCCGCACGTGGCGCGAATGGTGTTTGCGTCGGCAGATCACCGTACGCTGGTGCCTGCGTCGATGTTGATCGGTGCGGTGGTGATGTTGCTTTGTGACGTGATTTCCAAGCAGTTGGGATTCCCCGTGAATACTGTTACGGCGCTACTCGGTATTCCGATTGTGGTGCTGGTTGTTGTACGTAAAAAGAGTCTGTTCTGATGATACGCCTCGAAAATATATCGCTCGGTTATGGCGCTCGCACGCTGATAGAAGGGGCTACGGCGCACTTCGAAGCGGGCACGCTGACGGCGCTCATTGGTCGCAATGGTGCGGGCAAGAGTACGCTGTTGCGTGCGCTGGCGGGGTTGGAGCCGTTGCAGGCGGGTGCGATTACGATCGACGGACGATCGATTGCCGAGCTCGACGGCACGGAGGCGGCACGCCGGGTGGCATTTGTGGCGACGGACAAGGTGCGCATTGCCAATCTGCCGTGCGAGGATTTGGTGGCGTTGGGACGTGCGCCCTACACGAATTGGATCGGTCGCTTGCAGGCGATTGATCGTGAAATTGTCGCCGATGCGCTGGCAAAGGTCGGTATGTCGGAGTTTGCGCACAAGACGATGGATCGAATGTCGGACGGTGAGTGTCAGCGAGTTATGATTGCGCGTGCGTTGGCGCAGCAGACACCAGTGATCTTGTTGGACGAGCCGACGGCCTTCCTCGATATGCCCAATCGTTACGAACTTTGTCGTCTGTTGCAGCGTTTGGCGCACGACGAAAAGAAGGCGATTCTGTTCTCGACCCACGAGTTGGATATTGCCACTAAGATGTGCGATTCGATTGCGTTGATCGATACCTCGAAATTGTTGCACCAGCCTGCTGCTGAGATGGTTGCGAGTGGTGCAATCGAGCGTCTGTTTGGTATTTAGGCTGGATATAAATAGGCACAACTGCCCTCGTTGAGTGCTATGCGATTGGCGCACCTTCGCGGGCTGGGGTGGTCGCCCGAAGGGCGAGTCCGCGAAGGTGTGACGATTTCCAAAGAAATCTCCAACTAAAAATAAGTAAAGCCGCACTCGAAGGCGTGCGGCTTTGTCTGTTTTTACATTTAGGACTCTACACCTCAGCGCCAAACTGCATTAGGAACGATTTGATGAATTGGTCGATCTCGCCGTCCATAACGGCCTCGACGTTTGAGGTCTGGCAGCCTGTGCGGTGATCCTTAACTCGCCGATCATCAAATACATACGAGCGAATTTGCGAGCCCCATTCGATACGTTTCTTGGTCGCCTCCAACGCCTGTTGCGTCGCCATTCGACGATCCAACTCGCGCTGGTAGAGCTTCGAGCGGAGGATTCGCAACGCATTTTCGCGGTTCTTGGGCTGGTCGCGCGTCTCGGTATTCTCGATCAGAATCTCCTCCTCGGCACCCGTATCGGGATCCTTGTAGAGGTAGCGCAGGCGCACTCCCGACTCGACCTTATTGACGTTCTGACCGCCTGCACCGCTACTGCGGAAGGTGTCCCACGACAGGCGGCTCTTCTCGATGGTGATCTCGATCGTATCATCGACCGCCGGCGACACAAAGACCGACGCAAAGGTCGTCTGGCGCTTGTTGTTGGCGTTGAAAGGCGAGAGTCGCACCATACGGTGAACACCATTTTCGCTCTTCAAGTAGCCATACGCCATCGGTCCGTCGAACTCCAACGTGCACGATTTGACGCCCACTTCGTCGCCCGCCTGATAGTCTTGGATACGCACTTTGTAGCCGTGTGCCTCGCCCCAACGGGTGTACATTCGCAGCAACATCGACGCCCAATCGAGCGCCTCGGTGCCACCCGCACCCGCATTGATATCCATAATCGCACCCATCTTATCCTCCTCACCTTGAAGCATATTGCGCAATTCGAGCGATTCGGTTTTTTCGAGTGCGTCGGCATAGAGCGCGTCGGCCTCAGCCTCGCTCATCACCCCTTCGCGCAGAAAATCGGGCACCAACTCCACGTCGCCGATCACGCCCGCAAGGGTATCGAAATCGACAATCCAACTCTTGATCGACGACACTCGACGCAGCTGCTCTTGCGCACGTTCGGGGTCGTCCCAAAAGTTTGGCTCTTGGGTCTTCTCCTCCTCGTTCGAGAGGTCGATACGGCGCTGCTCGATGTTCAAACATCGACCGAGCGTCGCCAATCGCTCCACAAGTTCGCGTATCTGTTCGTCGCTAACCATTTGGCTTACTGTTCTTTATCTTGCTTACGGTTACGGGCGTCATAGGCCACACCCATAGCCACGCCAAGACACAATCCGAGTGCAAGATTATCGCTCAAAAGTCCAAATATTAAACCCAACGATAATCCGAGCGCGATACCCGTACCCTCGGTCTGTTTCTTGTTCTTGCTCATTGTATCTGAAATTTAGGGATCTGTTCCTCGTTATTCGATCTCCCAATCGTAGCCGTCCTTGCGGTCCTTGACGCGGATACCGATCTCGGTCAAGCGGTTACGAATATGATCCGACAGCACCCAATTCTTCTCGGCCTTAGCCTGCTGACGCATTTCGAGCAGCATCTCAACCAGCGGCGAAACCATATCGTTGCCCGACGTGCCTGCTGCCTTCTCGTCGCGCAGACCCAAGATGTCGAATACGTAACGCTTGACGATCTCGCGCAGACGCTCCAAATCCTCAGCCGAGATAGTCTGCTGACCCTCAGCCAATTGGTTGATCGTGCGCACCCAATCGAACAGCGCCGAGATAACCATCGGCGAGTTCAGATCGTCGGCCATAGCCTCGGCGCAACGACGCTCCAAATCGCTCGGATCGACGGTTGATGTAGCCGACGGCTTAACCTTCGACAGCGTCTCGACAGCCTTCATCAGTCGGTCCATACCCTTCTCGGCAGCCTTCAAGGCCTCGTTCGAGAAGTCGAGCGTCGAACGATACTGCGCCTGCAAAATGAAGAAACGGATCGTCATCGGCGAGTAGGCCTGTTCGAGCAGCTTGTGGTTGCCCGTGAACAGTTCCTCCAAAGTGATGAAGTTGCCCAACGACTTACCCATCTTCTGACCGTTGATCGTGATCATATTATTATGCACCCAATAGCGAGCCGAATCGTGGCCGCACGCTGCGGTCGATTGCGCGATCTCGCACTCGTGGTGGGGGAACATCAGGTCCATACCACCACCGTGGATATCGAACTGCTCGCCTAAGTACTTGGCACTCATTGCCGAGCACTCCATATGCCAGCCGGGGAAACCATCGCTCCACGGCGAGGGCCAACGCATAATATGCTCGGGCGACGCCTGCTTCCACAGCGCAAAATCGAACGAATTGCGCTTGTCGCTCTGACCGTCCAGCTCGCGGGTGTTGGCCTTGATGTCGTCCAGGTTGCGACCCGACAGCTTGCCGTAGTTGTACTTGGCGTTGTAGGCCTCGACGTCGAAATAGACCGAGCCATTGCTGATGTAGGCCAGACCCTTGTCGAGAATCTTCTTCACATACTCGATCTGCTCGATGATATGACCCGAGGCGCGCGGCTCGATCGAGGGAGGCAAGACGCCCAGCTCGCGCATTGCGTCGTGATAGCGATCGGTGTAGTACTGAGCCACTTCCATCGGTTCAAGCTGCTCCAAGCGAGCCTTCTTCGAGATCTTGTCCTCACCCTCGTCGGCATCGTGTTCGAGGTGGCCTACGTCGGTAATATTACGCACGTAGCGCACCTTGTATCCCTCCGATTTGAGGTAACGGAACAGCAGGTCGAAGGTGATTGCGGGGCGGGCGTGTCCCAAATGCGGATCGCCATATACGGTGGGGCCACAGACGTACAACCCTACAAATGGCGGGTTGTAGGGTGTGAACTCCTCTTTCTTGCGCGAAAGAGTGTTGTAAAGCATCAACTTAGCTTTCATAACACTTTTATTCTAAATAGTTATTAATGTTTCGAATTAACCCATAAAAGTACGCATTTCGCTCGAAAAAACAAAATCCCGCACCGTGAAGTGCGAGATTTTGCCCGATTTTATCTTTTTACGAACGATTTTACTCTGCTTTCGGTGCTCCAAGGTGCTTTTCGACCTCGGCTGTCAGTTCCTCGATTGTCGGATCGAACGCCAAAATTTCGCCCTCGCCGTTGAACAAAATGCGACGACCTGCACCATTTATGCAACCATATTGCGACCAGATATTTGCACGGTCGTCCAGCTCAACCAACTGCGGCCACTCATAGCCGTCCTTGCGGATTGCTGCCTTCATTGCGTCGGTCGAGCCGCTTTCGCGTGCAATGCCAATGACCATAAATCCCTGATCCTTATACTTTTCGTACAACGGAATCATCTCCATCGACGCACGTCGGCACGGACCGCACCACGACGCCCACAGATCGAGCAGCACGATCTTCGCGCCCTCGACCATCTCCGACAGACGATACATCTGCCCATCGAGGTCGGGAGCCTCGAAATCGACGTAGTGATTGCCCACCTGCAAGCTCAGTCCGTCGATCTGACGGCGGCAGAAGTGGGTCATCGAATTTTCGGGCATTTCGATAGCATAGACCTCATCAAACACGTCGATAAACTCCTGATCGGGCAGACGATAGACCATCTGACGAGCCAGCAGCGCCAAGCGTGCCAACGACGGCTCACCCTCGACAATCGAGAGCTGAGCCTCCTTATATTCGACCTTGCTGCGTTTGCGCAGTGCGATAGCCTCGGGCGTGTATTGCTCCTCGTCGGTCATCGCGTGCAACTGCTCAATCAGCGCCGTGCGCTCGGGAGTATTCTCCTTGATCGCCTCGATCTGGGCAATCAGCGCGTCGTACTCCTTGGTGTTGTAGCGGTTCTCATCGTAGAGCTTGTCATACTCCTTCTGAACCTGCTCCTGCATTGCGCGCAGTTGGGACTTATATGATTGATACTCAGCCGTTGCACCCGTTCCCTCGATTTTGTTCTTCATAAACTCATCTTCGGGGTAGAGGTCAAATTTCACGGTGCTGTTGTCGGCCATAAAGTCGATCGGACGCCACGATCCGTTCGCCCTCTCCTCGGCAAACACCAACTCGCAATATTGCGGTTCGTCGAGGTATAGGTCGCAGCTGAAAACACCCCCGCGAATATCGATTATGGTGTGAGGTCGCGACGACTGCGCCACCATTCCGTCGATTCCGACAAAGAGCCACAACTCGTCAGATTGGGGGCGGTTGTGCACCTTACCCTCGATATGGCAGTGCACCGCCGCGTCGGTATTTTGTTCGGTCGTGGGCTGGTTGCCTGCACACGCCGCCGCAAGTAACGAACAGAGAATCATCGTAATACGTTTCATTGTTTTTACTATTTTGGTTTTACTTTTTACAAAAATATGTAAAAAAATTCACAATTCACAATTTTTAATTCACGCTTGTCGATTTCGGCGAAATCGACACACACTCGCGGGCTCGCCCTTCGGGCGACCCCCGCAGCCCGCGAGTGTGCGCCCACCCATATGGCAAAGAATACACAAGGTGCCGGTTCGCAAAGAGTTTGCTGGTTTTGCAAGTTGAATAAGATTCGCTAAACCGAAAATAGTAAAACTCGCCCATATGGCGAGAAAAAAGGCCGCAACCCTTGTGGGGTGCGACCTTTTTTCTGTGGTTGGGGTTCAGCTTACTCAGCTACAACCTCCTCTGCCGGGATAACCTCTCCCTCAGCAGCCTCGCCCTCAGCGGGCTCCTCAACTGTGATGTCGGGCATAACCTCCAACAGCTCAACCTCGAAGTAGAGTGCCGAGTTAGGACCGATCTCGGGGCTCATTGCCTGAGGACCGTAAGCCAAGTCGGGGTGCAACCACATCTTGATCTTACCGCCCTTGCCGAGCAACATTACGCCCTCGCTCCAACCCTTGATAACTGCGTTCAGGGGGAACTCAGCGGGCTCGCCACGGTCGTACGACGAGTCGAACTGCTCGTCCTTCATATTCAGACCCTTGTAGTGAACCTTCACCTTGTCGGTAACCTTGGTAGGACGCAACTCGGGATCACCCTCCTCGACGATCTGATAGAGCAGACCGCTCTCGGTCTTCTGCCACTTGCCGCTCTTCTCGATCTTAGCCAGGAAATCCTCCGACTTCTTCAAGAACATCTTGGGAGCCTCGACCATAAACCAGTTCTGCATAACGCCCATAGTGGTGCGCTCAGCGTCCTGACCCTCGCCAAATGCGCTGGTGCCAGCCTTGACGTCAGCCATTGCCTGCTTCAACCACTTGGTCTGTACGGGAACCTGAGCAGCCTCCATACCGTTACCCTGGTCTACACCCAGAGCGTACGAAATCGAGTCGCGGTGAGCTGCCGAACGGAAGGGCACGCTATCGCGGGGCGACATAAAGTAAGCCTGCAAAATCTCGGTAGCCTCTTCGGGCTCAACCGAATTCTTACCACGAGCGAAGTCCTCGATACCCTTGCCGATCTTATCGTAGTTGACGTCCAGATCGCCCAGGTTGTACTTAATCATATATGCGATGTTCGAACCCAACGCATACGACAGCGAGTCCATCTCGCTCGAACCGCCAACGGTGATCGACGAATCCTTCGACGAGCACGAAACCATCAGCATAGCTGCTGCGGTGGCGATGATAACCAAAATTTTCTTCATATTGCTTTTTCTTGTTTAATTAGTTTCGAAGGGACAAATGTAGTGTTTTTTTGTGAAAATGAACCACTTTTGCGCGACAACTTAACGATTTTTACGCGATTTTATTGTTCATCTTCCTCCTTTGCGGGAATCACCTCGACAACCTCGACCTCGAAGCAGAGAGCCTCGTTGGCGCCGATCTTCTGGTTGCCCGTCGAGCCGTAGCCGAGCGTTGCAGGCATCCACAGCTTGATCTTGCCACCCTGACCGACCAGTTGAACACCCTCGCTCAGACCCTTAACTATCTGATTCAGAGCGAATGTTTCGGCCTCGTTGTTGTCGTATGTTGTTTCGAATTCACGACCCTCTTTGGTCGTTGCACGGTATTGGATACGCACCTGATCGGTGGGCTTCACGGCACGAATGGTGTCGCCCTCAGCCTCAATCAGATAGAGCAGACCGCTATCGGTGCGCTTGATGTCCGAATTTTCACGCTCCACGCGCGAGAGGAACGCCTCCGACTCGGCCTTGGTGCGGCGCGGCTTGACGATGTTGTAGTATTGGCGGTAGAATGCGCCCGCCTGCTCCATATCCATTTGCAGCGTGCCGTTGTAGGTGTCGCGGATTGCGGCACACAACACCTCGACGTCGAGTGTCGAATCGGTGTTGTATTTGAGGTTGTAACCCACGTTCATACCGATCACGTATGCCAGTGAGTCGGCCTCGGTTTTGAGCTCACGGCTGCCGTTCGACGAACCGCACGAGCTGAACATCACGGCTACCGTCAGAGCCGCAAAAAGTGTCAATCGTTTCATAGTTATATTGTTAATTCTTAATTATTTACTCGTTTGCGAGGAGAGTGTTGCACAGCACAATTTATAGAGCATACGCGCACCAACCATCTCGTCGATATGACCCACCTGTGCGGGTGCAACCTCGACCAGATCGAATCCGATAATCCGGCGACCGCTCTCGACCACGCGCCAAATGAGGTAGGCCGCCTCATTGAAGGTCAAACCGCCCACCACGGGAGTACCGGTCGTGGGGCAATATTGCACTTCGAGGGCGTCGATGTCGAAACTGATGTAGACCTGCTCGGGCAGCTTCTCGACGATCTCCGCACACTGCTCAGCCCACGTCTTGCCTGCATAGCGGGCGTGGCTCAGCGCACGATCGGTAAAGCTCACCACACGCTCCTCGCGCTCGGCCAGCTCCTGCTCGGCATCGCAGAAATCGCGCACGCCAACCTGCACCAGACGCTTCATCTGAGGCACGTCGCGCAGCAGGTTGTACATAATCGAGGCGTGCGAAAATTCGAAACCCTCGTATGCCTCGCGCAGGTCGCGGTGAGCGTCGAAATGCAACACGCCGAAGCTCTCGTAATGCTCCGCTACGGCACGCACCGCACCGTAGGGAGTCGAGTGGTCGCCACCAACCAAACCGACCAGCTTGCGATTGAGAATCAGCGACTTAACCTTGTTGTAAACCTGCTCGTTCATCAGCGAGCAAGCGCTATTGATAGCCTCGATCTGCTTGTCGGTATTGTCGTCCGCCTCGCCCGCTTCGAGCGCCTCGATCACCTTCGTCGCCTCGGCACGCCACACACGGCTCTGCTCGCGCATCAACTCGTCGGGCGCCATCGCCGCAATGCCTCGACGCCACGCATCGGGGTAGTCGGCATCGTATAGGTCGAGCTGCGTCGAGGCCTCACGAATAGCCTCGGGACCATCGGCCGTGCCATCGCCATACGACACGGTAACGTCCCACGGCGCCTCGACGAGCACCAGCGCCGCCTCGCCCGTGTTGAACGGCAGTCCGTAGTAGTTGCCATTGGCCATACCTACACCATTGGGGTCGAATTGATTCTCCATAATTGCGTGTTGTAACTGTTTCTAAGTCGCAAAGATATAAATTTTTTGCGTGGTGTCGAATTTTTTTTGCACGATAGCGCAATAAACCGACAAACTGTCACGTTATTTATGTGCTTCCGTTGCGAAAGCACGGTAGAGGATTTTTCATAATCAATAGATTAAAGTTGGGGCTTGGCCGATCTTCGGATCGGTCAAGTTTTTTTGTATCCATTTTCGGTTTTGCCAATCATTTTTGAATTCTCATCATTGGCGGGTGGGGGGCTCGCCCGAAGGGCGACCCGCCAATGATGACCCGCCATATGGGCGGGATTTACTTGTTATTCTTCTTTAACATCTAATTTTGAAGCAAAGAAAAATTGTGAATTGTGAACCGACGCCAAGCCGAATGCGGAGTCGGGCGGTAGCTCGAACTCGGCTGAGGCGCGAAGGAGGAAAAGCCTGCGTAGCAGGATTAATTGTGAATTGTGAATCAAAAAAAGCCGCGCCCCGAAGGGTACGGCTTAATTTTTAATCATTAATCTTTAATCTTGAATTCAGACCCTCTACTCGGCGGTGAGCTGAATCAGATCAGCCTCCTCGACGCCGATCGAGCGATAGAAATCGTTCATCTCGGCAATGAGTTCGCGGCGACCGTAGCGTGCGGCGGTCATATAGAGAATCTCGTAAATCTCCAAGCGCTCGTCGATAATCGGATCAACCTGCGAGGCGAATCGACCGTCGAAGCGTGCGTAGTAGTCGATATGCTCGACCAGCTGTGCAGCGTAATCACGCAGGATTGCGTCGCCCTTCTCCGTACCGCCAGCCTCGTAGTAGCCCTCGATGATCGGAATGGTGCTCATCTCCGAGTGCTCCAACTGCGTGAACGGCAGGGTCGCAACACCCTTATCGAGCACCTTCAATGCACGCTCCTTGTCACCCTCGCGCACCAGCTGCTTAGCCAGCGCCGCAAACGAGTCGCGTGCGTGTGCAACATTGAGGTTGTAGGTGACGAAGCCGTCGACATAGACACGCTCATCGGCGATGTTTCCGTAGCGGAACTTCTCCATCATCAGCGGGTATGTGTACTCGGTGTCGATACGTCCGATGAGGTCGTAGCGACCTCCAAGCGGGGTGTAGATTGGCACCAGACGATAGGCGTAGCCATCAAACTGCAAGTAGGGCAGTAGACCGAGCTTCTGCAACGAGTAGATCTGCGTGAAGTAGATCGGACGCTTCCAATCGAAGTGCGCCAACATATCGAGGATCATCAACTCGCTCTTCTCGATGTAGTTTTTGCCCTGAGTGAAGTTGATGTATACCGTATCGACCATCAGGTGAGCATCTTTCTCGCTGACGATACCGCTTGCGATTGCGTTCTCCTTATTGACGGGCAGAGCCAAACGACGTGCGGGAATGTAGTCGTTCCAGCTGCCATCGTTCATCTGCACCTTCGAGTAGCGGTCCTCGCTTGCTACGAAATCGATCACGTCGGCCAGCTCCACGGGACGCTCGAAACGATCGACGATGTGTACCAATTCGTTGCAGTAGGTATATTTCTCGCGCGGCAGAGTGAACGGCACGGGCGCAGCGTCGTTCGAGCGGATTCGCATCTGGTCGATATACCATTCAGCACCCAAGTAGCTCATATTCATTACCTTCACATCGGGACGTACACCCTCGACCTCCTGATTGTACCACAGCGGGAAGGTGTCGTTATCGCCAAAGTTGAGAATGATCGAGTTGGGCAGCGTCGATTCGAGGTAGTTGCTACCGATGTCGCGTGCCACGTAGCGGTGGCTACGGTCGTGGTCGTCCCAGTTCTCGGCCGCCAAAATCGAAGGCACCACGGCGCAGATCACCGTTGCCACGGCAGCAATCGACACGCCCTCACGCTTTGTGAGGCGAGCCAATGCGTCACGCACCGCCAGCACGCCCAATCCGATCCAGATCGAGAAGGCGTAGAACGAACCGGCATAGACGTAATCACGTTCGCGCGGCTCCGAGGGCGAGGTGTTGAAATAGACCACCAGCGCGATACCCATCATAATAAACAGCCACATCACGATCGAGAAGTTCTTCTGGTCGCGGTTGAGCTGGTAGATCAGACCGATCAGACCCAACAGAAAGGGCAGGAAGAAGTATCTGTTTCGACCCTTGTTCGCTGCCAGATCATCGGGCATATCGTCCTGCGGTCCGAGATACAGCTCGTCGATAAAGCGGATTCCCGACAACCAGTTTCCGTCGGTCAGCGTCGAGGTACTTGCCTGGCGGTCGTTCTGACGACCCACGAAGTTCCACAAGAAGTAGCGCCAATACATATAGTTGAGCTGGTACGAGAAGAAGAAGTGCAGATTCTCGCCAAACGTCGGCTCGACGAACGAACGCTGCTGACCGCTCTCGTCCGTGTAGGTCACACGCTTACCGAAATCAGGCACCTCGATCTTAATCGGGCGACCCGTTGCGTCGCGCTGAATGTTGCCCTCGTTGTCACGTGCGAAGTCGCTGCGGGTGCGATATGCGCCCCACGCCTCATACTCGCGCGAGTCCTTGTGGGCGTTCCACATACGCGGGAAGAGGTGCTTGTGCTCCTCGGGGAAGGTGTAACCGTCCAGCACCTCCTTCGAGGTGTACTTGCCGTCGTCGCCAACGTAGTAGACCTTCTTGGTCGTTACGTCGAGAATCGGCGTCGAGTAGTAAGCACCGTACAACAACGGACGAGCACCATACTGATCACGGTTGAGCACCGACAACAACGCATAGGGATTGTTGGGGTTGTTGCTATTCATCGGGGGGTTGGCCACCGCACGAATCGTCATCGAGGCATACGAACTGTAACCGAGCATAATGACCGTAACGGCCAGCGCAATGGTATTGAGCAGCACCTTGCCCTTCTTGTGCGTGAACCACACGGCTGCACCCAAAGCGGCAAACATCGCAAAGACGAAGAATACCATACCCGAATTGATGGGCAGACCCAACGTATTGACGAACAGACGATCCACCGCCGCACCGACTGCAACCGTATAGGGAATGATTATACTATTGACAGCCAGTAGAATAGCTCCCGCCACGCAGGTTGCCGCCACGACACCTTTGAGCGTTACGGTCGGCCACTTGCGGAAGTAGTAGATGAATACCAACGCAGGGATTGTCAGCAGGTTCAGGATATGCACGCCGATCGACAGACCCATCAGGTAGGCGATCAGAATCAGCCAACGGTTTGCGTGCGGCTCATCGGCCACGTCCTCCCATTTGAGCATTGCCCACACAACCAGTGCAGTGAACATCGACGAGAGAGCATAGACCTCACCCTCGACAGCCGAGAACCAGAAGGTATCGGTGAAGGTGTAAGCCAATGCGCCCACAGCGCCCGCACCCAAAATTGCCCACACCGAGCCATTGGTCAGCGCGCGACCGCCTGCGGTATAGATACGGCGTGCGAGGTGGGTGATTGTCCAGAAGAGGAACAGAATGCAGAAACCGCTGGCAATCGACGACATCACATTGACCATTGCGGCCAGCGAGGCGGTCGAGGGTGCAAACAGCATAAACAGACGCGCCAACATCATAAAGAGCGGTGCTCCGGGCGGGTGTCCCACTTCGAGTTTGTATGATGTTGCGATAAACTCGGCGCAATCCCAGAGGCTTGCGGTCGGCTCCATCGTTAGCAGGTAGACCGAAGTTGCGATTGCGAAGACGATCCAACCGACTAAGTTGTTGAGTTTCTTGAAGTTATTCATATTTTGATAATCTATTCGCGTGATTCCGAACGACAAATGTACTAAAATAACGCCGAACTTCAATTTTTATGATTCAAAATTCAAGATTCTTTCCTTTGTTTTCAATAAAATGCACGCCATTCAAAGAGCGTCCGCCGAAAAACAGAATTTTGAATTCTCATCATTGGCGGGTGGGGGGGGCTCGCCCGAAGGGCGACCCGCCAATGATGACCCGCCATATGGGCGGGATTTACTTTTTATTCTTCTTTAACATCTAATTTTGAAGCAAAGAAAAATTGTGAATTGTGAATTGTGAATCAAAAAAGCCGAGCCCTTTCGAGCACGGCCTAATCTTAAATTCCGAGTTTTGACCCTCAATCAAATTTTGAATCTTGAATTCCGACTCGCTTCGGCGATTCGGTCGAGTCCGCTGCGAGCCATCGGTGTGCGACCGAAACGAGCCTTGAACTCCTCGTCGCTCATCGTCTGCCAATCGACCGCCGTGATCTGTCGCGGGTCGAATGTGGGTGCAATTTCGGGCAGCGTCGCCACGGGTTTCGAATGGTTATAGGGACATACATTCTGGCACTCCTCACACCCGAAAATCCAACCGTGCAACCCGCAACCTTCGGGCGCAACCGCCTCACTCTCAATCGTTAGGCGTGAAATGCAACGACGTGAGTCGATGCCGTTGCCGTCGCCGATCGCCCGATTGGGACACGCCTCGACGCAACGTCGGCACTCGCCACAACCATTGCCCTCGTAGGGGCGGTCGTAGCTATCCGCCTCGTCGCACACGACCAGCGCACCGAGCAGCACCGTCGTGCCATATTCCCGCGTTACGAGCAACGATTGACGTCCGATCCAGCCCAAGCCCGCCTCGACAGCCCACAACTTCTCCGCCAATGGCGCCGAATCGACAAAAGCACGCCCCGTGAGCGTCGGATTGCTCGCCCGCAACCGCTCGAACATCTGACGCAACATCGCCTTGATCGTAAAGTGGTAGTCGGTGGTGCAGGCGTACGACGCAATCTTGCAACGAGCCTCGGCCGAGTAGCCGTTGGTGATCGCGTTGCGATAATTCAAAGCACAGATAATCACCGTCTTTGCACCCTCGACAAGCTGTGCGGGGTCGAAACGCTTCTCGATGTTGCGCGAAAGATAGTCCAATCCGTCGCCACAGCCTGAGGCGAGCCAGCCCTCGAATCGCGCACGTGAAACGTCTAAGGATCTGCATTTTGCGACCCCGCATAACGAAAAACCAACCTCACGTGCGGCGGCGTGTATTTGCTCTTTAATTAACATAAGTGCTATTTTCGACACAAAGTTAGTGGTAAAATAATAAAAAATAGTAACTTTGCGTTCTATAACCCGTATAAAAGTTGAAAATTTATGTCTTTTAGAACTCTTGCCGAGATGCTGAAACAGAGCGTCGAGAAGTATTCCGACCTGATGTGCTCGCAGATGCTCGGCAACACGAAGATGACCTTTAAGGAGCTCGGCGAACGCGTCGAGAAGGTGAAACAACTGCTTGTGGGCGCGGGCTTGAAGGAGGGCGACAAGGTCGCACTGTATAGTTCGAGCCACTCGAATTGGGCAGTCTGCTATATGGCAACCGTTTCGGCCGGTATGGTCATCGTGCCTATTCTTCCCGATTTCTCGGAAGTTGAACTCGAAAAAATCCTTGAACACTCAGAGGCTAAGGCTCTCTGCGTGTCGGACAAACTCTACACCAAAGTGTCGAAAGAGCGCGTGGCGAAGTCGAATATCGTCATTCGTACAAAGAACCTCAGTGTGTTGGCTCAGAACGTCAATGAACAGGGTTCGATGGCAGAGCCTAAACCTGAGGACCTCGCCGCAATTATCTACACTTCGGGTACAACCTCTTCGCCCAAGGGCGTAATGCACACCCACCAGAGCCTCTGCTCGCAGTTGCATCTGTTGCAGAATCTCTATCCGATCCACCGCAACGACGTGTGGCTCTCGGTGCTGCCTCTGTCGCACACCTACGAGTGCTCGCTCGGTATGCTGTTCCCGATGTCGCGCGGCTCGAACGTGACCTACCTCGATCGTCCGCCTACGGTGTCGGTGCTGCTGCCTGCATTGAAGCAGGTGCGACCCACGATTATGCTGATCGTGCCGCTGATTATCGAGAAGATCTTCAAGCATCAGGTGCTCGCTACGTTCAATTCGAAGGCTATCACACGTGCGCTCTATGGTTGGGCTCCCACACGTCGATTCCTGCACCGTCTGGCGGGTAAGAAACTCAATAAGGTCTTTGGTGGTCGCATTCGTTTCCTCGGTATCGGTGGCGCGAAACTCGACCCGCAGGCTGAGCAGTTCCTGCTCGACGCAAAACTCAACTATGCAATTGGTTACGGTCTGACCGAGACCGCTCCGTTGATTGCTGGTGCGCTGCCCGGCTTGACACGTCTGGGCTCGACCGGTCCTGCTATGGAGGGTGTTGAGGTGCGCCTCGACAATGTCAATGAGAAGGGCGAGGGAGAGTTGGTGGCAAAGACCCCCAGCGTAATGGCTGGCTACTACAAGAACCCCGAGGCTACCGCCGAGGTCTTCACCGAGGACGACTGGTTCCGCACGCGCGACATCGCTACGATCTCCGACGATGGCTACATCTCGATCAAGGGTCGTGTCAATAGTATGATCGTAGGTCCCAGCGGTGAGAATATCTATCCCGAGGAGATCGAGCACGTGATCAACAGCAACTCGTTGGTTGCCGAGTCGATCGTAACGATGGAGGAGGGCCGTTTGGTTGCGTTGGTAAATTTCAACCGTGAGGAGTTGGAGCGCCGCTACTACGACCTCAAAGATGACCTCTCGGCTAAGATGGAGGAGGTCAAGAAGGAGGTTATGCAGTACGTCAATTCGCAGGTGAACAAGTTCTCGCGCATCGCGGAGGTTGAGGAGGTTGAGGAGTTCCAGAAGACTCCCTCGATGAAGATCAAACGATTCCTCTACAACAACCGCAAGAAGCAGGAGAAGAAGTAGTTATTTGGATTCAAAATTCAAGATTCAAAATGCAAAATTAAGCCGCGCTCCGATTGGGGTGCGGCTTTTTTTGATTCACAATTCACAATTTTTCTTTGCTTCAAAATTAGATGTTAAAGAAGAATAAAAAGTAAATCCCGCCCATATGGCGGGTCATTATCTGCGGCTCGCGCGAACGTAGTCGCGCGACCCCCCCCCAGCCGCAGATAATGAATATTCTATGATAGCAAAGATCAATCTTGAATCTTGAATTTTGAATCTTGAATTACAACAAAAAGGGCCGCGTCGAAACGCAGCCCTTCATTATTTCGAAAGTCGATCGAATTACTTGCGATAAACCTTCTTGTAGCCGTAGATAGCCTCGTCGCCGAGCTCCTCCTCGATACGGAGCAGCTGGTTGTACTTAGCCATACGATCCGAACGCGACATCGAACCGGTCTTGATCTGACCCGAGTTGGTTGCAACTGCGATGTCAGCGATGGTCGAATCCTCGGTCTCACCCGAACGGTGCGAAGTAACCGAAGTGTAACCTGCGCGGTGAGCCATCTCGATAGCGTCCAGAGTCTCGGTCAGCGAACCGATCTGGTTAACCTTGATCAGAATCGAGTTACCGCAACCCAGCTCAATACCCTTCTTCAAGAACTCAACGTTGGTTACGAACAGGTCATCACCTACCAGCTGGCACTTGTCGCCGATAGCTGCGGTGAGCTGCTGCCAGCCCTCCCAGTCGTTCTCGCTCATACCGTCCTCGATCGAGTCGATGGGGTACTTCTCAACCAGACCCTTCAAGTACTCAACCTGCTCAGCCGAAGTGCGCTTTGCACCCTTCTCGCCCTCGAACTTGGTGTAGTCATAGATACCGTCCTTGTAGAACTCCGACGAAGCGCAGTCCATACCGATCATAACGTCCTTACCGGGAACGTAGCCAGCCTTCTCGATAGCCTTGATGATCGAATCCAGAGCGTCCTCGGTGCCGTCCAATGCGGGAGCGAAACCACCCTCATCACCTACTGCGGTCGAGAGGTTGCGATCGTGCAGAACCTTCTTCAATGCGTGGAATACCTCAGCACCCATACGCAGACCCTCCTTGAAAGTGGGAGCGCCAACGGGGCGAATCATAAACTCCTGGAATGCGATCGGAGCGTCCGAGTGCGAACCACCGTTGATGATGTTCATCATAGGAACGGGCAGAGTCTTAGCGTTGGTACCGCCGATGTAGCGATACAGGGGCAGACCGAAGTAGTCAGCAGCAGCGCGTGCAACTGCCAACGATACGCCGAGGATAGCATTTGCGCCCAAGTTGCTCTTGGTCTTGGTGCCGTCCAACTCGATCATAGTCTTGTCGATACCAACCTGATCGGTAACGTTCATACCTACGATCTCCTTAGCGATGATCTCGTTTACGTTCTTAACAGCCTTCTGAACGCCCTTGCCGAGGTAACGACCCTTGTCGCCGTCGCGAAGCTCCAAAGCCTCGTTCTCGCCGGTCGATGCGCCGCTGGGAACTGCTGCACGGCCAAATGCGCCGCTTGCGGTTGCTACTTCAACTTCGATGGTCGGGTTGCCGCGCGAGTCAAGGATCTCACGTGCGTGAACACTAATGATTTGCATAATTGTAATTTGTTGTTAATTAGTTATTGTTTATATGTGCTTATATTTGCTTTACACTCAATTTGCGTTGCAAATTTACGGTTTTCTTCCGAATCTCAAAAGAAAATCGCACGCAATCAATCGCCTTTATACATTTTATCCACTATAACCGACACTGCGCCATCGCCCGTAACGTTCGTAGCGGTGCCAAAACTATCCATTGCGATATAGAGGGCGATCATCAGTCCGATCTGCATCTCGTCAAATCCGAGCATCGATTCGAGCACGCCGACGGCTGCCATAATTGCTCCTCCCGGCACACCCGGTGCTGCCACCATCGTTACGCCCAACATCATAATGAATGCCGACATATCGAGCACCGAAACACCGCTGCCCGTCAGAATCATAATTGCTAACGCGCAGGCGACGATCTTCATCGTGCTACCCGACAGGTGGATCGTAGCGCACAGAGGCACGGTGAACGACGCCAGCTCGGGACGCACGCCCAATTTGAGGGTTTGTTCAAGCGTTACGGGGATCGTTGCTGCCGACGACTGCGTGCCGAGCGCAGTGAAGTAGGCGGTCATCATCGTGCGCAACATCTTGAATGGATTCTTCTTCGCCACCACGCCCGCAATCGAAAATTGTACCACGAGCAGCAGTACGGTCAGCGCGAAGATCAGAATGATCAATTTCAGGAACACGCCCATAATCGCCGCCACTTGTCCCGAAACGGTGATTTGCAGGAAGATACCGAAGATATACAAGGGCAACAGCGGTATGATTATGCTGGTGATTACGGTCGTGATGATCGCCTTAAATTCGTCAAAGGCGCTCTTGATGGTCTTCGCCTCGCAGTAAGCGATACCCAAACCCATCACAAACGCAGCGATCAGGGCACTCATTACGCCCATCAGCGGGGGCATATCGACCGTGAAGTAGGGCGCGAGGGCGGCCGACTGCTCTCCCAGATCGGGCAGCTCGGCACTGCGCAGCAGGGTAGGGTAGATCGCCTCGCACGCACCGTAGGTCATAAATCCCGACATCAGCGTAAAGGCGTAGGCCAATGCGGCGGTGATTGCCAGCAATCGACCCGCACTACGACCCAAGTCGGCAATGCCGGGGGTAACCAATCCGATGATCAGCAGCGGAATGATGAACGAGAGGAAATTGCCAAAGAGCGAATTGAATGTCAGAAATACACGAGTGAGCGCATCGGGGAAGAACAATCCGCAGAGGATACCGAGCAAGATTGCGACGATAATTTTCGGCAGCAGACCGAGTTTAGGCAATTTCATAGTTGTTTTTTTGAGGTTCTCGTTGCGAACGAATTAGTGTACGGAGCTTTACACACAACTCCGAATATACAAAATTGCAAAAAATATCTCAAACGTCCAAATTCGGTTGGCGTTTTTGTGCGGAGTGCGCACGAGGATTCAGAATTATTTGGCAAAATCTTCGATTTTGACACACCTTCGGGGGCTCGCCTTCGGCGACCGCCCCAGCCCCCGAAGGTGCGTGTCGCTTTTAGTGATAATACGTTTTTCTTCTTTTTTTATTTTTAATTATTAAATAAAAAGAGTAATTGTGAATTGTGAATTGTGAATTGTGAATTGTGAATTGTGAATTGTGAATTGTGAATTGTGAATTGTGAATATCTGCCCTAATGGCGGGAAAAGAGTGGTGGAGGGCGACGTCCGTCGGCCTCCACCTGCGAGAATAAAAAAGGGAGTGAGAATATTGCCGCTTCATCACTCGGACAACGCCACATTGAATCCGAGCTCGCGACAATGGGGTTATGAATAATTAATAGTCATAGTCAAGTTCAAATTCATCGACCGTCAGCAGCGAGCCGTCGCCACCCGTAAAGTAGTCGCCATACTTGCTGGCCGAGATCACGCAGATCAGATACTTGGGTTTGCGCGAGGTCGAGCGATACTCAAATTCGATCTCGAACTGCTTGTACTCCGATACCACGTCGCCACTTTGCAACTGAGCCATAGCGATGATCTTCGGGTCGTTGAAGTCGATCAGCTTACGGTTGCGGGGGTTGGTGCGCACCTGCACGGGAGCGTCCCAATCGCCAAGCAACATATAGATGTTGCAGGTGTCGTTCTTGCCTTTGAGGTTGAGGTGTGCCAACTCGTCCGAAACGATGTTCATCGGCTGGGGCTGATACTTGTACCAACCGCGCAACTTGGTCGGACGGGTTGTCCACTCACGACCCATATCGAGAATACCGTTCGTGCCGTCGGTCTTGACGTAGTCACCCACGTAGAGGTTACCGGCAGCCAACTTGATGACGATGTATTTGGTTTCGAGGTGTGCAGCCTGACCGTTGGGGTTTGCGGGGCAGCCGTCAGCCACGGGGGTCGAGTTGCTTGCACCCACCGATGTTGCGCCCTTGTTGCCTGTATCCCAGAACTTTGTGCCACCCGCAGCCCACGGATTCCACACCTTGCCATCTTGGTGCCAATCGTCGAACGAACCATTGGGCAGAGGCACTTCGGCCTCGGTGGTGAATGTATCCACCTCGGTTACGTCCGAGTTGCAGTAGGCGTAATATTCGTATTCGGTCAGCGGTTGCAGACCCTTCAAGCAACCCTTGAATGTGCCACTTGCCGAGGCTGTGATCTGCTCATCGGGCAGGTCGGTCCACTCCTCCGAGCCCTTCACGCGGTACATAAAACCGTTGTCGGCACCCGCCACACCATTGGCTTCGAGCCACGCCACGCGTGTCCAAGCGTCGGCGCTCTTCATCTCGATCGACGAGAGCGTATTGACCACGTAGATGGTCCAATGCTCGGTCTTGCCGTAGTACGAAATGTCCACCTTCTGCTCGGTCGAAAAGTCTGTGAGCGAGGTGATTGCGGGGCTTTCGGTAGTGAGGTTTGACGGACCTAACTTGGCACGCTTAACCTTCACCTTGCGCACGTCGGTAGCCGCTGTAACGAGCGTCACCACGCGGTGGTTGATGTAGTCGATATCGGCGTCACCCACCTGACCCTCGACCTCGAAGTAGCGCTCGATCTCCTGCTCCGAGCGGATATTCCACTCATAATTCTGATAGAGCGTCAGCGTCACGGGCAGCGGCGACGAGAGATTCAACGGCGTCGAGAAGTCGATCGAAGCCTTGACGGGCTCGCCCTCATTGTAGGCGACGCTGTCGACCTTAACCGAACGGGGGTCGGTCCACTCGTCGATGTAGACCGTCACGGTCTGCAACTGTCGGTCGATCTTTGGGGCACGCGTAGCTCCCTCGACCTCCAATGCCGTAAAGACGGCTTGGATCGTAGGCATCGGGATATCGTTTTTGATACACCCTGCGAGCGTTGCTGCTATGATTGCTAAAAACGTTAATCGTTTCATAATCATCGTATTATAAGTGTAGCGTAATGCCGAGTGAAATATCTGTTAGGTTGATGCGGAAGTTGGCATTCATTGCCGTACGTTTGCCGATCATTTCGGCGCCGTTGTAGACGCGCGAGTCCGACATTCGGACTCCACCAATACCGATCGAGGCGTGCATACTCACGTTGTTCATAATGCAAACCGCTACGCCCGGGTGGAAGGTAACGCCCACTTGACGGTTTTTAGTATATTGGTCGAGCTCATTTTCGCCGTAGTTGAACGTGTTGCGGCCGAACGAAAATTCGACACGGGTCTCGTTGAAAAGCGCAAAGCGTCCGCGCAGATCCAGTCCGATGTATGCTCGGTGGAACAGTGCTCCGGCGTAGCTGCGCTGCACGAGGTTTACGTTGTTCAACGTGAAGGTATAGTCCTCGTTATCACCCGCTTGGAGCGATACGTTATCGACCTTGCCACGTGTAGTCTGGTATGCAAATCGTGCTCCGAGCACCTGATTCTTGGCGTAGCTCACACCGATAAAGGGCGATATCTGCGTCATCGAGCACTCGGCCTCCAAACCGTCGATCATCAGCATAAATTGGCTATCGTTGCTGTTCAAATGTGCGAACGAGAGCGTCGTACCTGCCAGCACCTGTCCCTTAGGAATGAACAGATATTGGTAGATACCACGATCAACGCGCGCACCTTCGTTCGGCACTCGAATCACACGCGAGGCGGAGTCGGCGAGTTGAGCTTTGGTCTTTTTGACGGGCTGGGCAACCTCGTCCGCAACCACCTCCGAGGGTGTCTGTGCCAAGGCTGTCGTTGCGGCAAAAAGTCCAACGATGAGCAGGTATACTATCTTTTCGATAAATCTCATTTGGTCAACGTCCGATTACAAGTAGAAAGCAATACCCAGCGCGATGGAGAAGATGTTGATCTTGAAGTTCATCTGCGAGGCTTTACGGTAGCCGACATAAACTTGGTCGGTCACCTGCTTTGTATGCGTGTAGTTGAATCCGAGCACGCCCACATTGACCTCCACAGCGATACTGTTGTTGATGAAGGCAACCAAACCGGGCGAGCAACCGATTGCATATTCGTTTGTGGTTTCGTAGGTACCCGTTACCGCTGCGCCGCTATTGTCGACCAGCTTCGATTGACCATAGCCATACGAGAGCTGCATCTCGTTGAACAGTGCGAAGCGCTTGTTCTGACCCAAGGTGATGTAGTAGCGATAGATTGCGCTACCCGTTGTGGTGTGTTTCAGGCTGTAATAGTCCGAAACGCCCAGATTCATATCCTCACCAAGGTTCAGATCGGCATTGTTGATTTTGAGCAACTGACGGTTGTAACCCACGCGCGCACCAAGTGCCATATTGTCCTTGATGGCGTAGGCGAACATCGGGCTGACCTTGAAGTTGTAACCCGTCGAGTTGATATTTTCAACGACCAAGAACTTATAGTTCTCGTTGTCGTGCGTCGAGTACGAAACATTACCGCCCACGATCCACTGACCCTTGGGGACAAAGACCGTAGCATTGGTTTCGATACCGCGATCAAAATGCTGCGCGCGGGCACCCAACGTGCCCGCTGCAATCAGCATCAGTGTCAGAAAAATCTTTCTAAACATTGTAGTTTGGTAGAGTAAATTTTATTCAGTTACGACATTCTGGTCGTAGATCAACTCGAAATCATCGACCCAAAGCACGCTGTTGTAGCTACCGGTCAGGTAGTCACCCAGCTTCGACGACGAGCACGAGATGATGATGTGTGTCGGACGACGCTCGGTATCCTTGTACTTCAAGCGGATAACCTCCTCGGTCCAATCGCTTACGCTCTCGCCCTTAACCAGCTCGCCATAAGCGATCACAGCGTCGCTGTTGGGGTTGAACAGAGTCGAAACGTCGGTCGTATTCACCTGTACGGGGCTATCGGCCGAACCGCCATAGGTCTTATAGTCCCAATCGCCCAGTGCGATATAGATGTGGCAACGGTCGGGATCGCCAACTCCGTGCGGGGTAGTGTCGTCCGACGGACCACCCTCGTCGTGGGTAATTGCGCCACAAGTGTATTTGTAATCGACCTTCAATGCCGACGGGCGAGCCGTGAACGGACGGCCGAAATTAACCTTACCACCCTTCGTACCTACGGTTGCAACGAACGAACCCGAGAACAGGTTACCCGGAGCGACCTTGTCGATGGTCAGGATCTTGATTTGCTTACCGCTCAGCTTCGCCGACTTGGTACCCTCCGAGTAGGTCGAGGCGTCGCTCTCGCTGATCACCAAACCTGCCATATCGGCAGCCTTGTTACCGTTGCCCCACCACGAGGTGCCACCCGTAGCGTAGGGCATAGGCCAGCCCTCGTCCGAGTTCCAATCCTCCATACCTGCGTTGGGGAGAGTCGTAACGTAGTCGGTCTTGAAGGTCTTTGACGAACCTACTGCCTCGCCGTTTACAACCAACTGATACTCATAGGTGGTTTCGGGAGTCAGACCCGCAGCAACAACCGAGAAGAGGTTGTCGCCCGCCTTCTCAGCGTCGATTACGGTCCACTCCTCCGAGCCCTGAGCGCGTACCTGAATTGCGATGCCCTCCGAGCCAAACTCGCTCTCCGAAACGTTTGCTTTGAGCGTAGCGTGGGTAGCCCAAACCTCCCACTTGCCTACGGCTGCAACGCCCGTAGGATCGGCCTCGAAGATGATGTTGTCCTCGATGTCCTCGGTGGTCTTGACAACCTCGATGTCGAATACCAACTCACCCTCGGGAGTCCCCTTGGTGTAGGTGAAGGTCAGCGTGTACTTCTTGCCCTTCTCAACGCCGTCGATCGAGCCGCTCTTGGTGAACGCTCCATACTTAACGTGCGTACCCGAGAACTGCCACAGCAGCGAACTGTTGCCGCTTGCCAGCGTGAAGTAACCAACCGAAGCGCTCGACGCATTGAAGGTCAGAGCCTTCTCGGCAGTCAGCTCGCCACCCACCTGAGCCTCGAAAGTCGAGAATTGGTCAGCGATGGTCTCGTCGAAAGCAACTGCTGCAACCACGTTGTTCACGCGGCACTCGATGCTGACGGTTGTGGTTTCGCCCGCCTTGATGGTGAATGACTTAGAGCCTTTGTAAGTCTTATCGGTGAACGATGCTGCGCTCTCGGTACCAGCCAAGATGTCGCAACGATAGTCGCCCGTTACCAGCCACATCTTCGAAGGCATTGCGTCGATACCCTCATAGGTACGGATCAGACCCTCCGAGTTGTAGATATTGATAGTGCAATTTTCAGCCAGCTCCTCGGCCGTAGCACGAGTCTGGTCGTCAAACAAGACTTTGAGCGCAAATTCGCCCTTACCCTCGACGGGGGTGTTGTCTTGGCTGCACGAAGTCGCACCGAAGGCTACGGCAAGACCAAGTGCAATGTATGTTATGATCTTTTTCATCTGTTTCGGTTTGATTATTCGTTAACTTTCATTTTGATAGTGGTCGAGGTCGAATTGCCCTCAGCGTCGGTAATGGTCAACGTGAACGAGTGAGTGCCGGGGAAGCCCAACAGCGGAGTCACAGCGCCCGACAGGTCGAATGCGGTCTCAGTCTGACCAACAAGGTTCGAGCCATAAGGCAGACCGAACATATCGCAGATCGAGATCTGAGCCTCACTCGGATTAACCAGATCGATCGGCGAGATACCCATCGACAGAACGTCGTTGTTGAAGTCAGCGTTGTCCGATGCGATGTCAACCGACAGACCTGCGATGCCCTTCGGAGCCGAGATCGTGAAGCCGAGCTGCATACCGTCGGTGATTACGATCGGTGATGTGGGAACCGAGCCACCCTTGTAGATAACCTTCGGAGCGTCGGGGTTCTCCTCTTCGCCCTCGCCAGCCTCGGGGTCGGGACCGATAACCTCTTCGCTTACGTCGATATTGTTTGCCAGCTCCTTCTCGTCGCACCAATCCTCGACAATAACGTCGAAGGTAGCGTCACCCTCCTCATTAACGGTCATAATGAAGTTGATCTTGCGCCACTGACCTGCCTTCACGTCGGTGAATGCGCGGGTCATCGTTGCGTAGTTGCCATCGACCGTACCAGCGAACTTAACGGTCATAGCGTTCGATACCTCAGGAGCAGCAAAGTAACCATTCTGCGACTCGCCCTTAGCGAAGTTCAGCGCACCGTCGCCGATCTCAACCAGCACGTTTGCGTCGTCGCCAAGAACAGCCCACATAGCCTCGTTGTAGCCAACCGAAACCTTGATATTGATCAACTTACAAGTGATTACGCCTACGTCGGTGGTCTTATCCTCCTCGATTACGATATTCTCAACCGTTGCGCCGTAGACCGGAGACTCGAACTCAGCCGAGGGGATCTGCGACTGCGATTGGATCTTCATCGAGTAGGTACCCGTAGTGAGCACGATGCTTTCGGGCATCTGACCATAGATATAGTCCGCACCCACCTGATCGCCGTTGGCGTCGAAGATACGGATCACGTAGTTGTAGGTAGCCGAAGTTGCTGCACGCGAGATGATCTCGATGTCGGTCGAGGTCTTCACGTCGAACTTCATAAACGACAATGTGCCCGTAGCACCCTCTTTGTCGCCGTAACCGATTTTGTCGCGCTCGCAACCTACCAAGCCAATGCTCAGTGCGAGAGCTACGGTCGATATGAATTTGAACAGTTTCATATTTCGTCTTTTCGTTTTGTCTTGTTTGTAAATTGATTAGATTTCGTCGTTCAGCTCGATATCAACGGGGATCTCGGCTACGGGCTCATCGTTGAACGTAACCGTAACGGTTGCGCCACCTACGTTGCCCGAATTAACGTCGAATTTAACGGTGTAGAGCGTCTTGGCAACGATGTTCGAGAACGACTTGCTGATCTTGACAGTCGAGCCGGTCTGGGTTGTTGCCGAGCCCTCAACGCTGAAATTGTAGGGGTCGATAAATGCGCGACGGCTCTCGCCTGCAACGAAGGGAATCTCGGTGCCGGCAGCCGTAGTCAGCGTGAACGAATAATCGGTAAAGTAGTTCTTGAATGCGTCGCTGCACTCGATTTTAACTACTGCGTTAGCCACGTAAGCGGTGATCTTCACTGCGGTGGTCTGGTCGTTGATGATGGCGAACTCCTTGGTGCCCACGAAGCAGGGGGTCTCGAAAGCCTCGACCGAGGTCTTACCATAGGTAGCCGTAGCCGAGTAGTTGCCAACGTTGTAGAGAGTTGTCTCGTCGTAGTCGGCGATTGAATTCCACTCGCTCAGGACGTTGCCCGTAGCGTCCGAGATCGTCAGAGCGAAGTCTGCTGCGGCGGGCTTCGCAAGACCGAGGCTTGCACGCGACAGATCGATGGCTGAGTCATCGGTCGACAGGGCTACGCTTGCGCGGCCTTGACCCGACTCCAACCCATTCTCCGAGCAACCCACCATTGCGAGTGCTGCGGCGAAGAGCAGTGCCAAAGTTTTGATTTTTGTCATAATGGTTTGATTTTTAGTTTGTTATTATTTTTTTGTTGTTTTGTTTATTTCGCAATTGAAACCTTCACGTTGTCGATGTAGAGCCAATATGTGCCATTTGTTGTGCCGGCCTTGTGCTCGTTTGTGGTGAGCCAGGTCAGACGAGTGGTCGAACCGCAATTTGCCATAACGTAGTTATAGGTGTTCGATATTGTGGTATAAGAACCTCCGACCTCGTTCAGGTAGAAATTGACGGGGAACGAACCATCCTGACCTCCGATACCCGACGTATAGAAGTTCGTACCACTCTTAATAGCACCCTGCGTTGTGGTCGAACCGAGATATACATACTGACCCAGCAGCGGCATACTGATAGCCACACCGCCCTCCTGACGATCCATCGAGTAATCGAATGTCCAAGAAACCGATACATTTGCGCCCGCTTTCAGGCCACTCAATGGAGCGGTATCGACACGTGCGGGGTAGTCGGCACTTGTTTCTCGGCGGCAAGCGATACGGATTGCTGTACCTGCACTTGCACCGACGCGACCGCCACTCCAGCCGTTGAGGAACGAAACGCCATCTTTGGTACCTGTCGAGAAACCACCTGTGTAGCCGTCGTTCGAGCTGATGTTGCCAACCGTGCTGAAATCCTCATACAACAGATAGGGTACGGTCAGCTCGATATTGGTCAACTTGCCCGCTGCGTAGTTGGGTAGCGTAAGCGACTGAGTGACAATAGCGTTCTCCGACTCGTAGGTAACGGTGATCGACTGACCCGCCAGACCTTCGAGGTCGGTCACGTCCAGATCGTAGTAACCATACTTGTCGAACGTTGTAGCGCAGTCGGCCACAGCCTCGCCGATTGCGGCCGTGAAAGTAACTTTCGTAGGATCTTCGCCAAGGAAGTTCTGTCCGATACGGAAACGCAGAATGGTGCGGTTGTCGGGCGAGCAGGTCAGACGCACGGGGGTGCTACCACCCTCGCTGAGCGAACGAGCACCGAACGACTGCACCGAGCGGTAGTTGTCGGTGCTCACGGTGAATGTGATCTGGTCGCTCTCGTTCATTGTTGCGGGGAAGAAGACCGCATAGGCATACTTACGCTGTGCCTCGCTCGACGCCGAAAGACCCTCGGGAATCTCGACCGAGATCACCTCCGAGCCATTTGCGAGCGTTGCGGCGGTGGTTGGCGAGGCGTAATCGATGGTCACGTCACCTGCAACCTGAGCGGGGAAGGTGATGTCGATACGACGAATAGGCTCGCCCATACCCTCCACATCGTCGGGCACGAACATTCGGAACGTATGCATTTTGTGTTTGAATGTGAGGCTCACCTCGGCATCTTCATTTTCGAGTGCCAGACCCGTTGCGGGGTAGGCCACCAAGATGTCGTTCGTGCCGTCGAACGAACCCTGCTGCACACGCTCAATGGGGAAGGTTGCCTTCGTACCCGAAACGGTTGCGGGCAGGGGGTGAGTCGCATAGTAGGTGAACGTACCGTCGCCCATCGGAGTGATGTCGGTGGTAAATTCGACGTAGTTACCCATCGAGTAGTAGACCCCGAAAGGCTGAGCATTCAGCACGTTAGTCGAACCGTTCGATGCCCATACGGCGATCTGGTCGTCGTTGCACCAGGTGGTCGAAAGACCATTTTCGGCTACCGACGTACGGCTTTGGGGTGTACCACTTTTGATTGTCACGCGCACCTTACCTTCGGGAACGTCGATGGTCGGGGTATCGATCTGTTCGCACGACACGGCCAGCAGGCTCAGTGCGGTCAACATTATCAGAAATCTATTCATTGTGTTGTTGTACTTTTTTTCTCGCATTCAATTCGGTCGTGTTTAGCGACCGAACACTCCTTCAATTAACGACTACAAAAGTAAAACCGCAACACATTCGGTCAAAATAAATTCAACGAACAGCCCAATTTTTCCAACGAAACCCCCATTTTGCCCTATTTTATATATATGTATATACGCCAAACAGCCCATTGCGCTCCACGCAACAGGCTGTTCATATGGTGAAATGAGAGCTCGGTTTATAATCCGCAACGATCCATAAGTTGCGTATTGTCAAGTAGTTCGCGGGTTGTGCCGTCGGCGGCAATGCGTCCTGAGTGCATTACGACTGTGCGTGGACATAGCTCACGCGCCATTTCGAGGTCGTGTGTGGCGATGAGGGCGGTATGCGCAAACGTGCGTAGGAGGGTGATAATCTGCCTCCGTGCACGTGGATCGAGCCCCGCCGTCGGCTCGTCCATAACGAGAATCGAGGGCTCCATCGCCAGCACCGTCGCAATCGCCACCCGTCGCTTTTCGCCGCCCGAGAGCTGGTGCGGTGAGCGGTGTCGAAGTTCCGTAGCACCAACCGCCTGCAACGCCCGCACAACCCGCTCTTCGATCTCCTCGGCGGTGAGGCGCATATTGGCTGGTCCGAAGGCAATGTCCTCCTCGACAGAGGGCATAAAGAGTTGATCGTCTGGATTTTGAAATACTAATCCGACCGTCTGTCGAATCACCGAGAGGGTCTTTCGGGTGAGGGTCGCACCGCCCACCACGACCCGCCCCTGCGAGGGCGTGAGCAGTCCGTTTGCGTGCAACAACAGGGTCGATTTTCCCGCCCCATTTGCTCCGACGAGGGCAACCTTCTCGCCGTGGTCGAGCCGCAGGGTCACCCCACGCAACGCCTCGCGCTCGGCAGAGTATTGGTAGTGAATGTCGTCGAAAAGTATAAAATGGTGACTCATAGCGATTTGAATAGTTGAGCAAGACGTTCGACGGGGAGGGTTAGTCGGCAGACGATGATTGCCACGCTCCACCCAGCGAGGTAGGCGGTGTCGCGCCATTGCCAACGACGGTCGGCGTATGTGGGCGGTGGCATTCGACCCTCGAAACCGCGCGCCACCATCGCTTGTGAAATGCGGTCGGCACGCTCGATCGAGCGCACGGTGAGCTGTCCGACGATCGCTCCCCACTCCCCAATGGGCATTGCCCGCCGACCGAAACTGCGTGCCGTACGTGCCCGTACGAGCGAGAGTAACTGCTCCGCTAAGACGAACATATATCGGTATAACAGAGTGAGTTGCGTTACGAACAGTGCGGGCACGCCGAGCCGTTGCAGGTTGTGACAAAGGCGGTTGTAACCGACCACTCGCACCAGCACCAGCAACGCCTGCACCGAGAGCAGCGCCCGCACGATGATCGCCACGAACTCCAACCACCCGCGTGTCACCGCTACCGAGCCGATTGTGAAAGCGACCTCCCGTTCATAGAAGATGTTGAACACGCCGACCACGGCGGCGAAGGGCACAACGACTAACGACCGCCGTGCGATAGCCCCATAGCGTACGCCCACCTCAGCCGTGCAGATGATCGGATACAACGCATAAAGCATTAATTCCGAGAGCTTTGCAATTGGCACGGAGAGCATTACGATCAGGTAAACGACGCACACCACGATGCGCGCTCGCGGGTCGATTGGCGAGCGTGTCGGCTGGCTCTGTTCGAGCGTCGAGAGGCGCACGAGCAACCGTTGCAGAGGCTCGCTCATCGCCTTCTTACGAGCCTCGTCAGCGCAAAGACCAACGCCACCGTTGCTCCCACGCCCACCAGCCCCGCCATCGAGGCTTCGTAGTCGGGCATTAGTGCGGTCGTGCGTTGCAGTGCGGACGCACTACGATGTGCGAGCGTCTGATTATCAGTGATTTCTGCGCCCTCGGTTGTGCGTTCGACCGACCACTCCAAACCGTCTGGTTGCGACGAGGCAATGCTCCCCGCAACGCTTGCAGCGACGAGTGCCACGACCACCGTAGCCGCCATTATCGCCCCTCGTGGACGTGGTTTGGTCGGCGTGGCGTCAACCAAAAGATCTGCCCGAAAACGTCGCAGCGAGGCTACAATGGCAGCGGTTGCCAACCCCTCGCCTAACCCGACAAGCAGATGTATGGGCAGCATAAACGCCAAAAATCGACCATAGGGCAGGGCGGTGATTCCCGACAATTCGCTCTCGATCGTCACGCCCATTGCCCCCATTTCCAGCGCCACGATCGAGGTTGCGACCGATGCTGCTGCCCAGCGTGCAGTCGATCCGTTGCCTCGCACCAAAGGCTTAAAAATCAACGGATAAGCAACTAAGCACGACAATGCCGCCATATTCAAAATGTTGCAACCGAGCGTCATCAATCCTCCGTCGGCGAACAACAGACACTGCACCACGATTACCGACGTGAGGGTCAGAAATCCCGCCCACTCTCCGAGCACCGCCGCCAGTAGCACACCGCCGACGATGTGCCCGCTCGACCCCGTCCCGGGAATCGAAAAGTTGAGCATTTGCGCCGCAAAAACGAGCGCCCCCATAACCCCCATCAGCGGAATGAGGCGGGTTGTGGCGAGTCGATCCGCGCGACCGATTCGGCGCACGGCAACGGCCACCAAAGCCACCGCCGCCAACGAGGTCACGGCAGCCACGGCGGGCGATATCAATGTGTCGGACATATGCATAGCTATTGATTTTTAGGTGGTTGTATGTTTCGTGGACGCTTTGCCAAGTGGCGTTTGTTGTCGGGATTCCAGTTCGAGTGGTCGAGATTCTGCTCGTTATTGATAGCCAGCAACGGCAATAAAAAGAGCCACGTCGTTACACAAAACGGAGCGGTCAGCGTTGCAATTCCCAACGGCAGCAGCAACACATTCATCGCTGCTTGCATAAAGACCGTCACGATTGTCGCCACGGTCGCCCACAGAGCCGAGTGGAGGTTGGGTTTATAGAAGACCACGCCGATTGCCAATGCCGTCAGCACCGCGCTGAATCCGTACAATCCGTGCGCGGTTTCGACCCCCGCAGTCCCAAAGACGAGCGCCACCAGCAGTGCCAGCGCCGAGCCTCCGAAGGCGGTCAGTGCAGCGATCGGCGAGCTGATTGCCAACCCAACAAGAAAGAGCAAACCGGTCACCCACGACTCGATCAAGAATACTTGCGAAATGCCTTTCAAACAGTAGATTATGAGGTTTGTGACGTGCAGATCGGTGACCGACGAAAAGACCTCGGGCAGCGTCGGATCGGGCAGATGTTCGGGTGGCATCGAGTTCATTGCGCGCGCTGCCAAGATGAATATCCACGTGCAGAAAACGAACGGAAAGGTGAACGAATTGACTCTCCACGGAGCCATCACGTTGTTCATCGCCGTGCGCACCCAGACGGTCATCGCCGAGCACAGCACCAGCGCCACCCACACCCATACGGTGTTGCCCAAAAAGGTCGGAAAGGCGCACCCGACAAGCACTCCGTTGAATCCCCACAGCCCCTGCCGACCGTCCTCCGAGGGCATATCGATCATATATCCCGTGAGCGTCGACACGAGCAGTCCGAGCACCGCGCCCCACGCCACTTCGGGTGTATGGGCGGCGTGCGCACCCCAGAAGATACCTATCAGAAAGAAGAGCCCGCTCCACGCACTGGGTTGGAACATCACCTGCCCCGCCCCACGCAGTACGATACGGAGGTGTTCGAGCGGATCGAGCCGCCGTAGCTCCTTGTTAAGAGTGATTTTTGACATCATAATTTTATGCGTTTTTGTGTTTTATCGCCACGGAAATTCGTCGGGCAACGGGCAACCTTTCACCACTTGTCGAACCGTTGAGCAGAGCGAGCGAATGGTGCGCTTGATGGTTGCGGTATCGTTGCCTAAGGCTTTGATTACCAGCCCACAATGCGAAGGTAGACGTGTAACTCCGACGGCTAAATCTTGCGCTGCGGTTGGGCGAATTTGTGTGTAAATCTGTTCGGTGATCTGTTCGGGTGCGAGCACAAAACAGTTGCCCAACACCTCCCACCTGCCCATCGCTCCGAGCGTGTCGGGGGCGTGGCGCGAAGGCTCGATCACCATTCGTTCGGCAAAAAGCTGTTCGCCATCGGGACGCTCGGCTGCGGTCGCAAGCGAGAGAATGTCGAAGGCAAACCGCTCGCCACCACGTTTGTGCCGTCGCCCGCTGAGGTAGATCTCGGCAAGGAAGAGCGTCGCCGTGCGATCGATCACAATGCGTGCGTGAGAAACGTAGCGGGCGTGGCGGCAGGGTATGGTCGGCTCGGGAAGATATTCGAGGTAGCTATCTGCTTCGAGTTCAAATGTTTGCGTGAGCGATGAGTAGTCACTCGTCATCTCGGCGAGCTTGGTAGCAGCCCCCGTTGAGAGGTGCGCAAATGCCCCACGTCGCACGCTGATATGGTGCTCGTAGCGGTCGCCATCGACATTCGGACCGCCCGACGAGAGCAGATAGACGCACGGCATCGTGGGCATCGCCTCGTCGAAATAGAGCTCCTGCTGCACGATGATCGGGGTGCGCCGTTCCAACTTGCGCAAAATCGACCGCCCCACACCGTCCAACTCGAACTCCATACGCAACCACCCCCGTTTGCCCGCCGAGGCCGAGGGTGCTCCACGCCGTTCGCGGAGGTAGGGGAGCAGTTCGCGCGGAGGGGTCATTGTGCTGAATCTGTGAGAGTTTGCAGGTCGAAAAGCGCCATATTGCGGATCAATTCGACAAGCTCGTCTATGCCTTCGCCCGTGAAGCAGTTGGTCATCACCGTCGGTCGCTGACCTCGCATTGCGTGCGAGTCACGACGCATAACGTCGAGCGAGGCGTGAACATACGGTGCGAGGTCTATCTTGTTGATTACCAATATGTCCGAGTGCGAAATGCCGGGTCCGTCCTTGCGTGGGATCTTGTCGCCCGCCGCCACGTCGATCACATAGATAAAGAAATCGACCAGCGCAGGCGAGAAGGTGAGCGTCAGGTTGTCGCCGCCCGATTCGATCAGCACCACGTCGGCGTCGGGAAAGCGAGCCTCCATCTCCTCGACGGCGGCGATGTTCATCGAGGGGTCCTCGCGCACGGCGGTGTGGGGGCAGGCGCCCGTCTCGACGCCGATAATGCGCTCCTCGACCAAAATCCCACGGAGCATACGTCGCACGTGCTCGGCGTCCTCGGTCGTCACCACGTCGTTGGTGATGATGAGCACCTTGTGCCCAAGCGCAAGCAGACGGGGCGTGATGGCCTCGATAAGTGCGGTTTTACCCGAGCCGACAGGCCCGCCAATGCCTATTCGGCAAGTGTTGTTATTCATTGTGTTTCAATGTGTTTCGTTTTAGTTCATAAACATTCGTGCCGAGCCTCGTTCGTGCAACGACGCCAGCACATCGAGCACGGGCGCAAATGAGTAGATTTCGTCGACGCTCATCTCGTGCACCTGCTCGTAAAGTTCTTCGACGAGCCGTGCGAGCCGTGTGATTATGCGTTGCGTATCGAAGTGCGTAACCCGCAGACAACGCAACGCAGCGTTGAGCGTGGTGGTCATCACGCCATACTGTTGCGCCGCAAAGAGCGACCGCGCGTCAAGCCCACCGAGCGCAAAAACGATCCCCTGCGTCACGGGATAACAGCCCGCAGTGCAACGTGCAACGATATCGTCACGCCAGCGCACAAGTATCGGATCGCCAGACGTTTGCACACTCAACTCCGCCAGCTTGCGCCCCATACGGCAGAGCATTTGACGCAGTTCGTCGCTCAGTTTGCTACGGATCAGCCGTGCGTCGATCGAGAGCAGAGCTTCGTAGTCGCCCGCCAATGTCGCCCGACGAGCCGCAAGAGCCGCCACGCCGTCGCTTGTGGCCGACTGCCGCAACTGCTCCCCGACAAACTCGGCAAGCGTCGCAGCGTCGTAAACCACACGTTGCTCGACGGCCGTTTCGAGCGCATTCGAAAAGGCAAAAGCACCCACAGGCAGAGCCGAGTCGGCAAACTGCAAAAAGTGTATCAACTCGTTGAGTGTCATTGCGTTCGGTGGTGATGAGCGTGCTCAGCTGTTGCAGGGTCGGTGCCTCCGAAGAGTCGCCGTACCTCGTGCGGAGCGAGGTAGGGAATCACCTCGGCGCCACGGCGGAACGTGACCGTCACGTTCTCGATCGCGTGGGTGCGCATAACGCTCTCCATCACCTTGCGGTCGACCGTCAGCGGGACGTAGACGCACGTGCCCTTGACCACTGCCGGCCAATGTTGGTTGCCGATGGCGTGGCCCAACTCGAAGGCCGTGCGGGCGATGTATTCGGGGGTGAAACGCACGAGGCGGTCGAGTTCGATGACCATTACCTCGTGCATCTTCACATCGACCACCAGCGCCCGATGAGCCTCGGGATCATAGTCGAGTATGTCGCCATCGGCGAGCCGCTGTCCGCGTGCAAGCGCAATGGCATACTGCTCACCACGGTCGCTCTCGGCCACCAAGCGGCTCTTTTGTGCCGACCATTGGTCGAGTGTGATGGTCTCGATCTGCACCGAGCGCAACGCCTCGATCCACTCGTTAGAGTGCACGTTCCCAATTACTTGTGTATAAACTTTCATCGTCTAACTGAACCAATATAGCTGACCGAGAGCAAATCGCTCGGCAGGTTTGACGTAGGCGTGAATGCCATTGACCATCACCTCGAAGGTTTCGGGATTGATGTCGATTCGGGGCGTGGTGCCGTTGAGCACCATATCGGCTTTGGTGAGTTGTCGGGTGCGACGCACGGGGCAGATCGTTCGTTGCAATCCGAGCCGCTCGGCAATGCCGCGCTGGAAGGCTGCATTCGACACAAACGAGAGGCACGTCGAGGGTTGTGCCGTGCCAAAACCGCCGAACATCGGACGATAGTAGCAGGGTTGTGGCGTGGGCAGCGAGGCGTTCGGATCGCCCATATTCGACCAATTGATCAGTCCGCCTTTGATCACCATTTTGGGCTTTGCCCCGAAGAATGCCGGCTCCCAAAGCACCAGATCGGCCACCTTGCCACGCTCCACCGAACCGATGTAATCCGATACACCGAAGGTGATTGCTGGATTGATCGTAACCTTGGCTAAGTATCTCAACACTCGATAGTTGTCGTTGTCTTCGGCGTCCTCTTTCAGTCGTCCGCACGCCGCCTTCATATAGGAGGCCATCTGTACGGCACGCATAAACGACTCGCCCACGCGACCCATCGCCTGCGAGTCGGACGAAATCATCGACAGCACGCCCAGATCGTGCAGCACGTTCTCGGCTGCCTGCGTCTCGGGGCGCACGCGGCTCTCGGCAAAGGCGACGTCCGAGGGAATCTTGGGGTTGAGGTTGTGGCACACCATAATCATATCGAACAGCTCGGCCTGCGAGTTGATACCGAATGGCAGCGTCGGATTGGTCGAGGAGGGGAGCACGAAGGGCATCGACGCCACCTTCAAAAGGTCGGGAGCGTGTCCTCCACCTGCACCCTCGGTGTGATAGGTGTGGATCGTGCGACCGTCGATGGCCGCAATCGTATCCTCGACAAAACCACTCTCGTTGAGCGTGTCGGTGTGGATCGCAACCTGCACATCATAGTCGTCGGCAACGCTCATCGCTGCGCGTATCGCCGCAGGGGTCGAACCCCAATCCTCGTGAATTTTCAGACCGCAAACACCCGCCTCGATCTGCTCGATCATCGGTCGCGCGGTCGAGCAGTTGCCCTTGCCGAGTAGTCCCACATTGACGGGCAGACCCTCGAACGAACGCAGTATCATCTCCGTCGACCAACGCCCCGAAGTGATTGTGGTTCCGTTAGTTCCGTCCGTAGGACCGATACCGCCACCGAAGAGCGTCGTGATGCCGCCACTCAGTGCGTGGTAGGCCTGCTGGGGCGAGATGACGTGCACGTGGCCGTCGATACCGCCCGCTGTGAGAATCAAATGCTCGCCCGAAATGGCGTCGGTCGCCGCACCCGTAATCAGCTCGGGCGAAACGCCCTCCATCGTGTCGGGGTTACCCGCCTTGCCTAAGCCCGCAATGCGTCCGTCCTTGATCCCGACGTCGGCCTTCACAACGCCCTGAATCGGGTCGATGACCGTTACGTTGGTGATCACCAGATCGAGCGCACCCTCGTCCGAGGTGATCGTATTTGCCAGCCCCTGCCCGTCGCGGATAGTCTTGCCTCCGCCATAGACAGCCTCGTCGCCATAGGTGCGCAGGTCGCGCTCGATCTCAACATAGAGGTCGCTGTCGCCCAAGCGGATCTTGTCGCCGACCGTTGGACCAAACAGATTGTTATACTCTTGACGTGAAATTTTTACCATAGTCGTTATTCGGTTTTTGAGTGTTTACGTTTTGTGCAGCAGCACGCGAAGCCCTCGGCGTGCATACGTGCGATGGCTGCCGTGCGTGCGGGATAGTAGACAGGATCGTCCTCCACGCCCGCGTAACCCATTACAAGTGAGTTGAATCCGATGATACGCTGCTTGCCCGCAAAGGGTACGACCTCGACCTTGCGCTCATCGCCCGGCTCGAATCGAATGGCGGTCGTGGCGGGGATATTGAGGTGCGTTCCGAAGGCGGCCTCACGGTCGAACTCCAAGTAACGATTGACTTCGAAAAAGTGAAAATGCGAGCCTACCTGAATCGGTCGATCACCCGTGTTACGCACCGTCAGCGTGGTCACGGGGCGACCTACGTTGTATTCGATCTCGTCGCTGCGGAGCACCACGCCGCCGACCGGAACGTGCTGCTTGGGAGCGAAACCTGCGCCCGCACCATAGAGTGCAGCGGCGGGATTCGGAGTTGTGTTTCGTTTTGCCATAACTACCTCTATTTGATTGGTTTATGGATACTTACAAGGCGTGAACCATCGGTAAAAACCGCCTCGACCTGCAACAGGTCGATCATATCGGCCACGCCCTCCATCACGTCGTCGCGCGTCAGCACGCCCGCCGCCAAGGTCATCACCTCCTCGACCGTGCGACCCTCGCGTGCCCCCTCCAAGGCGGCCGAGGTGATGTAGGCAACTGCCTCAGGGTGATTGAGTTTCAATCCGCGAGCCTTGCGTCGTTCGGCTATCGCACCGAGCGACAGGAGCAGGAGTTTGTCAATCTCTTTTGGTGTTAAATGCATAGTTGAAAGTTTTAAGATTATTGAAATTATATCCATCGGTAACGTGGCAAAGAATATGCCAGCACGCTTGCGAAATTGGGCGTGCGGTACTAATTTTGTTACAGATTTTGGCAACAAATTTCAGAAAACAGATATGATAAAGATGATGCTTTTGGCGGGTACGGGCGGATTTTTGGGTACGTGCCTGCGCTTTTTGACGGGACGATTGTGTGCGGCTCTCGGTGCGACGTTGTTTCCGTGGGCAACGTTTGTGGTGAACGTGGTGGGTAGCTTTGCGATTGGGGCACTGTTCGGCGCTGCGGAGCGTACGCAGCTTATTACCAGCGCAATGAATGCTCTACTGATTACGGGTTTCTGTGGCGGATTTACCACCTTTTCGTCGTTTTCGCACGATATGCTGACGCTCATCGAGCAACGCAACTATCTCTATTTTGCGCTCTACACCGTGCTGAGTCTGGTGTTCGGTTTGGCGATGGTCTGGGCAGGACGCGAGGTGGTGCTGAGAAGTGTGTAAAAATGATTTGTTCCAAAACGAAAAAGCCACCTTCCATTTGGAGGGTGGCTTTTGTGTGTTAGAAGAGTTCCAACTGTCCCGCCGTGTGGTTGAACGTCAGGCGGTGGTAGGGCGAGAGTCCGTGTCGGGCGATTGCCTCGCGGTGGTCGCGGGTGGGGTAGCCCTTGTTTTTCGCCCACCCATATTCGGGGAACTCAGCCGCAATGCGACGCATATATTCGTCGCGGTGGGTCTTTGCTAACACCGACGCTGCGGCGATATTGGCGTACTTGCCGTCGCCCTTAACGACACATTCGAAGGGCAACGTGAGTGTGGTGTAGAAACGATTGCCGTCGATCGCCAAGAATTGCGGTTGCGGATCTAAACGCTTAACTGCCAACGTCATACCCTCGAACGAAGCGTGCAGAATATTGATCTGGTCGATTCGCTCGGCGTTAACCTCTTCGACCGCCCACGCGATGGCCTCACGTTCGATCACCTCGCGCAGCAGATCGCGGTTGCGCTCGCTCATCTGCTTCGAATCGTTGAGCAGAGGGTGGCTGAAATCGGGAGGCAAAATCACCGCCGCCGCAAAGACCGAGCCTGCCAAGCAGCCACGTCCCGCCTCGTCGCAACCCGCCTCGATCAACTCGCGCTGAAACGAGGTCGCAAGCAACGTCGGCACTCGCTTCGATTTCGTCCCCTTGTCCGCCATCTCTACTTTTTATTATAGGTATTCATCGTCATTGCTGCGCCCACCGAAACGAACGAGCGAATGGCATCGACTGCCACCTTCACGCGCTCGGGCATCGCCTTGCGCTCCTCGTCGGTCCACTTGCCCAACACGTAATCGACCTGAAAACCCTGCGGGAAGTCGCCACCAATGCCGAAACGGATACGCGAATAGTTGTTGTGTCCGAGCAGTTCGTTGATGTTTTTCAGTCCGTTGTGTCCGCCGTCGCTGCCCTTGGTGCGCATACGCAGCTGTCCAAACGGCAGTGCGATGTCATCGACAATGACGAGCAGGTTCTCGATGGGAATCTTCTCAGCGTCCAACCAATAGCGCACCGCCTTACCGCTCAAATTCATATAGGTCGAAGGTTTGAGCAGAATGAGCTGACGGCCACGATGTCGGCACTCGGCCACCGCGCCGTAACGTGCCGAACTAAAAACAGCACTGGACGCCTCGGCTAAGGCGTCCAGTACTTTGAAACCAATGTTGTGGCGGGTTTCGGCGTACTCGGCACCGATATTTCCCAGTCCTACAATCAGATATTTCAACTCGACAAAAAGTTTGTTAAAGAGTTGTTGTTTCGGTTAATTACTTACCGCGCTGCTGCTCAGCTGCTGCACCACGCGAAGCACGAGTTACGCGTACTGCGCAAACTGCGGTGGTAGCGGGGGTGAGCATAGTGAGGTTGTCGTACTGCAAGTCACCAACGAAGATCGACTTACCAACGCCGAGCGAAGTGATGTCGATAACCAGCTCATCGGGCAGGTTCTCGATCATACCGCTTACGCGGATCTTACGCTTGCTCAGAACGAGCTTACCGCCGGCCTTAACGCCCTCCGAGTTACCGGTCAGACGAACGGGAACGTCGATAGCAACGGGCTTACCCTCCTGAACACGGTAGAAATCGATGTGGAGGATCTGCTCACGAACGGGGTGGAACTGTACCTCGCGCATAACGCCGATCTCCTTCTTGCCCTCGATGTCGAACTCAACGATGTACGAGTTGGGCGAGTAGATCAGGGGTTTCAGAGCCTTAGCCTCAACCGAGAAGTGTACGGTCTCCTCACCACCATAGATAGCGCAGGGAACCATACCCTCGCGACGAACAGCCTTGCTAGCTTTCTTGCCGTAAACATCACGCTTTACGGCTGCAATCTGGATAGTTTTCATCTTGTGTAATAAATGTTTAAGTTACTTGGGCATCACTCAACGCTGCGGATTTTCCGCACGTCCCATAAATGCTTGCGGGCGCAAAGGTAATTAATTTTTCCCAAAGCGCAAATTTTCAGCCAGATAAATTGCTTACAAGGGAGGATATTACTTTGTGTTGGTGCTCTTTTTTCTGATGCCGCCGAAACCTCCCGTGGTAAAGAGAAGCGTATTGCACGTGCGTACCGTTATCGTGTTTTTGGTTATCTCGGCGCGGTCGATGAAGTAGAGAATGTGTCCTTTGTTGAAGGTATATATTATCGACCATACATCTTTGATGTCGCGTTTCGAGGCGAGCTCGCTGAGGTCAAGGGCTACGTCGCTATCCCATTTGAATTGCTTGCGGTCGATGGTAAATACATTTGCTTCGTCGAGCGGATAGAGGTTCTCTTGCGTTTGCATAAAATTATTGAGGCTCTTCTCTCCGTTGTGATCAACGAACTCATAATTAAAGATTTGAGCATACATTCCGTATGCGTAGCTAATGTATGCAGTATCTCTCACTACTCTCTTTGCGTAGGGCTTGTTGGAGTCGATCACCACAATGCCGACACCTCTCTTGACGGCATTTGTAAGCGAATCGATGGGGTAGTGCGGATACTTCACTTTCGAGGGTTTGTGTATGTAGCTGTCGACAGCCAAAATGCGCTCTTGTTTGTCGTTATCGGGGTTGTGGCATTTGGTTACAAAGACGTAGTCGTACTCCTCCTGCCAGCGATCGTATGCACGTTGTAACTGCTTGGCAGACTTGCCTTTGGCAAAATCCTTCATTCGGATCGTCGGCGTCTTGTCCAAGTCGCTCTTGGAAAACACGCGATCAATCGGCCAATAGCCCTTGCCGTTTTCGACCAAAAACATCTCCTTGCAACCGATAGCAAAAGTTCCATCTTTGGTCGGGATATTCAATGTGTAATAGGTCGCATTGTCCTTATATTTCTTGGATATAAAAAAGGCACTACTAATATAGAATTCGCAACTATCCGCTACGATATAGAGCACTTTGCTCTCGGCGGTGGGGTTGGTCAGCGGAGCGGTGGGCTGGGCTGCGCAAACAGCTATCTGCATTGCCAACAAAACGAGTGTGAGAAAGTGTTTCATAGTGGTTTGATTTAGTGGTTTTTGCAAAGATAGGAAAAACCCCCCCCCTGCAAGAAAAATGCCAACTTTTTGCGAAAAGAGGGTATTCGCAACGGTCGTTTCTACAACTGAATCAAGAAGTGCTTACCGCGCAGACGTTTGCCTTTGGGCAGTTCGATAACGAGTGGTATTAATTAATAAGCCAAAATCCCCAATCGGTAATCTCTCTTACAACCACCAAATCCGTAGTCATCTCGGCTCTATCTATAAGATAATAGGTATTGTCGTTAGGGAGCAGTCTGAGGATATTATCAATTGCATCTCGTCTATTCGTTAATGCAAATTTATCTAAATCGATGACGCACTCGTCTTTGAGATTTAGAGCATTGTGGTCGATTGTAAATGCCGTAACTTTGTTGCTATGGCTCAACCACTCATTATTATAAGGGTACATATGGTAAAGTTCATCGTCGCAATCGTATAGGTTGTATTCCGAAGTACGTAAAATACCTTTTTCAAAAAGCGAAGTTCCTTCACGTAGTTTTGTTGTTCTGTTGCGCGAGTCAACTATTATGAAGCGAGAACCTTGTTTAATAGCATTGGTTATGAACTCTGATGATTTGTGGGGGCGGTTAGATGTTTTGTTGTGGTCGAGTATGTACAATTCCTTCGCTTTGTAACGAAAATATGTGCCCGAATCAACGCCCCGATCTAATAGAAATATTTCGTTGTACTCTTTGGATAACTCTTCAAGGTCAGATCTCAACTGCTGAGTAGATTTGCCTTTGGCAAACTCCTTAAAATGGGGAGGCTGCTTGCCTGCTAATGATGTGCTGTCCAAACTTATGAAGCCCATTGAGGTACAGCCGATATATAGGCTTTGGTCGTCAATACGAATGGAATAAAAATATTCATAATCAGAATCGGGATAATAAGACATTCCAATCCAATCTACCTCCATATATACGGCGTTGTCCGCTTTTGGCGGATTTTGGGCGCAAGAGCTCAGAGTGCTTATCAATAAGCAAAGGGTCAATAATAGTTTCATATTGAGCGTATTTTTGTCACAACTGAATCAGGAAGTGCTTACCGCGCAGACGTTTGCCTTTGGGCAGCTCGATGATGAGCACCTGCTCGACCTCGACTGCACGCCCTTCACGCTCGGCAGGCGCCCACAACGGAGCGCGTTTGACTGCCCGCACAACACGTTGGCGCAGTCGGTTGTCGGTCGATTCGATTAGCTCAGTCAGTTGCGCACGTCCGTCAGTACCAACCACATAGCGATAGACAACCCGTGCCGCAGGCTCATCGTTGCCCCACGCCACCTCGCGCTCGACCCACTCGCGGAACGAGAGCGAATCGACCGAAAACTTCGGCTCGGTATCGTGTTTGAGTGTTACGATGATCACGCCGTCTGCCGCCCGTTCGCCATAGCGCGCCATAATGCTGTCGTTGACCGCCACCTGCTCCGAGTGCTCGACCCGCTCAGGGTCGATACGACGCATCTGCTCGGCCGTATACTCCTCACCATTAACGATGTAGAGCTGCGCCGAGGCGGTAGCTGACACGAAGAGCCCCACCAAAACTAATAGCAGTCGTTTCACCCTTTATCGTTTCAAATATTCAACCAATTTGGCAACGGCACGCGCGCGGTGCGAAATTGCATTTTTCTCGTCGGCCGACATCTCGGCAAAGGTCTGCTCGTAGCCCTCAGGACGGAAAACGGGATCGTAACCAAAACCACCACAACCCGCTGGCTCACAGGTAATTTCGCCCTCGACACGACCCTCAAAGAGGTGCTCCTCGCCCCCTTCGATCAGAATTATCGCCGTGCGGAATCGCGCGCGACGATCCTCCTTGCCCTCCATATTGCGGAGCAGCAGGCGGGTGTTGGCCTCGAAGTCGTGGCCGTCGGTGGCGTAGCGTGCCGAATGAACACCCGGGGCGCCGTCCAACGCATCGACCTCCAAACCCGTGTCGTCGGCAAAGCAGTCCAACCCCGTACGCTCGTACAGATAGCGAGCCTTCTGTCGGGCATTGCCTTCGAGCGTCGAGGCTGTTTCGGGAATCTCCTCCGTAATGCCCATCTGGCGCGGAGTGACGAGTTCATATCCTTCGCCCAAAACCGCTTGTACCTCAGCGAGTTTATGGGCATTATTCGTTGCAAAAATCAGCTTCATAGTCGTGCCTTGTTTCGATGTTTACTTAACAACCTCCATCTGCTCCAAACGGTAGTCGACCGCCATCTTGTCGATGATGGTCTTGACCACCGTGTCGATGTCCGAGCCTGCCGAGTAGTCAGCCGGGCAGACGTGGTTCACGCGGTTGTCGTGAATGAGCGACGAGAGCCCCTTCTGCGCACCCGCTTTCTCGGGATTGTAGACCGCAATCGAGTGACCGCCAAAGTTTTTCACCAGACGCATACACGGAATATCGGTCGTTCCGTCGCCCACGTAGATCATACGCTTGAAGGGCACGGGGCGCTTGTTCTCCTCGATGTATTGATTGACCAGCGTCGCGTCGAAAACCGACTCCACACCCTTGTTGATCTTGAAAATGAACTGCGTCTTGTTGGTATAGTTGACCGCCACGCCAGGCCAATAGGCAATGCCGTCGACATCGTAGAGGAACGAGCAGGCGTAGATCTTGCGGAACTCGCCCGCGATCGACGTACCCTCGATGATCTCCTTGATGCCCGACGAATTGATGTAGTGCAGCATACGCACACCGCGCTCGGCAGCGTAGGCGTTGATACGTGCAAACCACTGCTCGACACCCGCATAAAGACGTATGCGGCGACCCGACTCTTGGAATGCTTCACGTTTGAGCGAGAGGCCCTTACTGCGTGCATATTGGATCATTCGGGCCATATAGGTGAGGGTCATATCGGCGTCCTGCACACGTGCCAGATCGTTGCAATCGTGCCAAAACTCCTTGTTACTCTTGCCGATAGCGGGAATGAAATCGTACTCCTGCATATTTCCGGGTGAGAGTGTTCCATCAAAGTCGTAGATCAGTGCGGCGGTTACTTGTTGTTCCATAGTGCGAATGTATTCTATATTCAGAACGTAAAGGTAAGGTTTTTGACGGAATTTTCATTACATTTGCACAAAAGTAAAACACAAAAAACGTAGAAAACTATGGAATTAAAGGAGATATTGCACGTTCGCCGCAGCGTTCGTAAGTTCGAGGAGCGCCCCGTAGAGCGCGAAGTGGTCGAGGCATTGTTGAAGCAGGCCTTCACGGCGCCCTCGTCGCGCAACACCCGCTCGACACGCTATATGGTTGTCGAGGGTCGTGAAATGATGGAGCGTATCGCCCAGATGCGCGACTATGGTTCGGCATTTATGAAGGATTGCCCGATGGCGATTATGGTTGCGGGCGATGAGTCGGTAACCGATCTGTGGGTCGATAACTGCTCGATCTCGGCTACGATTCTGCAACTCGCTGTAACTGACGCAGGTTTGGGTTCGTGCTGGGTGCATATCAATGGTCGCCCGAAGCTCAAAGCCGAGCCTGAGGGACAGTCGGCTGAGGAGTATCTGCGCGAGTTCCTGCCTATTCCTGCCGAGTGGCGTCCGCTGTGCTTCATCGCGCTGGGCTATCCCGCGCAGGAGGTCAAACCCCACTCCGACAAGGACGACTCGGATAAGGTTATTTGGGTCAAATAGCGATGGAGGTCAGACTCGATAAATGGCTCTGGGCGGTGCGTGTTTTCAAGACACGTAGCGACGCCGCTGACGCTTGCCGCACCAATCGTGTGCTGGTCAATGACGCCTACGCCAAGCCCTCGCGCGAGGTGAAGGTGGGCGATGTCATTTCGGTCAAGAAGATGCCCGTAGTCTATCAGTATCGCGTTGTGGAGTTGGTGTCGAGCCGTCAGCCTGCCAAGAATGTGCCTCTGTACGCTGCCGACATCACGCCCCAATCGGAGCTGGACAAGCTCAACGTGCCACGCGAAACGATCTTCATCGTGCGCGACCGAGGCACGGGACGCCCCACGAAGAAGGAGCGTCGTGAGTTGGATTCATTGATGGATAATCTCTATTACGACGAGGATTAACGATGGCTCGTTTTGCGTTGGTTACGGGTGGATCTTCGGGCATTGGCGAGCAGTATGTGCGCCAGTTGGCTGCCGAGGGGCGCAACGTCGTTGTGGTGAGCAACCGCGACGATGAGAACCGACGTGTGGCAGCGAGCGTTCGGGCGGAGTTCGGGGTTGAGGTCGAGCCGCTGTGTGTCGATCTGACCGAGCCGACGGCTGCCGAGCAGATATTCGAATTTTGTGAGCAGCACGCAATCGAGGTTGATACTCTTGTCAATAATGCGGGAATGCTGATCTTCAATCAGTTGGAGCGCACCGATTCTGCGCGTATTGAGGCAATCATCGCTCTGCACTGCACCACGCCGACCAAGCTCTGCCGACTGTTCGCGCCCGTAATGCGCGAGCGCGGTGGCGGGCATATTGTTCTGATGTCGTCAGTTACGGCGTGGACTCCCTTCCCGACCATTTCGCACTATGCCGCCACGAAGAGCTACCTGCGTAGCTTCGGGCAGTCGCTCTGGTACGAAATGCGCGGCTCGGGCGTTACGGTTACGACGGTATTCCCGTCGGCAGTCGATACTCCGCTCTATTCGCTCGGCGAGGGTGCTCGTCGATGGTTGCGTCGTTTTGGCATAATGCTTACGGCTGAGGCGGTTGCACGCAAAGCGCTGCGAGCTATGCACCGTGGACGAAGAAGATGCCTGCCTGGTTTTGCGACCAAAATCGAGGCGGCTATTTGTGCTATTCTGCCCTCGTGGGTGCTCCTGCCTGTGTTGCGAATCCCCGCTGTGCGTCGAATCCTCGAACGAATCTGATTCATTACACCCCAATAAAAAAACGGCCTTCCCCGCAATGGAGAAGGTCGTTTTCTTTTTGTTTAGGGTTGTCCCCGTTCGTTTAGTTGTTGTACTCGAACGGCATTGCAGTTTTGAGGTCCTTGGTTACAGCCGAGTTAACAACCGTATAAGAGTTGCCAACCGAAGTAGTAACGAAGAACACCAGCTGGCAGTTAGCCAAACGGACCGACTGATTCGAGATATTCACTGCGAATACGTAGTCGCATACCTGACCTGCGCTCATCGCCTTACCCTCGTTAAGCGGGTAGCCGAAGTAGTTAGCCGAGCCATCGGTGCCACGAGCAACGTAGCGAACAGCGTTGTCGTGCGATTTGATAGTCGAGCTACCAGCCTGACCGCCCTGGATCTTGTCCTCGATTACCCACATACCAACATTGTAAACCTTGGCGTCCTTAGCCTTAACGCTTACGCGAGCCGTAACTACGCGATTGTTCTCGTCGAGAGTCATCGTAGCCGAGATACCAGCCGACGCAGGATTTGCAACCGAGTTGTCAACTGCCTTCTGCAAGTTCGAGAGGTTGAGAGCCGGACTGCTGTAAGCCATAACCTTGGCGCCGATATCAACCAATACGGTGGGGTAACCCGAGATTCCGAATGTCGAACCGAGCTTCTGCTGATCAGCCGAGTTGCACGGTGCAGCGGGGTCGCTTGTAGGATTGTAGGTGTGGATAGCTGTCCAAACGAACTTATCCTTGTAGTTTGCGTCAGCAGCCATATTCTCCAAAGGCTCAATCAGATAGGGGCAGTTGGGACACTCCGTACCCGTAAACTGCATTACCATTGCGCGACGCTTGAACGAGGTGCTCGACGGATTGGGATCCTCAGCACGATCGGGAATTGCGTCGTTGTTTACCTGAACCGAAATGGGGTTCTTCTTGGTGTTCTCGGTGATATTGTAGGTCACGTAGAACGAATAGGTGCCCGTCGTTTTGCTCTCGAAGTAGGGCTGCTTGTAGCTCTTACCGTCGATCGTAACGGTGGTTGTAGGCAGAGTGGTCTTTGCGTCGTTCACGTACATCGTGTAACCGCTCTCGACAACCTTACCATTGAACTTAATGGTGAAGGTCGCACGACCCGTACCAACCTGAATAATGGTGTTGTCGACGGTCATCGTCAGACCCGACGCGTCGCCCGACTGCTCAGCAGCCTTAGCCGTTACGGTAACCTCGTTCGACTTGACGGTTTCGCCCGTTTTCCACTCGTAAGTGAAGTAAAACTTATAGGTGCCAGCGGTCTTGGTCGTGAAGGTCAGTGCGCTCAACGCAGTCTCTGCGCCATTGACGTAAGCCTTTACGTTCGACACAGCCTTGTCGCCATACTTTACGGTAAAGACAGCCTTCGACTGACCATCGGCGGTGATCTCCGAGGGAGATACGCTTGCGGTCAGCTTTTCGGGCGTAGGATCGGGTGTAGGAGTAGGCTCCTTACACGAGAAACCCATTACAGCCACCGCTGCGATCATCGCTATTAAACTGAAAAACTTTTTCATTGTTCGTTAATCTATTATCTATTAAACTGTTAGAATGACGTCGTAAGCATCAGATTGACACCCGTATAGGCGGGCTGGTAGCGACATACACCGCCCGAGCAGACAAAGCCTGCACGGTTGCGACCATAGCTAACCTGTACGCGGGTACGGTTGTGCGTGAAGCTCAAACCGCCGTTGTAGTAGTTGGTTTTGGTCGTGCCGAGGTTGTACATATCGCTGAAAAAGACGCTCCAATGTGGTGCAACGTTGAACTCAACGAGGCCTGCAACCCAGTCGCCCTCGTAGTCATTCGAGAGCAGGTACTGAGCCTCCATACGCAACGAGAACTTCTTGTTGATCTTGTACATAACATCGCCAACAAAGATGTTCGAAACGTAGGTTGTCGAGGGCAATGCCGGACCCTGACCGTGCGAGGTGTTCCACTCCTGACGCGAGAACATCAGCGTAGTCTTCCACTGCTTGTTCCACTGACGCTCGACATCGACATTCACGTCGCTCCACAACAACTCGCGCTTGCCACTTGCCGTCTGGTACGACTTCAATGTGTATGCGGTCGAGTAGTTAGCGTGGAAATTCCAGTAACGCTGACGGCTCTGCTTGCTGCGCAGGGTGTAATAGATGTCAGCCTGAACTGCCAACTCACCCTCGGCATTCATCTGGCAGGGATTGAGCGCCGCCAACATATAGGTGTGCTGACGAGTCAATGCGGGCAGATAGTTCAGCGTGTTGCCCATAACGCCGAGGTTGCCATAGAGCGAGAGCGGTGTGCCCATCATTTCCAATCGACGCACCTGAGCCGAAACGCTCAGACCACCAACGTTATAGCCCAACTCCGCCAAAACTGCCGAGCCCTTTGCTGCCTTACCCAACACAGCACCCGAGCTGATGTCTTTACCCTTGCCTGCGTACTCGCCACGCAGGGTGAAACCCTTGTAGTCGAGATTCAGGCGAGCCGAATACATATTCAGATCGGGCGACGTAAGTTCGAAGTAGGGGAAGTAGTCCGTGCCGTAGTTCATACCGTTCAGCTCACGGTCCAGACGCTCGCGGCGATTGACGTAGCTACCCTCGATCGACATCATAAGCTCCTCGCTGCCAATGATATCCGACAACGAAACCGACAGATCGGCACCACCCACCGTCGAGCGGGCATACTGCGATCCGATCCAGCCACGCGAGTAGCCATTGGCGCTACTGTACAGACGCGGACGACCGAACAGCGCCTTCACCGATACGATGTTGCCGAACGTTGCCGTTACGCGACCACCCTCGATCGAGTTGTTGATACCCAACTGACGATCCTCGAAACTGCGGAAGATCAGACCGTTACCGAACTGATCATAGACGTCGCCGACCATCACCGAGTAGTTCGCGTCCTGCCACTGAATATACTTCGAGGCTAACATCACCTTCGGTTTGTCGAAGCCGTTGTTACGCAGGTCGTCATAACCCTGCAATGCGGGCAGATATGCCTCGCCCTGCACGCCGACCGAGAAGCGACCATTCACATAGTCGAGCTTCAAGTAGTCGTTCGAGCCGAACTTGCTGGGGTAGGTCGTACCGAGCTTTGCGTCATCGATGTAGAGGATATTGTTCGATTCCAGACCGATGGTCATATAGCCACCCTTCTCGCCAAACTGAATTTGGGCCGAGGCGGTGAGCGCTGCAACCAACGCGGTCAGAACCAGCAAAATACGTTTCATAGTTGTAGCTACTTTTTGATGGTTTCGAGCAATTTCTCGAACAGCAACTGCTCGCTACCAGGCGTGTAACCCGAGTGCGAGAATACGATGTTACCCTCGGCATCGACTACGAACGTTTGCGGCGTAAGTGACACATTCATAGCGCGTTTCATTGCTTGGTTAGCGTCGAACAGGCAGATGAAGTCCCAACCCATCGAGGCTGCCTTAGCCTTAGCGCGAGCTTTGAGGCGCACGTCATCGACCGAAACAGCAACCACCTCGAAATCGGCCTCTTCGCGCCACTCTTCCAGAGCGTCGTTCATTGCGTTGAGCTCCTGAATACAGGGCTTGCACGCCAGCGACCAATATGAGATGATCATCGGTTTACCCACGAGCGAGCGAGTCGAGATCATTTTACCGCTCTCGTTTTCGACCTTCACGTCGGGCAGTTGTTGTGCCGACACGGTGAGCGATGCCACCAATGCTACGGCCAAACATAACAGCTTGTTCATAGATTTTTTGTTTTAATTTAGGTGTTCGCTATATAAGCCAAACAGTAGCTCCCCTCGCGGAGAGTTACTGTTTGGTTTAAGAGTATTGTGCGTAAATTACTTACGAGCAGCAGCTTTGGTAGCCTTGCGGAGTTTCTCGACGTTAGCCTTGAACTCATCAACGCTTACCACCTTCATCTCTACCTTCTCGTAATTAGGCATAGCCTTAATAACGGTGCGAGGCATAGGCTTCTGAGCCGGCTTCACGTTGTAGAGGGTAGTGTAGTTAGCAGGAACATACTTAACGTCGTTAGCAACAGCCTCGGTCTGCTCACCCTCGCCTGCATTCTCCTCGGTCCAACCGCGAGTCAGGACGATGTCGGTAACGATCTGACCGTAAGTACCAGTCGAGAACGAACCCCAGCTGAAGTAACCCATATTGGGATAGAAGGTGTCGCCAGCAGCTACATAAGGCTTAACGGTGATGGTGTTGCCGTCCTCCGAGATCTCAACGGGGAACTGACCGTTCTCGTTGGGGTACTCAGTCGAGCCGTCAACCTTGTAAGGAGCGTAAGCCTTGTCGCTTGCACCTGCGAAGTAGTACGGGTTGTAGTACTTCCAGTTCGACATAGGAGCGAAGTAGTTCATATTGAACGGAGCGGTAACGGTACCGTCCTTAGCAACCTCCAAATACCACTTCGGACCGAAGTCCCAAACGGGCGATGCGTTGTCGTAGCCATTGTAGCTATCCGAGCACCACAACTCGAAGGGCGATGCGTACTGCGAGTAGGTTGAGTAGTTGCTTACCTGGAAGTCGAAGCCGTTCAACAGGATACGGTTCTGAGCTGCGGTCTTCTTGTTGAAGATATCAACAGCCTCCTTGAACAGAGCGAACTGAGCATCAACCTCAGCCTCGGTCTGGTAAGGAGTATTCTCGAACCAAGTGTTATATACGTCCTCGTCGAGCTCTGCGGGATAGCCAACGTTGCCGATAGTTACCTTCGAGGTCTTCACGGTCAGGACGGTATCGTACTGGTAGCGACCCTCACCCAAGATGTAGGTCTGCTTGATGTAGCGGTTAGTTGCGGTAGCGGTCCAGTCGCCATCGAGCGAAGTGAAGTACTCCGAATCAACAGCCTCCTTAGCAGGCTCAGCCAACGACTTGTTCTCGACGATCACGGGCTCGCAGGGCAGACCCTCGATGCTCTCCAATACAACGCCGAGCTTGGTTACCTTATCCTCGTACGATAAGAAGGTGAAGGTCATACCCTCAGCCGAGTTGATCAGTGCCAGATCATCAGCGGTCAGATCGTTACCGTTGTACTCCATAGCCTCAGCGGGGTTCTCATCGAAACCAGCCTCAGCCCACTCGCGAGCGTAGTTAGCAGCGTACTTACCGTAGTAAGCGTCCTGCGAAGGACATTTAACGTTGAACGAAACCTCGAAGGGCGAAGTCGACTCGATCGGGGTGATCTCCAAAGTAGGAGCGGGCAGCTTGTAGTCGGGCAGAACAACGTCAGCCTTAACGAACTGCTGATACTTAGCGTCGAGCGAACCCTCAACAGCGTCCTTGGTAGCAACTACCAGCAGCTTGTAGGTCTCCTCCTTGCTAACCTCCCACAGGAAGTCGGTCATCTCGAACTTGATGTTAGCGCCACCGAAGGTCTGAGCACCTACCATCATAAAGCCTACGTACGAAGTGGTGAACCACTGCAAGTAATCCTCGTTGTCATCCAAGAGAGGCATAATCTGCTGGTAGGTCATCGGGTCGAGCAACATTACGGTTATGCGCTCAGCAGCACCATTGGTGTTGATCTTGATCGGACCGCCGTTAGCACGCAGACCGCTCATATCGATCTCCAAAGCAGCGTCGAGCAGCTCGGGAGCCTTGGTCTGGAACTTGATCTGCTTGTGGTAGCCAGTCCAGTAGGGATTCTCCTCGGGCTTTGTGTCGGTCTCACCGTAATAGTAAGCGTACAGGTCGTTCATATACGACTCCTGGTTGAACATAGCCAGGTAGTAACCTGCGCCCCAGCCCCAACGGCCGTGCTCCTCCTCGTCGTCCGAATACTTGAACTCACCGAGTGCCAAGTACTGGGGCTGACCGGGAACGATTGCCTCGTAGTAGGTAATGTAGTCGCCCATCTCGTCGCTCCATACGTTACCGTGAGCCTCGTCGAATACCAAAGTGGTATCGCCCTGGAAGTAGTTACCATAGTACTGGTCGTGCAGGTTCAGCATCTCGAAGTCGGGAGTCTGGTTCATATTGTACATAAAGATGTCGCAAGTACCCCACTTGATAACGTTAGCGGGATCGCTCAACTGCGGCTTAACGTGCAACTTGAACGAGCGGCCGGTGTTGTCGAAGATGGTCAGCTCCTCGGTGAAGTCACCGGTGGTAGCCTTAACCTCCAAAACCTTCTCGTAAGGCTGGTTAACGCCATTCTCGTCAGCCTCGCTCAACAGACCAGCTACGTAAACAACGTACTCGGTATTGGGCGACAGCTCCTCCATAGTGAAGGTGTGAGTACCGTCAGCGCACTCAACCATCTGGCCGTCAGCGAATACAACGTCAGCAGCGGGAGCCTTCTCGGGAGCCTCCTCAGCCTTGAATGCAGCATAAGCAAATGCCTTGATCTTCACGGTCTTAACCTCTACGCTCAGGGTCTGTGCGGTAGTAGCCGACTCAACCACAGCTGCGCTCATCGAGGCAGGAATAATGTTAGTCGAGAATGCCAAATCACATACAACGGGGTAGTAGGTCGAACCTGCCTTACCAGCTACGTAGCAAACGTAGTCGGTCTCAGGAGTCAGATTGCCAACGGTAAAAGCGTCCTCACCGTCGGTGTACTCCATCGACTTAACGGTGCCGTTAGCGAAAACGGCATCAGCAGTAGGCTTCGAGCTACCAGCGGGAACAACCGTGTAAGCGTACTCGGTAATGCCATTGGTCATCACCTTAACGGTCACACCAGTCAAGCTGGTCGAAGTAACCTCTGCACCCATTGCAACATTCTCCATCGGGTCAGCGGTCTCGCAACCCGTCAGAGCCAAACCAGCGAACATAGCGCCGATCAGAGCAACTTTAAGTAAAAAGTTCTTCATTGTTAAAAAATTTAAACTTAGAAATTAATAATTATTAAATATCGAATTCTCTCAAAAAATCTGCTTGCTAATCATAAAACAGTTTCGCTAATCAATATTTAGGGGTGCAAAGTACGCAAAAAAATCCAATAAAAAAAATTCAAAGCCGTCCGTTTGTGGGGTGTTTGATCGAAAATTCTCGTTTTGACGAGCGCACTCGGTGACTTAACTCGCTGTCTTATAGTGTGGTATGGAACGAACGTTTCGATTTTTGGATTAGATAAAAAAGTGGTAGATTTTTTTACGCTTTGTCTGCAAAAGTGACGAAATGACGCTTTTTGCCCTTCGTTGGCTCAGATTCTATCTCGCTAACGGTTGTCTGTTAGCGCTTTAACACAACGAGGCGAGTGTGCGAAAAAAATATTTTATCGGCAATTTCCCGCAAAACGACCTCGGTGCAGGCTCTACCTGCGGGCAAAATCGGGGCGAGGTGGGACTCTGTGCGTGGTTTGACTTTCGGATTGTCGCTCGGGTGGTGGTGCGGGGTAGCAATCAGCGTGTAATGATCTCGACGATACGTTCCAGCCACTCCTGATCGGTCGCGTCGAATGTTGCCAGCTCGCAACTGTCGATGTCGAGTACCCCGATGATCACTCCATTTTGGCGCAGGGGCACGACGATTTCGCTGCGCGAGGCCGAGCTACACGCGATGTGACCCTCGAATTGTTCGACGTCGGGCACTACGATCGTTCGTTCTTGGCGCCACGCCGTACCGCAAACACCTCGTCCGAAGGCGATACGGGTGCAGGCGAGCGGTCCTTGAAATGGTCCGAGTACCAGCTCGTTGCCCACCGTGCGATAAAATCCCGTCCACCAAAAACCGAATGTGTGGTGGATCATCGACGCCACGTTTGCCATACGTGCGATCATATCTGTTTCGCCCGCCACGACGGCTTCGATCTGTCGAGTGAGGAGCGCATAACGCTCGGCCTTTGTTCCGTTTGCAATTTCGAGGTGCTCAGCCATATTTGTGCCTATATATATTTAAGGTATAAAGAGGGCCACGCCTAAGCGCAGCCCTCTTTATTGCGTGTGTAGTGGAATTACATCTTATACTCCTGCCAGCTCTTGATCTGGATATTGCCCTCCTTCAACTCGCAACAAGCCTCGATGAAGGCACTTGCTAGACGAGCGTTGGTGATCAACGGAATGTTGTGGTCGATGGCAGCGCGGCGGATCTTGTAGCCGTTGGTCAGTTCGCGGTGGGTGTGGTTCTTCGGGATATTCACGATCAGGTCGAAGCCGTGGTTCGAGATCATATCCATCACATTCAGACCGCTCTCACCCTCATCTGGCCAATCGACAACGGTTGCCTCGATGCCGTGCTCGCCGAGGAAACGCTGTGTGCCCTTGGTTGCGAAGATGTTGTAGCCGTGCTTCTGCAATACCTTGCAGGGCTCCAACAGATCGACCTTCGACTTAGCGTCGCCCGACGAAACCATAATGTTCTTCTCAGGGATCGAGTAGCCGACCGAGATCATTGCCGTCAGCAGAGCCTCGTGGAAGTCGTCGCCCAAGCAACCAACCTCACCGGTCGACGACATATCGACGCTCAGCACGGGGTCGGCATTGTGCAGACGCGCGAACGAGAACTGCGACGACTTGACACCGATCCAGTCAATATCGAACACGTTGGTATCGGGTTTGTTGTAGGGTGCGTCGAGCATAATTCGCGTTGCGGTCTCGATGAAGTTGCGCTTCAAAACCTTCGACACGAACGGGAACGAACGCGACGCACGCAGGTTACACTCGATAACCTTCACGTCGTTGTTCTTAGCCAAGTATTGGATATTGAACGGACCGCTGATATTCAGCTCCTTAGCAATCTTGCGGCTGATCTTCTTGATTCGGCGAGCCGTCTCGAAGTAGATCTTCTGGGGCGGGAATACGAGTGTCGCGTCGCCCGAGTGAACGCCTGCAAACTCGATGTGCTCCGAGATGGCATACTCGACAACCTCACCGTCCTTAGCCACAGCGTCGAACTCGATCTCCTTAGCGTTCTGCAAGAATTGCGAAACCACAACGGGATACTCCTTCGAAACCTCGGCAGCAGCAGCCAAGAATCGTTCGAGTTGCTCCTGATTGTAGCAGACGTTCATCGCTGCACCCGAGAGCACGTACGAAGGACGCACCAGAACGGGGTAGCCAACCTTATCGACAAATTCGTAGATATCCTTCATATCCGACAGCTCCTTCCACGCGGGCTGGTCGATACCGAGCTGATCGAGCATACTCGAAAACTTGTGGCGGTTCTCGGCGCGGTCGATCGACAGAGGCGAGGTGCCCAGCACGGGAATATCCTGATGGTAGAGCTTCATTGCCAAGTTGTTGGGGATCTGACCACCCACCGAAACGATCACACCGCGCGGGGTTTCGAGATCCATAACGTCCATCACGCGCTCGAACGACAGCTCGTCGAAGTACAGACGGTCGCACATATCGTAGTCGGTCGAAACGGTTTCGGGGTTGTAATTGACCATAATCGACTTGTAGCCCAACTTGCGAGCCGTCTGGATTGCATTGACCGAGCACCAGTCGAACTCAACCGACGAGCCGATGCGGTAGGCACCCGAGCCCAGCACCACAACCGACTTCTCGTTCTTGAAGAACGGAATGTCGTGATCCGTTGCGTCGTAGGTCATATAGAGATAGTTGGTCAGCTCGGGGTGCTCCGATGCGACCGTATTGATGCGCTTGACGGTGGGCAGTACGTTAGCCTTCTTACGCAGTGCGCGTACGGCCAGCACCTGCTTGTGCATATTTTCGCGGTTCTTGCCTGCGAAACGTGCGATCTGGAAGTCCGAGAATCCCAGCTGCTTAGCCTTCCAAAGTACTTCGGTAGGAACCTCTTCGATCGAGTTGAAACTGCTCAACACAACCGAGTAGTCGTAGATATTCTTCAACTTTTCGAGGAACCAAGGCGAGATCTTCGTCAATTCGAACAGACGCTCGATCGTGTAGCCCTGCTTCAACGCCTCAGCAATGGCAAATACACGCAGGTCGGTCGGATTCGACAACTCCTTGTCCAAATCGTCGAAGTGCTGGTTCTCGTTTCCGACAAAGCCGTGCATACCCTGACCGATCATACGCAGACCCTTCTGAATTACCTCCTCAAACGATTTGCCGATCGACATAATCTCGCCTACCGACTTCATCGACGAGCCGATCTGACGCGATACGCCTGCAAACTTCGTGAGGTCCCAACGCGGGATCTTGCAGATCAGGTAATCCAATTCGGGAGCCTTATATGCCGAGTTGGTTGTACCCATCTCGCCAATCTGGTCGAGCGTATAGCCCAGCGCCAACTTCGCAGCCACAAATGCCAGCGGGTAACCCGTAGCCTTCGATGCCAAAGCCGACGAACGGCTCAGACGAGCATTGACCTCGATCACGCGGTAGTCGTCCGTGTCCGAGTTGAACGCATACTGAACGTTGCACTCACCCACGATACCGATGTGGCGGATAATCTTCACCGACAGCTCCTGCAACATCTTCAACTCGCCCTCGTCGAGCGAGCAAGTGGGAGCCACCACGATTGACTCGCCGGTGTGGATACCCAGCGGGTCGAAGTTCTCCATACTTGCAACGGTAAAGCAGTGGTCGTTGCGGTCGCGGATAACCTCGAACTCGATCTCCTTCCAACCTTTGAGCGACTCCTCGACCAGAATCTGCTTCGAGTAGGCGAACGAGCTTTCGCACAGCGTTACGAACTCCTCCTCGTTGCGGCAGATACCGCTACCCAAACCGCCCAACGCGTAAGCCGAGCGAACCATAATCGGGAAACCGATCTTGCGAGCGGCAGCGATTGCGTCCTCCATCGTCTCTACGGCCTGCGAAATGGGGGTCTTGACGTCGATCTCGTTGAGCTTCTTGACGAACAGATCGCGGTCCTCGGTAGCCATAATCGCCTCGACCGATGTGCCAAGCACCTCGACGCCATACTTTTGCAGAATGCCTTTCTGGTAGAGCTCCGTACCGCAGTTCAGTGCGGTCTGACCACCGAATGCGAGCAGAATACCGTCGGGCTGCTCTTTTTTGATGATCTCCTCCACGAAGTGGGGGGTTACCGGCAGGAAATAGACGCTGTCGGCGATGCCGTCCGAGGTCTGGATAGTTGCGATGTTGGGGTTAATCAGCACGGTCTGAATGCCCTCTTCGCGCATAGCTTTCAGAGCCTGCGAGCCTGAGTAGTCGAACTCACCGGCCTGACCGATTTTGAGTGCGCCTGAGCCCAGCACTACAACTTTCTTCTTGGGATTGGTAAGATTTGCCATTTGTTCAGTATGTATTTTGTAAATATTTTCCACAAAATTTTGCCCGTAAGCAAGTGTTTTATACCGAATTAGCTGCGTCCGATTGTCGCACGCGCGCAGTTATTCGTACAAAGATACTATTTTTTTCTTTCGATTGAGCCGTTTCGTTCGCCCTTTTTTGCAAAAAAATAGCCGCTTACTCTCTTTTTACGAGTAAAGCGGCTGATCCTCCATATTGACTTTTTCGAATCGGTAACCCAATCGTCGCAATTCCAATGCGGCACCGATGCGGAATAACACTTTGGCCGTTCGAGCGAAGATGTAGAAGGCTTTGGTGCTCTGCCCCTCGACCTGCTCGCGGCGAATGAGTGTCATCGCCATATGGGCGCAACTTCGCATCGTGTCCTCGATCTTGGCGGCCTCTTCCGAATCGAGAGCCAAACCTAAGATATTCTGTACGATATGCTCGTCCATATCGTCGAAACCGCGCTCACCGTGCAGGGCGTCATACTCCTCCTCGGCGTATTGCTCCCAATCCTCGTCCCAACGGTGCGCCACGGCCATACCCACATAGCCTGCCCACGCGATTGCGGCAGCGGGGAAGGTGTTGATCTGGCTCACCGAGTCCGCCATATAGTGCGAGGCGTAGTCGTTCCAACGCTCGTCGATGTCGTCCGAGGCGAGCAGCGTTCCCTCCAACATACCGTGCGAGGTGCACAATTTGAGCAGTTCGATCTGCAAACGCTCCTCGTATTCGTTATAGTATTGCGATTGTTCCATTATTCTTGTTTTTCGGGCGCAAAGGTAACGAAAAGTGCGCGAATTTCGACACTCGCGCACCTCGTTTTATCGAAAATTTGAGAATTTTTAGTCAAACATCACTCCGTCGCCGTCCGCATCGAGCGTCTGAGCCAGCTTGTCGATGTTCAGGCTGCGTGCCGACGCATCGACAATATCCTTATAGACACCTCCCTCGCGGTACAACGTATCGGGGTCGCCCGACTGCTCGACACGTCCCTCCTTCATCGCGTAAATCACATCACTATCAATGATTTGAGAAATGCTGTGCGAGATGATGATCACCGTGCGGTCGCGCTTGATGGCGTCGATACTTGCCTTGATCTGCTCGGTGGCGATGGCGTCGAGCGAGGCGGTCGGCTCGTCGAGGAAGATGATCGGCGGATTCTTCAAGAACATACGCGCGATGGCGATACGTTGTTGCTGACCGCCCGAGAGTAGCTGCGCCTTCGAATCGAAACCGTTGGGCAGCTTCATAATCTGGTCATAGATATACGCCTTGCGGGCTGCCTCCTCGACCTGCTCGCGTGTGGCGTTGGGGCGTCCGTAGCGGATATTCTCCTCGATCGAACCGTCGAAGATGTGGTTCTTCTGCAACACCATACCGATATTGTCGCGCAGGAATTTGGTGTCGTATTCACGCAGATCGACCCCGTCTAACTTGATCGAGCCGCAATCGGGCGAGTAGAACTTCACCAGCAGATTGAGCACGGTCGATTTGCCCGCACCCGACAATCCAACCAGCGCGGTGATCTTACCGCTCTCGATACGCATATCGATGTCGTGCAGCGCCTTGGTGCCGTTGGGGTAGGTGAAATCGACGCCCGACAGCTCGAAATTACCCTCGACACGTTCGGGGCGGTATGTTCCCGAGGGCTCGCACTCGCCGTCGGCCTCCAAAATATCGAAGAAACCCTCGGCATAGATCAGCGCATCGTTCATCTGGTCGAAGATACGTTGCAGCTGGGTGATCGGCGCGGTGACGTTCGAGAACAACATCACGTGGTACATAATCTTACCGATGGTCATACCCGGGTAGTCGATCATCACCAAGTAGGCTGTCAAGATTATGATGAGCACCGTACCCACCTGACGTACAAAGCTTTTCATTCCGTCGAAGTAGAACGATGTCTTGCGCACGCGCATTTGGTTGTCGGTAAATTCGGTTTGCAGTTGCCACTGCTTGTCGCTCTCAATCTGCTCGCGGTTGAACGACTTGATGACGTTGATACTCTCGATGATATTCATCACGCCGTGGCTTTTCTGCTCGCGGTAGGAGCGCATATTGCGTCGCCAGCCCTGCAACTTGCGCGCTTGGCGGATCGTGATCCAAATATATATAGGTACAATGCCCAGCGCCGCCAAACCGACATAGAGGTTTGCCGCGAACATCAGTATCAACGCCAGCACTGCACTCATAAACAGCGGCAACAGGTCGATAAAGAAGTTCTGTACGGTCGATGAAAGGCTGCTAACGCCTTGGTCGATACGTGTTTGGAGCTTGCCCGTCTCGTTGTTTGCCCGCGAAAAGAAGGCCATTCGGTAGCGCAACATCTGGTCGATGACCGCCTGCGAGAGATCCTTCGACACGTTGATACGCATCTTTTCGCCGAAGAAGTGCTGAGCGTAGGTAATTGCCGCCGAGAGTACCTCCTTGCCGAGCAACACGAGGGTGATGATCGTGAGAATGTGCGCCGCACGACTCCACACCATCGAGTCGGTGTTGATCAGATTGTTGATTGCGTCGACAGTTCGGTCGAGCACCACGGCATTGATCTGCGCGATGAACGATCCGATAAGGGTCAATATCAGCGTCAGCACCACCAGCCAGCGGTAGGGTCGCACGTATGGTCCGATCTTTCGAAAAAGGTTAATCAGATTCATTGAACTTGGGGTTTTGCTTTGTGTTGCAAATTTAATAAATTAAATCCTATTCCACCACCTCGACGTAGAAACTTACGGGGCGGAAACCATCGTTGCACGAGAGCATTGCCGAGTGTGGGTTGCGCATCCAGCCATCGAAAAAGTTGCCGCCACCCTCCGCAAGCTCGCGCACGAAGGGTTCGAGCGTCGCCCACGCACTCTCGCACATCGCCGAGGGACGCTCACCATTCTCGACCACGAAGCTCTGCCCGAGGCGCATATCGCACGTGTGCTCGATCGGATTCTCGAACTCAGCCATCAAATCCTCATAGCGCGTGATGCGCATAACCGTAATTCGAATTTTTCGCATAATTATTTCGTTGGTTTAATGAAGCGTTTTGTAAGCCAGCGACGTACGGGCTCATCGTAAAGCTTCAAGCAGGCGTAGGCGAGCGTGATGTTGATCGCAAAGACCATAATCACAACGGGCCACGTTGCACTGAGTGAGTAGAGTCGATTCTCGATCAGCCAAGCGTAGAAAAGGTACATCACCGGATAGTGAACGATGTAGAGCGGATAGGAAATATCGCCCAAGAATTGACATACGCGCGACGAGATCTTATCGGTCATTTCGCCCGAGGCTGCCAGCCATACGATTGCGGGGAAGACGATCACCACGCACGCGAGCTCATACACTCCGTTGAGGCTCACTGCGCCACATTTTGCAAATGCGGGCACCGAGAACAGCGCGAACAGCACCGCCCACGCGATCCAGAATATGCCTTTGATCTTCACGGGCTTAAAGTTGCGCGCCAAGAGCATACCCACCGTAAATGGGAACATCATTCGCAGCAGACCGCCGAAGAAATTGACCGTGTCGAGTGTCCAGCCGATACCGATCATATCGTAGCCCGAAACGTCGGTCGCCACGAACCACACCCACGCCACGCCCAACACCGTTGTCAGCGACGCCAGCGCACGGTTGCTCAGGCGACGAACGAAGAGGGCATAGATCAGGTTACCGAGATACTCGAAGAAGAGCGACCAGCTCGGTCCATTGAGCGAGAACATCTCGCCATTGCCACGCACGTCGTACGGCGCACCGGGGTAGGCGGGCACGAACAGCATCGCCGCCACCAATGCCACCATTGACCACCCGAACGAGGTCTGCGTGCCGTCCCATTGCACCCCGCCCTGCAACCAGAATGTGATCAGTCCGATCACCGCACCCATAATGAGCATTAGGTGCAGACGGATCAGTCGGCGTTTGAAGAAGTCGCGGAGTGTCAGTCGGTTACGTGAGGCCTGCCAACGATCGTCGTAGGCGTAGCTGATCACAAAACCCGAGAGCATAAAGAACAAATCGACGCCCAAATGACCGTGGTTGAAGGTCGTGATGGCCGAGCCCTCGGCAAAGGCAAAGCCCTCGAAAAAGTGGTACCAAACCACCATCAGTGCCGCCGCACCTCGCAAGCCGTCGAGCAGGGCGTAGTGGGGTTTGCTGTCGGCAAATACGGCCGATGGGGTAGTAGCGTGTTGTACGTTTGTCATATTGTGGTTACTTCGGTTTATTTGTTTAGGTATTAGTAATTTGCAGAGCCTCGGCAGTGGCATACCCCTCGTCGTAGAGTGCTACAAGTTTGCGGGTGTCGCGCTCGATACGTCCCACCTCGATCGGGCGTTCGGGGCGCAGAACGGTCAGCGTGCCCTCCGCTTCGAGCCGCTCGATGAGTGCCAACTGCTCGTTGTAGAGCACATTGCGACGTTCGAGAGCCGCGCGCAACTGCGGATAGCGACCATAGACGAATGGCGGCAGATGGAGCGCACGCTCCGATTTTCGGTAGCCCTTGTTGCGGGTCAGCACGACTAAATTGTTGTCGAAACCCAACTCGCGGGCACGCAACAGCGGAATCGAGTCGGCAATACCTCCGTCCAACATCGGCTCGCCATCGACGTAGCTCACGGGCGACACAAAGGGCAGGCTGCTCGACGCCTTGACGATGTCGATAATGCGCTCGGGGTCGTGTTTCTCGTCGAAATAGCAGGCGCGTCCCGTGCGACAACTTGTCGTAACCATCTCGAAACGCTCCTCACAAGCTGCGTAGGCGGGGTAGTCGTAGGGGATTATTCGGTTGGGGAAGTCGTCAAACAACAGATCGAAATCCATAATGTTACCTTTGAGTATCAGATGTTTAAGGCTTATATAGCGATACTTGTCGAGCAGGTCGATATTGCTGTAACGGGCACGACCGCGCTGCCGCGACATAAACGAGAGTCCGTTGCACGCACCCGCGCTCACCCCGATCGTGTAGGGAAACCGCACGCCTCGATCCATCAGACAATCGAGCACTCCGCACGTGAATACGCCACGCATACCGCCCCCTTCGAGCACAAGTCCCGAAGTTGCAGTAAGTTGATATTGTGCGTGTTTGGTCATCGCTGTTCGGTTTGCAAATGCCACATTCGGTGGCCGAGGAATCGTTTTTCGCCAACACGGTGCCAACCGAGCGACGTGTAGAGCCGTTCGGCACGCGGATTGTCGAAATCGACGATCAGTCCGACCCGTTGGTGCCCATCGGCGAAGGCTCGGTCGCGCATCGCGGTAAGCAGTCGCGCACCTACGCCAAGACCTTGAAATTGAGGCAATACCCCAAGCGAATCGAGATAAAATTCACCCGCCTCACACTCGTCTTCGATCTGCAACGTCTCGCCCAAATATTTTTCGAGTAACGGGAAAATCGGCTCTCGCAACTCCTCCAAACGTGCTCCGTCGTAGCCCACAATCGCACCCGCAGCCACGCCATCGACCTCGGCAATGAGGGCGTTTCGGTAGCTGTATTGCGCCACCTCGCGTGCGGCTAACTCGCGGAAAACGGGATAGATAGGGTGCGACCGATCGTATCCGACCGCCATACATACGGCCGTTGCGATCAGCTCTGCGTCGTGGATTGTTGCTGTGCGAATTGTGATCTGGTTCATCGTGGTTGTTACTTTGTTTCGGTGAATGATTTTGTGTAGGCGGGGTAGAGCACCTTCCAGATAAGCAGGAGGTTCACAATGCCGACTGCAACGGCAATCATCGATGCCACCCATTCGGGCATAAGGAGCGCAATGCCGTTCATATCGCCGCCGCCTACCCAGCGGTGGAAAATGCTCAGATAGATCGGATCGAGCATCAACATCGTCAGCGAGGTGTACCACGCCGCCGCCCTCACAACGCCCGAGCGAATGCGGCAAATCGGCTTGACGCACGCCACCAGCAACCAGCCGACCAATGCCGTTGCCACCGCACCTGCGAGGCAGAAAATGCCCATCTGCGTGCCGGTCATCTTGTCGGCAAAGACGTCGATCTGCACGCCCAGACCCATAAAGTTGATCTGTCGGAACACGCCCAACGCGAGAGCGACAATGAGGTGTGCCCCTTCGTGAATCAGGTAGTAGGCGAGCACCGCCATTGCGATTCCGATATATTGACGATAAGTTTTATTCATAGATTTAGATATTTGCTCCAAAGTTAGCGATTTCTTGACCGAAATGTGTACTAGTCAAGCGAAAAGTATTATTTTTGTTTAATCGCTAACCTTCAAAACATATCGATTATGCGAAAACTTTTACTCGTAGCTATCTTTGTGTCAGCGTTTTACTCGCTCTCGGCACAGAATATCCAACTCCATTACGACTTCGGTCACAACATCTACAACGAACTCAAAAAAGGCGAAGGCTCCTATGGTCGTCCCCCGCTGACCACAACCGTCGAAATGTTCCGACCCGACAGCTGGGGTAGCACCTTCTTCTTCGTCGATTTCGACTACTCGTCGGGCGCAAAGGGTGCCTATTGGGAGATCGCACGCGAGATCTGCTTCTGGCAGAACAGCAAGATGAATTGGTTGTCGATTCACGCCGAGTATGACGGCGGTCTGAGCACCGCAGCAGGCTCGTTCAACAATAGCTGGCTGGGCGGTGCAACCTACTCGGGTCACTCGAAAGATTTCAGCAAAACGTGGTCTATCTCGTTGATGTACAAATATATTCCTCACACCGTGAATACCCTCGGCAAGCGCCAAGATCACAACTTCCAGATCACGGGCGTGTGGGGTATCAACTTCGCAAAGGGGTGGGGTACCTACTCGGGTTTCATCGATTTTTGGCGCGAGTGGCGCGCTTGGCAGAACACCTCGCACATTCTGCTCTCGGAGCACCAATTGTGGCTCAACCTCAACAAAATCAAGAATTGGGAGAAGGTCAATCTGAGCGTTGGTACCGAGGTCGAGTTCTCGAACAACTTCGTGGGTCGCGGCTTCTATGTCGTTCCGACGCTGGCCGCAAAATGGACTTTTTAGATTAATCCAAAAAACAATTTAATACTATGTTGAAGAAACTTTTCGGGTTCGATCCCACCAAAACAACCGTTCGTACCGAGTTGTTGGCAGGTCTGACGACCTTCCTTACGATGTCGTACATTTTGGCGGTCAACCCTGCGATGTTCAGCCAGTTGGACGGAATGCCCGCAGGTGCAGTCTTTACCTCGACCGCGCTGGCCGCAATCGTCGGCTCGCTGGCAATGGCTCTGATCGGTAAGCTGCCCTTCGGTCTGGCACCGGGTATGGGCCTTAACGCCTTCTTTGTCTATACGGTTTGTATGGGTATGGGCTACTCGTGGCAGTTCGCACTGACCGCAGTGTTTATCGAGGGTCTGATCTTTATCCTGCTGACGATTACCAACCTACGCGAGGCAATCGTTAATGCTATTCCCGCAACGCTCAAAAATGCAATCGGTGCGGGTATTGGTCTGTTTATCGCCTTCATCGGCTTGCAGAACGCAGGTATCGTGGTCAATAACGACGCAACGCTCGTCTCGTTGGGCGAGATCACGTCGGGTAGCGCGCTGCTGAGCCTGATCGGTCTGGTGATTACCAGCGTGCTGGTGATTAAGAACGTGCGCGGTGGTCTGCTGATCGGTATTCTGGTTACGACAATTATCGGTATCCCGATGGGACTGACCGAGTACAGCGGCTTTATGTCGATGCCGCACTCGATCTCGGATATCTTCTGCAAGTTCGAGTGGGATCACGTCTTTACGCTCGATATGCTGGTGGTTGTCTTTACGTTCCTGTTTATCGATATGTTCGATACGATCGGAACGCTGGTGGGTGTCTGCACCAAGGCGAACATCATCGAGCCGAATGGTCGAATCCCGCGCATTAAGGAGGCATTTATGTCGGACGCAATCTCAACGACGGTGGGTGCTTGTATCGGTACCTCGACCACCACGACCTATGTCGAGAGTGCGTCGGGCGTGGCTCAGGGCGGTCGTACGGGTCTTACGGCATTTGCAGTGGCGGCTTGCTTCGCTATCTCGCTCTTCTTCTCGCCGATCTTCCTGGCTATCCCTGCGGCTGCAACCGCTCCCGTGCTGGTTATCGTGGGTCTGTTTATGATGAGCCCCATCAAGAATATCCCGTTTGATGATTATGCCGAGTCGATTCCCGCATTTATTACGATCGTGATGATGCCGTTGGTATATTCGATTTCGGACGGTATTCTGCTGGGTATGATCAGCTACGTGGTGCTGAATGCACTGTGTGGCAACTTCAAGCGTATCACGCCTGCAATGTATATTCTCGCGGTGCTGTTTATTTTGAAGTATATCTTCATCTAACCGCCCGCACAACACACCAAAAACCAATCGAGCCGACCTCCACACGCGGGGCCGGCTCGGTTGGTTTTGGCGGTGCCAAAATAATCAGTTTGTTTGGTCGTTGTATACTTTAACTGCAATAGCAACGCAGATAACGTAGACAGCAAACAATATGCCTGTCAAGACGTAAATGTAGGTAGACATTTTTGTCCATAAGCAGGCGTTGTGGCGCATAAGTTTAACGAATAATAAACCCAGCACCCCTAAAAAAATTACAGTTGCAATGGCTACAAAAGATAGCAATTTGCTGCCATTCTTAGGATTTGTACAACGCTCCTGATCCTTCGTCAACTCTTCACTCATACTTAATATTATTTATTATTTACACAAAATTACGAATATGTTTCCGATTTAACCAATAGTTAAAATCTCTCGTAGCACATTTCGATCTTCTAAAAATCCGTAGAAATAGGTTTCAATTTCTTGCTCAATACTCTTTTCATCTACGCCGCCTATGTGTATTTTCGTTGCAATGTTTTTGATTACATCATCAAATAGAACATAGATGAAAAGTTTGTCGGTATCGGGTAGAATGAATGATTTTTTGTCGGCAAAAAACTTGAATCGGGTGATGTAACTTAGATAGCGAACCATTTCCCATTCAATAATTTTGAGCATTTCATTGTGCTTATAGTCGGCGCGATCAACATACTCCTCCATATAGCAGGCTGAGTTGTCAATATTTCGAATGTTTACTCTTAGATTGGGCAACTTGTTAAACTCGTTGACAAGTATTCGATTGTCCCAATCAGAAGGTATGATTGAAGGTAGCACTTTCAAATTAGTGAAGTGAATTTTAGCAGGGCGGAAAGATTTGTCGTTTTTCATCTGCTGTTTGATGGTCATAAGATTTGCAAGACCAGCTATAACGTGGCGCTCCAATTCATTGACTGATTCACAGAATAGTTTGTTATATTTTTTCTGCTCGTTTAATTTGGCATTATCTTTATATACAAGGCTATATAACCAAGCGATCAGTGGAATGGTGATAGCTGTAATAACAGATAACACTTTTGCGTCTTGGTTATAAAGATTCCGAGCAATAATTAGTGCGATCGTGATAATGATGATACCCACAATAGTGGCAAGGATATATTTAACGTAGCTATTTTTCAAAATGTTAACACGCGTGCGAGTAGAGTTGTCGCACAAAAGATTGCTAATGTCAACACGACCGTTGTAGGCCTCGTTATGACAAGCGTTGCAGAGGACTTTGAACGGCGAATCAGCAGTAGTGGCTCCCGTTTTGTCTTTTCCTGCATACTTTCGATATTTGTAATATTTATCCGATGAGTTATAGATCTCCAATAGATCCACTTTTTTCAGCAGTTCAACGAAAGTGTTGAGTACTCTTTTTTGACGAAAAACGTGTAATATTTGGCGGATGAAATAGCCTTTTTCTAATTTAACAAACTGCCAATGGAGCTGATCATCACTACGATACCTTGCGAGTATATTCTCAATGGTTAGCATCTTTACAACGCAGTAACGCGCAATTACCCAATCGGCATCCTCGGCGAGTTCGCCTTTTTTGTTGAGTCGCTCGTATAGCGCTACTAATAATGCTAAGTATTCGGGGCGTTTATGAGTGAAATCGACTCTCTTTGGGCTGCTGGTGATTGACTTAGAGTGTTTGCGATATGCGTGGGTAATAGCATTTAGTCCAACCACTTTTACCCCCTTGCGGCACAAATTAATAATTTCGGGGAAATCTTCATAAGCGTCGTTCCTCTGCAAGAAACTAATCAATCTCTTGCGAGATTTGAAGTGTGTAAGCAAATCGTCGTGGTAATTTCTCAGCACCCCAACCCTATAGCTTTTTGCCCAACACAAACTATCGACAAAGCATAAACTGCCTTTGCCAAACAAGTCAGTGGAAGATGGTGATAGTTCGCCTCGTTTATCTCCATCTTCTGCCAATCGGTTGTGTAACATGCCTCCTCGATTGATAATATTTTGTGCGGATTGGCCAATGATTTCAAATTTAGACACACAGACCTGTGCCTTATTATTGTTCATTTGTTCCACGATGCTCGCTATAGCAGTTGAGCTATAAAAGATATCATCATCGTCAAGCACCACTGCTATATCGTTGTTATCGGCTCTTTTTTTGAATAATATCTCGCGAATATTATATAACGAATGAGCAGCCCCTTTGCTATTACACGAGTAGAAAAAGATCTTATGTGAGGTCTTATTCGTACTAATCCATTGGCTTGAGAAGTTGCTGATAACATCTTTGCAGAACTTAGGTAGCCTTACTCTATGAGGCTTTTCTGATAACTGCCACCAACTATCACGTAGTATGATGATGTTAATGTTAATTTCGCCATTTTTATTATCTTGCCGTAATGCCGATTCTAAAGCGTCTTTGAAGTGGCGATATCGCTTTTTGAAAAGCCCTCCAAACCAGAACTGCCATTTCGTGCGAATTAGAACGTAAACTTGTTGTGTGCCCATATCAATCAAGTGAGGATCTATTTAATGTAAAATCGTAACAATATTTTGCAAAATTATGATAAAGGTAGTAAATTTTTATAAAGATCAAAAATGACAATTGTATTTGCTATTACTCCTTTATCCCGAGCTGATATTTGTAGTTGGCGATGTCCTCTCGGGTGCCGATGGCTTTGCCTGCGACGTCGCTCAGTTTGACGCAACCATAGATCGGTTGGCGGGCGTTGATTCGGCACTCCTTCAACTTCATCACGATATTCATCGGGCGCACGCCGGGGATATCGCACGTGAGGTTGGTACCAATGCCGAAGGTCACCTTAATGCGACCCGCAAAATACTCCTTAATCTCGGCCGCTGCGTCGAAATCCAATCCGTCCGAGAATACGATCGTCTTGCTCAGCGGATCAATGCCATACGACTCATATTTCTCAATAATGCGGTCGCCAAACAGCTTCGGGTCGCCGCTATCGTGGCGCACGCCGTCGTATAGTTTGGCCAGCTTCATCGAGAAGTTGCGCAGAAAGGTATCGACCGTATAGGTGTCGGTGAGCACCGTGCCGAGGTTGCCGTCATAGACATCGACCCAGCGCTCCATCACCTCGTAGTTGGCCTCTTTGGGGGTGTGGACCGCCGCCTGAAACATAAAACACTCGTGCGCCATTGTGCCGATCGGGCGAATGTTGTACTTCATTGCCAGCGCAACGGTCGATGTGCCCGTGAAGGTCGGGCAGTGCTCCTTCATATACTCGATAACGAGCTGCTCGGAGAGGGCGCTGAAACGGCGGCGCATACCGAAATCGGCAAAGTAGAGGTTGTGTTGCGAGGCGATCGCAGCCTTTTTCTCCATTCGTGGCGTCATCGCCTCGGCAAGCTCCTCGCGGGTCTGGAATCCGTCGCCAATCGAGCGGTGATAGAGCTCGGAAACGATCGCCAAAATCGGAATTTCGTAGAATGTAACCTTGTACATTGCGTCGGCAACCTCGATATGCAGATGACGCTCCTCGTCCAGCCACGTGCGGATCTTCGCGGGCTCGAATCGGAACTGACTGAGCCACTCCCAAAAGCATTGCGGAATGTAGTTTATGGTCTTAACCGCCCACTCAAATTCGGCGGGTTGCAGAGCGAGTGTTGCGAGGTTTTCGAACTCCTCTCGGAGAGCGACGACAAACTCGTCGGTATATTGCGTATTGTTTCGGTCGTGGAATGTGAACGCACCCCACGCATTGGGGTAGTGCACTTGGTAGTAATAGGACATCGAAAACTTATAAAGATCATTTTCGAGAACGGAGCTAATTATCATAGTTGTAGTTTTCTTATGTGGCGAACAATGTGTCTATTTATTGTATATTTCTTTCGTTATTAGCCCTTTATATGGGTCGTTGTCCTCTGTTGCATCTTTGTATAATAGCCAATGAATCTCACTCGAAGTTGCGCCTGTTCCATTAGCGCTACCTCCGCTTACAACTGTGTATGCTTGTAAAAAATTCCATCCAAGGCTATCCATATAATTTAGAGCGTCTATTTTTGAATTAAATATCACTATTTCACCTCTGTTATTTACAAGAGTTTGTGATGCTTTGCCTCTCTCTCGCTTTTGACCAAAGTCAATAATAACCTTTACTTTCTTACTAGATGGATTTCTTTCTACGATTTCACAATAAACACGATTTTGTGCAAATAAATTAGTTGAGCAGAGGCACAATGCTATTAGAATGAGTAGTCGTTTCATATTGGTAACTTAATTAGCTATTTCATATTTTTATCTTCCAACCTGCGTTTCGCTTGTTCGGCAGCGGGCTACGTGTGCGCGTTCGGTTGCGCAAACAATTTCTTACAAAGTTAGTGATTATTTCATTACCCGTGGCACAATTTTGGAGTTTGCCGTGTAAATTCTTATAAAATAATCTGATATGAAGCAGACGAAGAAAAAGCATTTGACGGCAGAGAATGGGCGTCCCATTGCCGATAACCAGAATACGCAGACCGCCGGCGTGCGTGGCCCCGTAACCCTGCAAGACCCGTGGTATATGGAAAAACTCGCCCACTTCGACCGTGAGGTGATTCCCGAACGCCGTATGCATGCCAAGGGGGCGGGAGCCTACGGCACATTCACCGTTACGCACGACATCACGGCCTACACGCGAGCCTCGATTTTCGCCGAAGTGGGCAAAAAGACCGACTGCTTTGTCCGTTTCTCGACCGTGGCGGGCGAGCGTGGAGCAGCCGACGCCGAGCGAGATATTCGAGGTTTTGCGATGAAATTCTATACCGACACGGGTAATTGGGATTTGGTGGGCAACAATACACCCGTCTTTTTCTTGCGCGACCCCTTGAAGTTCCCCGACCTCAACCACGCAATCAAACGCGACCCGCGCACGGGTATGCGCTCAGCAAATAGCAATTGGGATTTCTGGACTCTGCTGCCCGAGGCGCTACATCAGGTAACGATCACGATGTCGCCGCGAGGGATCCCCCTTTCGTTCCGCCATATGCACGGTTTTGGCAGCCACACTTATAGTTTTTTTGACGCCGACAACCGCCGCACGTGGGTCAAATTTCATCTGCGTACATTGCAGGGTATCAAAAACTTGACCGACGCGGAGGCAGAGGCTCTGATAGCCAAGGACCGCGAGTCGCACCAGCGCGATCTGTTCGAAGCGATCGAGCGTGGCGAATACCCACGTTGGTTGATGCAGGTGCAGTTGATGAGCGAGGAGCAGGCGCGCGAGTACCATATCAATCCGTTCGATCTGACAAAGGTGTGGTATCACGGTGATTTTCCGCTGTACGATGTTGGTATTCTGGAACTTAACCGCAACCCCGAGAACTTCTTTGCCGAGACCGAGCAGGCGGCATTCAACCCGATGAATATCATCGACGGCATTGGCTTTTCGCCCGACAAGATGTTGCAGGGACGACTGTTTTCGTATGGCGATGCGCAACGCTACCGCTTGGGTGTGAACCACCACTTGATCCCCATCAATCGCCCACGCTGTCCCTATCACGCCTACCACCGCGACGGGCAGATGCGCACCGACGATAACGTAGGGCGCACGATCTCGTATGAACCGAATAGCTATGGCGAGTGGCAGGACCAGCCCACGCTCAAAGAGCCACCTTTGCAGACGTGTGGCGAAGTTTATAACTACGACGAACGCGAGCTGGATAGCGACTACTACACGCAGCCGGGCAAATTGTGGCGATTGATGTCGGCGGAGGATCAGCACGCCACGTGCGAAAATACGGCTCGTGCAATGGGTGATGCGGAAGTGTTTATAAAACAGCGCCATATCCGCAACTGCCACCGTGCCGACCCCACGTATGGCGAGGGCGTTGCTAAGGCATTGGGGCTCTCGCTCGCCGAGGCGCTCACGGCCGACGACCCCGCCCACCCGACGTGGGATTGCCGATAGAATAAACGAAGGGACTGCCCCGCGCCGAGGTAGTCCCTTTGTGTTGTTGTCGAGGTCGAATTACTTCAACTGCTTGCCGTCCGAGAAGGCGTTGCCGACTACGGCACCCAGCTCGATATAGTGGTGGTTAATCGGGTCGTAGGTGATTGGACGCAATTTGCGGTAGTCGATCTTGCCGTCGGTCAGAACGCTCTCGTCGGCACTCACATTCACAATGCGACCAACCAGATGGTTGCTCTCCACGTCATACGACACCATTTCACACTCCAATGTCATCGTCAACTCGTTGATAATCGGCGCATTGACCGCCTCCGAGCGCACTGCCGTAAAGCCCGCCTTGGCGAACTTGTCCGCCTCCTTATTGCCCGACACGATACCCACATAGTCGCACGCCGCGAGCTGATCGACGGTCGCCATACTCACCGTGAATGCCTTGGTTGCGAGGATATTTTTGGTGGTTTTGTGCTCCTCCGAAATGCAGATTCCGATATGATCATCGGTGAAAATTCCACCCCACGCAGCATTCATCGCATTGGGCTTGCCCGCCTCGTCATACGCCGCCACAATCAGCACCGGCATCGGGTAGAGCCAACTCTTTGATCCAAAATTCTTACGCATAAATATCTTGTTTTTATCTATCCAAATTCAAAATTTCCGCCAAATGTATGTAGCCTTCAAGTGGCTTACCCGATCTCGCCATTTATTCTGCGCTTGACAATCGAAAATGCCTTTTGGTAGAGTGCCGAGTCGGGCATCGTTTGGAGCATTTCCGCAAAGCGGCTCATCGGCACCACGAAGGTCAGTTCGTGCTTCGGAACGAGGGGGCGTGCCGAGGGGTCGAGCATTCCGAGGAAACAACTGCGGCCGCCCTTGCGATTCTCCGTTGTGGCGAACGAAACCGTTGCTGCACAGCCCGATGCGAACTTCGTAACGACTGCGTCGTCGGCATCGTTATCGTAGAATGCCCACGTGCAAAGTCCCGACAGGACGTCGGGTGTAGCGAAGAATACAACCGCATCAACGCCCTCCCAATTCGCAAGTTGATCGACACGCACAAAGTTCAAGTAGGGTTTGTCGGTCAGCTCGATTTCGAGGCTCTCGACATAGCGGCGCACCTGGTCGGGTGTCTGCTTGTAGTGCTCGGTTTCGGACACAAACAGAGGCACACGCTCGGGCATCGGACGAAAGGCGGTGTAGAGTCCGCCACCGCCGCACTGCACGTTTTCGGCGGTGAGTGTCAGTGTGTTACCCTCGCATACCTTGCGAATTGCGCCAATCATACAACGAGGTACACGGCTCTCGGCATTAATGGCGGTGTCGCCATACCAAAACGCAATGGGCAGTGGCGCAGCCTCACCAAACGCCTCCCGAAACTTCTCGATAAATTGCTGTGGTGTCATAGTGCTTAAAATTTGTTCTCTACAAAGTTAGCAATTATCTCAAAAACAAAGAGAGAAAAAGCCGAAACTTTTTCTCTCTTCGAGTAAATTTCCCGCAAGCCCTACAATCCGATCTTTGGCTTGTCGATTAACTCGAACTTGCCGGGGGATATGTAGGTGTAGGCCCCTGCAGAATCGGCTTGTTCTCTAAAAACAAATTTATTAAGGAATTTTTGATTTAATGATATTAAGTCATTCCAGGTTTCAAGAGTCGTGGTTATTACTAGATTTTTTGCCATATATTCTTCTAATTATTTATTTGTTTTAGTGCATCTTCAAAGTTACCACACTCTCTTAACGCATTAAGTACTTTAATTGCTGCGATATATTCAAGTTTTGTAGATTCTCGTTTTACTGAGGATAGTCTTTTGTAAAGAATCTGTTCTAATTCCTCAAATAGATTAGTAGAAACTGGGCGTTTGTAATACTCCACTAATGCATTAGAAAGCTTTACATTTGCCTTCAAAAGCGTCATATTGTATTTGTATTCTTGGCGCCCATCCAAAAATTCATCTAATAATCGTTTTTCATCACTCTTCATTATCTTTTCAAGCACTACTACTTGTGGTTCAGTTCTATCTTGTCTAATGTGCTTTTGGTTATAAGATGAAGCAGAATCAGATTGATCAGAATTTGCAGAACCACATATAATATCTATTGGGTTGGCTGATGTTAGATTATATAGTTGATTGTACACATGCTTCTTCGGATTGACAAAAACACTACCAGATCTCTTTCCATAGTCTGGGACTATCGCTCGTCTAATCTCTCGTGTTAATGCAGCCTTTGTACTTGCGGCAAGACTTTTTCTCCAAGACGGCATCCGAAATCCAAATTTCATAACTTCGATTCTGTATTATTGAGTATTACTTAACTCACACAAAGTTAGCAATTATTTCTAAATGGAGGTTGTGCGACTGCGAAAACTTATGCCCGAGGTAAATTAAAAAAGATCTTTGAATACATCGTAATCGTCGTAATCGTCGCGGTTATCGCGGTCGTCTGACGAATCATAGTCGTGAGTGTTGTTGTGCGAGGTGGTGACCAAGTCATCATCGAACAACTCCTCATAAATCCACGCTGCAAGCAGCCAATCCCGTAGTGACATAACAAAAACAATTAAGGGTTTACTTTGCGACAAAGTTACCCTGCGTTTTTGACAACTTCTGACAAACGCAAATAAAAAAAGAGAAAAAGCTGAAACTTTTTCTCTATTTTAACTTATTGCGCTCTACTCCCTATCCCACGATTTCAGTTTGTCCTCGTCGGTGATCGTGCGCACGACACGGCAGGGGTTGCCCACCGCAACCACATTCGACGGAATATCCTTGACTACCACCGACCCACCTCCAATAACGACATTCGAGCCGATCGTAACGCCCGGCATAACCTGCACGCCCGCACCAATCCACACATTGTCGCCCACGGTGATAGGGTAGGCATACTCCAAGCCCTGATTGCGGCGCTCGGCATCGATTGGGTGTCCCGCCGTGTGAAAACCGCAGTTGGGGGCGACGAAGACATTATTGCCAAACTTCACCTTCGCACCGTCCAAAATCACCGTGTTGTGGTTGGCAAAGAAGTTCTCGCCAATCTCGATATTGTAGCCGTAGTCGCACCAAAACGGGGCAATAATGCAGAAGCTGTCGCCCGCCGTTTTACCCAACAACTGACGCATAATCTTCTGTTGTCCAGCGGTATCCGACGGACGCAAATGGTTGAAATCGTAACAGAGGTCCTTCGCCACCTTGCGCTCCTCGATAAGGTCTGTATCGTTGTTTGCATCATACAACATCTGACGCAACATCTTCTCTTTTTCGGTCATTTGAATCAAGGTTTAATGTTCATAATACAACGACAAAGGTAGTAATCTCTTTGCAAAGCCCGCATAAAATCTCAGCCTTACACCGCCTCGATTGTGCGTGTGCGGGGCGACTCACGTGCCTTGCGGATAAGTTATTATTCATCGCTTGCAGCAATGCGCAGGGCTGCACGGGTAAACTCCTCGGGGAAATGGGTTTTGAGATAGGCGGTAGTGTAGGCGAGGTAGGCAAGCACTACTGCGTGGGCCTTCGGGTAGGCATACAACCCCTGTTCGGTCATCGTTTGCCAGCTCGCTTCGCCATATTTTGCCACCCAGCGAGGGCGGTATAACTCCAATTTTTCGGTCTGTTTCTTGCCCACCGCACGGCGCAAATCGTCTGCCTCACTCTCGCTAAATCCGCACGCCATTGCATCACGCATTATCTCCTCCTGAAAGCAGTATCGTGAATCGTTTTCGCTAAACATCTCAAACGCACCGTGCCAATGTATGGCACAAAGGCGCACCAAGTCATCAAACGAGGTCGGCGGATTAAAATACATCTCATTTACCAACCTCCTACGATTTAGGCAATAGATTCCCGCCAAGTCGCCATATTGGAACGAGCGATAAGTCTCGGCATCGTCGAGCGGTATTCGTAAGTCGCAGCCATTCGCCAAGTCAGTAAGCATCAATCCGCACTTATCCCAAATATCGAGGTTTGTCCGACTAATAAGCCCTGCGATATTTGACACTACAAGCGTTACGCTATGCCCCTCGCTCTCATCGCACGCAATCGCCTGCTCCAAATCTCGCAGATGAGATGGGCTCAAAATCTTACTAATAAGCAACTCCACCTCGATAAACTTTGGGCGATCCTCGGGCATAAATCGGGCGAATAAAAGATCGTGCTTGATAGGGTCTATATTCGTTATTCGCAAGCAATAAAAGACCAACGAGGCAGAAAAGACTCCACGACCTGCGATATATGATATTCCCAACAGACTCATCTGCTCGGTCATATTCACCACACCGAGTAGATACTCCACATAGCCACATTGCTCAAATACCGCTATCTCGTGGTCGATACGTTGCAGATACTCTTCTCGGTTTTCGGAGGTTAATAGACCTCTCCCTTCTGCGTGGTCAATAACAATTTTACGCAGATATTTTGCTGGTGATTTTGCAAATTTCTTGGAAAGTTTTAGGCGAGGAACGCTAATTTTGTGCTCGCTCATTGTCGTTCTCTTTTGCGGTTAATACGCCTGATTCATCGATTTGTCGGATAATGCGGTTTGCTCGGTTAAAGCCGATACAAAACTTGTCGCTAATGCCCGAAGCGGACAATCTTTTCTGCCCTCGAGCATACGCTACGACCTCGTCGAACAGCGGGTCGCAGTTGTTCCAATCAAATGTTTCGTTCTTCATCTTTCTACTCGATATAGTTATCGTTGTAAAGCCCTTTCTCATACCCCTCATATGCTCTAACTAACCGTTTCAATTTTTCAATCTTTAACTATTCCACTGTCAATAATTTTTCTCGATTTCTTTTCGAGATCAAAACCTATTTCCTGCCGATTGTCCCAATGAACATACGCGTCTATATTTATAAGATACTGAGAGTAGTATTCTATTGCGTTATTGAGATGTTCTGGATATGTAAGAATCTTTGTTTTCTCAATACGAGGAATATGCCATATGGCTAGTTGGCTATCGGTTATCTGCACCTCTCGTTCAACAATACTGTAAGCCAAATTTTCATAATAACCTCCAAGCATTTTTGCAGCCTTAAAACTTCCAGACCGAGAGGCGTTGTTAAGCCAACTAATTGCGCTAAACATATCTTGTTTAACCCCTTTGCCCTCATAGTAACAGATGCCTATTCGGTATTTCCCTTCGTGGTCGGCGTTATCTTCTGCCGCTAACGACCAGCAGCTAATAGCATTCGCATAATCGTCGTTTGATGCGTATAGGTCTCCTCCCTCACAGAGAGCTTTGATATTATCCAAATCCATAACCCAAAGTTTTATAGTGCAAAGCTACCGTACCATACTGACAAATTGCGGCAGAGCTATACAGCCTGTTTATGAAATTCCGACTCAAACTGGTGGAATAGTTTATAATACAACTGCATATTAGGCAATTCCCAGAACTTCGAGACCGTAGCTGGCTCTCCGTCTAAATTATAAATCTTGGCAGTTGGCAAAGCCAGTAAAAATGGTGAGTGAGTAGCAATAATAAATTGACAACCACAATATTTTGCAGACATATCTATAAATTGTGCAAGCTCCTGCTGCAATTTACAAGAGAGACTGTTCTCGGGCTCATCAAGAATATACAATCTGTCCGGCACAATGTTCTCCACCAAGCTCATAAAGCCCGTTTCGCCATTTGAGTAAGTCTGCGTTTTTTCGCCTATGTTCTCTTTCACAAACTGCGCACAACTCTTTTTCTTCATATCAACGATACGCGAAAAAGTGTCGACATTTTCTCCCGTTTCTAAATCGAGATGACGCAATGCATCTCGCTCGTTTGCGGTGTAGAATCGAGGGTTGGAAGCGGCTCGTTTAATTCTCCCTATTTCAGCACGCGCAGATTTACTTTGAACCGAAATAAACTCATTTTTACCTCGCGTATCGAGCATATATTTGAATATGTCATCACTTGTTATGATTGTTGTTTTGTCCCGCAGAGAGATATCATCATGCCAAACACCCTCTTTGTAGGTGCAGCGTTGCAGATAATCCGATTGCCTGTCGCCTTTGTTGAAAGCCGATTTTCGTTCAGCTTGTAGTTTGCATCCAATCATATTGAGAGCTGTCGATTTGCCCGATCCGTTGCCACCATACAGAATTGTGATTTCGGAGAAATCAAGCGAGTGCAAACTGCGCTTGGAAAGTACGCCAAAGGGATATGGCGACCCGTTGTCCCAAGGATGACTTTGATAGTAATCCGCCAAAAAACGATCCTCTTTCCCTAAGGTTATGAACCTGAATTGTTCTAAATAGATCATAGTTGCATAATTTAATTTTTCACAAAGCTATCGCATCACACAAACAAAAGCCGTCAGAGTGATTTCAATTCTTGTTTAAGTTGAGTTATTCGCTCGGCACCTGCTTCGAGGTCGTAGTGGAACAACCCCGCGAACGAGCAGTTGCAGAGCATTTCGATATCGGCTTCGGTTATCGGGCGTGGAAAGCCGCAATTGGCGTATTGCTGCATCTTCCGCCCGACGGCACTCAGCAGCGATTCTTCCGCACGGATTTCGAGCCGAGGCTCACGCTGTGCGAAGTAGTAAAAAAGCATCTCACGATGGAGAGCCTCGCGGAGTTCATCTTTTGTCATAAATCTTTAGTTTTGCGACAAAAGTAAAACCCCTCTCTGCTACATTAGGACAGAGAGGGGAAGATTTGAAAATTTCGCTCTATTATTTCGTCTTTTTACCTGCTTGGTTATTGGCATTCCGCAATAGTCTTTGCGCTTGCAATTTTTGCAATATTCACCCGTCCACACAGCGTTGAAATGGTCGGCAGCGGCATCTACCAACGCAAGGTCATCGGTCAAAATTCCGGCCTCGAAGTTGCGCTTGCCATCGGACTTCATTCCTATACCAGCACCCGTAAGATTTGCCGAGCCGATATAGGCCACCTCGCAATCGAAGACCATTGTTTTGAAATGGACTCTCGGGCAAAGCTTGCGCTGCAACTTCTTAATGAGAGCAGGATACTTATCGAAATCCTTACGAAAGTTCGGTCCCGGCTCCTTGGCGTGCAACAGCCGCACCTCCACACCGCGCCTGACGAGCAAATCCAGCACCGCAAGGAACGGCTCACGACTCGCCCCGACCTTCACATAGAGATCCTTGATGTCGGCCGTACCAATCACAAGCGAATGCTTGACACTCGCCACCCTCGCCAGCACCTCGTTATAGTGCGCTATGTCAGAGATGTAGGTGGTCATATGGCTAAAAAGCGGAATTTACATTTACAAAACCAACATCTATCAACATTGAGGCAAACTCATATCCCGTTATTAGTTGAATATTATTTTCTTGAGCGTGTTGTTTACATTCCTCATTAAAGTCTTTGGCCGATGTCAATGCCCAATACACCCGTGTATATCCATCACCATTATCTGATTTCTCGTGAATTTTTTTGGCTTGAGCAATTTGTTTAGCAGCCCAATCAGCTGTTATTCCATTGTGATGCTTTACTTGGACATAGAATACTGTTTTGAGATGATCGAAAGTCCCTATTACATCTATATCTTCAAAACTCTCTTTATCGGAAGGATTTCGGCTAGGAATATCCACATTCGATGCTCCTATTCGCTCAAAGTACCATTTTACAAGTCTTTCAAATTTACGGTCATCAAGAGTGTTTTGAATACTTTTGCAGATATGAGGGATAATATCATCTAATTCTCCTCGAAAATCTATCGGCTTATTATTCTTGGCACGCTCAATAGCTGTTAGTATAGATGATTCTAAATCGTTTATATTAACATTTGTTTGTCTAACTTTTAATCGAGAAATTAGGGCGGCATCCGCAAACTTGTATCTAGAGATATGTTCTGCTATCGGCTTTACATATCTTAACAATCCAAGGTCTATGACTGTATTATTTTCGTCATCTTCAATTAACAAACCATCATCATTCCTTGAGTATATTTTACCAGCATTGTCTTTAATGGGTTCATTATAATCAATTATAGATATTGGGGAATCTTCTATAAGTTCATATATGGAAAATTCGCCATACATTGGAACAATCACCCAATCCCCAGATTTCATTTCAACTAAGAATCGCCATAATTGATACCTGTTGTTAGTTAACCCGCCCCAACAATCAAGCATACATTTTTCCAGATATTCCCAACCACCTTCTTTTCTTACATTATCGATGTAGTTGTCATATGTAACAAAATCAGACCACCCATAACTTAATAATCCTTGTTCTAATAATGGGTATGACAATTTCTGTACATGACCGATTCTATGAATCCAATAATTTCTATCTGTTGTCATATTTCTTAGATTTATAAGTACTATTATTACAATTCTACTCTAACAACTTATGCACTTTTATAATTACGTCCGCCGGATGTGCATATGATTCATATACATCTTCGACAGCTATTTTATACGCCAAAATCTCCTTAATGCATAATTTTTCGGCTTGTTCAAGTGTCTTTTTAATATCATCTTCACTTATGTAAAATCCCATCAGCATAATGTGCCCCATAATATGTCCTACAGCAACTTCTTTCTCCACTCCCTTTGCTAAACAGTCTATCACCATATACACTACCGCTTTATCACTTTCTTGTGATGCATCAAAATTAAGTCTTCTAGCGGCATATCCTGTTATAAAGTCAAATAGATGATTTATTCCAGCTTCGCGTTCTTGGGCAGTTTCTCCATATATATCAAGCTCATTATCGTCAATTTGCTCAAAGTTATTGATAAAATCGTGGTTCATGGTATTAAGTTTATTAAGTTATCCTAAAATTTCAAAATCAAAATCGCCTTTTGTGCAACAAGACTTTTTGTAGTCGAAGCCGTACATTCGCATATATTGCTCTTGAATCTCCTTTGCGCCGTTGTAGAACGGATCGTAGGTGTGTGAGCGGGTAGTTACAGTAATATCCATTTCAGGAGTAAGCACCTGCCCATTCACTCGCTTAATGCGCTTTGGTGTAATACGAAATACTTTCATCGTTATATCTATTAGTTCTAGCTTACATCTATTCCCTGACAATCATTACCAACGAAGCCAAAACTCGTTAAATATATCACTCTCGCACTCCTCATAATCACGTGCTTTGCCGAGAAGATCATAAAATGAGTATGACTTAAAACCAAATGACGAGACAATATCATACATAGCAAAATTGGGATCTGTTCTGCTAATACAAGTAATTAGAGCGTAATGTTTATGCCACTCGTCGGCTTGCTGCGCATAGTGATTGTCAAATTTCTTTTTATACACTTCAAGCTGATTTCGGTATTTCCCATCACTATCGCGCGAGGGATGTAATCCTGTGTAATACTTGTCTTCTATTAGTATTGCGTGTCTTTCTAACACTCCTCCTCTGTTCACTTGCAATTCAGCCCAAACATCAATATTATATTCTTGTTTCCATACTTTCACATCCTCAAATGTGATTGAGTCATTGAGTTCTACTTCGAGAAGAGTGGCAAGCATAGTTCGACAATAGTTGTATAAAATAGGTTTCTCGTTGCTACAAATCACATCGGCTCTTCTCAAGCACCAAGATAACACATAATCCATTACTATTTCAGCCTTACCATCATATTCACTCGAATCAACCATTAACTTAGGTAATTCGACAATCTCATTTTTCATTGTTAAGTCTTTTTAAGTTTTGTTTACAAATTTACCCCCCCCACGAATTTTCCAAACTTTCAGCAGAAAATTCGCAAATAGTCACTACTTTTTATACACCTTAAACTCATAATATGCCATTTCGGGAAACATATTAGCTACTACTATTCCATATCCCTCATCTTTCATCTGATAGACCAATTCTTCTGGTGCAAGAACCTCTATCGCTCCGCCCATAGACAAAATCTTTTGTCGAAAATCAAATGTCGGGCAGAGGTGGTACTCAAAAATTGAATATTTATCGTTGCGTTCCACCTCAACTTGCGTGTGGTGCAGTGGCAGGGTGCGGAGGTAATTACTCTGCTGGGCATCAACCTGCAACGCCACTGGGCAAACTTCATAATCCTCATCGCTGATGATAATACCATAGTAGTCCTCGAAGAACTTTGCCGCATCGAATGTCTTGGGTAGTTTGAATTTGCGCTCGGTCGGCTCCAACGCCTTAATGCGGTCGAGGGCGTAGATGCGCAGTTTATCGCTCATTCCGAGCATATACCACCTCTGCTCAAAGAGTTTTACGCAGTAGGGCTCAACCTCGAAGGTCGAAGGCTCCTCACGATGAAAACTGTGATAAGTCATCGATAACGCCACACCCTCGCGCATTGCATCGACAATGGTCGTCAGGTGCTGCTGTCCCGAAGGCACATTTTCGAGGAGGATGCGATTTTTGAGGTCTTGGCTCTCGTGCAGAATATTATTCACTGAGAAGGTCTGAATCAGCCACTTGCGCATACCCATATTGTCGATACCCTCACGGTCGGCAACGATATAACCTCGCTGCGTGCGACTATACTTTATCTCGATGTCGAACAACTCCTCCACGGCATCGGTATAGCGGTGAAACTGACGCTCCGAAAGCTCCTCGCCACGCCCAAAATGCGACTCAAAGCGATGTTGGAGGTCAGCGAGCGAAATCGGACCTCGATTATATATTGTCGTCACGAACCACACATAGCGGTTGATAAGTCCTGCGGTACTCATAGCGGTTATAATTTTAGGTAAAGTTACAAATTATAATCGAATCCAACGCTCGGGCGAAGATAAAAAGTGCATTGCCAATGCGCCGATAATCACACCGACTACGACCGCAATTGCAATGCGAATGCGTTGTTTGCGCTTGCTCTGTGGAAACGAATCAGCCGCACGACCCCACAGACTTGCAAGGTCGCACGGCTGACTCATCATCTGCTTAATCAAATTTTCACTATGTTTTTTCTCCTGAGAGTCTATTGTTTGTTGGTTTTTCTGCTCCATAATCTTTGCTATTTAATTTAGTGCAAAGGTATGGTGGAAGACTGACAAAGTACGACAGAGAGAAATTAAATGAATGGAAATAGCCACCGCCCTGCATCACCCGAGACGAAGGCAAGGAGAGCAAAGAGGATTAGCAATGTAATAATAACAAACACAAATGTGCGGTTTTTTCTCTGTTTCATAGCAATCGAAGTATTAAATTTCGCCACAAAGAAACAGCTCGCCCCTGCCAAATCTTGACAGGGGCGAGAATGATATTATTTGAAATTTTCATTCATGTTTTTAGCAACATCTTTCATGTCATTAAGTAGTTCATTGGCAATAAAGTCGCTTTTTAATTTCCCAATATAGTTTGCCGTGAAAAGGTCCATGATTGCAGTATTTACAAGTCCAGATAAATCCATCATCTTTGGATTGTAGATTGCAATGGGAACATTTAGCGATGATGCTATTAGATTGGAATAATCGAGAATTTTCAGAGTCCTTGCAAAATAGTATTTGGTATCTCCTATTGCATCTGATAATAACCAATGTAAAGTGGCGATTACAATATTTGTAAAAGTTGAAATAATTCCAGAAAAAGTTTGATTGTTTAGATACTTATTAAAATCTGATTGAAACTCAAGATAGTCATAGCCTAATTTATATAGTTCCTCAAAACTCTTTCGACCTTTATCAGTAGAGACCTTTGTTTTTTTGAGTATTGTTTGCAATATCGGGATAGGCAATCCATTGGGCGTTTTATAATCACTAGCGAGATGTTCTCTTTGCTTAAATAAAGCAGCACACAAACGCCTTGGGTCCTGTATAATGGCTATAATAGCTTCCTTGAATAAAGTAAAAAAACTTACAGTCTGTTCGGATTGACATATAAATTTCGATTCAGCATTGCTCCGTAGAATAGTTCTATATGTTATACCTTCTGATGTGGTAATAGTATCCGTTAAAATATTCGCAACACCAAAAATCCAACCCATAATAGGGTCGTGTCCTAATGTGTTTGTTCTATGCAAATCACCTTCCGAATTTGGAAACTCACAATCATAAGGAACGCAGCCTATATAAATCTGGTCTGCAGTTCGAAAATCACCTACTTTTTTACTATTTTTTACACTGCTGTATCCTGCATTTAGTTTGCTTTTCTTGGTTGTGCTCAATTCCTCCTTATGAGCTCCTTTATCATAGTTATTCTTTTCGCGCGAAATAACCTTCTCTCCCGATGGTTGCGGGCTAATTAGGCCTATGATAATTGCACGAGCAAATTGCAATGTAGCACATAATGCTAGCAACTCTTTATCAGTCTTAGTTAATTTTATTTTCTCTTCAAAAGTTCCGGAAAAGTATTTATAATCATTAGAAGTTTTACTCTGATTTTCTTTGTCCAAAATTGATTTATAGCTCCCCTTATAATTTGAATTTAATGACTTTTCAATCCAACTATCATACGAGAGTTCATTCAAAGAACAAGAAGACTCTAATCGAGCATTAAAGTTTTCTAATATTAAAACTATATCCTTATATTTATTTACTCTCATAGTTTTGTAGTTTTAACTTCAATGCATTATTTTCCATTTTTAAACGAGCGATTTCATTTTGCAACATAGCCCTCTTTCTCTCAGATTTATACAATAAATGAATACAAACATTACGAAGCTCTACATATGATTTATCAGCTTTTTTAAATCCCATCCGTTTTCCGAGTGAATAAATAAGTGAAGTCATAGCTGTTGCAATAGTTACTCCAACTGCTATTAAACCGGCAGTTTTTACATTGTTCTTTTGACTCATAAAGCATACAAATTACTTCACAAACTTACAAATTATTTCTCAAAATGCGTTGTTAAAAATAAAAAAATCGGGGTGGAGGACTTTGCCTTCCACCCCAGCCTTTTCAACGGGTGCGTTATAACACGAACCGAGTTTTAGATTAACATATAATCGACTACCGCCTATCGGTAATCCTCGTCGGAATCGGCATCATCTGCCGACCAACAGTGCCCACAATCGGGACATTCGTAGCAACTTCCGTTGAAATAGGCGTCTTCACAGAAGCACTCCGGACATACAATTTTCATAATGTTTTTGTTTAAGATTTTACATACTTATTTGGTATTGGTGAATAGCGGGTAACTATGGCCACACGCAGGGCAATGGCAGATGCCATCTTTCGCAGGCGTAGAGCCTTTCACCTCCACAAGTGGCAGTTCGTATTTGCGAGCGACACTCATACGCATTTGCAGGCGAGGGCAAAATGCGGGTGTGTCAGTCGATGCGGTAAAGACAAGCGGTTTCTCTGCAATAAACTTGAAGTCTATCATTCGAAAGAGTGCCGTTTGTGCAGCCTCCTTGCCAACAAGTTTGTCGACATCGTCAATCAACAACGCATCGTAAGCGTTGTAGCGCTTGTGGAACGCGTCTAACTCCTCGATATAGGCCGCCGCTTCAAACTCGCCAACAAACGACTCTGCCGTGATGCACTGCACACGCCACTTGGGGTGCAGTCGGCGCATCTCGCTCCATATAGCGTGCAAAAGGTGGGTTTTGCCGCTTCCTTTCGCACCGTAGAAGAGGGTGAAATCAGACTCTTTGTCGAGTGGGTATTCGGCTATGCGTTTGGCTTGCTGTAAGACCTCTCCACCCTCAGAGATGTCGTTGAAGGTATCAAATCGAAAGTGGCTATATTCCACACAATAGACCTCTTCGCACTCGCATATCGGGCAGGTTAAACGCATCTCCGATGTGCCTCTATTCTCGTAGTAGAGCACTTTGTTGTTTTTTACAACCGCCACAATTCCATACTTGCGGTCTTCGCTCATATACTCCTGTTCTGTCATAGGCATTTAATTCTAATGGTTTCGGGTGCAAAACTACACCCTCAAAATGCCAAATCATGTCAGTGCGAAATTTATTCCCTCACAAACTCATATACCTCTCGTAAATAGTCGTCTATGTTTTCGTCTATATAGAAACAATCCTTTTGCGGGCGCCAAAAAAGACATACTTTGTCCGAGAAAGGGCTTTTGTACTTCTCTACATTCGGCATATCCTCGGTAAGGCTATCGAAATAGTCCTTGAAATATAGTTGAGTACGGTTGTAAATCTCCTGCCCAAGTCGAATCTGTGGCGCACGATTATGCTCAGCCTCATGCACAAACTTATCCCGAAACTCCTCAAACGAGCAACGCTCCCACCAATGGAGGCGACTGCCGTCCTGCTCTACAATATGTTGGTGCTTGACCGTAACCTCAACCCAAAAATCATTCATTCGCAGAATGTCGGGAATGGAATAGGGCTTGTGGCAACTCAAATCGTGAATGGCGTGGCAGATGCAAATATGACTCAATTTGTCGGCAGCGGGCTGCACGGACTCATACCAAGTTGTGCCATCGTTGAGGTCGTCCGTCAATCCCAACTCCTTGCTACTCATCTCGGGTCGATATTCCGAAAGATAACAACGACACTGCTCAATCTCCTCTAAATCCAACACATCGCAGGTGTAGAGCCAGTTAATAATGAAAAACATCTCGTAAAAATTCGAGCCGTAATAGTCGTCATTCGCCATTGGCAATAGAGAACTATGTCCATTCGCCAAGAATTTGAGAGTTCCCTCAACCTCCACATCGTCATCCGATTCGGGGTCATAGGTAGCAGTCATCACTTTGCGAAAGATAGCCTCTGTACGAGCATACATCTTCTGTGTAAGATCGTACAAGCGGTTATTCACCTGCTCCATACGTACCACCTCTTCGGGCGTAGCGACAAACATCTTATCGAGCAGATGTTTGCGCTTCCAAATCAAGCGTTCCACCTGCTCACATTTGCGCTGCGAACGAGTCCACTCCATGTTATACTCCACGTTATCGCCCGTAATGGCAAGAATCTTCTGCTCGATTTTCTGCACTTGCTCCCGCAAGCGAAGGTGTTGCTCGTTTTTCATAATCATACGTTTGCCTATTTTGCGACAAAAGTATTTCCTCAAAATGTCAAAGGCTGTCAGTGAAACTACGATTTTCTTCCTGCGCCCATCGTGGTAAAATTGCAAACAGAGGGGCGCTTCGTCATTTTTGTTGAGATTGTCAGTTCTGCAAATAATCTTGTACTGCATTGAGAATTAGGATTATGCAGCAAAATATTCCTTATATGATAGTTCTATTTTGGGGGACAAAATGGGGGACAAAACGACGTGAAATATGCCCCAAATAGGGTTGATTATAGACAAAAACAAGCAGCTACATTTGTAACTGCTTGTTTTTCAGAGCGGAAAACGAGACTCGAAACTCACTCCCACCCAATATATTGCAACCTGCATTTTACAGACATTTAGAGCAAAGCGTGCTTTCTGCACTATTCATTCTTGTCGCAAATATAAACAAAAAAAGTGAGAGTGCCATACAACACCCTCACATTTAGTTCTTAAGCGGCCTTATTAACTTTCTCCTTTCGCTTGTCAATCCACTTTTCCCACAAGTGAGGCGCATTGAAGTTATCGAATGATTGCTCAATGGTCTTATCGGGATGAGTCTTAGATGGACTATTGTAGAAGTTGTAGAACCGCAGCAACTCGTCTGTATCAACACCCTCAACCAGCTTCATCGCAGCACAGAACGGTTGCAATGCCTTATCTGTCGGCATGTTTGCCGCTGCTGAAGGTGGGGACTTCTGTTTAACTCTGTTATCCATAGCATCCAAATCTTTCTCCTCACAGATGGCACACAGACCACACAAAGCATACTTTCGTGAATATGACGAGCCACACCCTGTTAATTGCCCTGCACTCATTCCTGCTCTGTCATTATCCTCTCGTGCCCAACCAACGGATTGCCATGCCTTACCCTCACTGTTTGTTAAGATTGCAGTACTCTTAATGTAGTTATAAGCTCCTACATTGACGATTTCATCATTGAAGGTAATCGTGCAACCAGACTCCCTTAGCAATGGTTTCAGGTCGAATAAGATGTCCTCAAGCGTTCTGTATGGGTACTTTGCAAAATCGTTGAACTTATCCTTGTTGCTCTTCAGCTTCTGCTGAATCTCGAATAATTCTTTCATCATAAATATCTGTTAATTAGAATGTTATTACAAGTGTTAATAATGGATTTATAAAGGCGTATCGCCTTATCTGAGAATATGTCATGTAAATCTGCATCGTTTGCTATTGACCCCATTCTCCAATTGTTTAATGGGTCGGCATACTCAAAGAACTCTTTGATAAGATAAATCAGGTAATCGATGTCATACTCTAAGTAGTCCTGTCTATCGGATGAAACTTTCTCAAGTCTCCTTAAGTGGTTTATTGTTATCACCCGACTTTCTACCACCTCTTTAGCAACATCAGTAAGTGTTGATAGAGCTAAAAGGGACGATGTGTCGTAATCAGAAACATCATAGTCCGTTCTAATACCGCTAATTGAAATGGGAGTGTGTATCATTTCAACTCCCGAGGGGTTCATACCCTCTGTTTTTCTTAAACCTTTCATTTTCAAATGATTTGAATAAAATTATACTCGTTTTGCCTCCTTGAACATATACATCAGTGTGCCAAGACCTATATCATTCCCGCTACCATAAGCATTAATAATCTTATCATACTGATTATCACACTCTTGTCTCTCGTATTTGGGCGAAAGAGAAGAAATGGAGTGGAAATACTGTCTGCCAGCCTCGCCGAACTCGCTACAAAGCGACATACCTATCTTAAACCACGAGTCGTAATCATCTGGAAGACTTAAGTTGTTATTTATCAAATACTTGATGTTATCCTCAACTCTCTTGGCCGAATCTGAAGAGCTTGAGTAAAACTTGACCTCGGGCGGGTTTACCGTAGCCGAAACTCTCTTTGGCTCCTCAGCAACCTTATAATATGTGAGCGCGTTGGGGTTGTAGTAGGGCTCTGCGTTGTAAGATGCAAAGCGAAGGCGGGTGGTGTCCTTGCACGACTTGTCAATGGTAATGCCGAGCTCCTTAAAGTCCTGCTCCAATGCTAAAAAGTGCTGTTTCAGGCATTTAGGATTGTCCACTTTGCAGATTGCGAAGTACCCGTCTCCCGAGATTGACTTACCCGCATAGGTAATGAAGTCTAACTGGCTCAGGATGTTAGGAACCTCCGAGATGATATTCTCATTCCCCTTGTAATCAATGTCTATAGCCATCAGCCCCGAATAATCGGCAATCATATCGCGTTTCCGTTCAGTGAAGCGTCCACAGACCGTCGCACAAGGTAAGGTAGCGCGATACCTATTCTTGATTTCGTGCCTCTCCTCAGCTGTACTACCGCTACGAATCTCCTCAGCAATGGCTTTGTACTGGTCCGTAAACAGGAAGTCTTTAAGATTCACAGTCGTTCCAATATTATCGCTAACTCCCTTATATAAAGATACCTCAACATTGAGTGGGTCATTTATAACTGCTGTTGGGATGGTAAACTCAATGGGTTTGTATGCTATCTCCTCATCGTCCTCAACATAATAGCGACCATTGTTTTTATTAGCGTTATAGTAATTACCCGAATCAACATCATACTTCAATCTGCACTCACCTATCTTACCGTAGTTCTTAAACTTGACCTTATCACACTTGATGATGGTCTCATCACGGTCAAAGTCTCTATGTACGGTAAGTACGAAATCAGACTTATTGTAAAAGTTAGCACTGCCATTGATGTCATAGGCTTTAGGACAATAGTAAGACTGCGAAGAGTGATTATAATCCATTTTACGAGGGTGAGCAACGAGGATAACCATAACATTGAATTGGATTGCAAAATGGCAGAGTATATCCATAACCTTGCTAACAAACTCTGTCTCAGTTAATTCCTTGGGTTTTTCAGCCTCAATCTTGTTGTAAGCATCCAGGACAATAATACTTACACCTTTCTCCTTGATAGCAGTCTCTGCTACATCCATAATCTGCGACAACTTGCTAACTATTTGATAATTACAGAAGTAGTGGTTGTCGCAAATATACGATGCCGTATTATTTACCTCTATCTCACTCACATCTTTCAATTTCTTGTTGGTGTATTTACTAACCAGCTTCGCCATATGGAATGAAAGTGGTTGATTCTCAGGGGAGAAATAAAGCGTTTTCATTCCGTATAGCTTGTTGTAAGTCGTAGTAAGGAAGTCCACAAACTCCGATTTACCATAGTTAGGAACGCCTGTAATGGTTATCACCCTACCCCTATCAAGGCGGAACAGCTCATCTAAGTTGTTCACAGTGGTGTAAAGATCCTGAGGGAGTCCGTTGTTAAAAATGTCCGTGATGCTCTGCATCAGATACTCCTTAGGAAGGAGTGAGGGCATATTGCCCATGTTGTAATTTTTCTTTTTCATATTATAATCTTTTGAAAATTAATGTTTTACATTCTTTTATTGCCAAACTCAGACCCTGTGTATCGCTCAATTGTTTTGCTATGCAGCTCATATCCCTCGCCTCTAAATCTGTCTGCAATTCTCAACCGCTCTATGGGATTGAACTCGTTATTCAAATCGACAATGATATTATTAAACACCTTGTAGTTTACCTTATATATTGTACCCACCTTGCATGTATTCAACACCTCTATAACCTCTAATCTCTTTAGCGAATC